>JBEGNZ010000009.1:0-89121 GCA_041182245.1 Pseudomonadota bacterium | reverse complement strand
GATCAGGGCCTTGTTTCCCTATCTTCCGTGTTCCCCGCGAAGGCGGGGCCCCAGACCCTTTCACTCAGGCAGGAAGCGGCCCGCTAGATCACCGCTTTGGTGGGCAACGCGGCGGAGAGCGAGTGGATGCCCCCTCACCCAACCCTCTCCCCCAAGGGGGCGAGAGCTAGAACCGATTAGCCCTCTCCCTGAGGGAGAGGGTTGGGTGAGGGCCTTGTTTCTTAGAGCGCGCTAACAACGCCCCCTACTTGCCCTTGCGGCTGGCCAGATAGTCCAGGGCCAGCAGCACATGGGTGCGGACGCCGACTTCGAGGACGCTCTCGTCTATGTCGAAATAGGGGGAGTGGTTAGCCGGGGCGGTTTTGGCCTCGACCGAGGGTTTGCGGCCGCCCAGTTGGTAGAAGACGCCGGGGATCTTGCGAGCATAGAAGGAGAAGTCCTCTGACCCGGTAACCAAATCGCCTTCGGACTCGACGTTCTTGGCACCGCCTGCGGCCTTGGTCAGGGTCGGCAACATGGCCTTGGCCAGATCCGGGTCATTATAGGTCACGGGGTATGAGGGGCTGTTCATGGTCAAGGTGGCGGTGGCACCATAGCTCTCGGCCAGGTTCTGGACGGTCCTTTCCATGCGGGCAATGACGTCAGTGCGGCGCTCGTCGGTGAAGGTGCGCATGGTGCCTGACATCTTCAACTCTTCGGGGATGATGTTGTTGCGCACGCCGCCGTGGATGGTGGCGACGGTCAGGACGGTTGGCGAAGAGGTGACATTGATCTGGCGCGCGGCGATCTGGTTGAAGGCTGTGACGATCGAGGCGCCGAGCGAGACCACATCAATGCCGTCCCAAGGGCGCGCGCCATGGGTCTGGCGACCCTTGAGGGCAATGTCAAAGCGGTCGGAGGCAGCATAGAAGCCTCCAGCCCGATAGTTCAGCTTGCCGAGGTCACCGGGGCCGATATGGATGCCGAAAATGGCGGTGGGGGCGGGATTTTCTAGCGCCCCTTCGAGCACCATCTGCTTGGCACCGCCAACCTCGCCCAGCGGCAGGCCCTCTTCGGCAGGCTGGAAGATCAGGACCACAGTGCCGGGGATGTTGGCGCGCATGTTGGACAGGACCGTCGCGGCACCGAGTAGCATGGCGACATGGGTGTCATGTCCGCAGGCATGCATGACGCCAACCGTCTGGCCATCATACTCCGCCGTGACCTTGGAGGCGAAGGGCAGACCGGTCTTTTCATAGACCGGCAAGGCGTCCATATCGGCGCGCAGGGCCACAACGCCGCCGGGCTTGCCGCCCTTGAGCACGGCCACGATCCCGGTGGTGGCGACCTTGGTGCGGACCTCAAAACCCAGTCGGGTCAGTTCGGCAGCGACCAGGGCGGAGGTGCGGAACTCGCGGTTGCCCAGTTCTGGATGTTCGTGAATGTCCCGGCGCCAGGCCACGACCTTGGGCTGGACAGCACGGGCGGCGGCAAAGATGGCGTCCGATGAGGTCGCAGACCCGGCGGCGAGGGCCGAATTGGCGGTGAGGCTGAGCGCGGCAACGGCGGCTGCGGTAAGGATTCGCATGATCTTTTCCTTGAAAATCTGATGACGCACGATGGGGCCTTGCGGTTGCAGGGTCAAGGCTTGGCAGGTTTCCCTAAGGTCAGACTTTCCCTTCGCTAAAGTCGTCCTAAACTAGGCCCATGACCGAACCGAAACTCGACCCCAATTACGACCCGCGCTCTGACGGGGCCATGCGCACCGAAGACCAAAAGGTCGTGCGACCCAAGGATGCGGCCACCTTGATCATCGTGCGGCGCGACGCTGAAAAGCCGCGCCTCTTGATGGGGCGGCGCAATAAGGGCCACAACTTCATGCCCGGAAAATGGGTGTTCCCCGGTGGCCGGATCGACCGCAGCGACTTTCGCGCCCCCTATTGCGAAGACCTTCGCCCAGAGGTCGCCGCACGGGTGGAACAGACCGCGCCGCCTGCCCGCGCCCGCGCCTTGGCCCTCGCCGCTGTACGCGAGACCTTTGAAGAGGTCGGGCTTCTGCTGGCCAAGCCCGCGCCCGTGCGGCCCGGTGCCGGCCCATGGCGCGACTTTATGGCCTTGGGGGCCGAAGCCAATCTAGGGGCGCTGGACTTCATCGCCCGCGCCATCACCCCGCCCTATCGGCCCAAACGCTTTGATGCCCGGTTCTTTATGGCTGAGGCCGAGCATCTGATCAGCTTAGAGCGCGCGCCCGACTGCGGCGAGTTGGACGAGATCGCCTGGGTCGATCTGGACGAGGCCTTAGCGCTCGACCTGCCCAATATTACGCGGTTCGTGGTCCATGAATTGGCCCTGCGGATCGAGGACCCTCACCGCCCGGCCCCCTATGTGCGCTTCCTGCGCGGGGCGCGTCAGTTGAGCTATCTATGAGTGGGGCTGTGAGCGCGCCCACAAAGGCTAAGCCCGCCACACCGCGTCACGCCGCCAGCTTGGTGCTGATCCGGCAAGGATCGGACGGGCCAGAGGTGCTGATGGGGCGCAGGCCGCGCAAGTCTGCCTTTGCGCCAGACGTCTTCGTCTTTCCGGGCGGCAAGCTGGACGAGGCCGATCGAGCGGTGCGCCCCGCCGTGCCCCTGTCAGAAGCCTGTATCCGCCTGACCGCCGCGTCCCGCCGCCTCGCCCACGCCCTAGCGGCTGCGGCCTTGCGCGAGACCGAGGAAGAGACCGGGCTGATCTTGCCGCTGGCCTCGGGTGCTGAAGCGGACTTTTCGCACCTGACCTTGATTGCGCGGGCCATTACGCCGACCGAAAGCCCGATCCGCTTTCACGCCCGCTTCTTTCAGGCCGACGCGGCCCTGACCCAGGGCAAGCTCGAAGCGACGCCGGAACTGGCCGATCTGGCCTATCGCCCGCTGGCCGAGGCGCTGAAACTGCCCATGTTCGATATTACCGAGGCGGTCGTGCGCCATGTTCAAGTTCCGACGGCTGACGAGCCCGCCTTTCTGTTTACCTATCGCAATGGCGGCGCAAAACGCACGGGACTGCGTTAATCTGCTTCATAGCGTTGACATTGCCTGATCGAAGGGTATTGTCCGCGCCTCTTGGATTTCCCGGTTCGCAGCGTGTGCGGCGAACCCCCGAAGGATTCGACCATGGCTAAACCGGCTTCAATCAAGATTCGCATGAACTCCACTGCGGATACCGGCTTCTTCTACGTGACGAAGAAGAACGCACGCACCAAGACTGAAAAGCTGGTGATGAACAAATATGACCCCGTCGTGCGCAAGCATGTCGAGTTCAAAGAAGGCAAGATTAAGTAGCATCTTCGCCTTTTAAACGATCATGCGCCCGGCCTCACCGCCGGGCGTTTTTGATTCTGGGACTTGGGGCGCTTCACCCCTTGCCTTTTCGCGTGGACGGGACAGACTGTGAGTCCCTGTTAAACAGCGAAAGGAGGTGATCCAGTGTCTCAATGTCGAATCACGAAGTCTCTGGAGAACTTCGGCGACGGAAACAGTCTCGGCTGACCCCTTGCTGAAGGTCAGCGACTTTGCTGACATTGTTGAACGCTGCGGAGGAAGCCCTCCGCAGCGTTTTTCATTTGGGGGGGTGGACGTATTTTACGGGCTTATCAAGAGCCATCCAACCGACCATCTCTTCGAGAAGTTCCTTGGTGGAATAGTCTTTGATGTCAGCTTCCGAAAAACCGGCCGCCATCTGTTTTTCATAGTACCAACCTTGGAAGTCTTCATACTCGCAAAGTATACGGTCAGCACCCAACTTTTCGGCACCAGCTTCGTCAACAAACCAATTGCGGACCTTACGCACAGCAGAGTCAAATTTGTTTCCGTGAGCTTGGATGTCGCAGCCTGAAAAATCGGACAATGCTGCCTGATAGCGGTGCTGTTTCTCTTCCAAGATCAGGATTTTCTTGTCCTGCCGCTCTTCGAGAAACTGACGGCAACCATAATCAAGACCCAGCTCGAAGGGCATATTCAACCTATAGTATTCACCCTTCTTCTTAGCCTGACATCGACTGAGATCATGAATTGAATACGCTGAAGATTGAATCAGATCTTGAATCTTATGTAGCCGGACTTCTGCGCTATCATTTCGCTCGCGCGATAATCTCGGCTTAAACCCCAAGTAGACAACACAAAACAAAAGCGCCTGAAGGATTGGGTCATAATCCTCATCGAACGGACAGTTGATAAAAACTGACCGCCTATAGTCGGCCAAACTCAACGCCTGTCTTTCGGCGGACACGGATCAGCACCAAAAGAATTTCGCTCTCTTATGCGGCCGTCAGCACCATGAATAAACAGCTCCGACTTCTCACTCCGTGCCCTTTCGCGGCCAATCGAAATCGCCTCTTTCTGAGTCCCAACAAGCTTAAACGCACGAGCTGCACCTGCTGAACGAACGCTCCATTTCCCGCTGCGAGGCGCGACGTGCTGATCTTTTCCGGCCATGTCGGAAACTCCAAATCAATCTACCTATAGTCTACACAAAAATTTGCGATTGCCAACCAGCCTAAGCCCCCATCAATTCGCGCCCAATCAGGAACCGGCGGATCTCGTTGGTCCCCGCGCCAATGTCATAGAGCTTGGCGTCGCGCAGCAGGCGTTCAACCGGGAAGTCTTTGGTATAGCCAGCGCCGCCCAGGGCCTGGATGGCTTCTAACGCGGTTTTGACGGCATTTTCGGAGGCCAGCAGGATCGCGCCTGCGGCGTCAAAGCGGGTGGTCTGGTCCGCGTCGCAGGCCTTGGCGACGGCATAGACATAGGCGCGAGCGGAGTTGAGGGCGACATACATGTCGGCGATCTTGCCCTGCATCAGCTGGAAGCTGCCGATGGGTTTGCCGAACTGCTGACGCTCGCGCACATAGGGCAGGACCACGTCCAGACAGGCCTGCATGATCCCTAAAGGCCCGGCAGCCAGCACAGCGCGCTCATAGTCCAAGCCGCTCATCAGGACCCCTGCACCGCCGCCCACGGGCCCCATGACGTTCTCTTCCGGGACCTCGCAGTCCTCGAACACCAGCTCGCAGGTGTCGGATCCGCGCATCCCCATCTTGTTGAGCTTGGGCGAGGTGGAAAAGCCTTTGAAACCGCGCTCAATCAGGAAGGCGGTGACGCCCCGGCTGGCGGCGTTAGGGTCGGTCTTGGCATAGACCACCAGCGTGTCGGCGTGGGGGCCATTGGTGATCCAGAACTTGGTGCCGTTGAGGACATAGCGGTCACCCTTTTTGTCAGCCCTCAGGCGCATGGAGATGACGTCCGAGCCTGAACCGGCCTCCGACATGGCCAAGGCCCCGACATGGGCCCCACTGATCAATTTGGGCAGATAGCGGGCCTTTTGCGCCGGGGTGCCCCAGCGGCGGATCTGATTGACGCAGAGATTGGAGTGGGCACCATAGCTCAGGCCGACCGAGGCTGAAGCGCGGCTGATCTCTTCCATCGCCACGACATGCTCAAGATAGCCAAGGCCCAGACCGCCATCCTCCTCGGACACGGTGATGCCATGCAGGCCGAGCTCGCCCATCTGGGGCCAAAGCTCACGCGGGAAGCTATTGCTGGCGTCGATCTCGGCGGCCAAAGGCGCGATCTTCTCGGAGGCGAAGCGCGCGGTGACGTCACGAATGGCGTCGGCAGTCTCGCCAAGGCCAAAATCCATTGAGGGTGCAGAGGTTTGGGTCATGACCAAATTCTAGCATAGGCCTTGCGCAGAAGGCCACCGCCCTGCCCGCTCAGACCTTTGGATTTAGCATCCGGAACAATAGGACTGAAGCCACCGACAGGGACAAGAGGCCGGTAATGCCAATCGCCCAAGCCCTTGCCAGTGTTTGCGGGTTTTGCCGAACGGCCACATCGGCATCCGTAGCCAAGCTAACCGCAAAGCCAATGGCCGCCAGAGCGCCGAGGGCAATCAGGCCCAAAATGGCCAAGTGACCATAGTCGAGCCTAGGCAAAGAGCGCTTTTGCTTGGACCTCGCGGCAGATTTGGACGGAGCGGCGCGCCGAGCGACGGACGGCGTCGCTGGAAAGAGGACCGTTTCATCAACTGCGGGTTCTGACGGCAAAACCGCGTCGGATGGGGCCTCTGATTGAGGCTCATGCGTCAGGTCGGAAACCAATGGCATCGGCGCGGGCTCCTCGGCCTCCGCGAGGGTCGGCGCGACCTCGGCAATCTCGTCGACTTCGATCGCGACCTGATCACCTGTGCTGTCATGGGACAGGCACGGGACATCCGCATGGGGAACGACCAGACGGCTTGGCACCGGGACCCAACCGCCGTCTGGCTTGAGGAAAAGCGCCTTCTCCATCGCCCGGCGGCGGATCAGGCCATCGACCTCTTGCGACTGTCCAGCCACAGTGGCGTGACACCACTGCTCCATCGCGGTTGCGGCTTCGAGAAGGGCACCGGCATTGATCAGACGCAGGACCGCCGAGCCCTCAAAGGCGTCCAATCCGATATTGTAGACAAAGCTACCTAAGGCATCGATTTGGTTTGAATTCAACGGTGTATAGACGAGACCTGAAAGAGCTTCTGAAATGACATTGAGATCATAGCGTAACAGCAGATCCGCTTGAGCGCGGGTGACGATCGAGGTTCTTTTGGTCGAGGCGACATGGCCATAGCCCACGGCCCAGCGCCCATCCCCCAGCGGCGTGGCCCGGGGCCTAAACCCCTCCAGCAGCTTGATCTGAGCGATGGCCTCGCTGGAGATCTGGTAGGAAGAAACCATAGAAACCGATGACCCAATATGAAACAGGTCCTGCTGACCCGATCAAGCACCAGCAAGTGCCATGCCGACTAAAGCAGGATTAGGACGGCGAGCCCTAAGAAGCTGAAGAATCCGACCACATCTGTGACCGTGGTCACAAAGACCGTGGATGAGACCGCTGGGTCATAGCCTAGGCGCTCGAGGGTCAGGGGCACGAGAATACCGGCCAATGAGGCCGCCAAAAGGTTGATGACCATGGCCATGCCAATGACCAGACCCAAGAGCGGGTCATTGAACCAGAAGGTCACGACCACGCCAACGCACAGGGCGAAGGCCCCGCCATTCAGCAAACCCACGGCAATTTCGCGCCAAATGGTCCTCAGCATATTGACCGACGACAGTTCCCTGGTCGCGAGCGCACGCACAGCCACCGTCAGGGTCTGGGTTCCGGCATTGCCTCCCATCGAGGCGACAATGGGCATCAGGACAGCCAAGGCTACCAGTTGCGAAATGGCACCGCTGAAGGCTGAAATGACGCTGGAGGCGAGCACAGCCGTGCCCAGATTGATCAAGAGCCACCAGAACCGTGATTTGGTGACATCCAAGACCGTCGCGTCACGGCCCGTCTCGGTCACACCGGCGAGGGCCAGAAGGTCTTCCTGACTCTCTTCCTGAATAACGCCAACAATATCATCGACGGTGATCTGACCGACAAGGCGCCCGCCCGGATCGGTCACAGGTGCCGAGATCAGGTGGTACTTGTCGAAAATATAGGCCACCTCTTCCTGGTCCATCTCGACGGTGATTTCGGTCACCGGTTCCATGATCAGTTCGAGCAGCGTATCTCGGTTGGATTTGAGCAGCACACTCACCGGCACCGCGCCCAGCGGCTTGTAAGACGGGTCCACGACATAGATGTCAAAGAACAGGTCCGGCAGGTCATCGGCAGAGCTACGAATATGGTCGATGGTTTGACCCACAGTCCAGAACTGCGGCGCGGCCATGACCTCGCGCTGCATCAGGCGTCCAGCGCTCTCCTCCCCATAGGCCAGTGACGTCTGGATGCTGGTCCGGTCGGCCTCAGACATGGCCGCAAGCACCTCATCGCGCTTGTCGTCCTCAAGGTCCTCAACCAGATCGGCGGCGTCGTCGGAATCCAGTTCTTCCAAGGCGCGTACGAGGACGGCCGGGGCAACCTTCTCCAGCACGTCTTCACGAATATGGTAGTCCAGCTCGGAGAGGATCTCGGCCAAGGCCTCGGGCGCGATAAAGGCCAAGAGCTCATAGCGATATTCGGCGGACAAGAAGCCCATCAGGTCGGCGACATCGGCGGGACGCAGGGCATCGATCAGTTCGCGAAGCCTTAACGCGTCCCCGCGATCGGCCGCTTCAACCACCATGTCGATATAGGCAGGGTTTAGGGCGTAGTCGTCGCCCAAGGCCAGATCTTCGAGATCCTCAGCCGGATTGTGCCCTTGAATAAGAGCCGTCAGATCGCCCGCATTTCGGGTCATCGGACCCTCCTTTGAGGACTCATGATCCCCGGCTGACGGACTGTGGGAAGGACCCCCGGGGTCCGAAGACGCCGGGGGCCTATCCTAAACTCACTGGTGCGGTCGAGAAGACTCGAACTTCCACGGGTTGCCCCACAGCGACCTCAACGCTGCGCGTCTACCAATTCCGCCACGACCGCATAGCAGTGAGCGGCGGGGGTTACCAAACCCCGACGCATCTGTGAAGGGCTGATTGCGTTAAAGGCGAAAAGACTGTGCGTAAAATGCGATAGAGGCGGCCTTAACCTGCCCCACCCGCTAGGAAATCATAGAGGTTGGCGGCGCGCGTGACGCTGATGGCGATCTTATCGTCGCTGATTTGAATTTCGCCCCGGGCGACAGGATGGTTATTGGCTAAGATCCAGACCTCATCCGTCGCCTTGGCGTCCAAGGGAATGACGGCACCACGCCCCATGCGCAGGAGCTGCTGCATGGGCAAGATCGAGCGGCCGAGGACCACCGAGATCTCAACATTGACCGAATTGACCTGACTCACGCCTAAACCCCTAAAAACACCGCTCGATGCGAATCAGCCGATGAATCAGCTAGCGCAGCATCTCACCAGGCACCACATTGCGACGACATACTTGACCGGAAGTTAAAGCTCAGGAGATCAGCGCCTTTGTCGTCATCTGTTTCGCCCTTTTCGACCTTTTTGCGATCAGATCAGGCCCCAACCCAGTGGGCGGTGTCGAACGGCCTTGTCGACTATTCCGCCGCCGTGTCTGCGATGGAGGCACGCGCCGCTGAGATTGCAGAAGGCCGGGCCAGCGAGATGGTTTGGCTGTTGGAACATCCGCCCCTTTATACGGCAGGCATTTCAGCCAAAGGCGGCGACCTCTTGGCTCCGGGTCGGTTCCCCGTGTTCGAAAGCGCGCGTGGCGGGCAATATACCTATCACGGGCCGGGGCAGCGCGTAGCCTATGTCATGCTGGACCTGCGCGAGCGTGGGCGGGATGTTCACGCCTTCGTGGCGGCGTTAGAGGCTTGGGTGATCAGCGCCCTGTTACGCTTCAATGTCGAAGGACAGATCAAGCCCGGCCGCGTGGGCGTCTGGGTCGATCGCAAGGCACCTGGCATTCCGACGCAAGAAGATAAGATCGCCGCTATCGGCGTGAAGCTAAGGCGCTGGGTCTCGTTTCACGGCATCAGTTTGAATGTCGAGCCCGATCTTAGCCATTTTGACGGTATTGTGCCCTGCGGCATCCGCGAGCACGGCGTGACGAGCTTGGTCGATCTTGGCTTGCCCCTAACCATGGATGAGGCCGACGCCGCCCTAAGGTCTGGCTTCGAAACCATTTTCGGTCCGACCCTTGAGGCCAACCCACCACTTTAAGCTCTATATCGCTGAAGCGTCTGACAGGGGATTGACCGGATTGGGGCCAAAGCGATTGGCACCCTCTTCACTCGGCATGACGGCCAGCTCAATGGTCGCCCAAAAGACCAGCACCCCAAACAGGAAGTCAAAGAAGCTGCTTGGCGAAGGCAAGATGGCGATGATCCCGATCAGGATGGCGGCTGCCCACCAACCGGACCGTCCACGGTCATGCAAACGCTTCGACAGGATGCAGGCCGCCGCGAAAAGGATCGCTGGGTAGACAAACCATCCGGTCAGAAGATGGAGCGTTGTTCCCGCCACAGACTCATAAAGCGCGGTGATTGCGATCAGCCCGGCTCCAGCAATCAAGAACGGCATGCGTGCAATACGCCCCGTTGATGACAACAGAAGTTCTACCCAGTCGGTCTGACCGCTCATCTTAAGTCCTGAATCCACACTCGACAGATCGCAAGCGTCGCCAACTTAGAGCCGATGGCGCGCGAGGGAAAGCCCCGCTTACAGGGCCTTATTGATCGCGGTCAAAAGCGCCTTGTCCGAAGGCTTGACCATCGAGCCAAAGCCCGCGATCGGCTGACCGTCTCGACCAATCAGGATCTTATGAAAATTCCACTTGGGCTCGGCCTGCGAACCCAGCTTGGCCTTGGTCCATTTGTAGAAGGGATGGGCCTTGTCGCCCCTCACCACCGCCTTGGCGGCCATCGGGAAGTCGATATTGAAGTTCACGCTACAGAACTTCTTGATCTCGGCGTTTGAGCCCGGCTCCTGCCCCCCAAAATCATTGGACGGCACGCCAAGAATGACCAAACCCTTAGCCTTATTGTCGGCATAGAGCTTCTGGAGACCATCATATTGGACAGTGAACCCGCACTGTGACGCAGTATTGACGACCAGAACCACCTTGCCTCGAAACTGCTCCATAGAGAGGTTGCCTCCCTCGATGTCCGTGAATTTGAAGCCATAGGCGACGGACGGTACAGATTCGGCGGCCCCAGCCTGATCGGTTGAAGCGGCGAAAGCCACGGTGGCGACGACGGCTGAAAGGGCGAAGGATCGCAGCATTGTTGATCTCCTTTGATGTCTAATAGAGCTAGTACGGCCCAGCCAAGGTCAAGCCCCAGCGGCCATTTCGACTGCCAAGGCCAGATCCAGCGCCAGCGCCGCCTCGGCCCCGGTCACAGGCGGACGAGCAACCTCTCCGCGAACGGCAGCCACAAAGCCTGCCACATTGGCCCCCAGAGGGTCCCTGCCCTGCACCGTCTCGGTGAAGTCGGCATTGAGCGCAAAGGGGGTGGTGTTGCGAAAGGCTCGGGTCAGGAAGTCGATCTCGACCACGCCCGAGGGATAGACGATCCGCATGGTCCGCTCGCGCGCCTCAGCGATGCGTGAGGTCTTGAAGGTCGCATTCATACCGTTGGTAAAGGTGGCTTCGGCCTCAACCTCGTCCAGATAGGGACCCTGTTCTGTGCGGCCTTCCGCCTCTACGGCGATGGGCTCACAGCGCGCGAGGCTAAGGGCCAGATCAATATCGTGGATCATCAGATCCAAGACGCAGGACACATCCGTTCCGCGGATATTCCAGGTTCCGCGACGCACGGCCTCCAGCGCTAGCGGGGTTTCGGGCACATCCATCAGACCCATGGCCTGAAAGACGATCCGTTCCTGATGGCCGCAGGCCAGAACCACGCCCTTTTTGGCCGCCATGGAGGTCAGCTTTTCGGCTTCATCGAGATTGGTCGCTAAGGGCTTTTCGACATAGACATGCTTCCCCGCCGTCAGGGCGGCTAGGGTCGCCGGTCCGTGACTGTCGGCAGGGGATGCCACTGTCACCACATCCACAAGCTCCAGAAAGGCGGCCATATCCGTGCAGGCAGTTGCTCCCAGCTCCGCTGCCAAGGCCTGCCCACGCCCTTCGTCAGGGTCATAGATGGCCGTCAGGGTCACGGCCGGGAGGCTGGCATATTTGCGCGCGTGATGGCCGCCAAAGACACCGGCTCCGACCACGCCGGCGCGTAATTGCTGGGTCATGAGATTCGGTCCTTGATCTGCAATCCTAAGACCCCTGTCTACACTGCGCCGCGTGCAAGGGCCAATGGATGTGCAAGCTGACCGATGAGGCTGGAGCCGAGGCCCAATTCAAGCTAAACAGTTGTTTGAAACCCGCGCGGACCCCGCGCTGTTCGATAGGGAGAAACGCCATGACCACCCTCACCTCGCGTGAAGTTCACCTCAAATCCCGCCCCGTCGGCACACCGACTGCCGACAACTTCACCCTCACGACTGTTCAAGTGCCAGAACCGGGCGCTGGCGAAGTCCAAGTCAAGAACCTCTATATGACGGTTGACCCCTATATGCGCGGCCGCATGACCGACCGTCCAAGCTATGTCCCCCCGTTCCAGATCGGTGAAGTGCTGCAGGGCGGCGCGGTTGGTGAGGTGGTCGCATCAAACGATCCAAAGTTCCAGCCCGGCGACATTGTCTCGTCCATGTGGGGCTGGCGCGAAGCCTATGTGGCCCCCGCCTCGACCCTCCAGAAGATCGACACCCACGGCATGCCACCGCAAGCCTTCCTCGGCGTTCTGGGCATGCCTGGCATGACCGCCTATGTCGGCCTGTTGAAGATCGCAGCCCTGAAGCCCGGTGATGTAGTGTTCGTTTCGGCTGCCGCCGGGGCCGTCGGCGCACTGGTCTGCCAGATTGCCAAGATCAAGGGCTGCACGGTCATTGGTTCGGCCGGCGGCGACGACAAGATCGCCTACCTCAAGGAAATTGGCTGCGACGCGACTATCGACTACAAGAAGGTCAAGGACCTGACGGCAGCGCTCTTGGAAGCGGCCCCCAAGGGCATCGACGTCTATTTCGAAAATGTCGGTGGTGAGCATCTGGAAGCCGCCATTACGGCGGCCCGTCCCTTCGCCCGCTTCGCCCTTTGCGGCATGATCTCGCAATATAACGATACCGAGGCTTCCAAGGGCCCGTCCAACCTGATCCAAGCCGTCGGCAAGCGTCTGCGTCTGGAAGGCTTCATTGTCTCCGATCACCCAGAGCAACAGGCCCTGTTCGTTAAGGATATGGCCGAGTGGATTGGCTCGGGCCAACTGAAGTATCGCGAGACCGTGGATGTCGGCGTCGAAAATGCCGCGGCCGCCTTCGTGAAGCTGTTCAAGGGCGAGAACATCGGCAAGATGCTGGTGAAACTGTCCTAATCCATAGATCTGAGGCCCTCTCCCAGCGGGAGAGGGTTTCGGCTTTGGCCTAGATCAGGCCCTCGCCCTCGTCTAAGCCCAGCATCAGGTTCAAGTTCTGGACAGCAGCCCCCGAAGCGCCCTTACCGAGATTATCCAGCAGGGCCACGAGCCGCGCCTGGCCTGCGGCTTCATTCCCAAAGACAAAGAGTTTCAAACGGTTGGTGCCGTTTAGGCCTTCAGGATCGAGGGTCTTGATCGAGGCGGCCTCAGCCAATGACGCCACCTCGACAAAGCGCGAACCTGCATAGGCCAGCGACAGGACCTCATGTAGTTGAGAGACCTGCGGCAAGGTGGGCATGGCCCAAAGCTGTAGCGGGACCTCGACGATCATGCCTTGGGCGTAACGTCCGACTGATGGCGCAAACAAAGGACGACCGGTAAGCCCGGTATGGCGTTGCATCTCTGGCACATGCTTGTGCTCCAAGCCTGTGGCATAGATCCGGTAGGGCTCTGTAGTGAAGTTATCTGAGGCTTGATCCTCAAACTCAGCAATCATCGGCTTACCGCCGCCCGAATAGCCCGAAACCGCGCTGACCGTCACAGGCCAGTCGGCAGGTATAAGACCCGCCTCGATCAGGGGGCGGACTAGGGCGATAAAGCCAGTTGGAAAACAGCCGGGGTTGGACACGCGCTTGGAAGCCGCCACGGCTTGGCGCTGAACCGCAGACATTTCCGGAAAGCCATAGGTCCAGCCTGCGGCCGTGCGAAAGGCAGTCGAGGCATCAATGACCCGCACCTGATCGTTCTGGATCATGCTGACGGCCTCACGCGAGGCCTCATCGGGAAGGCATAGGATCACGGCATCAACGCTGTTGATCATCTCGGCCCGAGCCCTTGGGTCCTTGCGGCGGTCCTCAGGCAATGAGGCCACCATCAGGTCTTTCCGCGCAGCAAGGCGGTTACGGATTTGCAAACCCGTTGTGCCCACTTCACCGTCGATGAAAACCCGATGGATCATGATCTCAGCCTCCCATTCAGCGTCAGCGACCCCAGTTTTGGACGCCAAGCCTATCGCTTAGAGCCGCGGGCATATCGGAAATCCCTTGCGCCATAAACCCGCAATTGATGCCAAGCGTGAACTCACCGATGACATTGAACGCCAAATCCGCGCATCCAACGGTCAAATCCCGCCTCTGCTCGACAATAGGACAATCGTCATATCTCAGCGGCAACACTCGAATTAGGGCTGAGACGAGAGGTTTTATCATGACAATGGACTTGGAAACGACCGCCTTGGAGGCGCAGGCTCGATACTGGCTGGCCTATGCCGCACTGAACTCGGCGGCAGCAAATCATGATGAAGCACAGTTGGAGCTGGCGGCGGATGGCCTAGAGGAAGCGACCCATAATGTGTTTGTCACCCTAGCCCCCAGCCCAGCCCTGCTGGCGGGTAAGGTCAAGATCGCGATGCTAGATATTGAGAACCTTGCCGCAAAGGAATGGCTCAAGAGCATCAAGGTGGATTTAGAATTTATGAGCCAAAAGCCCTAAGGCCGTTCGGCCTTTTGGGCCTTCTTCCAAGCCTTAAACTCCCGAGCCTCGCGATCCTTTTTGCTCTCACCAGGAATGGCTGCGCGTCCGACGGCTCCGACCACCTTCACGCCCGTGCCAACGACTGCCCCGGTCGCGCCCACCGCCGCACCAGCAACGATACAGCCCTGTAGGGCAAGGCAAGTAGTTAGGATCATTAGAATATTCAGAGGCTTCATCGGAGCACGCCCTCAAATCCGTCGGGCCTTCCCTATGCTCTCCCTTACGGGTTCGGCCAAGGGTTTTTGGTATCGGACGCTAGATGCGCCGTGCCTGAACCATGATCTGACCGCGCGGATGGCCCCAATCCCCGACCCATTCGAGGGCCCAATCTGGGGTCGCCATCACCAAGATTTCGGCCTTGGGAAAGTGGAAGGGATCACGGGCGCTATAGGTGATGATGCCCTCCGGCCGCTCGACCTGCTCGCCCTCCCCCTCAAAGAAGGTCGCATAGATCACACCGCCCGGCTTGAAGGTCCCGGCCAGCGCAGCCAAGCAGTTGGCAAAATAGTCGAGGCTCAGATGGCTAAACAGAGACTGGGCAATACCAAAATCAAACGAAACACCAAAGGGCGCTTTGAATCCATCGGTGACATGCAGATGATCCCTCGGCAGGCGATCAATCAGACCGGCCGTGACGATCTCTTGCTGATATCCCGTCTCGATCAGGCTTTCGGAGATGTCGATCCCGTAATAGCTACCGGGCTCTAGATAGCGGGTCAGGGGCACGCCCGCGCGCAAGGATCCGCAGCCAATGTCCAAGACCTTGTGATGGGGCTCTAAACCCTGCGCGATCAGAAAGTCACGCTGAAGGATCCCAAGCTCTTCCCACAGGCCGCCAATGACACGGCGATGGCCCTCAGTGGCAATGCGCTGGCGCATCAGCTCTTCGTCGACATAACGATTGATCGCGCTCAAACCAGCCCCTCCGCACAGCGTCTGGCCTTCACCATAGCAAGCCCGGACCTTTTGGGCATTAGCCCGCACGCATTACGGTCTATTTCTCGGTCATTTTCCAAACCCCGTCCCAAGGCCCCTCGGGTTGGTTGGCCTGAAGGATATGGCAACGATCAATATAGGTTTGCGACAGTCCATCGGTCGGATTGAGCTTCAGACCCTGCTCAAACCGCATAATCGCCTTTTGCCAGTCACCATCACGATAGGCCTCGATACCGTCTCCGAAATAGTTGACCACATCGGTCATGTTGGGGAAGGTCTTGGCATCGTGATAGTCGAGCAGCTCAAACACCCGCACCGGCTGGGTCTTGCCCTTGACCACCACCAGATCAATGTCGCGCAGGCGATAGGTCCCGCGCAGCTTCGTGACGGTCGACTCGCTGGCCAATATCCGCGCCGAATAGGCCTTGCAGGCACTTTCCAAGCGTGAGGCGAGGTTCACGCCATCACCAATAACCGTATAGTCCATGCGCTTAGGCGAGCCGATATTGCCCGACACCACCATATCCGTATTGAGCCCTACGCCCATATCGACGGTCTTTAAGCCCTTGGCCTTACGCTCCGCATTCCATTCCCATAGCGACCGGATCATGTTGATGGCGGTCCGCACCGCGCGGTCCGGATCGTCGTCATGGGCCACGGGCAGGCCAAAGCAGGCCATGATGGCATCGCCGATAAACTTATCGAGCATCCCGCCTTCGCGATTGATGCAGTCGACCATCATGGTGAAATAGTCATTCAAAAAGGCCACCGTGCCGGTCGCGCCATATTCTTCGGTGATGGTCGTAAAGCCGCGCACATCGGTGAACATGATGGTGGCTTCGGCGCTGACACCGCCGAGAAGATCCAGCGCATCGCCCTCGAGCATCTGGGCGGCAATGACCGGGTCCATATAGCGCGACATGGTCGATTTCATCCGCTTCTCACTGCTGAGGTCTTCGAACATCAGCATGGAGCCCAGTTCCTTCTCCCCCTCGGCGGCCAAGAGCGGCATGAAGGTCAGATTGACGGACTTGCTCACCGCGCCAAGGGTCAGGTTCACATCTGGCAACAGGTCACTCAGGCGGCTTTGCTTGGTGGCGGCGATCTTATCGATGGCCCAGCCATCATCGGGACCGAGCAGGTCGGCGAGGTTCTGACCGACAAGGCTGGCAGGCTCGACCAGCCAGATCTTGGCGCTGGCCAAATTGCAGGTGACGATCTTGCCGGAAGGATCAAGCGTGATTACCCCGTTCGACATGCTCTGTAGCATGCTGTCATTGTAGTTCTTCACCCGCTGAACATCGTCGAACAGTTTGGAGTTCTCGAGCGCGATGGCGATTTGGGCCGTGAAGGCTTTGAGCCGTTGCTCGTCCTCGTCGGTAAAGATGCCGCCCTTCTTGTTGAGCACCTGGGTCACGCCGATGACGCGATTGTCCTTATTGACGATCGGAACGCAGAGGATTGAACGGGTAAAGAACCCTGTCTGGCGATCGAATGACGGGTTGAAGCGCAGATCGGCATAGGCATAGGGAATGTTCATGCTGGTCGCGCCGGTAAAGACCGCGCCCGCAATGCCCAGATGGGCCGGAAAACGGATTTCGTTGATCTCACCGCCCGCCGCCAGAAGCGAAAAGAGGGTCTGGGTGGCAGCGTCATACATGAAGACAGTGGCCCGCTCGGCTCCGAGCATTTTGGTGGTTTCTTCAACCACCCGCACCAACAGCCGAGACAGATCAAATTCAGCGCTAATGTCTGAAACCAGCTCTAAAAAGGCCAGTTCCTTGGCCCGGATCTGGTGGATCTTCTCGACATATTCCAAGCTTTGCAGGGCAATAGCGGCCTGATTGGTCATGGCCTCTAAGAGGTCAAGGTCGTCTTGGCTGAACGCCCCATCCAGCTTGTTGAGGCTCTGCATCACGCCGATGATCTCACCGGCCATGGTGCGCACCGGAACGCAGATGATGTTGCGGGTCTGATAGCCGGTCCGCTCGTCGACCGAGGCATTGAAGCGCGGATCACTATAGGGATCTTCGGTATGGACCGACTCCCCCGTCTGGAACACATGACCGGCAATGCCAGACCGGTTGAGAATACGGATCTCGCGCATCAAGCCGCCCTGAGCGACCCGGGAATAGAGCTCACCCGTCTCACCGTCATTCAAGAACAGAGTACCGCGATCACATTGCAAAGCCAGAGAGGTCAGTCGCACCAATTCTTTCAAAAGCTCGTCCAGAGTACCAACGGCACCACACCGCTGCGACACTTCCAGCAAGATCTGCGCGCGCTTCAGTTGAGCATCGACAGCGAGTGTCATGATCGTTCCTCCAGCGCTATGCGCAGGCACAGTATTTGGTTTTGCAGCGTCGTGCGTTCACGAGCAAAGGCGGTTTCCGCCGAGGCCAGATCCTGCGCGGCATCGGCCTTGGCGGCCTCTAAGGTGGTCCGGAGTGTGCCGATCGTGGCGCGCAGTTGATTGGCTTCTGCCTCGCCAGAGGCGCGCACAGCCTGAACCGCAGCGACGCCCGCAGCCGCCTGCTCCTCAAGCTGATCCCGCATCCTCTGAACCGTGGCCATAAGCTGATCAATTTCGCCCGTGAAGCTGGCCTGAGCCTGCTGCACCGCCGCCGCTGTATGGGCCGCCCGGTTCTCCAGTTCGACCCGCAACTGGTCAATGGTCGCTTGAAGCTGCAGATTGGTCGCGCGGAGCTCAGACAGGTCAGTGCGGCCCCCCGCTTCATCCTGATCTGCCTGACTGGTCACAATGGTTTAGGCCCCAACCCCACTATTTCAGTAGTTATGACTATTATGAATTGTGGGGGAAGCAAAGGGGGTGTGGTGAGACCTGTCAGTTTGGAACGGGTGCCCATTCAAAACAAAAAAAGGGGCCAGCAAAGCTGACCCCTAATTTCGATGGAACCGCGAAAGGTGCGATTAGCGCTTCGAGAACTGGAAGCTACGACGGGCCTTGGCCTTACCGTACTTCTTGCGCTCAACAACGCGGCTGTCGCGGGTCAGGAAGCCGTGGGGCTTCAAGAGCGTGCGCAGGCCGGGTTCATAATAGGTCAGAGCCTTGGACAGACCGTGACGAACGGCACCGGCTTGGCCCGACAGGCCCGAACCTTCAACCGTCACCACCACGTCAAACTGACCCAGACGGTCCGTGACCTGCAGAGGCTGCGCAATCATCATTCGCAGCACAGGGCGGGCAAAATAGATTTCCTGATCGCGGCCATTGATCGTGATCGAGCCCTTACCAGGCTTAATCCAGACGCGGGCAATGGCGTTCTTACGCTTGCCGGTCGCATAGGCGCGGCCTTGGGCGTCGATCTTGGGCTCGACCGGCGCTTCGACCGGGTTCGAGGACAAGCTTTGCAGGGCGTCAAAACCTTGAGCTTCGGTCATGGCTTATGCGCTCCGGAGGTTCTTGGAGTTCAGAGCCGTGAACGCAATGGTCTCGGGGTTCTGAGCTTCGTGAGGATGTTCAGCGCTATTATAGATGCGCAGATGGGTCATTTGGCGACGGGCCAAGGGGCTTTCCTTGGGCAGCATGCGCTCGACAGCCTTTTCAAGGATGCGCTCTGGGAAACGACCATCGAGGATCTTGCCTGCGGTCCGTTCCTTGATGCCGCCGGCATAGCCGGTGTGCCAGTAATAGATCTTCTTTTCGAGCTTGCGCCCGGTGAACTTCACCTTGTCAGCGTTGATGACAACGACATAGTCGCCGCAATCGACGTGAGGGGTGTAGTCGGGGCGGTGCTTGCCGCGAAGACGCATGGCAATGAACGAAGCCAGACGACCGACAACGGCGTCTTGAGCATCGATCAAAATCCACTTCTTCTCGACGTCCGCCGGCTTCAAGGAAACCGTGGTCTTGGTCGTCATGGGGACAGATCCATTATATAGCGATGTCCCGAACAGCGGTGACACCGGATTGAGGCGTCGGGCTACAGTCCCCCTCACAGCCTGTCAACCAAAAGAATTTCGCCCGATGCGCAAACCCTTATTCCACAAGGGATTTGATGGCACGGTAAAATGATACCGTATAGCCTTTAGGCTCGCCTCGCCCGCCAAGCCAAGCAAACCCCCGCGCCAAGCACCAAAGCCGCTCCGGCCTGATGAAGGACACCAAGGCTGAGCGGTACACGCGCCATCAAGGTTGCAATACCCAAAACAGCCTGGCCGGTGACCAAAACGGCGACCAAAACGCCCAGCCCCTTGGTCGCGGGGGCGACGTCACGGCTGCGACTCACCAGCGCGGCGAAGACAAGGGCTGCTGCAAACAGGAGATAGGCCCCGATGCGATGATTGAACTGCACGGCGGCATGGGCATGGAACAGCCAGAACCCTTCCGCTGCGAAATAGTCCTTAGGGAAAAAGGCCCCGTTCATCAGCGGCCAATCATTATAGACGAGGCCAGCATCATTACCCGCCACGAGGGCGCCCAACAGACTTTGGACATAGACAAAGAGCGCCAAGCCCGCAGCCGCCAGCGGCCATCGTGAGCGATTGGCGGCCCGCCCCTGCCCGTTCCAAGCTTCCAAGGCCGTCCAGATTAGGGCGCAGAACAGGATGAGGGCCAGTCCCAGATGGGTGGTCAGCCGCTCTGGAGCGACCGAGACCCGCTTGGACAGACCGCTCGAGACCATCCACCATCCGATAAAGCCCTGAAGTCCGCCCAAGCCCAGAAGCACCCAGCAGCGCCAGATCAGCCGCTGCGGGATTTGCTTGAGCACGAGCAAGACGAAGAAGGGCACTGCAAAGACAGCCCCGACCAGTCGTCCGAGCTGTCGGTGACCCCATTCCCACCAAAAGATCGACTTGAACGCCTCGAGATCCATATCTGGGTTCAGCAGTTTATATTGCGGGATCTGCTGGTACTTGGTGAACTCTGCCATCCAAGCCTCATGGCTGAGCGGCGGGATGGCACCGGAAATGGGCTTCCACTCCGTAATCGACAGGCCAGAATCGGTCAGCCGCGTTGCTCCGCCCACAACGACCATGCCGAACACCATCAGGGCGGTGACCAGCAGCCAAAGAGCCACAAGGCGGGAACGGTCAGACATCAACATGGAACGCATGGCAGTTGGGCTCGACAAGAACGGGACCTATGTTCAGGGACCTAGACTGCGAGAGCCTTCTCGTCCATGCCCCGTGACGCTGCGTCGCGGCCGTGGCAGACTGACCGCCAACCCAATGAGTGCCCCCATGTCCAAATCCCCCCTCTCCCCACGTGTCAAGAAGGTCTATGGCGGGGTGCTGATTATGGTATTTTTGACGGGCTATATCTATTTGGCGGCCACGCTCGGCGGCATGCTGCCCGACAATATCCTGATCAAGGCGATCTATTATGCCGTCATCGGCATTGGCTGGGGCGTACCCCTGATCCCGCTTTTGTCGTGGATGGACCGCGAGAAGTAGCGGCCAACAAAAAGGGCCGCCTTTCGGCGACCCTATTGTCCAACTCACTTCGCCTCGATGCCGAGGAAGAAATGGTCGGAGCGGCGGGATTCGAACCCACGACCCCTTGACCCCCAGTCAAGTGCGCTACCAGGCTGCGCTACGCTCCGCTAGAGAGCGAGCCTTATAGGCAGGGCTTTGCCGCGCCGCAATCGCAAAAGTCTAACAATGGACGCTTATGGCTATTGGGCGTCGAGGACGCGGTCTAAACGCTGCTTGGTATCGATCAGCAGTTTAAGGTTCCGCTCTAGGCTGGCCCGTGCCTTCGCATCAATGGCGGCAAAGCCGGTTAGAGGCATGACAGGTTGGGGCGCGGGCGGCTGAGGGGTAGGCGCGGCGGCGACGGGCGCGGCCTCTGGTGCAATCTCTGGCACGAGATCTGGCACAGGACCATCGGCCCCGGCGACGAGACGCTTTGAGCCTTGATCGCGATAGAGCTTTTGCACGCCCTTGATCGTGAAGCCTTCCTTGTGCAGCAGATCGCGCACACCGGCCAACACGGTCAGGTCATGGGGACGATAGAATCGGCGCCCACCAGCCCGCTTCATCGGTCTGATGAAAGAGAATTTGGTTTCCCAGAACCGCAGCACATGCTGAGGCACACCGAGCTCGTCAGCGGCCTCGGAAATGGTTCGGAAAGCATCCGGCCCTTTTTGCACCTTACTGCCTCAGCCTAGCCGCCCAAGGCCTTGTCGATACGGGCCTTGATCACCTGCGAGGCGCGAAAACCGATAACGCGGCGCGGGTTGATGGTGGCCGGCTCGCCGGTCTTGGGATTGCGGCCGATCCGTTCGCGCTTGGATCGCACTTGAAACACGCCAAAGCCTGAGAGCTTTACAGTCTGCCCCTGCTCCAAGGCTTCGGCAACCAGATCCAAGGTACGCTCAACCAATGCTGCCCCATCTTGGCGGGTCAAACCCACTTCCAAATGGACCGCTTCGCAAAGATCCGCGCGTGTCAGTGTTTCGCCCTTCATCAGGGAAGCCCCCACAGCCAATTAACCTAACGTGTTTTGCCCCGATTATCACGCCAAGTCAAAGGGTTCTGGCGACAGGGCAAGCTTTTGCCTTAGAGACGCAAAACGCAGGCACCCCAGGTCAGGCCCCCGCCCATGGCTTCCAGCAGCAAAAGCTGCCCCGGCTTGATGCGTCCGTCCTCAATCCCATGGTTGAGCGCAAGGGGAATCGAGGCCGCAGACGTGTTGGCATGGAGCGCAACGGTCGAGATGACCTTCTCTTCCGGAATGCCGACCCGCTTGGCCACCCCTTCCAAAATCCGTTGATTGGCTTGGTGAGGGATGAACCAGTCGACCGCGGCCATGGTCACACCGGCAACGGCAGCAGAGGCCTCGATGGCTTCGGAGATATTGACCACCGCATGGCGGAACACCTGATTGCCGAGCATCCGTAGATGCCCGACCGTGCCTGTGCTGGATGGGCCACCATCGACGAACAGCAAGTCTTTTTTGGATCCATCAGCCCGGAGCGCAAAGCCCAGAAGGCCGCGATCACTCGTAAGCCCCTGCCCCATCTGAGGCTCTAGGACCACCGCGCCCGCGCCATCGCCGAACAGGACGCAGGTGCCGCGATCGGTCCAGTCCATCAGGCGCGTCATGGTTTCTGCGCCAATGACCAGCGCGCACTTGGACAGGCCGCGCGCCACGAAGCCGTCCGCCACCGACATGGCATAGACAAAGCCCGAACAGACCGCTTGGACGTCGAAGGCGATCCCGACCGGCGCACCAATCTTGTGCTGCACCATCGTTGCCACCGACGGAAAGGTCAGGTCGGGCGTGGTGGTTGCCACAATGATCAGATCAAGATCCGAAGCCTTGCGCCCTGCCGCCGCCAGAGCGCGCTGAGCGGCAACCGTTGCCAGGTCCGAGGTGAACTCTCCCTCAGCAGCCCGGTGGCGCTGGCGGATGCCTGTGCGCTCGACGATCCATTCGTCGTTGGTATCGACAAACTTGGATAGATCGGTGTTGGTGACAATATCTGATGGCAGATAGCCCCCAACGCCGGTTACGACGCTGCGGAGACTTCCAGATACAGCTTCGGTCACTGAGGCAATTCCTCTGATCTGGCCAGATGGCCTTCTGTCGGCGCGTGAACCAAAACATGGCTAAGCTGGCTCATGCTTGCCTTGAACTCTTCGGCATAGCGGCTGCGGGCCAGATTGACCGCGACCTTGATGGCATTGGCAAAGCCACGGTCGTCAGCACCGCCATGGCTCTTAATCACCACGCCATTAAGGCCTAATAATGGCCCGCCATTGACGGAGCTGGGGTCGAGCTTGGCGCGCATCTTCTTCAAAGCGCCCGAGGCAATGACCGCGCCGATCTTAGACAAGAGGCTTGAGGTCAAGGCGCCGCGCATTTCTGAAGCAAAAAACCGGGCCATACCCTCAGCGGTTTTCAGCGCGACATTGCCCGTAAAACCGTCTGTGACCACGACATCAACCGTGCCCTTGGCCAGATCATTGCCTTCGACAAAGCCGCGATAGTCGATACCCAGTTTAGAGTCGCGCAGCAGCCTGTGGGCTTCGCGGACCTCCTCATGACCCTTTTGATCTTCTGAGCCGACATTCAAGAGGCCGACCGTCGGACGCGCCACACCGTGCATGGCCCGGTGATAGGCCTCGCCCATAATGGCAAATTCCACAAGCTGGGCCGCATCACACTGAATGTTCGCCCCAGCATCAAGAACAGTACTAACGCCCTGCATGGTCGGCCAGTTGGCGACAATGGCGGGACGATCCATATCCGCCGCCATACGCAGGATCAGCTTAGACATGGCCATCAGAGCCCCGGTATTGCCCGCTGAAAGGGCGGCTTGGGCCTCGCCAGTCTTGACAGCCTCGATGGCATTCCAAAGGCTAGTGCCCTTCCCCCGGCGCAGGGCCTGGGCAGGCTTCTCATCCATCGCCACCACCTTGTCGGTGTGACGGATGTCGCAAACGCCTTTGGCGGCTGGATGCCGGTTCAGCTCACTGGCAATCTGTGCCTCATCGCCGTGCAGCAGGAACCTCACGGGGACATCGCGCAGAAGGCCCACCGCGATCGCGACGCCTGGCACCACGATAGACGGACCATGGTCGCCACCCATGGCATCGACGGAAATGACAAACCTATCGGTCACGCTGGCGCGAAAGCCTCTCAATTAAGACCCGCCCGAACCCAAAGGCTCGGCCGAGACATTCCAACATCCCAAACATCGGCCTAGGACCATCGGACGGAATGGATAGGCAAGGTCCCTTAAGACTCAGTTGCACCCGGTTTGAGCTTCCTTAGCACGGCAAAGGGCGATTGCTCTACCTCTGGCTCAGGGGCCACAAACTCGGCTCCCGGCTTGCGTGGAAAAGGGTCGATCGACAGCGACAGCTCTTCCAGCACATAATGGGCCAGATCGACAATATTATCCTCCAGAACGTCTGGTGGATCATCGGCCTCCGGATCAAAGGCAATTTCGACGACGTTGGGGTCGGGGGCATGAAGGCTGCCGACGGGCACCACGCGCACGCGAAACTCCCCTTTCAGTTCGGTCGAATAGTCCTCAAGCGTGACGCCGCAATTTTGGGTGACCGAACCGGACCAGCGGCCATCGATCTGTCCGCCATCATGCCAGCGCACCAGCTTGACCTCGGCCTCCAGTCGATCGAGCGAGACCAGACCATAGAGCTTGGCGATCACGCGGCGAGCCGCCTCGTCCGGCACGAGCTGACGAACCGACCCTTGGGCCGAAAATTCGCCAAGGCCCATCGGGGCTTTCCACAGGGCTTGTTCAGACGTCATGCGAAATCTCCGGCCAAGTAACAGATGCCTTCAACAGGCTATCCAAAGACTGTTCAGCCAAGGCGGAAACGCAGCGCACGGCGTAATCGCTCAAGATCTGCACAGGGGCATCTTCAACCTCAGCATAGACGGTCCGCGCAAGGGTCGCTGACAGCTCCGTCTGGTCGGGCAGGCTGGCCAGCGCAATATCATAAGCCTTGACCCGACCATAGAAGGCCTCGCCGAGCTTGCGCATCTTCTTGGCCATCGACAGGTCGCCAACACCCATCTCACGTAGAGCCGAATCGAGGGCTAGGATGTAGGCTTCGAATAGGGCCTGCGCGACCTCGGTCGCGACCTCGCCCTGCCCTTTTAGCCGATGGAGCAACAGGACGACGTGCAGACTGTAGAGCTCGAATCGCGCTTCGGTCTCATCGCGCACGGCCAAGCGGACATAGAAATCCGGCTGGCGGGCCTGCTGAACCGCGACGCCGTAAAGGGATCGGCCGGTTTTCACCGCTGGCCTCACACCGAATAATTGCCCAAACCAACGCTTCAGAACCATGTTCGCCTCACTTCTGCCGCGAGCTACACTTAACGCGGCCATTGAACTAAGGGTCTGAGGGCGCTAGGTCAAAGGCTGCAATAATCTATTTGGTGAATAGACCCATGTCTGCATCTGCCCCAACGATCCGATTGCCCGCTGGCCTTAAGGCCGTGACCTCTGCGGCGGTCTTAGCAGCGTGCCTCGTCGGAGCCTCCGCCTGCACACCGGTGACCTCTTTTGGTGGCTTCCAAGCCATTGAAGAAAAGCCTCAGGATGTGAAGCCGCAGATCGACACCCGGTCGATGGTTCTGGAGCGGTTGGGCTCCCCCTCGGCGGTTTCGACCTTCGATCCCAACATCTGGTTCTATATGTCGCAAACGACGGACCGGATCGCTTACTACCTGCCTCAGGTGCGCGAACGCACCGTGGTCGCGATCAGTTTCGACAAGGACAGCGAGCTGGTGACCAGCGTCAATACCTACTCCATTCAGGACGGTAAGGTTCTGGCCTACAATACCCGCGAAACCCCGACCCGTGGCCGAGAGATGACCATCCTAGAGCAGCTTTTGGGCAATGTGGGCCGCGGCGGTCTGCTGCCTCAAGATGAGGATCGCAACATGCCAGGCGGTCGCCGCGAATAGGTCTGGTCAAAATCTTTTGAACAAGAAAATGCGCCCCGGAGATCGCTCTCCGGGGCGTTTTCAATTCGAGCGCCTACCCTAACCTGCCCCGCTTCGCCACTAGGCCAAGCAAGGCAGGACTAAGGCAACCTATCAGCCCGAGTGAGCCAAGACGGCCAGCAGCAGCAAGGCTACGATGTTAGCAATCTTGATCATGGGGTTCACAGCGGGGCCGGACGTGTCCTTGTAGGGATCGCCAACCGTATCGCCGGTCACGGCAGCCTTGTGGGCCTCAGAACCCTTGCCGCCGTAGTTACCCTCTTCGATATACTTCTTGGCATTGTCCCAAGCACCACCGCCTGAGGTCATCGAGATGGCCACAAACAGGCCGGTCACGATCACACCCATCAGCATCGCGCCCAGAGCCGAGAAGGCTTCTGCACGGCCCGCAATGGCCTGGATGACGAAGTACAGCGCGATAGGCGAAACAACGGGCAGCAAGGACGGGACAATCATTTCCCGGATTGCAGCCTTGGTCAGGATGTCCACGGCCTTGGCGTAGTCAGGCTTGGCCTTGTACTCCATGATGCCGGGGATTTCGCGGAACTGACGACGGACCTCTTCAACGACGGCTTCCGCCGCACGTCCAACAGCCGTCATCGACATGCCACCGAATAGGAACGGCAACAGGCCACCGAAGAACAGACCCACCACGACATAAGGGTTGGACAGGTCGAAGGCCACCTCGCCCATGCCGGCGAAGTATGGGAACTCCGTCGCATTGGCCGCGAAGAACTTCAGGTCTTGGGTATAGGCTGCGAACAGCACCAGTGCGCCTAGGCCAGCCGAACCGATGGCATAGCCCTTGGTCACGGCCTTGGTGGTGTTGCCCACGGCGTCCAGCGCATCGGTCGAGACGCGAACCTCATGAGGCAGACCCGCCATTTCGGCAATACCACCGGCATTGTCGGTGACAGGACCGAAGGCGTCGAGCGCAACAATGAACCCGGCCAGAGCCAGCATGGTCGTGGTGGCGATGGCCACACCGAACAGGCCTGCAAACTGGTAGGTCAAGATGATGCCGACAATGATCGCGATGGCAGGAGCCGCTGTAGCCTCAAGCGAAACAGCTAGGCCCTGGATCACGTTGGTTCCGTGACCCGAGACCGAAGCCTTGGCCACCGAACGCACCGGACGGAAAGCCGTGCTGGTGTAGTATTCGGTGATCACGACGATGGCCGCGGTCACACCCAGACCCACAAGGCCACAATAGAACAGCGCATTGGCGTCTACCGACTTGCCTTGGATCATGATGGCCGCAGGCACGAGCTTATTGATAACCACATAGACGCCGACGACCGACAGAAGGCCGGTGACGATCAAGCCCTGATAAAGCGCGCCCATGATGTTCTGGCTCTTGCCCAGACGGACAAAATAAGCACCAACGATTGAGGCTGGAATACAGATACCGCAGATGGCCAGCGGCAGCAGCATCATGGCATCCACCTCGGCAGTACCGCGGAAGAAGATCGCCGCCAAAACCATGGTCGCAACGGTGGTCACGGCATAGGTCTCGAACAGGTCAGCCGCCATACCGGCGCAGTCACCGACATTGTCACCGACATTGTCAGCGATGGTGGCGGGGTTGCGGGGGTCATCCTCAGGAATACCGGCCTCGACCTTACCAACCATGTCACCGCCGACGTCCGCACCCTTGGTAAAGATACCGCCGCCAAGACGTGCGAAGATCGAGATCAGCGAGGCACCAAAGCCCAGCGCCACCATGCCATCGACCACTTCGCGGCTGGTTGCCACCAGGCCTTCGACCTTGGTGAGGTAAGCGAAATAGCCTGCAACGCCGATCAGGGCGAAGCCTGCCACCAGCATGCCGGTGATCGCGCCCGACTTGAACGCCATGCCTAAGCCCTTTTGCAGGCTTTCAGAGGCGGCCTGAGCGGTGCGCACATTGGCGCGAACGGAGATCAGCATACCGGCATAGCCGGCTGCACCCGAGAGGACAGAGCCGATAACGAAGCCGACGGCGGCCTTGGGGCCGATCAGGAAGTAAACAACGGCCAGAATGACCACGCCGACCATGCCAATGGTCGTATATTGCCGCCTCAGATAGGCTTGGGCACCTTCCTGGATAGCGGCTGCGATTTCTTTCATCTTGTCGTTGCCAGCCGAAGCTTGCATCAGGGTTGCGGTCTGAACGATGCCATAGAGCACCGCCAAAAATCCGGCCGCAATGACCCACCAAATATACGAATCCATGCTGTAGAAGCCCCTTCCTGTGTGTGCACATACGATCAGCGGACGTTACAAAACGTCCGAAAGCCGGGCCCCTGAAGGACCTGTGCGCCAGTTTCCTCGATTGAGAGCCTAAGTTGCTCCCTTTAACCGGGATGGACGTTGCCAAACATGAGGCAGCAAAGCAACCACTTGCCGAGAGAAGTCTCAGGCTTTGATGTTTAAGGCTTGGCTGGAACGGATCGCGCGACCCGTTTCTTGGGGTCCTGACGCACAATTTCGATGCTCGCGATCATCCGCGCATCCATGAAGCTGGCGGCCTCTCGTTTGAGAACCGCCTTGACCAGCTTCTCATCGACCCGGTTGGGGTCGCCGGGCACGCCAAGGTTCTGACGGTGACCCGCGCGGACCAGCGCATCGCGATAATAGGGCTCTTGCCCAACCAGCCGATAGAGGTCGGCTTTGGGCGACAACATGATCTTGATCGACAAGAACACATAGTTGACCAGCTTCCCGTTCTCTATGATCGGCACAGCGACGGGTGCCAGAGGTATTGACGGGTCGATCTTGATCGTCGCGGCCCCCTCCACTGCCATGGCTGGGGTCGCGATGAGCGCGGCAATCAGAGCGAGGGGTTGGACTATTTTTCGCATGAAACCCTTTTACCAAAACGGGTTTAGGCGGCAATTGCTATTGTCGATGTTGATAGCCTAATGTGCGAATAGACTGAACCTCTCCGTGCCATATCAGGCTTACACCGGGCTCAGACACAACCTTGCCAATGAGAGTAATCCTAATCCCGCAAGTCGCAGCGTCAGACATTAAGGTCTCCCGCTGATCGGGCGGCACTGTAAAGACCAGCTCATAGTCATCACCCCCCGTGACCAGAGCCAAGCGCGCCTTCACCGGATCGTCCTGCCGCTGAAGCCACGCTGAGGCCGCCTCTGACACAGGAACCTGCTCCAGATCGATCCGAAGGCCCACGGCACTGGCAGCTGCAATATGACCGGCATCCGCCGCCAATCCGTCCGACACGTCCGCGCAGGCGGTTGCACGGAAACGCAAGGCTTGGCCGAGCTCAAGGCGCGGACAGGGATGATGAAAGCGCTCTTCCAAGGCAAGATTTTGCTCAGGCGAGAGCATAGGTAACCGACCTTGAGCGGCCAAAAGCCCCAAATAACCGTCACCGATGGGTCCCGTAACCATCAGGTCATCTCCGATTCGCGCGCCCTTGCGCCGAACCATCTGGCCCTGTGGTACCCATCCCATCGCGGTAAGGCTCAAGGTTAAAGGCCCCGGCGTCGCGGTGGTGTCGCCCCCGAACAGGGCCATACCGAACAAGGACAGATCTTCTCCCAAGGCCTTTGCAAACTGGTCACGCGCCTCGGTGCCATAATGGGGCGGCCAACTGACGGCTAGAAAGCAGCCATAGGGCTCAGCCCCCTTTGCCGCCAAATCCGACAGATTGGTCCGCAAGACTTTCCGCGCGATGCGGTCAGGACGCTCACCCGCTAGGAAATGCACGCCTTCAACCAGGGCGTCCTTGGTCACAACCAAATCAAAGCCGGGACGTGAGGCAATTACCGCCGCATCGTCCATCAGATCGAGAGCCTCTGGCGCACCAAAGGTCAGGGGCCGAAAGCGCCGGGCGATGTCTTGAAACTCGTCCGACACCGGTCGCTCCAATCAGCCGCGCTCGTCGCGGGCAATGCCGTCCAGTGCGCCATTGACGAAGCCAGGCTCCACCCCCTCAAAAAAGGACTTGGCGATCTCGACATATTCATCAATCACGATCTCAGTCGGAATGTCCTTCAGAGCGCTCAATTCATAGGCTCCGGCCCGCAAGATCGAGCGCACAGTCGCATCGAGACGATCCAGCCTCCAACCGGTCGCCAAACGCTTGGCGATCAGTTGGTCGATCTTGACCTGATCATTCACGACGCCGCGTACAATATCGGCAAAAAAGCTTTCATCCGCCTCTGCCAGGGGTTCGCCCTCGATTTCAGACCCGAACCGGTGGTCAACAAACTCGCGCACGACAGTCTCAGCGCCCGCACCAGACACTTCCATCTGATAGAGGGCTTGAATCGCGGCCAAACGCGCGACCGAGCGGGTCTGATGGGCCTTGCCCGCGCCGCTCATCGACCGCCACCGGACCGTAGCTTGCGTCGCAAGAGGACCAGTTCAACAGCCGCCGTTGCCGCCCCGCCGCCCTTGTCGCCCTCGCTGACGCGGGCCCGGCTCCAAGCCTGATCCTCGTCCTCGGTCGTCAAGATACCGTTGCCAATGGCCAGATTACGGCGGGTCGCAAGATCCATCAGGCCGCGCGCGGATTCGTTGGACACGATCTCAAAATGATAGGTCTCACCCCGGATGATGCAGCCCAGAGCCACATAGCCATCGTAGTGCAGGCCCGCCGGGCTGTGGCCGCTCTCCTCCGCCAAGGCAATCGCGGCTGGGATTTCGAGAGCACCGGGAACCGTGACCACGTCAAACTCAGCGCCTGCCGCGGTCAGCACCGCCTTGGCACCCTTGAGTTGCTCATCGGCCAGGTCGCCATAGTAGCGCGCCTCGACGATCAAAATACGAATGGTAGTATCCACGATATCCTATTCCTTGACCTGTCCGTCGCCGATGGGCTGGCGCCCTGAAATCTTCAACCCGTAACCCTCGAGGGCCGCAGGCTTGGCTTGGCTAGAGGTCAGGAGGATCATCTCGCGAACCCCAAGGTCGAGCAAGATCTGCGCGCCGACGCCATAGTCGCGAAGGGCATGGGACTTGGCCATCTGCACATCGCGGTCGCCATAGCGCTCCGACAGCCATGCCGGATTGGGATCACGAATAAAGACGGCCACACCTGCGCCGTCATAATCCGCCAGCGCCTGAAGGGCTTGGGGGATATAGTCACGCCGCGCTTGACTATGGCCAAGCATATCGGCTGCGAAATCGACCTGATGCATGCGCACAAGGGTCGGTGTATCTGCATCAATCCGGCCCTTGACCAGCACCATATGTTCGCTGCGATCAATGATGTTGCGATAGACCATCATGCGGAATGCACCGCCATAGATGCTCTCGAACGGCGCCTCAACCACACGCTCAACATTACGCTCGGTGCGGCGGCGATAGGCGATCAAGTCAGCGATGGTGCCAATCTTGAGCCCGTGAAGCTGGGCAAAGCCCACTAGATCCGGCAGACGCGCCATGGTGCCATCATCATTCATGATCTCGCAGATCACGCCAGACGGATAGAGACCAGCCAGACGGCTAATATCGACAGCGGCCTCGGTGTGACCGGCGCGAACCAGAACACCGCCATCCTTGGCCACCAAGGGAAAGACGTGACCAGGCGATACGATGTCATCGGCACCGCGCGTTGGATCGATGGCGACGGCCACTGTGCGGGCGCGGTCATGGACCGAAATGCCAGTCGTCACCCCATCCTTGGCCTCAATCGAGACCGTGAAGGCTGTCGAGTGCTCGGCGCGATTGTCGATAGCCATCGGTGGCAGACGAAGTTGCCGAGCCCGCTCCGCCGTGATCGACAGACAGATCAGGCCGCGCGCATGCTTGGCCATGAAGTTGATCTGCTCAGGCGTCGCCATCTGAGCGGGAATGATCACATCCCCCTCATTTTCGCGATCTTCGGCGTCAACAAGGATATAGGGACGTCCATTGCGGGCGTCTTCGATAATCTCTTCGATCGGTGAGATCGGCGTATCAGACTTGGTGGTCATAGGCTTAAGCGGTCTCCTGCCAGCGCGCGGCATAGCGAGCCAGCACGTCGATTTCCAAATTGACCTTAGCCCCGGCCACGAGTTGGCCAAGGGTGGTCACGTCCCAGGTATGGGGAATGATATTGACGCCAAAGACATCGTCCTCGACCTCATTGACCGTCAAGGACACGCCTTCGACGGCGATAGAGCCCTTGGGCGCAATATAGCGGTGCAGCGGGCGCGGCACCCGTATCTTGACCCGGTGAGAGCCACCCTCAACCGTCACGGACACCACCTCGCCCAGACCATCGACATGGCCCGAAACAATATGGCCGCCCAGTTCGTCACCGACCTTGGTCGCCCGTTCCAGATTGATCTTGCCGCCAACGACCCAGCGGTCGAGCGTGGTTAGGGACAGGCTCTCTCCCGACACCTCGACCGCAAACCAGCCCTCCCCCTTCTCGACCACGGTCAGGCAGCAGCCTGAATGGGCGATGGAGGCACCAATATCGATGGTGGCCAAATCATAAGCGGTCTCAATTTCGAAACGCCGATCACGGTCGGTATTCTTGATCGCTCGGACCTTGCCAATATCAGTGATGATGCCGGTAAACATTCAAATCCTCTCATACCGTTCCCAAAGATCGACACCGACCTCTAAGACCGAATAACGTTTAAAACCTGGAGCCAAGGCAAGCGCCTCGACCGCCAAGTCCCCAATCGCTGGCCGCCCCAGAGCGCCAAGCACTATCGGAGCTCGAAACCATTCCAACCGGTCGACCCGTCCTGCTGCAATAAAGCTCGCGGCCAACTGACCGCCGCCTTCGATATAGAGCCGATCCAGACTTCGCCCAAGCCTATGGCCCAACTCTGTCAGGGCCGCCAGTGCCTGCGCGATGTCCACATGACCCAAAGCGTCTAATCCGACTTGAACACCCAGCACCCCTGCGTCAGTCAAGCGCTGTTGCAGCGGCTCTGCCGTTACCAAAATGGTCGGAATTTGGCCCGCCGTTTGCACCAACTTGGCGTCAGTCCCAAGCCTTTGATGGGTATCGAAAACGATCCTAGCCGGTTGAGAACCTTTGAATACCTCAAGCCGAACAGTCAGTTCGGGATCATCTGCCAGGGCCGTGCCGATCCCGACCACCACCGCGTCATGATCAGCACGAAGACGATGGCCCTGCTCACGCGCCTCTAGCCCCGTGATCCAACGGCTTTCGCCTGAGGCCGTGGCGATCCGACCATCCAAAGAGGTGGCAAGTTTCAAAGTGACGGCGCTGAGCCGATCTGTGGCGCTCAACTGTCGTCGCTCAGCACATCATCGCTGAGCCCCTCGTCACCGAGGAACTTGGCAAAGTCCTGTGTTTCGCGAAAATCGCGATAGACCGAGGCATAGCGGACATAGGCCACCTCATCGATGGCCTTCAGCGCCTTCATGACCATCTCACCCACCACGTGACTGGGCAGTTCGGTTTCGCCAAGGCTTTCCAATTGCCGCACGATGGACGAGACCATCCGCTCTAGCCGCTCTGCATCCACTGGCCGCTTGCGCATAGCGATGGAGATCGACCGCATGAGCTTTTCACGATCAAACGGCGTCCTACGGCCCGAGCGCTTGACGATGGCCAATTCACGCAGTTGAACCCGCTCAAAGGTCGTAAACCGGCCACCACATTCTGGACAGTTGCGTCGGCGACGGATGGCCGCGCCATCTTCCGACGGGCGACTGTCCTTGACCTGGCTTTCCATGTGTCCGCAGAACGGGCAGCGCATGGGATGGCTCTCCCCGTGAAACTGGTGTCTTGCCTATCCGTAGATCGGGAACTTGGCACAGAGTGCAAGCACTTCTTCGCGCACTTGGGCCTCGACCGCGCCATTGGCATCGCCATTGACCGACAGGCCATCGACCACGGTGGCGATGAGTTGACCGATACGGGCGAACTCCGCCTCTCCGAAACCGCGCGTCGTGCCCGCAGGCGTGCCCAACCGCACGCCCGATGTGGTCATGGGCGGGGTCGGATCGAAGGGGATGCCGTTCTTGTTGCAGGTGATGTGCGCGCGCTCGAGCGCGGCTTCGGTTGCCTTGCCCGTAACGCCCTTGGGACGCAGATCGACCAGCATCAGGTGGCTATCGGTGCCGCCAGAGACAATATCGACGCCGCCAGCCTTGAGGGCAGCGGCCATGGCGCGAGCATTAGTCACCACCTGCTGAGCATAGAGCTTAAACTCAGGACGCAGCGCCTCGCCGAACGCGACAGCCTTAGCCGCGATCACATGCATCAGCGGGCCGCCTTGCAGGCCGGGGAACACCGCCGAATTGAACTTCTTGCCCAAGTCAGGGTCGTTGGACAGGATCATGCCACCACGTGGCCCGCGCAGGGTCTTGTGCGTGGTGGTGGTGCAGACATGGGCGTGGGGCAGAGGGCTAGGATAGGCACCGCCCGCGATCAGACCCGCATAGTGGGCCATATCGACCATCAGATAAGCCCCGACACTATCGGCGATTTCGCGGAACCGCGCAAAGTCGATGTGACGGCTGTAGGCCGAGCCACCCGCGATGATCAGTTTGGGCTTTTCAAGCAGCGCCGTGGCGGCCAGTGCGTCATAGTCGATCAGATGGGTGACCGGATCGACCGAATAGGGGATCGGACGGAACCACTTACCCGACTGGTTGGCGGGGCTGCCGTGGGTCAGGTGACCGCCCGCGGCCAAGTCCATGCCGAGGAAGGCGTCGCCGGGCTGCAAAAGGGCCAGAAAGACCGCTTGGTTGGCCTGAGCGCCCGAATGGGGCTGGACGTTGGCATAGGTGCAGTTGAATAGGGCCTTGGCCCGCTCGATGGCCAAGGTCTCGGCCACATCGACAAACTCACAGCCGCCATAATAACGACGGCCCGGATAGCCCTCGGCATATTTGTTGGTCATGATCGAGCCTTGCGCCTCGAGCACGGCACGCGAGACGATATTTTCCGAGGCGATCAGTTCGATCTGGGTCTGCTGGCGCTCAAGCTCATCGGCGACGCTGGCGAACAGTTCGGGATCCGAATCTTTGAGCGATGCGCCGAAGAAAGCGTCCAGAGCACTGGCGGTTTTGTGGGCTTGCACAGTCATAGGGGGCCTTCCTTGGAACGGAATCGATCAGTACGGGCGTACCGTCACGCTTTGATGCCTCTATTTACCGCCAAAGCCGTTTTGTTCAATCCTTGGACAAAGATTCTGGTGGTCAAATGCAGTGCGGAGGCGGCCAATGTCGCTGCGATAGAGCAACGGGCGCGAAATTTCAGCCCTGAGCCGCCAAGGCCCGCTTGAGCTTACCCATCGCGATCTGTTCCAAGGCCTTTGGAATGACGTTGTGCGGGCCCGTGGCCGAGGCCTCTATTCCCGTGGCCACATGGACCACAGCGCAACGCAAATAGGCACCGCGGCGGGTAAACTCGACCAAGACCTCAGATCTTGACGGTTCCGCCATCGCCCCTAAGCCGCGTGACCGCCCAAGCGCTGGACGTTGCACCGTGACCAGAGCCTATCTAGCGCTGTGACCAGATCCTTCATCATCGCGTCGGTGTGATAAGGGGTCGGCGTGAAGCGCAGACGTTCCGTACCGCGCGGCACCGTCGGATAGTTGATGGGCTGCACATAGATATTGTGATCGCTGAGCAAGAGGTCCGAGACCAGCTTACAGTGGTGGGGATCCCCCACCAAAAGCGGTACAATATGGCTGACCGACGGCATGACCGGTAGGCCGACCTCAGTCATCATCCGCTTAAGGGTCTCGGCCCGCTCCTGATGGATTTGGCGCACCTCATCATGCTCTTTGAGCCAACGAACGCTGGCCAAGGCACCAGCCGTCAAGGCAGGCGGCAAGGAGGTCGTGAAGATGAAGCCCGAGGCAAACAGGCGAATGGCGTCGACCATGTCGGTGTCACCGGCAATATAGCCGCCCATGACGCCAAAGGCCTTGCCAAGGGTTCCTTCGATAATATCGATGCCGTCCATAACACCGTCGCGTTCAGCAACACCTGCCCCGCGCGTGCCATAGAGACCGACCGCATGGACCTCGTCCAGATAGGTGAGGGCACCGTATTTTTTGGCCAAGGCGATGGTTCCGGCCAGATCGGAAATGTCGCCGTCCATCGAATAGACGCTCTCAAAGGCGATCAGCTTAGGCGCATCGACCGGCGCATCCTTAAGCAGGCTTTCCAGATGGTCCAGATCATTGTGGCGGAACACGTGACGCTGACCGCCGCCATTGCGAATGCCCGCAATCATCGAGGCGTGGTTCAGCTCATCGGAGAAAATGATCAGACCGGGCAAGATCTTGTAGAGGCAGGACAAAGCCGCCTCATTCGCGACATAGCCCGACGTGAACAGAAGGGCTGCTTCCTTTTGGTGAAGATCGGCCAGTTCAAGCTCAAGCTCGACATGGTGATGGGTGGTGCCCGAAATGTTACGCGTTCCACCCGAGCCAGACCCGTTGGCATCAATCGCCTCGTGCATCGCTTGCAGAACGACAGGGTTTTGGCCCTGACCCAGATAGTCATTGGAACACCAGACAACGATTTCGCGCTCTCCCTGCGGCGACACCCATGTCGCGCGAGGAAAGTCACCGCAATGGCGCTTCAGATCAGCAAATACCCGATAGCGGCCCTCGGAGCGGACCTGACCTACTGCGTTCTTGAATGCGGTCTTATAATCCATCTGCATCGTCCTTGACCCAGAGGCGTACCTTTAAGCCGCCACCGTAAACGCACTCATCGGTGCCGCGATTCATTCGCCAACACCGAACTCTTGCAACCTAACCTACCCTGTTCAATCCGTAAGAGGCGCGAAATGACGCAGTGAGGGTGAGCCTGTTGGCCCGTTGCTTGACGATAGCTAAGGCGCAACCCCGCCTTCGGCAACAAAATCCTTATATTCATTCGTCTAATTGCCGATTTTTATCATCGATCATGAGATCAAGACCTGCACCTTGCGAATATCTCGTAGCGGCCTCATCTTGGGGGCTGGTTAAACCGACGAAAGCCGCGCCGTGACCTTGCATTCCAGCGATAGAGATCCCTCGGATATCGGCGTGGACCGTAACCTCGCCTACCTGACCTACGGGCTTCTGTTTTTCTCGATCTTTTTCGCCGGAGCCCCTGCACTGGTGGCCGTCGCCCTCGCCTATTCAAGACGCGATGAGGTTTCGCCGTTGATCAGAAGTCATCATCAGTTTCAGATCTTGATCTTCTGGGTGTCGTTCACCCTGGCCTTGATCGCGGGTATCTTTTTTCTAACGACCCTCCTGTCGGCCATCGCGTCAGTCTTGAAGGCCGTGGACTATCAGGGCTGGGATCAACTGGAGCATTTCAGCTTGGACTTCTCCAAGGTGAGCATCTCACCTGCGACCATTAGTTTAGGCGTCACGACCGTGGTGATGATGTCCCTGACCGCGATCTGGCTAGTGGTCTCTTCTGCCATTGGCACCCTGCGGCTTGCGTCCGGGCGGCCAATCCGTCAAAGCGGTGCCCTTCGCTAAGTCTGTTTCCTGTTCCAAGGTTCTTGCCATGGCCATCGCCCCCCTTGCGCCCTATCCCGCCACTCGCCTTCGTCGTCTGCGACAGGCGGACTGGACTCGACGGATGGTGCGTGAAACGGCCGTAACCCCCAATGACCTGATCTGGTCGATGGTTGTCCATGATGGCAAGGACGCACGCATCCCCGTTACGTCCATGCCCGGCATGGAACGGCTCAGCGTCAAGGAGGCGGCAAAGGCAGCCGTTCAGGCCCGCGACCTCGGCATTCCAGCCATCGCTGTCTTTCCTCACATTGACGGAGCCAAGAAGGATGGATTTGGTACGGAAGCGCACAATCCCAACGGCCTGATTGCCGATGCCGTCAAGGCCATGAAGGACGCCGCGCCCGAGGTTGGGATCATGTGCGACGTAGCCCTCGACCCCTTTACCGACCATGGCCACGATGGCCTGCTCGAAAATGGCCGTATCCTCAATGACGCGACCATCGAACGCCTGATCGCCCAAGGTCTAATGCAGGCCGAGGCCGGGGCCGATATTCTGGCCCCCTCGGACATGATGGACGGTCGCGTCGGAGCCTTACGCTCGGCCTTGGAAAGTCACGGCCTAAGCGACGTGATGATCATGTCCTATGCGGCGAAATATGCCTCCGCCTTCTATGGCCCCTATCGCGATGCCATCGGCTCGTCCAAGGCCCTGCAAGGCGACAAGAAGACCTATCAGATGGACCCTGGCAATACGGACGAAGCCCTGCGCGAAGTGGCGCTCGACATAGCCGAAGGGGCGGACATGGTCATGGTCAAGCCCGGCATGCCCTATCTCGACATTATCCGCCGTGTGGTCGAAGCCTTTGCCATGCCCACCTTCGCGTTCCAGGTCAGCGGTGAATATGCCATGATCATGGCCGCTGGCGGCAAGGGTTGGATCGACGAGGAGCGCGCGATGCTTGAGAGCCTTCAAGCCTTCAAGCGCGCCGGAGCCGCAGGCATCATCACCTATTTTGCGCCCAGAGCCGCTAAGCTGCTGATCGGCTAGGGCCAAGGTTAGTGAACCTTGGCCTTGCCGATCTCGAGCTTGCCTTTGCCAAGACCAATCTCGAACAGATCGCCGTCCTTGAGGCTGCCCTCGAGGATTTGCCGGGCAATATTGTCGGTCAGGTCCTTCTGGATGACCCGCTTCAAGGGCCGCGCGCCATAGACCGGATCATAGCCGCGCTCGCCCAGCCAGTGCATGGCTTCTGGCGAGACGACCATAGACATCTGGCGATCGGCCAAGAGCTTTTCGACCCGCTGAAGCTGGATCTTGACGATCGCGCCCATCTGCATCCGGCCAAGACGGCGGAAGAGGATGATCTCGTCGATACGGTTCAGGAACTCGGGCCGGAAGTGACGGCGCACACTGTCCATGACCATCGGCCGCACGGCCTCGACATCATCGCCCTCACCCTGTGAGGCCAAGAACTCCGAGCCAAGATTGGAGGTCATAATCAGGAGGCAGTTGCGGAAATCGACCGTGCGCCCCTGACCATCGGTCAGTCGGCCATCATCAAGGACCTGCAGCAGGACATTGAACACATCGGGGTGGGCCTTTTCGACCTCATCGAACAGGATGACCTGATAGGGCCTGCGCCGCACCGCCTCGGTCAGGGCCCCGCCCTCGTCATAGCCTACATAGCCTGGAGGTGCGCCAATCATGCGGCTGACCGAGTGCTTTTCCATATATTCGGACATGTCGATGCGGGTGATGGCGCTCTCATCGGTGAACATCAGCTCGGCCAAGGCCTTAGTCAGTTCGGTCTTGCCCACGCCCGTAGGGCCGAGGAACAGGAACGAGCCGATGGGGCGATTGGGATCAGACAGACCCGCGCGCGAGCGGCGGACCGCGTCAGAAACCGCTTCCAGAGCCTCATCCTGACCGACCACGCGGGCGCGAAGCTGGTCTTCCATGCGCAACAGCTTTTCGCGCTCGCCCTCGAGCATCTTCTCGACAGGGATGCCGGTCCAGCGCGACACTACGGCCGCGATCTGCTCCGCATCCACGACCTCGAGGGTCATGGTGTCCTTGTTCTCGGTCTCGCCAGCCTCAAGGCGCTTTTCAAGCTGAGGGATCTGGCCATACATGATCTCAGAGGCGCGTTGCAGGTCGCCCGAACGCTGGGCCTGCACCAGTTCGGCACGCAAGCGATCCAAGGCCTCGCGGGCCTGAGCCGCAGAGCCGATCTTTTCCTTTTCCGCTTTCCAGCGACTGCTCATTTCGGCCGACTGGACTTCAAGCCCGGACAGCTCTTCCTCGAGCTTGACCAGACGGGCGACAGAGCCGGGGTCGGTTTCCTTCTTCAGGGCCTCGCGCTCGATTTTCAGCTGCACGAGGCGGCGGTCGATCTCGTCCAGTTCTTCGGGCTTAGAGTCGACGGCCATGCGCACGCGGCTGCCCGCCTCGTCGATCAGGTCGATAGCCTTGTCAGGCAAGAACCGGTCGGTGATGTAGCGGTTGGACAGGGTGGCGGCGGCCACGATGGCGGCGTCGGAAATCCGCACCCCGTGGTGCAGCTCGTACTTTTCCTTCAGGCCGCGCAGGATCGAGACCGTGTCTTCGACGGTTGGCTCCGAGACAAAGACCGGCTGGAACCGGCGCGCCAGAGCCGCGTCCTTTTCCACATGTTTGCGATATTCATCCAGCGTGGTGGCTCCGACGCAGTGCAGTTCTCCCCGCGCCAAGGCGGGTTTGAGCAGGTTGGAGGCATCCATCGCCCCCTCGGACTTGCCCGCCCCAACCAGCGTGTGCATCTCGTCGATGAACAGGATGATCTGGCCCTCGGCAGCGGTCGTTTCGTTCAAGACGGCCTTCAGGCGCTCTTCGAACTCACCCCGGAACTTCGCGCCCGCAATCAAGGCGCCCATGTCCAGCGACATCAGTCTCTTTTCTTTCAAGCTCTCAGGCACGTCGCCATTGACGATGCGTAGGGCCAAGCCTTCCACGATAGCGGTCTTGCCGACGCCGGGCTCACCGATCAGGACAGGGTTGTTCTTGGTGCGGCGCGACAGGACCTGAATGGTACGGCGGATCTCCTCATCGCGGCCAATGACGGGGTCGAGCTTGCCATCTCGCGCCGCCTGGGTCAGGTCGCGCGCATAGCGGTTGAGGGCGTCATAGCCCTCTTCGGCCGAGGCGGTATCGGCCGTGCGGCCCTTACGGATCGCGTTGGCTGCCGCATCAATCGAGGCTGGCGTGACACCGGCCTTCTTCAAGACACCCGACACGTCGCCGCCATCCTTGGCCAGCGCGGACAATAGGCGCTCGGTCGTGACAAAGGCATCACCGCCCGACTTGGCCGCCTCTTCAGCCGTCGCAAAGACCCGCGCGGTTTCAGATTTCATATAGAGCTGTCCAGACCCACCCTCGACCTTGGGCATCTTGTTGAGCAGGGTTTCGGTCTCCTGCATCACCTGATCGGCCTTACCACCAGCCTGGGTGATCAAGGTGCGAGAGAGCCCGTCCTTTTCCTCCAGCAACACCTTCAGCAGGTGTTCGGGCGACAGATGTTGATGGCGGCGGGCCATGGCCAAGCTCTGCGCCGATTGGATGGCCTGTTTGGCGCGGTCAGAATAGAGATCGATATTCATAGGACTCCCCGTTTTCGGCGGACGATCCAGACAACCCGCTTGGCGGCATCATCCCGATCACTCCATCGCATGTAGGTGTGGCTTTTCGACCACACAAGGGGTGCGGCACTCTATTCAACCTGAACGCACGCTCCCTATTGAGAGATTATGGCCCCATTGCACTGGCGGAACATTGAGATTATCGCCCAAAGCGCGCCCAACGGCACCGAACGGATTGACTGTGAGTTCCCCCATGACCCCAAGGCCCCTGCCCGATCCTGAAGCCCTCGCGAGCGCCGTCGCTGCCGGGGAACGCGCGGCGCTCGCACGGGCGATCACCTTGGTGGAATCCAACCGCATGGACCATCAGGTGCTGGCGCGGCGCATGCTCGAAATTCTGATGCCCCTGACGGGCAAGGCTCAGCGCGTTGGGATCACGGGCGTTCCGGGGGCTGGCAAGTCCACCACCATCGAGGCCCTCGGCGGCAATCTCACCGCCGCCGGGCACAAGGTCGCCGTGCTCGCGGTGGACCCGTCCAGCGGTCGCACCGGCGGCTCGATCCTCGGCGACAAGACCCGGATGGAGCAACTCAGTGTCGATCCGAACGCCTTTATTCGCCCCTCGCCCTCCAGCGGCGCTCTGGGCGGGGTGGCACGCAAGACCCGCGAGGCCATGCTTCTGTGCGAGGCCGCAGGCTTTGACGTGATCATTGTCGAGACGGTGGGTGTAGGCCAGTCCGAGACCGTGGTGGCCGAGATGGTTGATTTCTTCCTCGCCCTCCTGATCCCGGGTGGCGGAGACGAGCTTCAAGGCATCAAGAAGGGCCTGATCGAGATCGCCGACATGATCGTCATCAACAAGGCCGACATTGACCCGCCCTTGGCCGAACGGTCGGCCAGCGACTATCGCGCCGCCCTGCATATACTGACCCCGGCCTCCCGCGACTGGACGCCGCCCGTTATAACCGCCTCTGGCCGCAACAATGAGGGCCTTGAAAAGCTTTGGCAGCAGATCCTGCGTCACCGGGACATCATGGAGGCCAATGGCGAGCGGGCCTCGCGCCGTGCGGATCAGAACGCGCGCTGGATGTGGGCCATGGTCCGCGAGCGGCTGGACCAGATGTTCCGCCATGCGCCGGGGGTCAGCGCCATCTCTGACAGCCTCGAAGAGGCCGTGCGGGCCGGACAGGTGCCCGCGTCTTTGGCCGCCGACCGCCTCTTGGCGGCCTTCGAGACGCGGGATTAGGTCTGTTAGGCTGTCGCCTTAGCCTTGCGGACGCGAGGCTTCGCAGCGGGCTTTGGCTTGACGGGTGCAGTTTCAGCTTCAACCGCGATGACGGCGACAGGTTCTTCAACCGAAAGTTCCGATTCAATCACGGGAGCAGCCTCAAGGACAGTCTCAGGCGCGTCAGCCACCTTGGCCATTTCCGCTTCAAGATGGGTGGGGCGCGTCAATTGGCTCATCCACCAAAAGGCTGCCCCGACGCTCGCGGCGCTGTAATAGGCTAGAAAAAATGGGGTCGAAAGGCCGATGGGGGTGGTCAGAAGGGTCTTGGGATCAAATCGGGCAGAAGTCTCGCCCGACAGGGTCTCATGCTGGCTCATAACCGCTGTCTCCGTGTTGCGACCTCGCCTTCACAGCCAAGGCCTATATTGTGCATTGCAATATAACACGAGAATTTACTTCGCACATGCAATAATTTGAGCACCTAAGCCAGAGGCCAGACCCGGGCCTCACCGCCCGCCTCGCCAAGGGCCTCGACCACCCAGCCTGCGGCCTGCCTAAGCGGGTCCGCCAATTCAGCGGGGGCATTTAGGATCACCAGAGCGCAGCCATTCATCCGCATGGGCGTGGTCAGGGACCGCAGCCGCGCCTCAACCACAAGGGTTGGGGGCAAGGCAACCTGTTCAAGCCGCCGCAAGAAGCCGTCAAAGGTCTCAAGATCCTTGAGCGGCGTCCAAACCATCACCACCGCGCCGGGGTTTCGCTTGATCATGGCAAGGGCTGCCGCCCCGGCCCGATCATAATCATCAGCCCGCTCAAAGGGCGGATCGATTAGGGCCAGCACGGGACCGGTCGGCGGCGTACGCTGGGCGGCCATGACATAGCCGTCATCCATCCGGGCGGTGACCTTGGCCTTGGCCCCCTTCAAGGTCTGTTCCAGCAAGGCAAAGTCGTCGGGGCGAAGTTCGCAGACCATATAATGGTCGCCGGGTCTCAGGGCCTCAACCACCAGATGCGGGGAGCCCGGATAGAGGCGTAGCCCCTTTCCGCCATTCAGCTTTCGCACCGCATCGACCAGAGGCTGATAGACCTCTGGCACCTTGGGCAGGGCCATCAGCCGACCAATGCCGACCTCAGCCTCACCCGACTTGCGCGCCATTTCGGAGCCCAGATCATAGGCCCCGGCACCGCCATGGGTGTCGATCACCGTAACCGGGGCCTTGCCCTTGGTCATCTGCGCCAGAACGGCCAGCACGGCGGCATGCTTGACCAGATCGGCGAAATTTCCGGCATGAAAGGCGTGGCGATAGTTCAAGGACATCTCCGCGGGCCGATAGGCCATCGCGGACCTTCTATAGGCAGATTGACCGATGGTGAAATGCCATCTTTCGGCTCAGGCTTGGTCGATGTAGCCTGATCCCATGACGATCTTCGCTCGCCGCTCCCTTCTGAAAGGCCCGCTCGCCCCCCTCGCGGTGGCGGGTTGCGCCCTGACCCTGCTGGCCGCCTGCTCGGCCAAGCCATCGCAGCAGGCTGAGGTGGCCGCTGCGCCGTCTAAGCCCTGTCAGACCGCTCTGCCCCTACCGACCCCCGCCAATCCCAAGGCAGGGATGGTTCACATCAAGGGGGGCTCCTTCAGCATGGGGGCAGCAGCCGTCCATAGCGAAGAGGGGCCTCCCGCCAAGGTCAAGGTCGGCAGCTTCTGGATCGATCAGACCGAGGTCACCAACGCCGCCTTCGCAAAGTTTGTGGCCGCCACCGGCTATGTCACCCTGTCCGAACGCCCGCTCGACCCTAAGGTCTATCTCCAACTGAGCGGCGATCAGCTCAAGCCTTCATCCTTAGTCTTTGTTGGCATGCTGAGCGGTACTGATCGCAGCAATCCCGCCGCCTGGTGGAGCGTCATACCGGGAGCCGATTGGCGTCACCCCTTTGGCCCTGACAGCACCATTAAGGGCATGGATCAGTGGCCTGTGGTTCACATCGCCCATCAAGACGCCCTCGCCTACGCCCAGTGGCTTGGCCGAGACCTGCCCACCGAAGCCGAATGGGAATATGCCGCGCGCGGCGGCCTCGAGGGCAAGGCCTATGATTGGGGCGATGAACCCCAGACCGCCGCCAAGCCTCGGGCCAATAGCTGGCAAGGGGTATTCCCCATCGTCGATAATGGTGATGACGGCTACAAGGCCCGCACCGCCTCGGTCGGCTGTTTCCCCGCCAATGGGTTTGGTCTCTATGATATGGGCGGCAATGTCTGGGAATGGACCAAGGACTGGTACCGCCCCGGCCTATCCGAAAACCCCGTCAATGGCCCGCCCATGGACATGGCCTTTGACCCCGCCGATCAGACCGTGCCCAAGCATGTGGTCAAGGGCGGTTCTTTTCTGTGTTCAGACGATTACTGCTATCGCTACAGACCCGCCGCCCGCAGCGCCGGACCAAGCGACAGCGGCGCGTCGCACACGGGGTTTCGGACGATTAAAAGAGAATAGAACCCGTAAATATATTGACACTATCCGTGCCACAATATATTTGTGAGTCTTCGCCCTATTATGAAGGCCATTAGACATATGTCCAAACGTTCCTTGCTCATTTTGGGTGTCATCCTGGCCTTGATTGGCGGTGGCTTTCTGCTGCGCGGTAAGATCGCGGTGGCCCTGATGGAGCGGGTTCTGGTCAAGACCTTGGCCGCGGACCCCGTCGACGCCTTGCCTGATGGTCTGCATGTCGGTCTTTGCGGTGCGGGCTCGCCCCTGCCCGATGCGGATCGCGCGGGTCCCTGTGTGGCAGTCATTGCAGGCAAGAAGCTGTTTGTTGTCGATATTGGCGACGGGGCGACGCGTAATCTTAGCCTGATGAACCTGCCGCCCGCACGGGTCGATGCAGCGTTCCTCACGCACTTCCATTCTGACCACATTGACGGACTGGGCGGCCTGATGCTTCAGCATTGGGGCGGTTCGGCGCAAAAACCGCTAACGGTCTATGGTCCTCCGGGGGTTGATCAGGTCGTGTTCGGCTTCAACACCGCCTACGCCCTCGACCGAGGCTATCGTATCGCCCACCATGGCCCAAAGATCATGCCGCCTGAAGGTTCGGGCGGCGAGGCACGCCCCTTCCCCATTGATGCCGCCAACCCTGAAGTCCTGATCATTGACGAGCCCGACCTCAAGGTCCGTGCCTTCCGCGTCGACCACAGCCCCGTTGAACCAGCCGTGGGCTATATCTTTGAATATAAGGGCCGAAAGGTCGTAATCAGCGGCGACACCAAGCCCTCGGCTGGCGTCCAGACGGCCGCCAAAGATGCTGACATCCTTATCCACGAAGCCCTATCGCCAGAGCTTGTCCTGATGATGCAAGAGAGCGCTGGCAAGGCAGGCCGTCCCAACCTCGCGGCCATCTTGCATGACATTCCCGGCTATCACACCAGCCCGGAGCAGGCCGCGACCATCGCCCAGAAGGCAGATGTAAAGATGCTGCTGCTCAATCATATCGTTCCCCCTTTGCGGCTGAAGGCGCTAGAAGGTCCATTCTTGGGCAAGGCCCGCCAGATCTTCCATGGCCGCTTGGTCATCGGAACGGACGGCGACTTCTTCACCCTGCCCGCCAACGCGAACACCATCAAAAAGACCCGCCGACTATGACGTCTGACACCACCAACGCCCTCACCGCTCCCCGCGCCCTGACGGAGCCCATCCAATCCGATGGTCGCCGTCAGCGCTCCGTAGACAGCCGCGCCCGCATCGTACAGGCTCTGCTAGATCTTGTCGGAGAAGGTGAAATCTCGCCCAGCGCCGAACAGGTGGCCCTACGCGCGCAGGTTGGTCTGCGCAGTGTCTTTCGCCATTTCAAGGATATGGACAGCCTCTATAGCGAGATGTCTCAGGTCATCGAAGTGGAGATCGTCAAGACCTTCTACCGGCCCCATATTGGCGAAACGGTTGCAGAACGCTTGGCGGACCTTATCAGTCGCCGCGCCGGACTGTTTGAACGTATCGCCCCTTTTAGGCGCGCCTCCACCACCCTTGCGCACCGATCCAGCTTTCTCGGCAGCGAACAAAAGAGGATGTCGGCAGCCTTACGGAAAATCTTGGTCGACGCGCTCTCGCCCGAGATCATTGCCGACAAGGTCAAGGTCGAAGCCCTCGACCTCTTGCTCAGCTTCGATAGCTGGAACCGCCTGCGCCAAGACCAAAATCTCAGCCCCAGCGAAGCCGAAGCGGTCATTGGTTCAGCCGTGGCAAGAATTATTGCCTAGAGTTTAGAGAACGGACTCAATATCCGTTCGTGCGAAATCATTACCGACATAGAGCAATGGATAGCCAAGAGCTTGCGCGATGACATAGGCAAAACAGTCACCAAAGTTCAGTCCGGCGGCGTGTGCACCCTTGCCCCACCGCTGATGGGCTTGACCAATCCTATGCGCATCACCTTCAGAAACGGCTATCGTTTTGAAGCCTAGGCCACTGATCAAGCGCTTGATTTCTTGATCAACATTTCGACGACTGCCGACAATTAGGACCTCAGCGACTGTCCCCGCAGATATGAAGAGATCATCAGCCGAAGCGAGCGCCTCGATACAGCGTTCGGCATCTGGCTCGTTTAACACAACGGCCATCAGGGCCGACGTATCCACTACGATTGCCGAGGCCGTCACAAGGGTAGCCCGTCCTCGTCATAGAGAAAGTCTTGGCTTCTAGCCGCGCACGGGCCTTGGTTAGCCTTGGCGGCGCCTGAGCGACGGACGGCCTCCAAAAGCTTACGACGGTCGCTGCTGGACTGTTGGGCGACGATGGGCACCAGACGAACCGTCGGTTGGCCATGGCGGGTAAGAACAATGTCATCGCCGCCTTGAGCGCGCCGCACCAAGTCGGTCAATTGCCCCTTGGCTTCCGAAACCGAAATTTCCATGACAGCCTCCTTAGATCGACGACACAAATGGTCCAATCAATGGTCCAAGTCAAGCCTCAGGCCGACAGGTGCCCGCTCCAGGTCAGGCGCAGGGTCTTCTTGTCGATCTTGCCGGTGGCGGTCAGAGGCACCGGCGCAAAGAGGACGTCGTCGGGCAGCCACCACTTGACCACGCGCTCAGTCAGGAAAGCGATCATCTGGTCTTTGGTGACGGTCTCGCCCTCGTGGGTTTCGACGATCAGCAAGGGGCGCTCTTCCCATTTGGGATGGGGCACACCGATCACGGCAGCGACCTTCACCCCCGGACAGGCGACGGCGACATTTTCTAGGTCAATCGAGCTGATCCACTCGCCGCCCGACTTGATGACGTCCTTCTTGCGGTCGGTGATGCGCATGAAGCCATAGGCGTCCAGCGTGGCGATGTCGCCTGTGTCGAACCAGCCCTCTGTGTCGGTAATATCGGCCTCTTGCCGGAAATAGCGCTGCAGGGTCCAAGGGCCGCGCACCATCAGGGCACCGGAGGTTTCACCGTCCATCGGGGCCTCCTCCCCGTCCTCAGTGACAATCTTCAGCTCAATGCCGAACTGGAGGCGCCCCTGCCGGGTCCAGATGGCTTGGCGCATGGCCTCATCGCCCATCTCGGCCAGAGCAGGCGTCGGTGTGGCGACCACACCCAAGGGGCAGGTCTCGGTCATACCCCAGATCTGGAGGACCTCGACGCCGTAAGCCTCGTGGAAGCGCTGGGCCATAGCGAGCGGCACGGCGGACCCGCCGATGACAACGCGCTTCAAGGTGCCGGGTGTCTTACCGGCCTTGTCGAGCCAGGCCAGATAGTTGGTCCAGATGGTCGGCACGCCGCCGGTGAAGGTGACGCCCTCGGTCTCAATCAAATCGTGCAGATTGTCGCCGTCCATCCGGTCTCCCGGCAGGACCAGCTTTGACCCGCAGATCGGGGCCACAAAGGGCAGGCCCCAGGCGGTGGCGTGATAGAGCGAGCTACAGGGCATGACCACATCAAAGGCGGTAAAGCCAAAGGCGCTGGCCAGCCCCGCTGCCATGGCATGGAGCACCACGGCCCGGTGACTATAGAGCACGCCCTTGGGATCGCCCGTGGTGCCCGACGTATAGCAAAGAAAAGCGCCCGCATTTTCGTCAAAACTTGGCCAAGTGATGGCCGGGCTCTGGGCCGCCAGCAGGATCTCATAGCATAGGGCACCGACCGCGCCGGGCTGATGCCGTTCCTCATCGGACATCTGGATGAAGGTCTTGACCGTGGTCAGTTGCGGGGCAATGCGCGCGACCAGATCGGCGAAATTGCTGTCAAACAGCAGCACAACGCTTTGGGCATGCTCGATCGTATAGATGATCTGTTCGTCAAACAGGCGCGGATTGGCGGTGTGGAGCACAGCCCCAAGCCCCGGCACGCCATAGAACAGTTCTAGATGCCGGTGGGTGTTCCACGCCAAGGTCGTGACCCGGTCGCCCGCCTGAACGCCAAGCCCCATCAGGGCCTTAGCGACCTGCGCCGAGCGACTGGCAAGGCCTGCATAGTCATAGCGCCAGAGCGGCTCGTCGATGAGCCGGGACACGATGGGCCGCGCGCCATGGGCACGGGCGGCGAACTGCATGATCTGGGTGATCAGCAGCGGCGTCTGTTGCATCAATCCCGGCGTCATCTTGAAGTCCTCAGTCTTAGATCAGATCGACCACAACCCGGCCCCGCACACCGCCCGCGAGGATGGTGCTGCCAAGGCCAATCACCTCGTCCAGAGCCACGTGACTTGTCATGGCGTCGAGCTTGGCAAGGTCCAGATCGCTGGCCAGACGGGCCCAAGCATGGATGCGCTTTGATTGCGGGGCCATGACCGAGTCCACGCCGAGCAAGGAGACATCGCGCAGGATGAAGGGCATGACGGTCAAGGGCAGGTCTGCCCCTTGCGCCAGACCACAGGCGGCCACCGCGCCATCATATTTAGTCGCGGCTAGGACATTGGCCAGGGTGTGACTGCCGACGGAATCCACCGCTCCCGCCCAGCGCTCCTTGCCCAAGGGCCCGCCCGCAGCCGAGAGGGCCGCGGCATCGATGACCTCGGCGGCACCGAGGCCCATCAGATAGTCGGCCTCGCTGTCCGCGCGCCGCGAAGAGGCCACGACGCGAAAGCCTAGGCCAGACAGAAGCGCGATGGCCACACTGCCGACCCCGCCCGCAGCACCGGTAACCAGAATATCGCCCTGATCCTTCGTGATGCCCGCCTTTTCCAGCGCCACGACGCAAAGCGCCGCCGTATAGCCCGCCGTGCCGATAGCCATGGCCCGGGCATTAGAGATGCTATCCGGCAGCTTGACCAACCAATCGCCCTTGACCCGCGCGCGCTCAGCATAGCCGCCATGATGGCTCTCGCCGACGCCAAATCCGTTCTGAACCACCCGATCGCCGACCGCAAAGCCGGGATGAGAGGACTCAACCACCTTGCCCGCAAAGTCGATACCGGGGATCAGGGGGAACTTCCGGGCCGAAGGCAGCTTGCCGGTCAGGGCCAAGCCGTCCTTGAAGTTGATGGTCGAATAGTCGACCGCCACAGTGACGTCTCCGGCCATAAGGTCAGCATCGGTCATCCGGGTCAGTTCCGGCTTGCCGGCCTCTTGCAGAACAATGGCGCGAAATCCGTCCGTCATGGTTAAGTTCCCTTGTTGGGTCTGGTGATTGCTATGGCTTTGACGCAGGCAAGGTGCCCTGTCCAGTGTCGCTAGACGGCAGCGGCCATAACCGAGGCCTGTTGGATCGCAGCCTTGGCGTCCAGCTCCGACGCCTCAAAGGCCCCGCCAACCAACGCCGCCTTAACCCCCGCAGCTTCCAACTGATCATAAAGCGTCCGCAGCGGCAGCTGACCGGCGCAGACAATGACCGTGTCCACATCCATCACCGTCGGCTGGCCACCCACCACCATATGCAGCCCATCATCATCAATGCGCTGATAGTCGACACCATTGAGCATCTTCACGCCGCGCCGTTGCAGGGTCAGACGGTGGGTCCAGCCCGTCGTCTTGCCCAAACTCTTGCCGACCGAGTCGCTCTTGCGCTGCATCAGGGTCACTTCACGGCCCGAGGTCGCCACGACCGGCTTGACGCCCGTGACACCGCCGCGCGGATGGTTGACGAAGTCGATGCCCCACTCCTTGGCAAAGACATCAATATCCATCGAGGCCGAGACCCCGGCGTGGGTGATCAGTTCGGCCACATCAAAGCCGATGCCGCCTGCGCCCATGATCGCAACCTTTTGGCCGACCTTGGCGCGGCCCATAATCACGTCGATATAGCTCACCACCTTGGGATGATCGATGCCCTCAAGCTGCGGCTTGCGGGGCTCGATACCGGTGGCAACAATCACCTCATCAAAGCCCTCGGCCTTCAAGGTCGCCGCATCGACGCGGGTGTTGAGGCGAAGGTCGATGCCAAGAAGCTCAATACGGCGGCCGTAGTAGCGCAAGGTCTCGTTGAACTCTTCCTTGCCTGGAATACGGCGGGCCAGATTGAACTGACCGCCAATTTCAGCGGCACTGTCATAGAGGGTGACCGAATGACCTCGCTCAGCGGCAATGGTGGCATAGGCCAAGCCCGCAGGCCCTGCCCCAACCACGGCCAATCGCTTGGGCGCCGTGGTGAGCAGATAGTTCAATTCGGTCTCGTGGCAGGCGCGCGGATTGACGAGGCAACTGGTCAGGCGACCGGTAAAGGTATGGTCCAGACAGGCCTGATTGCAGGCGATGCAGGTATTGATCTCGTCCTCACGGCCTTCCTTGGCCTTCAGAACCAGTTCGGGATCCGCCAGCATGGGCCGGGCCATCGAGATCAGGTCCGCATCACCGCGTGCCAGAACCGCCTCGGCCACATCGGGCATATTGATCCGGTTGCTGGTGATCAAGGGTACCTTTAGCTCCTTGCGAAGCCGTCCGGTAACCTGGGCGAAGGCCGCGCGGGGCACCATGGTGGCGATGGTCGGCACCTGAGCCTCGTGCCAGCAGAAGTGGGTCGAGATGATCGTCGCGCCAACCGCCTCAATGGCCTTGGCCAGCGTCACAACCTCATCCCAAGCCATGCCGCCTTCGAGCATGTCCATGGCCGCAATGCGGAAAATGACAATGAAATCAGGTCCCACGGCCTCACGCACCCGCCGCACCACCTCAACGGGGAAGCGCATCCGGTTCTCGAACGGCCCACCCCACTGGTCGGTCCGTTGATTGGTCCGCTCGACCAAGAAGGTGGACAAGAGATAGCCCGCAGAGCCGATGATCTCGACCCCGTCATAGCCCGCCTCTTTGGCCAAGGCGGCGCAGTTGGCGAAATCATTGAGCTGCTTTTCAATGCCTTCCTCGTCCAACTCATTGGGCACGTGGGCGGCGATGCGGGCCCGAATGGCCGAAGGAGCAACGCTCTCCCCGCTCCTCGCCAAGGACCCTGCATGGAGAATTTGTAGGCAGATCTTCACATCGGGATCGGCAGCGTGAACCGCGTCGGTCACCTGACGATGCTCCTGCGCCTCCTCTGGCGTCGACAGCTTTCCAGAGCCGGCCTCCCGGTTGGGGCCAATGCCGCCGGTGATGATCATCCCGACCCCGCCGCGTGCGCGCTCTGCAAAATAGGCTGCCTGCCGCGCCATGCCGCCGGGAATGTCCTCTAAGCCCGTATGCATCGAGCCCATCAACACGCGGTTCTTCAACTGGGTAAAGCCCAGATCTAGCGGCGCGAACAGGTTGGGATATTTGACCGGCGCGTTCATCTTGTTTCCTCAAAGGCAGGCCCTGAACCCTAGGCTCGGACCGTGTTTGTCTTGAGATGACTGTTGTGCGTTACGCTAACGAAAACAAGCCTATCCTAGCGTCACCTTGGGGTTTTGCTTCCTTGAGCGTCATTGCGAGCGCAGCGAAGCAACCCAGTAGACTGACACGAACCTAAGCGGATGTTCCCCTGGGTTGCTTCGCCGCATTGCGTCTCGCAATGACGCGGGATGGGAGAGTGGATGTACCCCCTCACCCAACCCTCTCCCCCAAGGGGGCGAGGGCTCATCGATACTTATCCCTCTCCCTGTGGGAGAGGGTTGGGTGAGGGCCTTCTTGTCTTGTTATAGAAACCGCCCCTACCCGGCATCCTCACCCTGATCACGCGTCTGCTTGCGCCAGAGTTGGGCATATTCGCCATTGGCGGCAATCAGGGCCTCATGATTGCCGCGCTCAGCCACCCGGCCAGCCTTTAAGACGATGATTTCGTCCGCATCGGCGATGGTCGAGAGCCGGTGAGCCACAACGAGGGTGGTCCGGCCTTGGCGAGCCCGGCGCAAGGTGGCTTGGATCGCCTCTTCGGTGCGGCTGTCGAGCGCGCTGGTCGCCTCATCGAGGATCAAAACGCGAGGGTCCGCCATCAGGGCACGGGCTATGCCAACCCGTTGACGTTCACCGCCGGACAGCTTCAAGCCGCGCTCACCCACTCGCGTGGCCATCCCTTCGGGGAGGCCTCGGATGAAGTCGCCCAGCTCAGCGGCCTCTGCCGCCGCCCAGACCGCCGCATCATCGGCATCGGGCCTCGAAAAGGCGATGTTGCTGCGGACGCTATCATTGAACAGGGCCACGTCTTGCGGCACGAGGGCGACGGCACCGCGCAGCGACGTATGCTTGACCTTGCGGAGATCAAGACCGTCCAAGCGAACCTCACCGACCTGAGGGTCAATCAGCCTTAAGGCCAGACGCACCAAGGTGGTCTTGCCCGCACCCGACGGGCCAACCAGCGCCGTTGTGGTTCCAGGCGCGACTTCAAACGACACATCGGCCAGACCCTCTGAGCGAGCATCATGGCGATAAGACACAGTGTCGAACTGGACCCGTCCGCCTCGCCGGTCCACCGTGGTCGGTAGATCAACGGCGTCAGGGGCATCGGCAACATCGGGCTTGAGCCGGGTCAGTTCCAGCATGGCCTCCATATCAATGAAGGACTGCCGGATCTCACGATAGGCAAAGCCGAGAATGTTCAGAGGCTGATAGAGCGCGATCAGGATCAGAATAGCTGCCGTGACATCGCCTGGACCCATCCGCCCGGCCATGGCCTCATGGCCTGCCAGTACCGCCATAACACCGAGGCCAAGGTTCATGACCAAGGCCTGCACTCCATTAAGCACTGCCAGCGAGGTGTTGGCCTTGATTGAGGCCTGAGAATAGCCCGCCAAGGCGCGGTCATAGGTGGCGGCGGCCCGTGCCTCGGCCCCAAAGGTCTTGACCGTCTCATAGTTCATCAGGGCATCGACGGCGCGGCCAGCCGCCTCGGAATCGGCCTCATTCAAGGCGCGGCGATGGCCGATGCGCCAATCGGAGATGCTGAAGGTCAAGACACCGTAGATCCCAACCGTCACCACCGCCGTGAGCGCAAAGCGCCAATCATAGGCCTTGGCCAAGACCGCCGCGGCCATCACCAGCTCCAAAGCCGTTGGGGCCAGATTGAACACAAGGGTCCGCAGCAGGAAATCAATAGACCGCGCACCACGATCGATCACACGTGACAGAGAGCCTGTTCGCTTGGTCTGGTGAAAATCAATCGACAGGGACAGGGCGTGGGCAAAGGTCTCGGTGGCCGCACGCTGCTGCGCGGCCTGCGCGACCGGGGTGAAGATCGCATCGCGTGCCTGAGGGGCCGCGGCTGACAGAAACCGAATGATCGCCCAGCCCACCGCAAGGCCGACAAAGCCATAGAGCGCACCAACCGCCGCGCTCTGCCCTTCAGCCAACTGATTGACCGCCTTACCCAGCAGCAGGGGGGCCAGAACACCAACGGCCTTACCGCCGATGGTCAAGATCAGGGCCACGCTCAGGCGGGTCTTCAGATGATCGGCCTTTGACCGCAGCACAAGCGTCCAAAGATCGTTCAGGACGCCCAGCAAAGGCACCTCCACGCGTCGTTCAGCGATGGCACCAGGGGCAGCATCGCGGCGAGATGGGGCAGACATACGCAAACTCATAGGGAACCGATCATGGTTTCAAGCCAACCGCTTGGCTTTGAATATAGGTGGTCTGTACGCCGCCACTGGGGGTCGTCCAATCAATCCGCCATCCATCTGCTAAGCGCGTCATATCGGCAAGGGTTCCGGGCGGCAGTCTATGGGCGGAAACATCTAGATTGAGGCTCCGCTGATCAACGCCAGATCGGACCTCGATTTGACCTGTAACTGTCGGTGTTAAACGGGTTAGGCTTAGGCTAAAGCGCCCGTCCGAACCGACCATCGTTTCTATGGCACCAGCCCCATCGAGGCTGGCCTTGATCGGCTTTCCGGCCGGTGCAAAACCCGAAACCGTCAAGCCCCCCGCCCCATCAAAGTCAGCGGTTGTAATAGCGAAAACTGTGCCATTGGCCAATGTCTGGGCACCTGTACCCGCTCTAAGCAGGACCACCGGAACCTGAGGGTCAGGCAACAGCGCCACATAGAATTCAGCCTGAATGATACGGCCTTCTAGATCCTCCGAAAGGCCAAACACCATGGCCTGCTGGTCCCTAGAGGCATTACGGGGCACGTCGATCTGCCACACACCCCTATCGTCTGCCGTGGTTCCAAAGGCCCGCCCTTCAGGGCTAGACAGACGAATACGCGCGCCCTTGTCCGCTGTCCCCCTCACCGTAAAGGCGCGATCCGATAGGCTCGTCGAGGTCAAACGCGGGGCTTGCAAATAGCCTACCTGAGCGCTTTGCCCATCTGCCGGGAGAATTGGCTCATCGGCCTTGGGCGCGCAGGCTGAGATGAGACCGGCAACCGTCGATATGGCGAGGACCATCAACCACCGGCGTGCGTCGAGGCCTCGACCAACAGCAAAGGTCAGATGCTGAGCGCAACTCTTCATAAAGGACGCCTTGCAATGTCCGCACGAAACCCGGACATAAATAGATCATAGCCGCGCAGGGTGCACGCCCGTCGCTCGGCTCTCTGGGAGACCTGATCATATGCTGGCTGCTGATAGCCCCTCATCCATTTCATCCGTCTGTGTCTATTGCGGTTCGTCCAACGCCGCCAATCCCGATTTTCTGGCGGCAGCAGCTCAGTTTGGCGCGATCTTGGCCCAAGAGGGCCTACGTCTGGTCTATGGCGGCGGCGGGGTTGGTCTGATGGGCGCGACAGCCAAGTCTGCCCACAATCACGGCGGCAAGGTCTTGGGGATCATGCCCGACTTTTTGCGTAGCCGCGAAATCCTCTATGACGAGGTTGAGACCGTGGTCGTGACCTCGATGCACGAACGCAAGATGATCATGTTCGAACAGTCCGACGCCTTTGTCGTTCTTCCCGGTGGGATTGGCACCTTGGAAGAGGTGGTCGAGCTTCTGTCGTGGAGACGGCTAGACCTGCATCGCAAGCCGATCATCTTTTTCGATCAGGAGGGCTATTGGCAGCCCTTCTTCCACATGATCGCCCATACGATGGATGAGCGGTTGACGCCGAGGTCCTTCGCCGATGCCTATCGCTCAGTCACGCGCGTCGAAGAGATCCTGCCCGCCATCCGCGCCATGGCGGTCGAGACGGCGGACATCAACCTGATGCCGCGCCTGGGCAGCCTAGCCGACAAGACCTAGCGCTTCTTTGGCCCTACGGGCTTGGTGGGCTTCTTGGGAGCGACCGAGCGGGTCTTGGGCGGCTTGGGACCGGTGCGCGCACCGCCGGGGCGTGAGCGGATGATAGAAGCGGTCTTGGCCAGTGCACGAGCCTTGGCGCGGGGTGACTTCACACCGCCCCCCGTGCCCTTGGGTTTAGCCTTCGCCTTTGCGGCAACAGAAACCTCAACGGCCTCAAGATCTAACACAGGCGGGGGCGCGGCCTTGGCTTGCGCTGCCGCCTTGACCTTCTCAACCGACGCAGCGGCCTTGGCCGCGCGCTCACGGCTTGGCTTATAGCCCGCGCGAGATGTTGGTTTGCCATCCCCATCGGCATAGGGATTGGCACCGGACTTGATGGTGATCCGCAAGGGCACGCCGGGGATGTCGAAGCTTTCACGCAGGCTGTTGACCAGATAGCGCCGATAGCTTTCGGGCATTTCGGCCGCACGTGACGAAAAGAGCACGAACGTCGGAGGCCTCGCCTTGATCTGGGCCATATATTTCGGCTTGATCCGCCGCCCACCGACCGAAGGCGGCGAGTGACGTTGCATGGCCATCTGCAGCCAGTCATTGAGGTCGCGGGTCTTAATCTTGGTCGACCAGTCCTTATAGACCTTGGTCACGGCGGGCATCAGGCGATCAACGCCCTTACCCGTCTCACCCGACAGGGCGATCACAGGCGTGCCGCGAACCTGTGGCAACATACGCTCGGCATGGTCCTTAAAGGCCGCCAACTGCGCCTGCTGGTCCTCGACAAGGTCCCACTTGGCGAGCGCAAAGACAAGGCCCCGTCCCTCGCGCTCGATCAGATCGGCGATCTGTAGGTCTTGGATCTCAAACGGGTGGGTGGCGTCCATGACCAGTATGACCACCTCGGCAAAGGTGATGGCCCGGATGGTATCGCCCGTAGACAGCTTTTCGAGCTTTTCGTGGACACGCGCCTTGCGGCGCAGACCCGCCGTATCGACCAGACGGATCTGTTGTCCCTCAAAGGTCCAGTCGACCGGGATGGCATCGCGGGTGATCCCGGCTTCGGGTCCCGTCAGCAGGCGCTCTTCACCGATCAGGCGATTGACGAGGGTCGACTTGCCCGCATTGGGACGACCGACAATGGCAATGCGGATTGGCTTTTCGCTGTCCTCATCCTCGTCATCCTCTTCGATCAGTTGATCGGAAACGACGCGGAAGGCGGCATAGAGATCAGCCATGCCTTCGCCATGTTCGGCAGAGATCGAGATCGGCTCGCCAAGGCCCAGTTGGAACGCTTCGAGCGCACCAGCCTCGCCTGCCCGGCCCTCGGCCTTATTGGCGGCGAGGATCACGGCCTTGCTGGTCCGGCGCAGGATCTCAGCAAAGACGCCGTCCAGAGGGGTTGCACCCTCCCTGGCATCCATAACGAACAGGGCGACGTCACATTCTTCGATCGCCAATTCAGTCTGGCGTCGCATGCGCGATTCCAGACTTTCGTCGGTCAAATCTTCAAATCCAGCCGTATCAATCAAGATCAGTTCAAGGTCACCGATCCGGCCCTTGGCGAAACGGCGGTCGCGGGTCACCCCCGGCTGGTCATCGACGATGGCAAGCTTTTTTCCGGCCAGACGATTGAACAGCGTGGACTTGCCCACGTTTGGGCGACCGACGATCGCGACTTTAAGCGCCATGAACGCGCGGTCTCCTAAAGGGGTAAACAGGCGGCCAAATCGCCGCCCCAATCAAACAGTCTATCACCGAATGGCGAGAAGTACGCCCTTGTCTCCGACCAGATAGAGCGTGTCATTGACAGCGATGGGCGACAACAGGGCTGGCGTGCCCAACTTGACCGTCTTTTCAAGCCCACCCGTCTTGGGATTGAGAGCCACAAGCTCACCGGTGCTTGAAACGACGATCAGTCGGTTGGACGCCAGAACAGGACCCGACCAGGCCGCGCGCTGCTTTTTCTTGCGATCCTTGTTCAGGTCCACGATCCAGTAGACCTGACCGGTTTCACGCGACACGCAGATCACTTCACCGGGCTTTGAGACCACATAGACCACGTCACCGACGGGCAAGGGGGTACTGATCCCCGAGACGGGCAAGGACCACCGGGCGGTGCCAGTGCGAAGGTCGGTCGCCGCAAAGACGCCCGAATGGCTGATCGCAAAGACATCGCCCTTATAGATCACGGGGCGGCCGGGAATATCGCGAATTTCCGACAGGGCATTGGTACGGCTGGCCCGTGACAGGACCTCAGACCAGATGTCGTTACCGTTGCCGGTACGAAGGGCGATCAGTTCACCAGAGGCAAAGCCAGCGATCACCGTGTCGCCGGAAATGGCAGCGCTGGTGGCTTCAAGGATGCGGGCGGGTTCAACCAAGGCCTGATAGTTCCAGCCCAAGGCCCCTGTCGCAGTATCTAGCGTAAGGAGTTCATTGTCGGTGGAGACCACGAACAGACGACCACCCGAAACGGTCGGAGCGGCATGGATCGGCGCTTCAACCGACGTTTTCCAGAGCAGCGCGCCGGTCTTAGCGTCCAAGGCCGCGACAAAGCGATAGCCGGAGGTGACAAAGAGTTTGCCATCGGCATAGGCGACGCCCCCGCCGAAAGCCTCGCGGTCACGACGGTCACGAAGCGCAAGGTTAGTGCGCCAGACCTCTGCCCCGCCATTGACGCTGTGGGCCGAGACGCCGGCTTCAGCGTCCATCGTGAAGATTACACCCTCGGCCGATACGGGCGGTGCGGTCAGGTGGACCCGACGGTCCGAACCCTTACCTATGCCACGCTTCCAAATGATGTCGAGATTGGCACCCGCGGCCAGATGTTCAACCGATTGCTCTGGCGTCCCACCGGGCAAGGGCCAATCGGTCCGCGTAACTGCATCAGGCAAATAGAAGTCCACCCCCTTGAGGGCGTCAGAAATCTGCAGTTGCTCGTCAAAAGCGATGATCGAGATACGCTCGCCCGCTGAGGCCTGAACCTTGTTGCTACTGGCCTTACCCTTGAAGGGATTAAGATTTTCAACCGTCGCGCAGCCGGACAGGCCAGCGCTGGTCGCCATAATGAGGGCGAGAACCGTGAGGTTACGCTTCATAGTCATTGGGCCGCTCCAGCTTGTGGATTTGCGCCGGAAAGACCAGGAATGGCTGCGCCCGGAGGCAGTGTGGTTGGCTCAGGAAGAGCCATTGCGGCCTTGGCAATGTCCTTAAGGGATTTAGAGGTGCCCGAATCAATCAGGCTGATCGCCGCCGTCGCGCGCTCACGCATCCCCGCGGGGGCATCAGGCAAAAGGTTGATCACGCCGAAATCACTCCGCGCCTCATCAGCCTTGCCGGCCGCAAGTTTGGCAATGGCGAGGGCCTCTAGGGCGGTGGCACGGTAGGGTCGCTTTGTCTCAGTCAATGGCTTCAACCTCTTTTCCAAATCGGCATAAGGGGCTGTATCCATCAAGGCGAAGGCGGATTTGAGGCGAGCGGCATCACCAATCACGGGGGTTGGCGCGATCTCTGCGGCCGCGTCGAACAGCTTGATCGCCTCGTCCGTCTTGCGGTCCTCCAGGCGAAGACCACCTTGCTGCATAAGGGCTAGGGCCTTGTAACCCTTAGAGCCGACCTTCACGACCGTATCGAACTGGGCGTAGGCACCGGCCTTGTCGCCCTTGGTCACCAACTCTAGCGCCTCGGCATAGGCCTCGGCGGCCTTACCGGCTTGACGGGTCTGATAGTCACCATAGCCCCAGACTGCCGCAGCAATCAGGATACCGGCCACGATGATGCCGATCCCCCAAGGCAGGTAGCGGCGCGCCAGTGCCATATATTGGTCGGAGCGAAGCTGCTCTTCGACCTCTTCAAAAACGTCGGTCACGGCTTTTGGCTCCGCACTCGTCTGAGGACAATGAGGCCGGAACCTATCGTCTGTGGCGTCCGCCCGCAATGAGGGCCAGACGACTTCGGACTATGTCTTTGAAAAATATGTCTCTGATGAGGCCGGAAAACGCCTCGCACGGACATCTTCGGCATAGAGACGCACCGCTTCGCTGATTTCTCCGCGTAGATCAGCATAGCGGCGGACAAATTTTGGGGTCCAGTCGAACAGGCCCAGCATGTCATCGGTGACCAGAATCTGTCCGTCACAGCCGCTCGACGCACCGATCCCGATGGTCGGTACGGCAACCGCCTCGGTAATTTGGCGCGCCAAAGCCTCTGCCACCCCCTCGATGACCAGACAAAAGGCCCCGGCATCCGCGGTCGCCTTGGCCTCGGCAATCACACGCGCGGCCTCATCCTCGGTCCGGCCCTTGGCGCGAAAGCCGCCATCGACCAGAACCGCTTGCGGCCTTAAGCCCACATGGCCCATCACCGGAATACCCCGGCGGACCATATAGGCGATGGTCTCGGGCACGGTCTCGCCGCTCTCGACCTTGATGGCTTGAGCACCGGTTTCCTTCATGATACGGGCGGCATTGTCATAGGCCTTCTCGGCCGAGCCCTCATAGCTGCCGAAGGGCATGTCGATGACCACCAGCGACCGCTTGGCCGTGCGCATAACCGCCTGACCATGCAGGATCATCATCTCTAGGGTAACACCCACTGTATTGGGCAGGCCATGGACCACCATGCCCAGCGAGTCCCCGACCAGGAGCAGGTCGCAATGCTCGTCCAAGAGAGCGGCCATCGGGGCGGTGTAGGCCGTCAAACAAACGATGGGCTCACCGCCCTTTCGAGCGGTAATTTCCGGGGCTGAGATCCGGCGAACAGCAGCCTCTTGGTGAGAAGACAGGGCTCAATACTCCTCAATAGCCCGGGTCAGAGCAAAGACCAGGGCAAGACCCGCCAACCCAGCGGACATCCACAGGCCTTCACCACCAAATGGCAAGGAGGGCAAGACCAGATGTGTCTCAACCGACTGGATCAACTGGCTCAACAGATGGGGCTTGGCTCCCACAGATAGGACCTCGACCTTCCCGACCAGATTGTTGGCCATGATTTGGCTCACCGCAACGAAGCCGCCAAGCAGGCCGGTCACACCGATCACGAGACTGCGGACCTGCCAACGCCGATCCAACCGCTGGATGACCGACGCCACGAAGGCCTCTGAATCGGCAAAGGCTGGGGGCTCGTCAAACAGCCGCACCAGCAGGGCGTCAAAATCCCGAACCTCTTGCGTGCACTCAGACATGGGTTTGACGTCCTAAGGTTGGCATCTGACCGGACGATGTCGGGACCGAGAGGCCACCTTGGGGGGCCATCCGATCCTTTAGCCGCTCCAGACCGCGTTTGATATGAGATTTGACTGTTCCAAGTGGCACATTCAAGGCCTCCGCCGCTTCAGCATGGGAAAGACCACCGCCATAACAGAGGCTGACGCAGGCCCGTTCAGCGGGGCTAAGATGGCAGAGCGCGGCATCCAGATCCATCCGCCCGGCCGCGGCACCGTCGCCCGGGTTGGCATCCGCCGCCTCCGGCTCTGGCGTTTGCGCCATGAGATCCAGACGGCGATCGCGCTTCCAACGGCGGATATAGAGGCGAATGGCGATCCGCTTCAGCCAACCGGCAAAGGCTCCCTCTCCGCGAAAATCGGCGATCTGTTCGAAGGCCAAGAGGAAAGCATCTTGTGCAACGTCATCGGCAAGGTCCGGCGCGGCCCCCATACGACGCAGCAGCCCCCGCACTGCTGATCCGTGGCGACGGATCAGTTCGCCAAAGGCCTCACGCCCACCAGCAGCGGCCAGAACCGCCAAATCGGTGTCGTGACGCCCTTCAAGCCTTTGGTGAGGCGATCGCGCGCTGATCGTGGTCATGAGGGTCTGATCCCAGCCGCCTCGCCTAGACTTTGGTCTTGTCGCGATTGAAGTACCAAAGGATCAAGAAACCTAATCCGATGGGCCCGGGAATGGCGGCGGCGGCAAGCAGGCCATAGCGCGCCTCGCCACCTTCAAGTTGACCCAGCGCAAAACTCATTCCGACCAAGCCGACACTCAAGCCAATCAGCACAACAGCAGCGCGCAGGTCCTTGTCTGAACGATTGACATCCTTACTGACCGGGTCGCCACTCTGAATGGCTTGGATCAACTCTGGCGGAACGGGCTGTCCCTTTTCATAGGCGATGCGCAGGGTCTCATGCATCCGCGCGCGATCCTTTGATTTCAAATAGCCGGGCACAAGGATGATCGCGGCAAGAAACGCAAAAAAGGACAAGGGAACGAGAATGTCATCCATAGTGATCTCCTAACGTTACAATCTTAGCATGCCACCCAACGTGGCCTTCTGATGGATAGAGACATGAGCGGGGTCATTCGGATGCAGGGTTCTGCATGAAATATTGGTAATGCTAGGTCGAGCCCATTACATCCATCCGATCCCTAATCGTTCTGAGACCCGAGCCATGACCTCATCCTTTGCCGACCATGCCCTAGAGCTCGATCTGGTCGGGGACTATGCCGTCCTGACCCTGAACCAGCCGGCCAAGCGCAATGCCATGACCAAGGCCATGTGGATGGCCCTCCCAGAGGTCTGCGCGGTGATCGAGGCGGCCCAAGAGGTCAAGGTTCTGGTCGTGCGCGGCGCAGGCGACCATTTCGCCGCCGGGGCCGATATTAGCGAGTTTGAGATCGTCTATGGCACCCGCGAGGCGGCAACCGCCTATCGGACCAATGTCGCCGCTGGGGTTGAGGCGCTCGCCACCCTATCCAAGCCGACCATCGCCATGATCAGCGGCGTCTGTGTCGGCGGCGGGATGGCTCTGGCTTTGGCCTGCGACCTGCGTATTGCCGCGACCAATGCACGGTTCGGCATTACCCCGGCGCGGCTCGGCATCGTCTACAGCCTTGCGGACACCAAGCGTTTGGTCGACGCGGTGGGCCCGTCAGCGGCCAAAAACATCCTCTATACGGGCGAGATTGTCGGGGCGGAGACGGCGCTGCGCATCGGCTTGATCAACGATCTTCACGCCCCCCACGCGCTGGAAGCGGCCGTGGTCAGCAAGGTCGAGCAGATCGCCTGCGCCTCACAATGGACGGTGCGCAAGGTCAAGCAAGTAGTCGGCATGATCCTGTCGGGTACGGTGGCAGACACAGCTGAGACCACCGCCTGGCAGCTCGACGCCGTCGAAGGCCCCGATTTTGCCGAGGGCCGCGCCGCCTTCATGGCCAAACGCGCTCCGATCTTCCCCTATCGGTGAGTCCATCCCTTGCCAGAACCTTCAGGTTCCGTCACTGTTCGTGCCAATTCATTGACCCTTCAGACTAGGCATCCGAAATATGACCCTTTCCAGCCTCGATTTCATGGTGTCGCGCAAGGACCTGCGTCAGGGCCAGTGGCAGACCACGCCCCTGCCTGCGCTCAGCCACGGCGAGATCCTGATCAAGGTCGATCACTTTGCCCTGACCGCCAACAACATAACCTATGCAGCCTTCGGTGAGGCCATGGGCTATTGGAACTTCTTTCCTGCGCCAGAGGGCTTTGGACGCATTCCCGTCTGGGGCTATGGCGACATTGTTGAGAGCCGCCATCCCGATCTGAGCGTTGGCGAGCGGGTCTATGGCTATTTTCCGATGTCGAGCTACCTCGTCATTCAGGCCGACCGGGTCAGCAAGAGCGGCTTTAGCGACCGGGCTGAACACCGGGCAGCCCTCGCGGCCGTTTACAATAACTATGTGCGGGTCTCGAGCGATCCCAATCACGTCGCCTCTGCGGAGCCTGCCCAGTCCATCCTCTGGCCCCTGTTCATGACCTCTTTCGTGATCGATGATTTCTTGGCGGACAATGGCTTCTTTGGGGCGCAGCAGGTGGTGCTGTCCAGCGCCTCGAGCAAGACCTCGCTGGGCCTGGCCTTTACCCTCAAGCAGGCGGCGCGAGACGGGATTGCGATAGTCGGCCTGACCTCACGGGCCAATATCGCCTTTGTGGAAAGCACCGGTTACTACGACAGGGTCGTGGCCTATGAGGACATCGCCACCCTGCCCCGCGATCCTACCGTCTTTGTTGATATGGCCGGCGGCGGGTCGGTACTGGCGGCGGTGCACAACCATTTTGCGGAGCAATTGACCTATTCCTGCTCGGTCGGTGGCACCCATTGGGAGGATCGATTGGTCACCAAGGGCCTGCCCGGCCCTCGTCCCACCCTATTTTTTGCACCCGCCCAGATCAAGAAGCGTCACACCGACTGGGGTCCTGGCGGTCTGGATCAACGGGTCAGCGGGGTTTGGAGCGCGTTCCTCTCCGATATCGACCGTTGGCTAAAGGTAAGCGAGGGCCGAGGCCCTGAAGCGGTTGAGGCAATCTATTACGAGGTTCTAGAGGGCAAGTCTCGTCCCGAGCAGGGCCATATGGCCAGCGTCGCGCGCTAGCGGCACCCCATGCCCAAACCCACCGATGAGATCTTGGTCGATGCGCGCGGCCATCGTTGCCCCGTCCCGACCTTGCGGCTGCGCAAGGCGGTCGAGCAGGCTGTTGCGGGTCAAAGGCTGCGGCTCTTGGCCGATGATCCCCTCGCCCGCATCGACGTGCCCCACTTGGCCAACAGTCTTGGCCTCGTGATCCTTGAGGCCCCGGCAGACGGCGCGGCCCTGAACTTTCTGATCCAGAAGCCCTAAAGCCAAAACGGCGCGCCGGTGAAGGCGCGCCGCCAGGAGGAGGCCAAGGTTGGGTTTGGGGTCCTGTGGGTCACTGCCCCCGCGAGGGACATGGGGCTGGGTCAGCGACCGTCGTCAGGATTAGGCCCCTAAAGCTGAACCGTACCTGAACCTATCGTTCAGGCAGCCGTCGCCTTGTCAGCCGCCTTGCGGGCACTCCACGCGGCAATCGCCTCGCGGGAATTGACGGATTCCTCGATCATGATCCGGTCATGATCTTGAGTTTTGCACGTAATTTCCAGCGGTAAACCATTGGGATCAAAGAAGTAAATCGACTCCACAAAATGATGGTCGAGAGGCCCAAAACACTTGACCTTGGCGGCGTCCAGACGGGCCTTATAGGCCATCATTTCCTCATGGCTGGAGGCCTCCATCGCAATATGAAGGTCAAAGCCGTTCTTGATCTTGAATTTGCTCTCGTCGGCCCCTTCGGGCATGTCGAAAAAGGCGACGAAATTGCCATCCGCCATCTCAAAGAATAGGTGCATATAGGGCAAGGGCTTACCTGTCCCCGGCTCCTCTTCGATGACCAAAGCCGCCCTTAACGGCAGTCCCAATATGTCCTGATAGAAGGCACGGGTCTCTTCGGCGTCACGGCAGCGAAAGGCGGAATGATGCACACCCTTCAAAAGCGGTAGGGACTGGGTCATGTCGGAACTCCCTTGGTTGGCTTGATGATCAGCCTTGGGCTGAGAATAGATCCATCCCCAGCCCAAAGACAATGACCTTGCCGCAAGGTTCAGGCCGCGCCGGACGCCTTCAAGGCTTCAATCTCGGCGCTGGCAAAGCCCCAATCGGCCAGAGCCGTTTCGGTGCTTGACCCGATGGCCGGAGGCGGACCTTGGATCGCGCCGGGCGTGGCCGAGAAGCGCGGCGCTGGCGCAGGCTGAACCACACCGGCAATCTCGACAAAGGTCTGACGCGCGACATTGTGGGCGTGCTTGGGGGCCTCTTCCAGATCCAGCACAGGCGCGAAACAGACGTCCGTGGCCTCCATCAGATCGCACCATTCCTTCTGTGTCTTGGTGGCGATGACGGCTGCCAGCTTGGCCTGAAGCTCAGGCCAGTCCTTGCGGCTCATCTGATTGGCGAAGGCCGGATCGGTAATACCGGTCTTTTCCATCAGCAGGGCGTAGAACTGAGGTTCAATCGAGCCAATCGAGACCCACTTGCCGTCGCTGCACTGGTAGGTGTCATAGAAGTGGGCACCCCCATCCAGCAGGTTGGTCCGGCGCTCATCTTGCCAAGCGCCACCGCCCTTAAAGCCGTAGAACATCGACATCAGAGACGCGGCACCATCGCTCATGGCGCAGTCAATCACCTGCCCCTGACCCGAGGCCCGCGCATGGATGACCCCGGCCAGCAGACCAAAGGCCAGATAGAGCGCGCCGCCCCCGAAATCGCCGACCAGATTGAGCGGCGGAACGGGCTTGTCCTTCGTGCCGATAGCATGGAGCGCCCCCGTGATGGCGATATAGTTCATGTCGTGACCGGCAGCTTGCGCATAGGGACCAAACTGGCCCCACCCGGTCATGCGCCCAAAGACCAGCTTTGGATTGCGCTTAAGCGCGACATCGGGACCAAGGCCGAGCCGTTCCATCACGCCGGGACGAAAGCCCTCGAACACAGCATCAGCGGTCTCGAACAGCTTCAGGCAGGCTTCGATAGCTTCCGGCGACTTCAGGTCCAAAGCAATCGACCGGCGGCCACGGCTGGTCACATCGGCGGGCGAGGCCCGGCCACTGCCCTTACGGTCAATCCGCACCACATCCGCGCCCAGATCGGACAGCAGCATGCCGCAGAACGGCCCCGGGCCGATCCCGGCAAATTCAACGATCTTCAATCCTGACAAAGGCCCTGAAGCCATGATGTTTCTCCCTATTCGTTTCTAATCTTTAGACGGTTTATCGCAGGCCTGTCGCTCCGCGACGTAAATTTCTCATGCCACCTTGCGGCTAGACATACTGGCCATCATCGACCGTGATCACCGAGCCCGTCATACCGTTGGCACCCGGTCCGCACAGGGCCATGAACACCGCATCCAGGTCACTATCGAGCATCAGGCGGCGGCGCGGGAAGCTTTGAACCTGACGCTTCCCACCCTCGGTCTTGAACCATTCCTCATTGATCGCGGTCTCGATAAAGCCGGGGCACAGGGCGTTAACGGCAATCAGCTTGCGCGCCCATTCGCGCGACAGGCTCTTGGTAATGCTGATCACAGCCGCCTTAGACGCACAGTAGGCGGGAACGCCCGGCAGGACGTTCATGCCGGCGATTGAGGCGATATTGACGATCCGCGCCTTGCCCGCCTCGGCCACGCCGCTGGCAATCATACGGGCGGCGGCTTCTCTGGCGGCAAAGAACACGCCGCGCGTATTGACGGCAAAGGTCGCGTCCCAGTCCTCAATCGAGATGTCGAGCGCGCGGCCCTCCCCGGCAACACCGGCATTGTTGATGAGGATCGAGAGGGGGCCGAGCGCGGCCTGCGCCTCATCCAGCGCGGGACCGATCGCAGCGGCATTGGCCACATCGAGGGGAATCGCCACAGCCTTTCCGCCAGCGGCCTTGATCTCCGCAACCACAGCCTCAAGCCGATCCGTCCGTCGCGCCATCAAGGCAACCGAAGCTCCAGCCTCCGACAGGATCTTGGCAAAGCGAACGCCCAAGCCACTTGAGGCGCCTGTGACGACCGCAACCTGACCGGCCAACATCTTGGTCTGCATTTCCAACCTCTCCGTCACCATCATCGTCACCCTATCGCGAGATGAGGCCTTTGCTAGGGTCCTGTTAGCGACTCTGCGCCTAAAAGGTAGCCTTAGGACGCGCGTGCTGGAATGGTGTCGTGGCGTCAAGGCGAAAGGTTATAGGGTGGCGGTTCAGCCTCGTCTGTTGATCATGTCCGAAAATAGCCCCCTCCTTGGTCCTTTGACCGAAGGCACGGAGCGGCTGGGCTGGGCGGCGCGGATTACGGCCAGTGAGGCTGAGTCCCTCCAAGCGCTGCTCGACCTTCCCATCGCCGCCTTGATCCTAGACCTTTCCGCCTCAGACCATGACGGCCAGACCGAAGCTATGGCGCGCCGCCTAAAGGCCGCCGTTGCCCCGCGACAACTGGCCATCATAGCCCTTGGAACCCCAGACGCCCTTCTTGAAACACCCGCCTTTGATCTGGTGCTCGCCCCGCCCCTGCATCCGGCTCAAGCGGTCATGCATATTGAGGCCTTGGTGCGTAGTGCCATTGCCGATGAAGAGATCGACCTGCGCCAGAAAAGCTTCGCAGAGCGCGGCAAAGGCTTGGAGCGCCCGCTCGATCGGAACGCACCGTTGCGCATTCTGGCCATCGGTGAGCCCGCGCCGCAGTTTCTCGCCCTATCCAATATGCTGGCAAAGGCGGGGGCGGAGGTCGTCGGGGCCTTCACGGCCTATACCGCCTTCGACTATCTGCATGAGCAAAATTTCGATGCGGTGGTCATGTGGGGCGGCACCAATGCCACCGAGGCCCTGTCCATTGCGGGCGGCATGAGACGCAATACCCGCCTGTTCCACGTCCCTATCACGCTCTGCAGCGCCGCGGCCGATAGCGTCACAGCGACAGAGGCCTTTAATCGGGGCGTATCGGACCTGGTCACCCCTGATGTAAATGAGCGCGACACGGCCCGGCGGATCTTGGAACTGGCCAGAGCCTATAGTCGCCAGACTGCCATTCGCGCGACCTTAGACCGGGGCCGCGCCTCAGGCCTCATGGATGAGGCCACAGGGCTATTTACCCGCGAGCTCTTTGCTGCTCACCTTCTTCGCCTGAGTCAAAGTGCCGTGCTGTTCAAACGCCCACTGTCGGTCTGTGTCCTGCGGATCATCGATAGCGGCGAGGTCCGTGCGGCCCGCGCCGAGGGCTGGATGGACCGGGCCCTGCCTCAGATCGGCTCCATGATCGGGCGTCTGGTTCGCACCGAAGACACGGCGGCCCGTATCGCGCCCGAGGTCTTTGCTCTGGCCCTGCCCGCCACGGCCCTGCATGAGGGCCGAGCGGCGGCTGAACGGATCGCCGCGGTCATTGCCTGCACCGCCTTTGACGCAGGCACCGGCCGCCCCGCCTTCGTCGCCGAGTTCAACATCGGCGTGGCGCAGTTGGAGCCCGGAGAAAGCGCCGCCTCCGCCCTAGAGCGGGCAGCGGCCAAGGCATTGCATCCGGCTGAAACCTGAGTCACCTTGGGTCCATGACCGCTTCAAGCCAAACCACACCGCCCGCCCCTTCCGCCCCGATGCAGATCGACTTCGTGGCCGATGTCGTATGCCCCTGGTGCTATCTGGGTTGGGAGCGTCTAAAAAAGGCCCTCGCCCTTCGTCCTGACGTGCGCGCGCAAGTCCTGTGGCGACCCTTTCAGTTGGATCCCATGATCCCGGAGCAGGGTGTCGACCGCAAAGCCTATATGGCCAACAAGTTCAAGGATCCTGAGCGGATCAAGGCCGCGACGGCGGCGCTTCAGGCCGGAGCTTTGGAAGACGGCGTGATCCTGAACCTTGCCGACATTCCCATCTCACCCAACACCAATGCTGCCCACCGCGTCATACGCTGGGCTCAGCGTGCCGGATGCGACATCCCCGTGATCGAAGGGATCATGAAGGCCTATTTCACGGACCTGCGCGACATTGGCGATCCAGAAGTGCTGGCCGATATTGCTGATAAGGCCGGTCTGGAGCGTATGGCCGTGCTGAAGATGCTCTCTGAAGACACCGACCGCGACGTCATTGCCAATGAGCACGGCATAGCGGTCCGCGCAGGCATTACCGGCGTTCCCTTCACCATCTTTGACGGCAAGGTTGCAGCGTCCGGCGCGGAATCGCCAGAGCAACTGGTTTTGGCGATTGATCAGGCCCTAGCGACACCGGCCGCTTAAGCGCGCCCTCGCCCCTAGTCGATCTAGGGGCGAAGGTGGCTTATTTAAGCAAATTCGACGAGGACCTCGTCGGCGGCGACGCTATCACCGGCCTTGGCACCGACGTCCTTGACCACACCATCGCGTTCAGCGCGGATGATGTTCTGCATCTTCATAGCTTCGATGATGCAGACGATCTCGCCTTCCTTGACCTCTTGGCCCAAGGCCACATCGATCGAAACGACAAGGCCCGGCATCGGCGAGATGACCAGCTTGGAGGTATCGGCCGCCTGCTTGGCCGGCAGGCGCTTGTGCAGTTCCGCCGAATGGGGCGTTAGGACCAACACCTGAGCCTTGGCGGCGCGGTGACGGATGGTGAAGCCCTCTGCCGCAGGGGCGACAGCGACCGTGAAGGCGCGACCATTGAGCAGGCCCTTGAAGGTCGGCTTGCCCGGACGCCAGTCGATCTCAGTCAGCGACAGGGTGCGCGCCTCATCAGACAGGACAATATCCAAACCTGCAGCCCCATCCACCAAGGTCACGGTCCGCTCTTGCTTACCGATAATAACCACCCAGTCTTCGCGTACGCCGCGTTGGGCGAGGCCATTGCCGATGGTCCTAGCGCGGGCCGCCATAACGCGGTGCATTGACGAGGCGACAGCCGTCATCACGTCGGTCTGGAAGTCGGTGGGCTCTGTACCGTTGAAGCCCTCGGGGAACTCGTCAGTGATGTAGTTGGTCGCGAGGGCACCGGACTTGAACCGGTCCTGATCCATCACGGCGGCGAGGAACGGGATATTTTGCCCCAGACCCTCGATGTGGAAATCTTCCAAGGCCCGGCCCATGCCTGCGACAGCGGCTTCGCGGGTAGGGGCCCAGGTGCAGAGTTTGGAAATCATCGGGTCGTAATACATCGAGATCTCGTCGCCCTCGCGCACGCCGCCATCATTGCGGACCGTATAGGCCCCCAGATGGGACGAGCCATGCTCTCCTTCGGCTGGCGGATCGTAACGCACCAGACGCCCAATCGAGGGCAGGAACTTGCGATAGGGATCTTCCGCATAGATACGGCTCTCAATGGCCCAGCCATTGATCTTCAGATCGTCCTGCTGGAAGGCGAGCTTTTCGCCGTAAGCCACGCGGATCATCTGCTCGACCAGATCAAGGCCTGTGATCAGCTCGGTCACCGGATGCTCGACCTGAAGGCGTGTGTTCATTTCGAGGAAATAGAAGCTCTTGTCCTGACCGGCTACGAACTCGACTGTTCCGGCACTGTCATAGCCGACCGCATTGGCCAGAGCCACGGCCTGAGCGCCCATGGCTGCGCGGGTCTCGGGGTCGAGAAGCGGCGACGGGGCCTCTTCGATGACCTTTTGATTGCGGCGCTGGATCGAACATTCGCGCTCGAACAGGTGAACCACATTGCCGTGCTTGTCGCCCAGAACCTGGATCTCGATATGGCGCGGACTGGTGATGAACTTTTCGATGAAGATGCGATCATCGCCGAAGGCACCCTTGGCCTCGGCGCGGACGGCCGGAAAGCCCTCTTCTACGTCCTTGCGGTTCCAAGCCACCCGGATGCCCTTGCCGCCGCCGCCGGCGCTGGCCTTGATCATCACCGGATAACCGATCTCTTCCGAGATCTGCACGGCATGCGCCGTGTCGTCAATTTCACCGATGTGGCCGGGCACGCAGGAGACGTTGGCGGCGGCCGCGAACTTCTTGCTCTCGATCTTGTCGCCCATGGCCGAGATGGCCCCTGCGTTGGGACCGATAAAGACAATGCCCTCATCCTTACAGCGCTGAGCGAACTCTGCCTTCTCGGACAGGAAGCCGAAGCCCGGGTGCACAGCCTGCGCGCCGGTCTGCTTGCAGGCGTCAATGATCTTATCGGCGATCAGGTAGGACTCCGACGCTGGGGCCGGTCCAATGAACACGGTCTCATCGGCCATCTCGACGGCCAAGCTGTCCGCATCGGCTTCGGAATAGACGACCACCGTTTTGATGCCCATACGCCGTGCGGTCTTGATGATGCGGACGGCGATCTCGCCACGGTTGGCGATCAAGATTTTTGAGAACATCGAGGCCCCTGTCTCGTCACAGAACTGTTTAACGGATCACGGGTTAGCGACGTCAGAGCCGCAATGCAAATCACTAGCGTTGATATTTTACGTCTTGAGGCAAAATATTCCGTGATTTGCGGGCTTGGCCTGGGTTGACGCAAGGTCTGACCACGCGACTTTTTCCAACAGCACGCTATGTTGCTGCCTGTACCGACCTTGGGAGACTCGCATGACCCAGACCAACGCCACCTCGGCCCTTGGCCACGACCTGACCCCGCCCAACGCCGAAGAGCGTGCGCGGCTAGAGGCTGATCTTAGCCAAGAAGAGCGTGAGGTGCTGCTCCATCACGGCACCGAGGCCCCGTTCTGCGGCGGTCTGCTGAACCAGAAAAAGCCAGGGACCTATTGCTGCCGCCTGTGTGCCCTGCCCCTGTTCAGGGCCGAGACCAAGTTTGAGTCCGGCACCGGTTGGCCCAGTTTCTTTGCGCCGATCGACAAGGACCATGTGCGTCTCATCGAAGACAACAGCTATGGCATGCGCCGGGTTGAGACCCTCTGCGCCCGCTGCGGCAGCCATCAAGGCCACGTCTTCCCCGACGGCCCACCGCCGACCCGGCTACGTTACTGCATCAATTCGGTGTCTTTGGCCTTTGTGGCCGACGCCTAAGCGGAATTACGCGTCACGCGCGGGAGCGGACGGGGTGGGGTGAACAATAGCCTCACCTCCCATCCAATCATGCTCTAGCGTGCGCATACGCGCGACGACCGACACAAAGAACGCCGTTGACCATCCGAGCAGGATCACGCCGTTACCGCCTTCAATGGCACCCAAGATGCGCCACCTGTGGTCCAGCACCACGTCACCATAGCCAATGGTCGCGTAGGTGGCTGTGGAATAGTAGAGGGCTGCCTCAAAGCTCTCGGTCGCACCGATTGCATAAAAGAGGATGGCGTAACCCCAGATTTCGATGGTGTGCAGCGCAAACAGGCCAAAGGCGACGCCCATCAGAATGAAGGCCTGCTGGATCGCTGCCTGCTTGGTCACGAGATGGCCCCCATGCCGTCGCATCAACGCCAACAACAGACCCAATCCCACCAAGTGGATGATGATGTTCGCCGCGACCATAGCCGATGCGATGACAAGTTGGGTTGCGAGGGGATGAAGCATGCGTCCAACCTGAACCGGTCTGGTCCAGTTTGAAAGTCCGCAAATTGTCTCACTGAGACGCGAAGCGGGCAGCTCTCTGTCCAGGCTGCGCCGGTACTTCTCCCAGAGGGGGAAGCGGCACAGTACCCGCCTCCGTCTCCCCCGCGCAGGCGGGGGCCCAGACCGGCTTGGCTCCGCCCGATGGCTGGCCCTCATCTGGATCCCCGCCTTCGCGGGGAATGCGGGGAAGAGAGTGCGGGCCATGATTGTTTTTTACCGCGTCATTGCGAGCGCAGCGAAGCAACCCAGGGGACTGACACGGACCTGAAGTGATGTTCCCCTGGGTTGCTTCGGCGTTTCACGCCTCGCAATGACGCACAATAAATATACCCTACAACGGAATATTATCGTGCTTTTTCCACGGGTTGGTCAGAACCTTATGCTTGAGGCTCTTTAACGAACGGATGATGCGGCGGCGCGTACCGTGGGGCTTGATCACGTCGTCAATATAGCCGCGTGAGGCCGCAACGAACGGATTGGCGAAGCGTTCCTTATATTCGGCTTCGCGCGCGGCCAGCTTTTCAGCATCACCAATATCGGCCCGAAAGATGATCTCCACCGCGCCCTTGGCCCCCATGACCGCGATCTCAGCGGTCGGCCAGGCATAGTTGACGTCGCCGCGCAGATGCTTGGAGCTCATCACGTCATAGGCCCCACCATAGGCCTTACGGGTAATGACCGTGACCTTGGGCACCGTCGCCTCAGCATAGGCGAACAGTAGCTTGGCACCGTGCTTAATCAGGCCGCCATATTCCTGCTTGGTGCCGGGCATGAAGCCGGGCACGTCAACCAGCGTGACGATGGGAATACCGAAAGCGTCGCAGAATCGCACAAACCGCGCCGCCTTACGGCTGGCGTCAATATCGAGCACGCCGGCCAGCACCTGGGGCTGATTGGCGACGATACCCACGGTCGAGCCATCCATCCGCGCAAAGCCGGTGATAATATTCTTGGCGAAATCCTTGCCGATCTCGAAGAAGTCCTCCTCGTCGACGATCTTGAGGATCAACTCCTTCATATCGTAGGGCTTGTTCGGATTGGTCGGGATCAGGCTGTCGAGCGAGGGCTCATCGCGCATCGCATCGTCGAAGGTCTCACGAACCGGCGGCTTTTCGCGGTTGGACAGCGGCAAGAAGTCGACCAGACGACGAACCTGCGTCATGGCCTCAAGGTCGTTCTCGAAGGCTCCGTCCGCCACGCCCGACTTTCCGGCATGGACGCGCGCGCCGCCAAGATCTTCGGCCGAAACGGTCTCGTTGGTCACGGTCTTGACCACGTCAGGACCGGTCACGAACATGTAGCTGGTATCCTTCACCATGAAGATGAAGTCCGTCAGGGCGGGGGAATAGACGTCGCCGCCCGCGCAGGGGCCCATAATGACGCTGATCTGCGGGATCACACCGCTGGACATCACATTTTCCATGAAGATGTCTGCATAGCCTGCGAGGCTGTCGACGCCCTCTTGAATACGTGCACCGCCCGCATCGAACAGGCCAATCACCGGCGCGCCATTACGGGCTGCCATCTGTTGAACCTTCACGATCTTTTGGGCGTGGGTCATGGATAGGGAGCCACCGATCACGGTGAAGTCCTTGGAGAAGACATAGACGAGGCGACCATTGATGGTGCCCCAGCCCGTGACGACGCCGTCACCCGGGAATTTCTGGTTTTCCATGCCGAAGTCGGAGCAACGATGCTCGACGAACATGTCATATTCTTCGAACGATCCTTCATCGAGCAGAAGGTCGATACGCTCGCGGGCGGTCAGCTTGCCCTTGGCATGCTGCGCGGCAATGCGCTTTTCGCCGCCGCCGAGACGGGCCTGATCGCGACGCTTTTCCAGCTCGTCAAGAATATGCTGCATCGGTTCTATCCCCTATCGTCAATGCTGCAGGAGGCTTAGCGGTCCGTCTGGCCACTGACAAGCTTGCAGGCGGCAATTGGCACGGCTCACCTAAAGGAAAGTTAGATGTTTCTACCCTTGGAGGGCGGCAAACCAGCGCTCTAGGAGCAAAGCTTCCCCGTGCATGCTGGCCGTCCGGGCGGCGGCCTCGTCATCGATTCCCCAGCGGGCCTCTTGGAACGCCTGATCGAGCCGCGCCAAGGTGTGAGCGGACTCCCCGCTTAACTGCCCCATCTGCAGGGCAAAGGCCAAGACCGCTGAACCAAAGAGCGACGCGCCAAAGGCGAGCCCCGCCAGCGAGAAATCATCCAACTGCGCGGCCATGGCCTCTGCCTTGGTCAAGGTCTCAGGCGGTTGAGGCTGGTGAATGATCCCGTGGGTCTTGATCAGTTTCAGCCCCAAGACCGTATCGGCCCATTCCAGCAACGGACCCCAATGTTCGCTCTGAAGCTTGACCAGACCTTCGGGGGCCTCAGCGAAATAGCAGACCATGTCCGACCCGGCATAGCGCCCGACCTCGGCAGCGGTCTCGGCCCGCGCCTTACTGACCATATCGATGACCGTATAGGCCAGCCGGGTCGCGCCCATGGAGGGCAGGACAATGAACTCCTCCTGCGCCGCCCACTCGGCTGCCAAAAGTTGGGCAAGGGCCCGAGACGGCACGATCAGCTTGCCGCCCAAGGGCGTCTTGGGCGTGCGGCCATCCAAGGTCACAGCAAAGCCGCCATCGACCTCTGCGATGCTGACCTGCTTATAAAAGCGCTTGGGGCGTTCTGTGGTGTCGTTGGCTCTCATGGTCTGTCCAAAGGCTTCTCGGCTTCAGTGGTCGCGGTGGCGAATCGGTGAAGCTGGTCATTCAAGGTCTGGAAATCTTCGGCCACATGATCGGCCCCGCCGTCCAGCACCTCTTGAAGGGTATGAAAGCCCCAGGCCACGCCTTGGGCTCGCACGCCTGCGGCCTTCGCCATCCGCATATCGTGGCTGGTATCCCCGATCATGATGGTCCGTTCAGGCGCTATAGCTTGGCTCTTCATGGCCTCGAGCACCATGGCGGGATGGGGCTTACCGGGGCCGTCATCAGCACAGTGGGTGGTCTCGAACAGGTCGTGCCAGCGGTGCATAGCGAGGATCATCTCAACCCCGCGCCGAGACTTGCCTGTTGCAATGCTGAGACGCCAGCCATCGGTACGCATCTTTTCGAGCATCTCGGCGGCGCCCTCATAGAGGGGTTCGGTAAAGCCCGGTTCCAGATGAAAGCGGTGGAAGGCGTCCTTATAGCGGACCTCCAACTCGGCCAGACCCGCCGCCGACAGATCCGGCGCGATCATGGACAGGCCAAGGTCCAGATTGAGCCCGACAATCTGTCTGACCGCATCATAGGGCGGTGGCGGCAGGTCCATCTCGGCAAAGGCCGCGAGGGCCGCATCGTGAATGACCTTGCGGCTATCAACGAGCGTGCCATCGACGTCAAACACGGCCAAGGCTGGCCCGGCTTTGGACCGGCTCAACGGTGACGCGCCCCTCGGGGACTGGCCCCGCCCTTGGAGAAGGGCTCAGGATCGGCCTCGTGCTCGTCAAAGCCAAAATGATTGAAGCCTGCGCGCATCTCGGGGCTAAGCGGGGCCTCAATAATCAAGGTGCCGCTGGAGGGATGAGGCACAGTCAGACGGCGCGCATGGAGTTGTAGCTTCAGGCCACCGGACAGTTCTGCCGCCTTATCGTTGCTATATTTCGGATCGCCAAGGATCGGGTGACCGATCGCGGTCATGTGGGCGCGAAGCTGGTGCGTGCGGCCCGTATGGGGGCGAAGGGCCATCCAAGCGGCCCTATGCGCGGCCCGCGAGATGGTCACATATTCGGTCTCTGCGACACTGCCTGCGGGGTCTTTTGGATCAACCGGCACCACGATCTCGCGGTCCCCGACGCCTTTCTTGGCCAGCGGCAGTTCGATAACACCTTCGCGCGGATGGGGATTGCCCGACACAATGGCCCAATAGGTCTTTTGCGCCTTACGCTTGGCAAAGGATCCCGACAGCCGCGCCGCCGCCGCTGGCGTCTTGCCCAGCAGCAGAACGCCCGACGTATCGCGGTCCAGTCGGTGAACCAGACGCGGACGATCCATCCCCTCACCCCAGGCCGACAACAGTCGGTCAATATGGTGCAAGGTCTTGGTGCCGCCCTGAACCGCAAGGCCCGCGGGCTTGTTCAAGGCCAAGACCTCGTCATCCTCATACAGCACCAGCGACTTGGCATAGGCTACATCCCGGTTGGACAGGGTCTTTTTCTCACCCGGATCGGGCGCGTCAGGCAGGGGCGGCACGCGCACCTGTGAGCCCGCCATCAGGTGGGTCTCGGCCTTGACCCGTGCGCCATCGACGCGGATCTGGCCCGAGCGGGTCATCTTCTGGATCTGGATGTGATTCAAATAGGGCCAGCGGCGCTTAAACCACCGGTCCAGCCGCACGCCGTCTTCACCGGCATCCACGAAAAGGGTGCGGACTTCTTTCATGCAAACAGACGCCTTGCCACAATTAAACCTGCAAATAGAGCCGCGACCGACAGGAGCACCGATGCCGAAACATAGGTGAAGGCCTGCGCATAGCGGCTCTTCTCAATCATCAGGGCCGTCTCAAGCGAGAAGGCCGAAAAGGTGGTGAAACCGCCCAGGACACCGACCCCGAACAGCAACCGCAAACGTTCTTGATCCGCACCGCCGCGATGGGCCAAGAACCCAACCAATAGCCCCATCGCCAATCCGCCTAGGACGTTGCAGATGAAGGTGCCAAAGGGCCAGGCCGTTCCAAACAGCCGCCATGCATGGCTTCCCACCGCATAGCGCGCCGCTGCTCCGGCACCGCCGCCCAAAACCACAAGTAACAGTTTGCTCATGGCCCCTTATGCGCTTTGCCGTGATTTTTAGCAAATTGCCCTTTGTAGGGTGGTGGCCATCCTCGTCCTTCGACAGGCTCAGGATGAGGATGAATTTGAAATCCCGAAACCCTCACTGTTCCTCATGCTGAGCCTGTCGAAGCACGAGGAAGCCCCTACCCTATCGCCAGTCCCGCAGCGGCCATCGCCGTCATGAAATCCTCCGGCGGCGTGGCTTCGATACGCCGAATGCCCCCGTCAGGATGCGGAAACTCAAGCCATTGGGCATGGAGCATAAGGCGCGGCACAGGCTCTGCGCCGACCATCAGCGCCCCTCCATAACGCACATCCCCGGCAATAGGCCGTCCCAGCGACGCCAGATGGACCCGGATCTGGTGCATGCGTCCGGTCTCGGGACTGGCCTCGATCAGGGCAGCCCCCTCGGCTTCACTCACGGTGCGATAACGCGTGCGGGCGGTCTGGGCATCAGGGTGGCCCGGCTCACAGATGCGAATATAGACCTCGCGCCCCTGCTCATCGCGGCGAAGACAGGCCTCGATCAGGCCCTTGCGCGGCTCTGGCGCCCCCGGCGCGACCAAGGCCAGATAGGATTTTCGAAACCGCCGGGCTGCCAAGGCCTTACCCAAAAAGGCCGCGGCAGGCTTGGTCCTAGCCGTCAGAATGATTCCAGAGGTATCGCGGTCCAGCCTATGGACCAGCCGTGGGCGATTGCCACTCGATCGCGCAAAGGCCCACAGATGCTCATCCAACGTATTTACTTGCCCGCGCCCGCCCTGACTGGACAGACCCGATGGCTTATTGAGCACCATGATCGCTTCATCCTGATAGACGACCATCGCCTTGACCAGGTCTATCTCCTCCGGCGACAGCGTGATCGGATTGTCGATCGCGCGCGGGGCCTTGGGCTTAAGCGGACGTCTAAAGGGGGACTTAGCCACGGGGCACCTGCTTTTGTCGGCGCAGTTGGTTCCAGCGGTCGAGACGCTCTTTCACCCGCGCCTCAGTGCCGACCTCTTTGGGCTGGTAAAACTGCCGACGCGCCATGCCATCAGGGAAATAGGACTGGCCCGAAAAGCCCTCGGGCTGATCGTGGTCATAGGCATAGCCCTGACCATAGCCGAGATCCTTCATCATCTTGGTCGGGGCGTTGAGAATGTGGGCGGGTGGCATAAGAGAGCCGGTCTCCTTGGCCGCCGCCATCGCGCCCTTAAAGGCCGTATAGACCGCGTTGGACTTAGGCGCGCAGGCGAGGTGCACGCAGGCCTGAGCCAGCGCCAACTCGCCCTCCGGCGAGCCTAGAAAGTCGTATGTGTCCTTGGCGGCATTGACGACGACCAGCGACAGCGGGTCGGCCGCGCCAATATCTTCGCTGGCCATGCGCACCAGGCGCCGGGCGATGAAGAGCGGGTCCTCGCCGCCGGTCAACATACGGGCAAGCCAATAGAGTGCGGCATCCGGGTCAGAGCCGCGCACCGACTTATGCAGGGCCGAGATGAGATTGTAGTGACCCTCGCGGTCCTTGTCGTAGGCCGGACTGCGCTTTTGCAACAGTCGCCCAAGCTCTGCTGTCGACATGGGCGTCGCTGACCCTACGGCATAGAGGGTCTCGGCCATGGTCAAAAGGTAGCGGCCATCGCCATCGGCCAGCGCCACCAAGGCCTCGCGAGCCTCAGGCTCGAGCGGCAGCGCCCGCCCCTCGAAGGCTTCGGCCTTGATCAGCAACTGATGCAGCGCCGCATCATCAAGGCGCTTGAGCACATAGACCTGACAGCGCGACAGCAGCGCGCCGTTCAGTTCAAACGAGGGGTTCTCAGTCGTTGCCCCCACCAGGGTGACGATCCCCTCTTCGACGAAGGGCAAAAAGCCGTCCTGTTGGGCGCGATTGAACCGGTGGATCTCGTCAACGAACAGCAAGGTCGTCTGGCCCGCAGCCCGGCGCACGCGCGCGGCTTCAAAGGCTTTTTTGAGATCCGCAACGCCCGAAAAGACAGCCGAAATCTGCTGGAACTCATAGCCCGCCGCCTTGGCCAGCAACCGCGCAATGGTGGTCTTGCCCGTCCCCGGAGGGCCCCAGAGGATCATCGAGGACAGTCGCCGCGCCTGCGCCATCCGCTGCACGGGGCCATCGGGTCCCAGCAGATGATCCTGCCCAACAACCTCGCCCAGCGCCTGCGGTCGCAGACGTTCGGCAAGCGGACGATGGCCTTGAGACCCAGGCGCGGACAGGCCAGCAGCTTCGAACAGATCGGACATGCTGTAGCCTAACGATATATGAGGTCAAAGCCTAGAGCGGGAAAGCCCCCCTTTCTTTCCGTGTTCCCCGCGAAGGCGGGGACCCAGACCCTTTCACACAAACTGAAAGTGGCCCGCTGAACCCTCGCCTTCGTGGGAACGCAAAGGCCAGTGGATGTCCCCCTCACCCAACCCTCTCCCCCAAGGGGGCGCGGGCTAGATAAGGAAAAGCCTTCTCCCTGAGGGAGAGGGTTGAGTGAGGACCTTGTTTCACTACAACCTAAACTGCGCCGTTATGGTCTGAGGTCCGCGTTGGATGGTGATGCGCCAGACGCTCGCCCCGCTCTTGAGGGCGTCGGCAAGGTCGCGGGTCGAGCGGATTTGACGGCCATTGACCTCGCGGATCAGGTCGCCGCGCTGGAAGCCTGCTCTGCCCGCATAGCTCTGGGCCGAGACCTTGATCACCAAGACCCCTTCGCGCGCGACAAAGGGATCAGCCCCAAACTCGTCAGCCACCGCAGGCGACAGGTTGACCACGCTCGCCCCGTCCATGGGGTGGCGTCCGGTGAGCGCCCGCTCATCGCGGGCAGGCTCAGACGGCGGCGGAGCGACCCTTGCGGTTATAGATCGTATAATCCCCTCGCGCCGGACCTGAAGGACCGCCGTCTCACCGGGCCTACGCGTACCGATGCGATAGTTGATCGCCGCCTCGTCATTCACGGCCTGACCATCAATGGCCAAGATCAGATCGCCCTGCTTGACCCCTGCCCGCTCAGCCGGTCCACCGGGGAAGATATCGGCGATCAGCACCCCTTCTGGACGATCAAGGCCAAGACTGCGGGCAATCTCGCTGGTGACCGCTTGGGTCTTGATGCCCAGCCAAGGCCGCACGACCGAACTGCGCCCGCCCAAGGCGCTCTCGACCACCTGCTTGACCATGGTCGCTGGGATGGCAAAGCCAATGCCAGAGCTAGAGCCTGAACGCGAAAAGATCGCTGTATTAAGCCCAATCAGGTCTCCGTCCATATCGACCAAGGCCCCGCCCGAATTGCCGGGATTGATCGCCGCGTCGGTCTGGATGAAAAACGAATAGTCGGTGATGCCGACATCGGTTCGCGCCAAGGCCGAGACAATGCCATTGGTCACGGTCTGCCCGACGCCAAACGGATTGCCGATAGCGAGCACCAGATCACCAATCAGCACCGGCTCGCGCTCATCAATGGCCAGCACCGGTAACCGTTCGCCATTGCTATTGATCCGCAGGACAGCAAGATCGGACTTAGGATCGGCCAGCAAGACCTTGGCCGGGAACTCCCGCCGGTCGGCCAGCACCACCATGATCTCCTGCATGCCATCAATGACGTGGTTGTTGGTTACAACGATGCCATCGGAGCGGACCAGCACGCCAGACCCGAGCGACTGCTCGACCCGCTCGCGCGGAACGCCGCCATCATTGAAGAAATCCCAGAACGGATCGACCCTTTGGCGCACTAATCGGCGGCTAAAGATATTGACCACAGCAGGGGACGCCTTTTTGACCACAGGCGCGAAGGAGGTCTTAATCGAGCCCGCATCGCCCGGCACATGCCGCGTCGGCTCGGCCAGTTGCACATCCGGCAAAGCGGATTCCAGCGCGGGCGGTACGGTCTGCGCCGTGGATTTGGCCTGCGGGTCTGAACAGGCCGCAAGTAGGGCAAAGAGCGCGATACTCAGGCGGTGGAGCTTCATAGGACATTGAACCTTGATCATAGGCACCGTTATGGGAACGGCTTAGGCCACAATCAAGACCGGACCATGGCTAAACCGGTTCGGACTTGGCATAGCGTACCGCCGCCATCAGCGCCGCCAGGCAAAATAGTGCTGCCACGACGAGGGGTAGACCCGGCAGGCGCAGAGTCGCCTCATGGCGTAGGGCGAAGGCAAAGAGCGACAGATAGAGCGCCGGGCCAATAATCGATGAGATTCCCATCAGGGCCGAACTGGCCCCCTGCAAACGCCCCTGCTCTGACGGCTGAACCCGACCCGTCATAAGGCTCTGAACCGATGGATTGATCAGTCCCCCAAGCCCACCGACCAAAAGCCCGATGTAGAAAATGGTCGGTGTTGGTGCCACGGCATAGATCACGAAGGTTGCGATCTGAGATCCGATCCCGATGATCAGCGCCCACCTTGGTCCCAAGGCATTCACCGCCCGCCCGACGACGAGCAACTGCACCACGACACTCAAGGCTCCAGTTGCCACCAGCATGGTGGCCGCCTCTCGAGGCCCCCAACCATACCGATGACCAACAAACAGCACAAAGATACTGGGGAAGACGACATGGGCCATCTGGAACAGAAAACTGACGGACATCAGACCCACAAGCCCTGGCTTCGAGCGCAACAGGTCTAGCGAACCCACAGGATTGGCCTTGGCCCAGTTCAATCCCTTGGCCCGTTTTTCCAATGGCAAGGATTCTGGAAGAACGAACAGACCATAGAGCCAATTGACCAGCGCCAAGGCGGCCGAAAGATAGAAAGGCCAGCGAAGATTATAGCCCCCAAGCCAACCCCCGATCGCGGGGCCAACAACGAAGCCAATGCCAAAGGCAGCCCCCATCATGCCAAAGGCCTTGGCTCGATCCTGAGGCTCGGTCACATCGGCCACATAGGCATTGGCGGTCGAGAAACTGGCTGCCGTGACGCCGTTAATAACCCGACCGACATAGAGCCAAATCAGGTTCGGAGCCAAGGCCATCACCAGATAGTCTATACCGAGCCCAAAGATCGAAATCAGCAGCACGGGCCGCCGGCCAAAGCGATCTGACAACATGCCAAGGATCGGACTGCAGAAAAACTGCATAAGCCCCCAGGTCACGGTGAAGATCATCGTGTAGTCAGCCGCAACCGCCGTGTCGCCACCGACCATATCGCGAATGAGGTTGGGCAAAACGGGGATCATCACCCCCATGGCGACAATATCGAGCACCGCGGTGGCAAAGATAAAGCGGACTGCCGCCTGACGCTGAGGCTTGGAAACCGGCTGAACCAAGCTCTGGCTCCTGTCGTCACAATGGGGGTCTATACAAAAAACCCCCGGTTTTCGCCGGGGGTTTAATGAATGTCTTAGTCCTCGGAGTCGTCAGACACATGGACCGGACCAGAGTCCTTGCCCTTTTCCGACGGGTCACGATCAACAAATTCGATCACGGCCAGCGGGGCATTGTCGCCATAACGAAAGCCTGCCTTGAGGACGCGGATATAGCCGCCCTGACGCTCCTGATAACGCGGACCCAAGGTGGCAAAGAGCTTGCCAACCTGTTCCACGTCACGAACCTTGCTGATGGCCTGACGACGCGCATGCAGATCACCGCGCTTGGCCAAAGAGACCAACTTCTCCACGATCGGACGCAGTTCCTTAGCCTTGGGCAAGGTCGTCACAATCTGCTCGTGCTTGATCAGCGACGCAGCCATGTTTGCGAACATAGCCGTGCGGTGCGCGGTCGTCCTGCCGAGTTTGCGGTGCGCATAACCGTGGCGCATGAGGGTCTCTCCTTGGGGGCGGGTCGCCTCCCGGCGATCCGTTGAATAACAGGGCTATAACCCATTTCGCTCTGAGGTCACCCTCAAAAGCGAAACGGGCCTTAGAGGGCTTTAGATCTGGTCTTCGAACTTCTTGGCCAGCTCTTCAATGTTTTCAGGCGGCCAGTTCGGCACATCCATGCCGAGGTGCAGGCCCATTCCCAACAACACTTCCTTGATCTCGTTCAGCGACTTGCGGCCGAAGTTCGGGGTGCGGAGCATCTCGGCTTCGGTCTTTTGGATCAGGTCACCAATATAGACGATATTGTCGTTCTTCAGGCAGTTGGCGGAACGAACAGACAGTTCCAACTCATCGACCTTCTTGAGCAGAGCCGGGTTGAACGGCAGTTCTGGCTTGGACTCTTCAGACGACTTCTTCTTCGGCTCTTCGAAGGTGATGAAGATCTGAAGCTGGTCTTGCAGAATGCGAGCGGCATAGGCAGCGGCATCAACGGGCGAAACAGCGCCGTTGGTTTCGATTTCCATGACCAGCTTGTCATAGTCCAGAGACTGCCCCTGACGGGTCGGCTCAACGCGATAGGCGACGCGCTTGACGGGGCTGAACAGGCTGTCGACGGCGATCAGGCCGATAGGGGCATCCTCTGGACGGTTCTTCTCGGCAGGGACATAGCCCTTACCGGTCGCAACCGTGAATTCCATGCGGACTGAAGCCCCGTCGTCGAGCGTGCAAAGAACGTGATCCTTGTTCAGGATCTCGATGTCGGCAGGCGCATCGATCTGACCCGCGGTGACTTCACCCGGGCCAGTGGCCCGCAGGGTCATACGCTTCGGGCCTTCAGCATGCATGCGAAGGGCCAACTGCTTGATGTTCAGCACGATGTCGACCACGTCTTCCCGAACGCCTTCCAGCGACGAGAACTCGTGAACAACGCCGTCAATCTGAACAGCCGTAACGGCCGCGCCTTGCAGCGACGACATGAGAACCCGACGCAGCGAGTTCCCTAAAGTAACCCCGAAGCCCCGCTCGAGCGGCTCAGCTATGATGCGCGCCTTACGCTCGCCATCAACGCCGGTCTCGATAACGGGCTTCTCAGGACGGATCAGCTCGTTCCAATTTCTTTCGATCACGGATGCGGTCCCTTGAACGCGGCTCACCGGCCACAAAATGGGGCCGGTGAGGAATAATGAGGCGTAGTAAAATTAAACGCGACGACGCTTAGGCGGACGGCAGCCATTGTGCGGGATCGGTGTGACATCACGGATCGTAGTGATCGTGAAGCCCACGGATTGCAGAGCACGGAGCGCCGACTCACGACCCGAACCGGGACCCGAGACGTTAACTTCCAAGGTCTTCACACCATGTTCCATGGCCTTGCGGCCTGCGTCTTCAGCAGCCATCTGGGCGGCAAAAGGCGTAGACTTGCGAGAGCCCTTGAAACCCATCGTGCCCGAGGACGACCAAGAAATGGCGTTGCCCTGAGCATCCGTGATGGTGATCATGGTGTTGTTGAACGAAGCGTTGACATGCGCCACGCCCGAGATGATGTTTTTACGTTCGCGCTTTTTAACGCGCGCAGGTTCTTTGGCCATCGGACTTAACGCCTCGCCTTATTTCTTCTTGCCGGCGATGGGCTTCGCCGGACCTTTGCGCGTACGCGCGTTTGTATGGGTGCGCTGACCACGGACCGGGAGGCCCTTACGATGACGCAGGCCGCGATAGCAGGCCAGGTCCATCAGACGCTTGATGTTCATTGAGGTTTCACGACGCAAGTCACCCTCAACCGTATAGTCACGGTCAATGGCTTCGCGGATCTGCAAAACTTCAGCGTCGGTCAGCTGATTGACCCGGCGAGCATCTTCGATGCCGACCTTGCCAACAATTTCCTTCGCCTTGGCCTGACCGATGCCATGAATATACTGAAGCGCGATCACTACGCGCTTGTTGGTCGGTATGTTGACGCCTGCAATACGGGCCACGCCTTTAATCTCCTCGTCACGCGGTTGAACGCAAAAGTCGAGAATCGGCCAACTGCCACAAATGGCACAGCCGACGCCCTCTTCGCACCCTTTCGCGGAAGCGCACCGTTATAGGGACGATTGCGTTTCCGTCAACAGCTCAAAACACAAAAGGTGCTTTTCGCTAGGTCAAATATGTCAACTCAGTCTCATCAATTGGGATGGGACCAAACTAACGGTGAATGTCACTTTCCTGCCGAAGCAAGAGCAGCGTCTAAAGCCTCAGCAACAGCCTCAACTGTTGCCATGCCGTCCAACTCGACCAGTTTGCCCTGATCCCTGTAATAGGGAAGCAACGGGGCGGTTTGTTCATTGTAGGCGGCAAGCCGTGTCACAAAGACCTCTGGATTGTCATCAGAACGTCCTTCGGCGGCGAACCGCTTGCCGATACGTTCAATCAGAGCTGCGTCGTCAACCTTGAGTCTAATGACTAGGTCAATAGCCGCGCCGCGCGCCGAAAGCATTTTGTCCAGCTCCTGGGCCTGCGCAATGGTGCGCGGGAAACCATCAAAAATCGCGCCACCAGCAGCCTCGGTCTCTGGCAGGCGCTCTTCGATCAGAGCAATAACGATATCGTCAGACACCAGCTGGCCGCCATCCATGATGGCCGCCACTCGTAGACCAAGCTCAGAACCTGAGGTCCTAGCCGCACGAAGCATGTCACCGGTCGACAGCTGCACCATCCCGCGCCCCGCCACCAGGCGCTTGGCCTGTGTACCCTTACCTGCGGCCGGAGGCCCAAACAGAATCAGGTTCATTTCGAGCGCCCCCCACGCAGCTTCGACTTCTTGATCAAACCTTCATACTGGTGAGACAGCAAGTGGGATTGGATCTGAGCAACAGTATCCATCGTCACTGTGACCACAATCAAGATCGATGTGCCGCCAAGATAGAAGGGGGCATTGTAGAAGCCGATCAGCGCCTCGGGCATCAGACAGACCAGCGTAATATAGACCGCGCCGATAACAGTCAGGCGCGTGAGGACATAGTCAAGGTACTCAGCCGTACGCTTTCCCGGACGGATACCGGGCAGGAACCCACCATATTTCCGCAGGTTCTCAGCCGTATCGTCGGGGTTGAACACGATCGATGTATAGAAGAAAGAGAAGAAGATAATAAGGCCGGCATAGAAGACCATGAACAGGGGCTGGCCGTGCTGAAGCTGACCCACCATGCCCGGAACCCACTGCGCCCACGAAGGCAACTCAGTAGTCGCTAGGAAGCCCATAGCCGTCGCAGGCAGCAACAGCAGGCTGGAGGCAAAGATCGGTGGAATAACGCCGGCCGTATTAATCTTCAGCGGCATAAAGGAGGTCTCACCGCCGTATACGCGGTTGCCCTGCTGACGCTTCGGATACTGGACTAGCAACCTCCGCTGCGAGCGCTCAATAAACACAATGGCCAGAACAACGAAGACGGCCAAAGCGCTGATCATAAACATCCCGAAGCCGGACAATGCACCCTGTTGGGTCAAGGTCAGCATTTGCCAGATGCCACGCGGCAGGACCGCAACGATACCGGCAAAAATAATCAAAGACACGCCGTTTCCGACACCACGGCTCGTGATCTGCTCACCAAGCCACATCAAGAACATCGTGCCGCCTGTCAGTGTGACAACGGTGGAGACGATGAAGAACATGCCGGGATTATCGACAAGCCCTGGGCTGTTCTGCAGACCAAAAGCGATGCTGGCCGATTGGAACAGAGCCAACACAACGGTCAAATACCGGGTATATTGGTTGAGTTGCTTACGACCCGCCTCCCCGCCTTCCTTGCGCAGCTTCTCCCAAGGGGGATAGACCGTGCCCATCAGCTGGACGATAATCGAAGCCGAGATATAGGGCATGACGTTCAAGGCGAACACGGCCATGCGCTCAACAGCGCCGCCCGAGAACATATTGAACATACCTAATATGCCCTTGGACTGGCCGTCAAAGGCACGCGCAAACGCACCCGGATCAATGCCAGGAATGGGGATATAGGTGCCGAGGCGGTACACCACCAAGGCAAGGAGGGTGAACCAGATACGCTTATGAAGCTCCGTGGCCTTTGCGAAAGACCCGAAGTTCATATTAGCAGCGAGTTGTTCTGCGGCCGAAGCCATAAGCACCCCCTAGGGCGATTTCAGAAAACGTGGCGAGAACCCGACAACATCAAAGACGAGACCGGCTTCGCTTCTAAAGGAAGGCAACCAAGCGGCGACCTTCCTTCAAAAGAGCGATTTAGGCTTCAGCGTCAGCCTTAACCACGACCTTCTTCGTCGTGGTGACCGAACCGCCTGCAGCTTCCACGGCAGCGATGGCCGAAGGAGTCGCAGACTTGACCGTAATGTTCAGCTTCACGCCAATGTCACCATGGCCGAGCAACCGAACGCCGTCCAGTTCACGACGGATCACACCAGCAGCAATCAGAGCCGTTGCATCAACAGGCTTGGAGGCATCCAAACGACCGGCTTCGATCGCCTTGGTCAGCCGCCACAGATTCACCTCGGCATAGTCCTTTGCAAACATATTGTTGAAGCCACGCTTTGGCATCCGCATGTGAAGGGGCATCTGACCGCCTTCAAAACCGTGGATCGCCACGCCTGAGCGTGACTTCTGACCCTTCACACCGCGACCGGCGGTCTTGCCCTTACCCGAACCCGGGCCACGGCCAACACGCATGCGGCCTTTGGTGGCGCCTTCGTTGTCGCGAATTTCATTAAGTTTGGTCATGAGCCTCTCCTGAGAGCTAAGCGCCAGACCCTAGGGTCTGACTCGGCGGGATAGGGTGTGTAGCTGAAAAAAGACGGCACCTGCAAGCTATGACGCTGAGGTGCCGCCTCTTGAATTCAGGCCTTTTCTTCGAGAACCGCGACCAGGTGAGCAACCTTGGCCACCATGCCACGCACCGAAGGGGTATCTTCGAGGGTCGAGACGCGGCCCATACGGTTAAGTCCGAGGCCCGCCAAGGTGGCGCGCTGGTCGTTCTTACGACGGATGGGACTACCGGTCTGCTGAATGACGATCTTTGCCATTGTTGTAATCCTTAGCCTTCGGAGGCGTCAGGGGCAGACGCGCCATCGGCACGACGGCCAATGATATCGCCAACCTTCTTACCACGCTTGTTGGCGACCTGACGGGGCGAAGATTGGCCCTTCAGAGCGTCAAAGGTGGCACGCACCATGTTGTAGGGGTTCGACGAGCCGACCGACTTGGCCACCACGTCTTGAACGCCCAGGGTTTCGAGAACCGCACGCATCGGACCACCCGCAATGATGCCGGTGCCCGGAGGGGCAGCGCGAAGCATGACCTTACCCGCACCGTGACGACCTGCGCCGTCATGGTGAAGGGTGCGGCTTTCGCGAAGCGGCACGCGGACCATGGTCTTCTTTGCTTCTTCGGTGGCCTTGCGGATGGCTTCGGGCACTTCACGTGCCTTACCATGCCCAAATCCAACCCGGCCCTTTTGATCACCAACGACCATCAGCGCGGCAAAAGAGAAGCGACGCCCCCCCTTCACAGTCGCGGCGACGCGATTGATGTGGACCAACTTCTCGACGACGTCGCTTTCGCGCTCGTCTTGGCCGCGACCTGCGCCGCGCTCTTCGTTCCTGCGAGCCATGCGGTCCCCTTAGAAGTTCAAGCCGGCGTCGCGCGCGGCGTCAGCGAGGGCCTTGACCCGGCCGTGATACATATAGCCACCGCGATCGAAGAAGACGTCCTTGACGCCCTTTTCCATTGCGCGCTGAGCAACGAGTTTACCGACCAGTTCAGCGGCTTCCTTGTCGGAACCCTTGGCATGCTCGGCCTTTGCAACAGACTCCAACGACGAGGCTGCGGCGAGCGTGACGCCCTGCTTATCGTCGATGATCTGCGCATAGATGTTCTTGTCTGAACGGAAAACCGTAAGACGCGGACGGCCGTTGGCCAAAGCCTTGAGCCGGATGCGCGTGCGTTGAGCACGACGCTGGGAAAGATCGCGTGGAGAGAGCGCCATGGCTTACTTCTTCTTGCCTTCCTTACGACGAACCTTCTCGCCGCTATAACGAACGCCCTTGCCCTTATAGGGTTCAGGAGGACGAATACGGCGAATAACCGCCGCGATCTCGCCGACGACCTGTTTGTCGATACCGGAGATCTTGATTTCCGTCTGCTTGGGAACCGCGAAGCTGATGCCCGCCGGAGGAGGAATATCCACCTCGTGGCTGAAGCCCAGCTGCATGGCCAAAGCATCGCCCTTAAGCGCTGCTCTGTAACCCACGCCGACCAGTTCAAGCGTCTGCTCGTAACCA
>JBEGNZ010000008.1:0-90836 GCA_041182245.1 Pseudomonadota bacterium | reverse complement strand
TGGGAGAGCCAAACCATGGCCAAGATTAAAGTTGCCAACCCTGTCGTCGACCTCGACGGCGATGAAATGACCCGCATCATTTGGAAGCTGATCAAGGACAAGTTGATCCTGCCCTTCCTGGATCTGGACATCGACTATTACGACCTGAGCATGGAAAATCGCGATGCCACCGACGATCAGGTGACCATCGACGCGGCCCACGCCATCAAGAAGCACGGCGTCGGCATCAAGTGCGCCACCATCACCCCTGACGAAGCCCGCGTGGCCGAGTTCGGCCTGAAGAAGATGTGGAAGTCGCCCAACGGCACCATCCGCAACATCCTCGGCGGCGTGGTCTTCCGCGAGCCGATCATCTGTCAGAACGTTCCGCGTCTGGTCCCTGGCTGGACCCAGCCCATCATCATCGGCCGCCATGCCTTTGGCGACCAGTACAAGGCGACCGATTTCGTGGTCCCCGGCCCCGGCAAGCTGACCATGACCTTCGTCGGCGACGACGGCAAGGTCATCGAGCATGAGGTGTTCACCTATCCCGGCGGCGGCGTCGCCATGGGCATGTACAATCTCGATGAATCGATCCGTGAATTTGCTCGCGCCTCGCTCGCCTATGGCCTGCAGCGTAAGTACCCCGTCTATCTGTCGACCAAGAACACGATCCTCAAGGCCTATGACGGCCGCTTCAAGGACCTGTTCCAAGAGGTGTTTGACGCCGAATTTGCCGCAGATTTTAAGGCGGCTGGCATTACCTATGAGCACCGTTTGATCGACGACATGGTCGCAGCAGCCATGAAGTGGTCCGGCGGGTTCGTCTGGGCCTGTAAGAACTATGATGGCGACGTTCAGTCCGACACGGTCGCACAGGGCTTTGGTTCGCTGGGTCTGATGACCTCGGTGCTGATGACCCCAGATGGCAAGGTCGTCGAGGCCGAAGCCGCCCACGGCACTGTGACCCGTCACTATCGCCAACATCAGAAAGGCGAGTCGACCTCCACCAACTCCATCGCCTCAATCTTCGCCTGGACCCAGGGCCTGAAGCACCGCGCCAAGCTCGACAGCAATGCCGAACTGGACCGTTTTGCCTCGACCTTGGAAAAGGTCTGCGTCGATACGGTCGAAAGCGGCTTCATGACCAAGGATCTGGCCTTGCTGGTCGGCGATCAACAGGGCTGGCTAACCACGGAAGGCTTCCTCGACAAGGTCGCGGAAAACCTGACCGTAGCGATGGGCTAACCCGTGGCGTTCGGCGGCGTTATTCGTGAGCTTAAGCCTGCGGATCACGCCGCCTGGCTTCCCCTATGGCAGGGCTATCTGGAATTCTATCGAGAGACCCTCGACGAGGAGACCAGCGCCCTAACCTTTAAGGACCTGTCCAGCAACGCCCATGGCATGTTTGCCTATGTGGCCGAACAGGATGGGAAACTGGTCGGATTTGTCCATTGCGTGCCCCATCGGGCGACCTGGACCACAACCAGCTATTGCTATTTGGAAGACCTATTTGTCAGTCCCGATGTCCGCGGCGGCGGCGCTGGGCGCGCTCTGATCGAAGCGGTCTATGCCCGCGCCGATGAGATCGGATCGACCCGCGTCTATTGGCTCACCGACAAGAACAATACGACCGCGCAGATGCTCTATGACAAGCTCGCCACGCGAATGTCATTCATCCAATATCGTCGCTGATCAAAGGTCAGTCTCAAGGGGCTGAGCCCCCTGAGAAACCCCTCCTAATGGATCAGGGCCTTGATCGCCTCTAGGCCAGCCTGAGCCTGCGCTCCGTCTGGTGCGCCGCCCTGTGCGAAGTCTGGCTTTCCGCCGGCGCCTTGGCCCCCCATAGCCAGCACAGCGGCCTTGGCCAACTCTGCTGCATTGAAGCGGCCGGTCAGGTCATTGGTCACGGCCACCGTCACAGCGGCCTTGCCATCGAGCACGCCGATCAGGGCGACAATGCCGCTTCCGACCTGTTTCCTATAGTCCTCGGCGATGGGACGCAGGTCCTTGCCGCCAATGCCCTCGAGGATGCGGGCCATCAGCTTTACGCCGCCAATCTCTTCGACCGCGGCCGCCTCGCCGCCACCGCCGCCCATGGCCAGTTGACGCTTGGCATCGGCCAAGTCCTTTTCCAGCTTGCGACGGTCTGCAATCAGGGCCTCGACGCGGGTGGTCACATCCGCCACAGGCACCTTAAACTGGTCGGCCAAGCCCTTGGCCACACCGGCCTGATCGAGCAGGAAGCGGCGCGCCGCCTCGCCGGTCAGGGCCTCGATGCGGCGAATACCGGCCGCAACGCCGCCTTCCGACACGATCTTAAAGAGGGCAATATCGCCGGTGCGCGCCACGTGAGTGCCGCCGCAGAGCTCGACCGAATAGGCCTTAGCCGCGCCGTGACCATGGTCCGGTGAAAGGGCATCGCCCAAGGTCAGGACGCGAACCCGGTCGCCATATTTCTCGCCGAACAGGGCCACAGCCCCCGCCTCGATCGCCTCTTCGGGGGCCATCTCTTGCGTATCGGCGGCGCGGTTTTGGCGAATAACCGCATTGACCTCGGTTTCGATGCGCTCAAGCTCGTCGGCGCTCAGCGGACCACCATGGCTGAAGTCAAAGCGCATGCGCTCGGCATCGACCAACTGGCCCTTTTGCGCCACGTGAGCCCCAAGAACATTGCGAAGGGCGGCGTGGACGAGGTGGGCAGCGGAGTGATTGGCCCGGATACGGACCCGGCGCTCAGCATCGACCGACAGGTTGACCTTGGTCCCTGCGGTCAAGCGGCCCGACGTGATGCGGACCTTGTGGTCATGCAGATCACCGGCCTGTTTTTGCGTATCGAGCACTATAGCCTCGCCGCCATCCCAGGTCATGATGCCCGTATCGCCGACCTGACCGCCGCCTTCAGCATAGAAGGGAGTCTTGTCGGTGAGAAGGTCTACGGTCTCTCCAGCCTCTGCAGCCGCGACCTCTAGCCCGCCAGCCACGAGGGTGAGGACCTCACCGATTGCGTCGACATGGTCATGGCCGATAAAGGCGCTGGCCCCCAAACGATCGCGAACCGATAGCCAGATCTCGCCTTCGGCCTGTTGGCCCGAACCGGACCAACTTTCGCGGGCCATCTGACGCTGACGCTCCATCGCCGCATCAAACCCATCGGTGTCGACGCTTAGGCCCATCGCGCGCACGGCGTCTTGGGTCAGATCGAGCGGGAAGCCGAAGGTGTCATAGAGCTTAAACGCGGTTTCACCGGCCAAGACGCCACCAGCGGTCAGGTTGGCGGTCGCCTCCTCCAGCAGGACCATGCCGCGTCCGAGGGTGCGGCGGAACCGCTCTTCTTCTTGGCGAAGGGTCTCCAGGATCAGGGCCGAGGCGCGGTGCAGTTCGGGATAGGCGCCGCCCATTTCCGCGATCAAGGTCGGGGCCAGACGGTGCATCAGGGGCTCCGCCGCCCCGAGCAGGTGCGCGTGGCGCATGGCCCGACGCATGATCCGGCGCAGCACATAGCCGCGGCCTTCATTGGACGGTGTGACGCCGTCTGCGATCAGGAAACAGCTTGAGCGCAGATGGTCAGCAATGACGCGGTGAGACGGCTGACGATCCCCAATGGCCTTGACGCCGGTCGCCGCCTCGCTGGCGCTGATCAGGGTCTTGAACAGGTCTGTATCGTAATTGTCGTGCACCCCTTGCAAGACGGCGGTCAGGCGCTCCAGCCCCATGCCCGTGTCAATGGAGGGCTTGGGCAGAGAGGTGCGCGTGCCATCGGCGGCCTGATCGAACTGCATGAAGACCAGGTTCCAGATCTCGATGAACCGGTCTCCATCCTGCTCATGCGAGCCGGGAGGGCCACCGGCAATCTTGTCGCCATGGTCAAAGAAGATTTCCGAGCAAGGACCGCAGGGGCCCGTATCGCCCATCGACCAGAAATTATCCGAGGTCGGGATACGAATGATCTTACTGTCGGACAGACCAGCAATCTTCTTCCACAGGTCCGCCGCCTCATCGTCCGTATGATAGACCGTGACCGACAGTCGCTCTTTATTGAGACCATATTCCTTGGTGATCAGGTTCCAAGCCAGTTCGATGGCCTGCTCTTTGAAATAGTCACCAAAGGAGAAGTTGCCGAGCATCTCGAAGAAGGTGTGGTGACGCGCCGTATAGCCGACATTGTCGAGATCATTGTGCTTACCACCGGCCCGTACGCACTTTTGCGAGGAGGTCGCCCGCGGATAGGGCGGGGTTTCAACACCGGTGAACATGTTCTTGAACGGCACCATCCCGGCATTGACGAACAGCAAGGTGGGATCGCTTTGCGGCACCAAGGGCGCAGACGGCGTTACCCGGTGGTCCGCCTTCGCGAAATAGTCCAGAAAGGTGCTACGGATCTCATTCAGGCTCGGCATCGTCGCTCCGACGGTCTTGATGGCGCGCGTTTGGCTTTATGACCAGACGGCAAGGACTAAGGGGTAGGCCATACAGCATGGCCGTTACACACCATATAGAAAGTCCTCCCGCTCCTCGCCAAGCAGTGATTGCGAAGGATAGGGGCACAAACCCGAAACAGTAATGAAACATGGCAAAAAGGGCGCCTAACCCCGAAGGATTAGACGCCCTTTCCGCAGAAGACGGTCGTGCGGGGCCGCACAGGCCGCGCCAGGCGGCAAGCGCCCTGTACGATCGACCATCATCCTTGACCCAAATAAGGGGCGTTGCTCTAGGCCTTAGGCCTCATCATCTTCAGCCGAGGGACCCACCAACAGCTCTTCGACGATCTTGACCGAGTTCTTGCGAACCGCCGCCTCAATCTCCTTGGCCATCTCGACATTAGCCTTGAGGAACTCACGCGCATTGTCGCGACCCTGGCCAATGCGGGTGCTGTTATAGGAGAACCAAGAGCCAGACTTCTCAACCACACCGGCCTTGACGCCCAGATCAATGATCTCACCGATCTTGGAGATGCCCTGACCATACATGATGTCAAACTCGACCTCACGGAAGGGCGGCGCAACCTTGTTCTTGACGACCTTGACGCGGACATTGTTGCCAATGATCTCGTCACGGACCTTGATCGAACCGGTGCGGCGGATGTCCAGACGCACTGAGGCATAGAACTTCAGCGCATTGCCGCCAGTTGTGGTTTCGGGACTGCCATACATGACACCGATCTTCATCCGGATTTGGTTGATGAAGATGACCAATGTCTTGGCCTTCGAGATCGAGGCGGTCAGCTTGCGCAGGGCTTGGCTCATCAAGCGCGCCTGCAGACCCGGTAGGCTATCGCCCATCTCGCCTTCGATTTCTGCCCGGGGGGTCAGGGCGGCGACGGAGTCGATGACGATGACATCCACCGCGCCGGACCGCACCAAGGTGTCGGTGATTTCCAAGGCCTGCTCGCCCGTATCGGGCTGCGAGACCAGAAGGTCATCGAGATTGACGCCAAGCTTGTGGGCATAGCTGGGATCGAGGGCGTGCTCGGCATCGACAAAGGCGGCTGTGCCCCCCATCTTCTGCACTTCGGCAACCACATGCAGGGCAAGGGTCGTCTTACCCGAGCTTTCCGGACCGAAAATCTCGACCACCCGTCCCCGCGGCAAGCCGCCAATGCCTAAGGCCAGATCCAGGCCCAAGGAGCCGGTGGGAACAGATTCGATCTCAACGATCTTGCCCTTATCCCCAAGCTTCATCACAGAGCCCTTACCGAAGGCCCGGTCAATTTGTGACAACGCCGCTTCGAGCGCGCGTTGCTTGTCTGAGTCTGGTTTTGCCACGAGTTTCAAAGCCGCCTGGTTCATTGATGAGATCCTTATCCCACGATTCTCGCCTTCCCCTCCCGCCCCGCTGGCGCGATGAATGGCTGAAGTCTTCGTACATGGTTTGTTCCATGTTCGCAATATGTTCTTTTCAATTGGAACATAAGATTGCCGTCACTATTGAAATGGATTTTTGGACTGTGTCCTTTTCACCGAGTTGGCATCCCCAGCTTAACCGTCACTTGATGACCAAGCGCGCCATGACGAAGGTTCTCAAGGACGGGTCTAATGGATGAAGGTTATTTTCAAGCTCAAACAGCCATTGAGACGAGCGAAACCAGATTATTTTATGATGACGGCCGGAGGAAACTGCGATGAAGCTCATAGCCTATTTGATCTACATCCCTCTACAGGTCCTTTGGCTTCCACTCAGTTTGCTGGGTGTGATCCTTGTTGGCCAAAAGCAAATTGCCGTAAGCGCCAAGCTTGGAGTATCGTGGACGGCTGTCGAAATTTTGAATGCCCGATGGATGATGGATCTATTTGGCCTGCGAAGCGATTTGGCTGCTCGCCAGCTAACTTCGAATATCCCAAATAACAGTGCTGTCGGGCTCTGGCTGTTTTGTTTCCCGCTTTGGATTACGCGCTGGCTCTGTCGAACACCATTTCTCTTTCCGTTAGTGTCGTCACCGGAGCGCACGGGTTTCTCTAACATGGTCATCATGCGAACCATCTCAATCGATGAAGCGATAGCGAGGAATTTGGAGGGTACGGAGCAGTTCGTCTTTCTCGGAGCGGGGCTTGATACACGCGCCTACGGTCCGCTACTCAATCGTGATCTGGCTATTTTTGAACTGGATCGCTCCGCCATTCTTAATTTGAAGCTCGAAGGTCTGAAGTCCGCTGGAATCGACGCCACAAGGGCTCAATATGTTGAGGTCGAGTTTAAAAATAGCGATTGGATCGATGCGCTCACTGCGGCGGGATACGATCGGACAAGGAAAACAATCTTTCTGTGGGAAGGTGTCAGCTTATATCTGACGGCGCAGCAGGTGCGGGAAACCTTGGATATTGTCCGGACGCATATGGCACCCACGAGCATAGTGATCGCGGATTTCTATGCGGCGCGGACTTTGGAATGGGGGGCCAAGACCACCTTCGGGTATATGGAGAAGTCGGGAGAAGGCTTGAAGTTTGGGCTCGACTTCTCTGTGGATCCGGCTGGACGGCTGCAAACCTTTGTTCTCGAAAACAAAATGAGGCTGGTTGGTTGTACGCTTTTTGGTGGCGCAAATCGACGCGGACCGCTTTTAGCCATTGCGGAATTGATCCCATCAGAAACAAATCGATGCATTCTTGGATGCTAAATTTGGTCGCTTGAGACGGCCTCTGAGACCAGATCGGGTCATTCCGCAGCTGATTTGTGAATCCCTATTGCCAAGGTGGACTAGTCGTTCAAAAGGCCATCAATGGCCGATAAGAGCCGGTCTGGTGTTACCGGTTTTGCGATATGGGCATCAGCGCCGGCCTCAACAGCCTCATCGCGGTGCTGGTCCATCGCGTTCGCACTGAGCACAGCGACCGGCGTTCGCACACGCCCTCGCTCCGCCTCAAAGGTTCTAATCTGACGAATGGCGGTCAGGCCGTCCAAGATCGGCATCTGCACATCCATCAAGACCAGATCAAATATCCGCGCCTTAAAGGCCTCCACAGCCTGCTGCCCGTCGACGGCTATGGTGAGATCAACCGGGAACGGCGCAAGAATGAGTTGAACGACCTTGCGATTGACCGGATGGTCCTCTGCCAAAAGAATCTTGATGCGCCTTCCATCAGGATTGTCGGCAAAACTGTTCATAATCTTCAGGGACGGCTCTGGACCAAGCAGATCCAGCTCCGATCGGTCCGGAAGTTTGCGCAACGGAATCCGGATCGAAAATATACTGCCAAGACGCGGCGTAGATCTTGCCCCGATCGTGCCACCCATAGCCTCGACGATCTGACGACTCAAATAGAGGCCAAGTCCGCTTCCGCCAAAACGCCGCGTGATTGAATTGTCGGCCTGAGAAAAACGCTTGAACAGATGAGCCGCATTTTCAGGTCCGAACCCCATGCCGGAGTCTTCGACGTCAATGCGCACCCAAACCTTACCGTCTGCAGAAGGCACCGGCTCGATTGCCGCGCGCAGGGACACCTTACCGGTCGCCGTAAATTTGACCGCATTGGACAAGAGGTTTCGGACCACCTGATTGATGCGCCCTGGGTCACCTTCAAACAGGCCCATGGTTTCCGGTCTAAGCTGAATTTCGAAATTCAAGCCTTTCTCATGGGCTGCGGCTTGCGACAGCCGCGCCGCATCAATCAATTCGGCTTGGAAATCAAAGCGTGTGCCCTGGATATCCAGATGCCCTGCCTCGATTTTGGATAGGTCGAGAATATCCGAGAGAAGACGCTGAAGGCTGGCGGCAGATCCGACGATCAGTTGAACCATCTCGTTCTGCTTCGGCGACATTTCAGTCTTGGCCAAGGCCCCCGCCACGCCGATGACGCCATTCATAGGCGTACGGATCTCATGGCTGATATTGGCGATAAATTCCGACTTAGCACGATTAGCCGCATCTGCAGCGTCCTTCGCCGCCGTCAATCGCTCCTCGTTCTCCTTGCGGTCGGAAATATCATGGACAACACCAAAGGCGGTAACCAGTTTGCCCGTCTCACTGCGCTGGAAGATCAATACGGTTCGCACCCAGGCCGTGACACCGTCACTGTGAATCATCCGATGCTCGATCCGCAATGGCTCACTGCTATTGCCATGATCCGCCACTGCACCGCGTACTGCGCCTAGATCATCTGGATGGCACATCTCCCAAAAGCGTGTGACCACCATCTGATAGTCCTTCGGGTCACCGAGCATTTTCCGAGCTTCGGCGTTGGTCCAGAAGGTTTGGGTGCTGTAGTCCAACTGCCAACAGTAAAAACCACCCAACTCGGCAGCAACTTCTAGATTTTTACGGGTAATCTCGAGCTGTCGTCTGCCGTTCATCTCGACTGTGACATCAAGAAAGGTGCTGACGACCTTGTCTGGTAGATCATAGCCCTCGACAAAGATCGGCTTGGCGTTGATCTTCAGCCACCGGATATCTTTACTCGAAAATTTAGTGCCAATGATCACACCGGTTTGGGGTGCCCCGGTCCGCAAGCAGACCCGAGCAGGTAAGTTGTCCAAGCCAACAGGGTTGTCGTCTTCGTCGATAAGTTCCCACGTTAGTTGAGCCGGATCACCGGCCCGAAATTGCTCGTCCGTGATACCAAGGATTTTCTCTGCCGCTAGATTCCACATGATGATAATGCCGGCGCGATCATAAACGAGCAGACCATCGGGCATACTGGCGAGCACCGCATGCAGATCTTGATCGTTTAAAGTCGAGGCCGCCAAACCAAAGAATCCCTAAAACTGACAGGCGCACACAAGCCCCTACTGCTCCTTGCGGATCATAGACCTGCCCTTCGGAACAGTACCATATAATATGGTTTTGATTTAAACAGGGTGAAGATTTGGTGGTCGCGCGCCTAGCCTTTGGTTGCCGCGACATAGTCTTTGATCACACGGTCGAGCACCGTCAGCGGCATGGCCCCAGCCTGCAGGCCAGCATCATGGAACTGGCGGATATCGAAGCGGTCACCGAGCGCGGCCTTGGCGTCTGAGCGTAGCTTGGCCCAGAGGGTGTGGCCGACCTTGTAGCTACAGGCCTGACCGGGCCAGACACAATAACGCTCAATCTCGGTCGTTACGCCGGACACGACATCACCGTCTGTGGTCGCCATCCAGTCGATGGCCTTTTCTCGGCTCCAGCGCTTGTGGTGCATGCCCGTATCGACCACAAGGCGGCAGGCCCGGAACAGGGCCGATTGCAGATAGCCAATCTTACCGAAGGGATCATTGGCATAGAGCCCCATCTCGTCAGCCAACTGTTCGGCATAGAGCGCCCAGCCCTCGACATAGGCCGAAAAGCCACTCAATTGCCGGATTAGGGGTAGGGGCGCTTCCTGCTGCAGGGAGATCTGGAAGTGATGGCCCGGAATGGCCTCATGGTGGGTCAGGGTCGGAAGGGTCCAGGTCGGGTTCTCGGCCGTGTCGCGCAGATTGATGTAATAGGCCCCGGGCCGAGTGCCATCCATCGACGGCGAGTTGTAATAGCCCCCTGGTGCTCCGGCCTCGATATAGCTGGGCACCCGACGGATCTCGACCTTGGCCTTGGGCAGAATACCGAAATATTGCGGCAACAGGGCTTGAACCGCTTCGACCTGCTTGTTCAGATCACCCAACAGCCGTTCTTTATCCTTGTCGGTATTGGGATAGAGGAACCGGGGGTCGGTATAGAGCCCGCGAATGCGCTCACCGACCGTGCCCTTGCTCATGCCTTGGGCCTTGAGGATCACATCAATCCGCGCGGTCAGGTCGGCGGCCTGGTCCAGACCCATCTGATGGATCTCGTCAGGCGATAGAGTCGTGGTGGTCGAGGACTTCAGCGACGCGGCATAATAGGCCTCACCGTCTGGCACGCGCCAGATGCCTGCATCATGGACGGCCTTGGGCTGGAGGCTGGCGATCAGATCGGCTTGACGATTGAGGGCAGGCTGGACCTTGTCCTGATAGATCTTGGTCGCTGCCGCCGAAAAGTCGCTGGAAAGCCCCTTGGCCTTGGCGCGGCGCACCAGAGATTGGACCAGAACCGACGTCTCAGCCGAGGCAGAACGCAGGCTGTTCATCTGCACCAAGGTCCGCTCGAGCACGAAATCGGGCGGCGTGAGGCCCGCGCCAACATCCCGGCGCACAACATCACTTTCCTGATCCAGCACCCGGGCAAAGGCCTCTAGGCGCGACAGATAGGCGTCGGCATCGGCCTTGGTCTCGATCGAATGTTGGCTATCGAGAAAGTCAGGCAAGGCCTGATAGGACCCCGACAGTTGGCTGACCACATAGGGCTCGCCCGTTCCCGAGCCGCTAAAGCTTTTCAGACGATTAGCCTCGTCGGCCACCTCCATCTCGAAGATCACCGTGTCATAGTTGACCGCGTCCATGCCGCTGAGTGCCTTGCGATCAAAGGCCCGCATCTTGGCAAGGCGGGCCCCATTATCGACCCGATCTTGAGCCCTAGCTGCCAGCGAGCGGTCCGCAAGCTTACCCTTGGCCGCAGCCTGGTCACCCTTGTCCATGCCAAGGCCGGTCAGCATCTCGGGCGACCGGCGCATATAGTCCTGAACAAACCCGTCAAACAGGGCGTTCAGTTCTGCGCCCTTGCCCTCGGCCGCGAAGGCCAGTTGAGGCAAGCCTGCCGTTACAGCGAGGGCACCAGCACCGGTTAGAAGGGTTCTGCGGCTAAACATGGCGGTCTTCCCGAAAGATCTATGGTGGTCATAGACCTATCGGGGGTGGGCCAAACTCACAAGCGGCAAGGCCGGAAAATGGCCTAAAACGCGGGGCGATCAGGATTTGCGATCATCCCAGCCATAGGCGACCCAAGAATGGCCGCCGACCTTATGGGCTTCGATAACGCCATCGTCGGCCACATCTGGCTTGGCGCTGCGGCGGGCGCGCAAGGCCAGCCCCGCAACCGCGACCAGAACGCTGGTGATCAGGGCAATAACCAGAACCGTAGCGGCAAAGACCAACGCCAAGAGGGCTGCGAGGCCAGCCGCAATCGTCGTGGCAATAGCGCTGCCCAGCCAAGCTAGGCTCTTCCAAACCGAATGACCGGCACCGCTAAAACGAAGGCTTTCTTGCCCTGTCATGACCCTATCCTGTGTCCCGAAAGGGGAACAATCCTTACCCAACCTATGTTGGGCTTAATATGCGCCCCGTCAATGGCACGAGCCCGTTAAGTTTTGGACAGGAGGGGAACTCTCCCGCCAAGCCTAGGCCTCGACCATCGCCCGACGTTCGCGCATCACCGTGTCATAGGCTTCGTTAATTGCGGCGGATTTTAGGTGCGCCAATTCAACAAATTCCACAGGCAAGCCTCGCGACTGGGCGCGGTCAGGGTGGGCCTCGGAAAGGGCCCTTCGCCAAGCCGACCGAACGGTCTCGTCTGACGCATCGGCTTCCACCGCCAAGATCACATAGGGATCCTGTGGCCCGGCTCCCAGATGGGTCGCCCGGATGCGGCGGAAAGTCAGGGCGTTCAGGCCAAAAAGCCGAGACACCTCTTCCAGATAGTCGATCTCATGATCGGTGACCGCACCATCGGACTTGGCGATGTGAAACAGACCGTCCAGCACATCCTCGAGCAGTTGCGGCCAGGCGCGGTAACGTTTGGCCAAGCGTTTGGCATAGCCCTCAAAGCCGAGCGTCGTCTGACGCGCCAGATCATAGAGCCGCTGGATATCACGGACATTTTCTGAGGTCGGCTGGAAAACCTCCGAAAAGGCTTCAAACTCCATCAGATCGGCCCGACCATCAGCCTTGGCCAATTTCGCACCGAGCGCTATGACCGCTGTCGAAAAGGCTGGGTCCTGTCCAGGAAGGGTCTGCGGACAGTCATCACAGTCCGCGGCGTTGACGCGCCCGGCTGCAAGTTTGACGATGTTATGCCAGAAGGTCATGAGATGAGGATCACCTTAGTGACATGGCGACATTATGACAACCTCTGAGCCCCCTTCGCGCTGGACCTTCTGGATTGATCGCGGCGGCACCTTTACCGACGTGATCGGCGCGCAAGGCGGCAAGGTTGTGCGCACGCTCAAGCTTCTGTCGGTCAGTGATGCCTATCCCGACGCTGCCGTCGAAGCCATGAGGCGCATTCTTGGCCTTGGCCCCACCCAGACCTTCCCTGCCGAGCAGGTCAAGGCCATCAAGATGGGCACGACGGTGGCGACCAATGCCCTATTGGAACGCAAAGGCGCTCGCACCCTTCTCATCGCCACACAAGGCTTTGGCGATAGTCTGATCATTGGCGACCAAACCCGCCCAGACCTCTTTGCGCTCGATATTGTTCGCCCAGAGCCTCTGGCCGAACGGACCATCGAGGCCGTCGAACGGTTGACTGCAACGGGAGAGGTCCTTACCCCGCTCGATCGCGAGGCCCTCGCCGTGCTCTGCCGCGAGGCTGTGGCCGCAGGGCTGACCTCGGTCGCCATCGCCTTCATGCATGCTGACCTCAATCCCGTTCATGAACGGGCCGCAGCCGAGATCGCCAGAGCCGCAGGCTTTGCCCATGTGGCCATGAGCCATGAGGTCTCGCCCCTGCCGCGCTATCTGCCGCGGGCCGAGACGACCGTCGCCGATGCCTATCTGACACCTGCCCTTCGCGCCTATGTCGATCAGGTGGCCAGCGCCGTGAACGGGGCGGACCTCTATTTCATGACCTCGGCGGGGGGATTGGTCCGAGCGCAGGCCTTTCGCGGCAAGGATGCCGTCGTCTCCGGCCCTGCTGGCGGCGTGGTCGGCGTGGCGCAGACGGCGCTGCAATCTTCTGCTGGCAAGGCCGCGCTAGGGTTTGATATGGGCGGCACCTCGACCGATGTCTGCCGCTTTGACAGGGTCTTAGAGCGGCGCGACCGTGCCGAGATCGCAGGGGTTCGTCTGCGCGCGCCCATGCTGGATGTCGAGACCGTAGCAGCGGGCGGCGGCTCGATCCTGACCTTCGATGGCGCACGCGTACGGGTCGGACCGGGCAGCGCCGGAGCCATGCCAGGACCAGCCGCCTATGGACGCGGCGGCCCTGCGACTGTGACCGATGCCCAGATCGTGCTGGGGCGCCTCGATCCGGCCCACTTCCCCGCTGTCTTTGGCCCAGACCAGAGCCTGCCCCTCGACGCCGCCGCCGCCCGCACACGCTTGCAAGCCTTAGCCGACGAGATGCAGGCCCCATCGGTAGAGGCCGCTGCGGAGGGTTTCATCGCCGTCTGCGTCGAACAAACCGCTCAGGCGGTGCGCCGCATCTCGACTGAACGCGGCTTTGATCCGCGCGACCACAGCCTCGTGGCCTTTGGCGGGGCGGCGGGTCAGATCGCCTGCTGGGTGGCCGAGTCCCTCGGGATCAGCGAGGTCCTGAGCCCACGCCATGCCAGCCTGCTATCGGCCTGGGGCATTGGTCAGGCCCAACTCAGCAGTCTGAAGGAACAGGGGCTCGATGCGCCGCTCAGCGACGAGGGCCTAAGCCTTGCCAAGGCGCGCCTGAGCCTGCTCGAGGCCGAGGCGGTCAGCGCCCTTCAGGCCCAAGGCGGCGCTCTGGGACAGACGGTGCTGCGCCTTCGCCTGCGCTATGACGGGGCAGATGCGGTCTTGCCCGCCCTGCTCAGCGACCTTGCCTCTGTTCGAGCAACCTTCGAAGAGGCCCACCAGCGCCTGTTTGGCTTTATCGAGCCAGACCGCGAGGTCTTGATTGCCAGCGTCGAGGTTGAGGCCCTGCAGCGGGATGATCGCCCGCCCCTATCAGACAGTAGCAGGACTAGCGCCGCTCCCTCCCCCGCCCTGATCGGCGGCATCCATCAGGCTGAACAGCTCAGCGGCACGGTGATGGGACCGGCCCTGATCATTCGCGGCGACACCCAGATCGCGGTGGCCGAGGGCTGGCAGGCCCAAAGGGAAGCTGATGGCCTGATCCGCCTGATCCATCTTGGCCAGCAAAGCCGCACGGATGAGACCCTAGAAACCCTGGCCAATCCCGTGACCTTGGAACTGTTCAATCGCCGCTTCATGGGCGTGGCCGAGGCCATGGGCGCGGCTCTCGAACGGACAGCCCATTCGGTCAATATCAAGGAGCGGCTCGATTTTTCCTGCGCCTTGTTCGATGAAGACGGCGGCTTGGTGGCCAATGCCCCACACATGCCCGTCCATCTCGGCTCGATGGGGGCCAGCGTTCGGGCCGTGCGCGATCGTCACCCGATCCTTGCGCCCGGCGACGGCTTTGCCCTGAACAATCCCTATGCCGGGGGCACGCACCTGCCCGACATCACCGTCGTCATGCCGGTCTTTCTGGGTCCTGAAGACAGACACGCCACCTTCTATGTCGCCGCGCGCGGGCACCATGCCGATGTCGGCGGTATCCAGCCCGGCTCCATGCCGCCCTTTTCTAAGTCTATCGATGAGGAGGGGGTGATGCTCGATGCCCTGCCCATCATGCGGGCCGGACAGTTTTTGGAAGCCGAGAGCCGTGCCGCCCTTGGCGCAGGTCGGTGGCCCGCACGCGCGCCTGACCGCAATATTGCCGACCTCAAGGCGCAGATCGCCGCCTGCCTTGCCGGGGCCAGCGCCGTTCGCGCCATGATCGAGACCTATGGCGGGGCCAAGGTCGCACGCTATATGGGCTTTGTGCAGGACAATGCCGCCGACTGTGTGCGCAAGGCCATAGGCAAGCTGTCCAACGGCCAGGCCCGCGTGCCCATGGATGGCGGGGCTGAGATTGTCGTGACCAGCACGGTAGATGCGGTTGCGGGCCGCGCGGTTCTGGACTTTTCCGGCACCAGCGCGGTGCTAGGCTCGAACTTCAATGCCCCGACCGCCATCGTCCACGCCGCCGCCCTCTATGTGTTCCGCACCCTTGTCGACGATCAGATCCCCCTCAATGCCGGGTGTCTAAAGCCGCTGGAGATCAGGGTGCCCGAGGGCTCGCTGCTCGCCCCCGCCTTTCCTGCCGCCGTGGTGGCCGGAAATGTCGAGACCAGTCAGCATGTGGTCGATGCCCTCTATGCGGCCCTCGGCGTCTTGGCCAATAGCCAAGGCTCGATGAACAATTTCACCTTCGGCGACGAGACCCGGCAATATTACGAGACCCTCTGCGGCGGGGCCGGGGCTAGCCATCGCGCCGCTGGAGCAAGCGCCGTCCACAGCCACATGACCAACTCGCGCCTCACCGATCCTGAAATTTTGGAACGGCGCTTTCCGGTGCGGGTCGAAACCTTCGCGGTGCGCAAGGACTCTGGCGGGACAGGCCGGTTCAAGGGCGGAGACGGGGCTGTGCGCCGCATCCGTTTCCTCGCGCCGATGGAGGCGGCGCTGCTATCGAGCCGCCGGGTCAATGCCCCGCAAGGCCTGCAAGGCGGCGGCGCGGCCCTGCCCGGCCTTCAAAGGCTGATCCGCGCCGATGGCACGGCAGAGGACCTGATGGGCTGCTTTTCTATCACCGTCGCACCCGGCGACATGATCGAGATCCAAACCCCGGGCGGCGGCGGGTTCGGTAGGCCATAGCACCCCCTCCCCCGGCTACGCCGGTACTTCCCCCAAAGGGGGAAGATTTAGAGCACCAAGATCTTCGCCCTCTGGGGGAAGTAGCCCGAAGGGGGCCTTGTTTCTACACCCCGCGAAGGGCGTTGTTTTCGGGATCGAAGGGCGAGTCGGCGATGACCGTGACCTTGTGCCGTTCACCCAAGATCACAATCTCTAGCTCCGTGCCGATCTCGGCCAGGTCCGGACGAACCATAGCCAGAGCCAAGGACTTGTTGACCCGCCAGCCATAGCCGCCTGACGTTGCCCGCCCGATCAGTTCGTCACCCAGATAGAGGGGCTCCGACCCGCGCGCATCGGCGTCAGTGACCCCGTGCACCTCCAGCGTCACTGCCTTGTTGGCAAAACCGCGCTCGCGCCAGGCCAGCAGCGCTTCCTTGCCGAAGAAACCGGGCTTTTTCAGCGAGATAAAGCGGCTCAATCCCGACTCATAGGCCGAATATTCAATCGATAGTTCGCGTGGGATCAGCTTGTAGGACTTTTCAAGACGCATGGAATCCATGGTCCGGATACCGAACGGCTTGATGTCGAACTCTGCGCCCGCCTCCATCAAGAGATCGAAGATATAGTTCTGCATCTCGATCGGATGGTGGATTTCCCAGCCCAGCTCGCCGACGAAATTGACGCGCAGGGCCTTCACCGTCGCGGCACCAATATCGATGGTCTTGCCGGTCAGCCAAGGGAAGGCTTCGTTGGAGAGGTCAGTCTTGGTGACCTTGCTGAGGACCGCGCGCGATAGGGGACCGGCCAGAACCAGAACGCCATGAGCGGTCGTGACCTTTTCAATCCGCACTGTGCCATCGAGCGGCAGGGCCTTGATCAGATAGTCATAGTCGTGACGCTCCAGCGCCCCGGCCGAGACCAGATAGAAGCGCTGCGGAGCCTCTTTAAAGACGGTAAATTCCGCCCGCACGCCGCCCTTGGCGGTGAGCAGATAGGTCAGGCTAACCTTGCCGACGGCGGAAGGCACCTTATTGGTGAATAGGCCATCGAGCCAAGCCTCGGCACCGGGGCCAGAGACCTCGAACTTGGCAAAGGCGCTCATGTCCTGAAGGCCGACCTTGGAGGTCACATGGCGGCATTCAGCCCCGACATGCTCGAAATAGTTAGAGCGGCGGAAGCTCCACTTTTCGCGGATCGGCTCGCCGTCCACCTGTTCAGGGTGGTTCTCGTTGAGCAGCACATCGGGCTTATCGAGGTCCGCCTCGGTCAGGGCATAGCCCTGCGGCGCGAACCAGTTGGGGCGCTCCCAGCCATAGATCGAGCCAAAGACAGCGCCTAATGCCTTCATCCGGTCATAGCAGGGCGTTCGACGCAGACCCCGCGCGGCGGTGCGCTCTTCGTCGGGATAGTGCGGGGTAAAGACCTTGGCATAGGCCTCTTCGTTCTTTTCGGTCAGATAGCCTTGACCGGCATAAGGGCCGAAGCGGCGGGGATCGACGCCCATCATGTCGATGGTCGGCTCGCCATCGGCGATCCAGTGCGCCAGTTGCCAGCCTGCACCGCCCGCAGCGGTGACGCCGAAGCTATGGCCTTCATTGAGCCAGAAATTCTTCAAGCCCCAAGCCGGGCCCACGATCGGGCTGCCGTCGGGCGTATAGGCAATGGCGCCGTTGTAGACGCGCTTGACGCCGACCTCACCAAAGGCCGGGACGCGGGTGATCGCGGTTTCAATATGGGGGGCCAGACGGTCGAGGTCCTCTTGGAACAGCTCATATTCCGACTGTGGATCAGGGCCATCAACATAGCAGACCGGCGCACCGACCTCGTAGGGGCCAAGCAGGAGGCCGCCGGCCTCCTCGCGCATGTACCAGGAACTGTCGCTTTCGCGCAGGACGCCCATTTCAGGCAGACCGGCGGCCTTGCGGGCCTGAATGGCGGGGTGCGCCTCAGTGACGATATATTGATGTTCCACCGGAATAACCGGCACATCAAGGCCGACCATCGCGCCTGTGCGGCGGGCAAAGTTGCCGGTCGCAGAGATGACATGCTCGCAGGTGATATCGCCCTGATCGGTCTGGACCAGCCATTCGCCATTGGCCTGCTGGACGATGCCGGTCACGGTGGTCTGGCGATAGATGGTCGCGCCACGGTCGCGCGCGCCGCGTGCCAGGGCCTGGGTCAGGTCGGCAGGCTGGATATAGCCATCATCAGGATGCTGAATCGCGCCGAGCAAATCGTCGGTCTCGCACAGGGGCCAGATTTCCTTGACCTCATCTGGGGTCAAGAATTTAACGTCAACGCCGATGGTCTTGGCCACACCAGCATAATATTTGTACTCGTCCATCCGGTCCTTGGTCCGGGCCAGACGGATGTTGGTGACGTTGCTGAAGCCGACCTTCAGATCGGTCTCGGCCTCTAGGGTGGGATAGAAGCCCACGGAATATTTGTGCATCTGGCCAACCGAGTAGCTCAGATTGAACAGGGGCAGCAGACCCGCCGCGTGCCAGGTCGAGCCGGAGGTCAGCTCCTTGCGTTCGATCAAAACCACGTCGCTCCAGCCCAGCTTGGCCAGATGATAAAGGGTGCTGACACCGACGACTCCGCCGCCAATGACGACCGCACGCGCGTGAGTTTTCATGAAAAGATCCTGCTGGAAGACATATGCGCCGCAAAGAGCCGCACAGATTTTGACCTTAGGGGTTTGGGCGAGACAGCCAAGAGAATAGACGCGCCGCCTGAATGGAACAAATACGACTTTGGCAAAATGGCCTCTTGGCCATCACTTAAGGGCATAGGTTAGCCTGCCCGCCGCGCCAATTCCCTTTTGGCGTTCCAAATGGCGTCCTGATCCATGTCCGTCTGGCGCGTCATCCAGTTCAAATAGTCTTGCGGGGCCTCGGTCCAGGCCATGCCGCGATGTTTACCAAAGGGGATGTTGGGCATCAGTTTCGGCTCTAGGGTCCAGGCGATCATCTCTTCGACTGTGGCCAAAGGCATCATGGCGGCGAGGACATTGGCCGTCACCCACGCATCGGGTCCAGCCCGGTGCGGCGGCATGGCGTGGTCGGCCGGAAGTTTCAGCCCCAACCAATAGCGCAGCACCTGATTGGTATGGCGCGGAGCGTCGGGCCATACGCGAAGAGCGACCTTATAGGTACAGATCCACGGCAGAGCATCGGTAATGGCGGGGGTGACGAACTGTTGCTCGAAAGCACTATTGTGGGCAACCAACACGTCAGGAGCCTCACCACCCCAGACCGCCTTGCGTAAAAGCTCGTCCGTGCAGACGGGTGTGTCTGGCGGGAAGTCATCCTCGGTAATGTGATGGACGGCCATGGTCTCCGGCGGGATGCCATGTAGGGGCCGATAGAGCCGGGCCATGGATCGCTCGACGCGCAGTTCGCCTCTATCCGCCACCAGGTCGGCGCGACCAAATTCGATAATTTCGGCGGGAGGCTCGGTCCCCGTGGTTTCTAGATCTATGACTCGCAGACGAACCAAGACATGCTCCCGAAGTCAGTTTCACCACCGAGTCCGTTCGGCTGAGCACGATAGTATGAGCTATTTTCGAATTGTCTCGTCCCCTTATCCCCAAGCCAGGGTGGGACAAGAGGGTGCGGCAACGAAACAGGCCTTGTGGCTTAGGTTCTGGCTAGCGTAGTTCAAACGTCTGTTTTAAAGTCCAACTTAGGTGATGGAAAAAGGAACAAAGCAGTGAACAAACCTCTTGGGCGGGCCGGGACGGCCTTTGGTTTCAATCCTAACGACGATCTGAACGATCTGAGAATTTCTGAAGCCGCTGTTCCTCTGTTGGAGCATGTGAAGCGCTTCATCGCTGAAACGGTCGAGCCGATGTCGGTCGAGTTTCACCGCTTGGGTGAGGGCCGCGCTGACCGCTGGAGCTATGCGCCCGGCCAACTCGAAGTGCTCGAAGCTGCCAAGGACAAGGCCAAGGCTGAAGGCCTGTGGAACTTCTTCCTGCCTGACGCCGAAACCGGCGAGGGCCTAAAGAATCTCGACTATGCCTATATCGCTGTTGAGCTGGGCAAGAACTCGCTGGCCTCCGAGACCATGAACTGCTCGGCACCTGACACCGGCAACATGGAAGTGTTGGAACGGGTCGGCACGCCAGCCCAAAAGGAAAAGTGGCTGAAGCCTCTGCTGAGCGGTGAAATCCGTTCCGCATTCGCCATGACCGAGCCAAACCGCGCCTCGTCGGACGCTAAGAATGTCGGCATGACTGCCGTCCTCGAAGGCGACGAATGGGTCATGAACGGCGAAAAGTTCTACATCTCCGGCGCAGGCGACCCGCGCTGTAAGATCATGATCACCATGGTCAAGACCAGCCCGAATGCCCCCGCCCACAAGCAACAGTCCCAGATCCTTGTGCCCATCGACACCCCGGGCGTGAAGATCCTCGGCCCCATGCACGTGTTTGGTGAAGATGATGCGCCGCACGGCCACATGCATATCCAGTTCGACAATGTGCGCGTGCCCAAAGAGAACATGCTGCTCGGCGAAGGCCGCGGCTTCGAGATCTCGCAACTGCGCCTTGGCCCTGGCCGTATCCACCACTGCATGCGCTCGATCGGTCAGGCCGAACGGGCACTGGACCTGATGGTTCAGCGCGGCGTGTCGCGTGAAGCCTTCGGCCGCAAGCTGGCCTATCTGGGCGGCAACGTCGAGATCATCTCCCGCGCTCGCATCGACATCGAAGCCATGCGCCTGATGGTCCTCAAGGCCGCTAAGGCCATGGACGTGCTCGGCAATCGTGAAGCGCGCATCTGGGTCCACATGGTCAAGGCCATGGTCCCTGAGCGGGTGTGCCAGATCATCGATCAGGCCATGCAGATGCACGGCGCAACCGGCGTGTCACAGTGGACACCTCTGTCGCGCATGTATGCGGGCCAGCGCACCTTGCGCATCGCTGACGGTCCGGACGAGGTCCACCACCTAGTGGTCGGTCGTAACGAGATCCGCCAGTACGAAGGTGGGGACGAAGACTCCACCTCCGGCGTCGTCTGGCGCAACTAGGCTTGAAAAGCAGGCCGCCCGGGCTCCATCGCTCGGGCGGCCTTTTTCTAGGCGCGGCCCTCCCCGTCTGCTGGGGCTGTCAGGGCGCGCATGATCCGATCTAAAACGGGATAGTTTTTAAGTGACACATACGGGTCTTGAGTTTGCGGGTTTTGAGTCCGCCGATACGGTCAGCGCGCGCCTAGCGTCCGTCGGCTATATCTCCACAGCGTCGATCTCCACCGCCGTCTATCTGGCCCACCATCTGCGCAAGCCGATCCTGATCGAAGGCCCTGCCGGCGTCGGCAAGACCGATCTGGCCCGGTCCCTGTCCCAGTCCATGGAATTCCCGCTCCTGCGCATGCAGTGCTATGAGGGCCTTGATGAGAGCAAAGCCCTCTATGAGTGGAAATATGGTAAGCAACTGCTCTACACCCAAATTCTCAAGGAAAAGATCCACCACCTGATCGGCGATGCCGACGGTCTGGACGAGTCCTTCAAGAAGCTCGCTGGCTTCCAAGACCTGTTCTTCTCGCGAGAATTCCTCGAACCCCGCCCCCTGCTCAAGGCCATGGAACAGGCTGGCGGCTCGGTGCTGCTGATCGACGAGATCGATAAGTCTGACGAAGAGTTCGAGGCCCTGCTGCTTGAAGTCCTGTCCGACTATCAGGTCACCGTGCCCGAGATCGGCACCGTAGAAGCCATCGTCCCGCCCCTGGTCATCCTAACCTCAAACAATACGCGCGAGTTGGGCGACGCCCTGAAACGCCGCTGCCTGCACCTGCATATCGACTTCCCCAATGCCGACCTTGAGGCCCGGATCGTGCGCTCGCGCGTGCCGGACATTTCCGAGCGATTGCTGGCGCAACTGGTGGCCTTCATCCAGTTGGTGCGCGATGAGAATATCCGCAAGCTGCCCTCGATCAGCGAGACCATCGACTGGGCCAAGACCCTGCTGCTGCTCCATGCCGACAGCCTTGATCCGATCATGGTCCGCAATACGCTAAACGTGATCCTCAAGCGCCAGACCGACATTGCCGAGGTCAATGGTCAGGTCGATCAACTGGTGCGCAAGGTCCTGAGCGAGCAGACTGAACCGGCCTGATGGAGCGCACGCTCACCAACTATATCCGGGCCCTGCGCACCGCAGGCGCTGGCGTTTCGACGACCGAAGCCATTGATGCGGCGCGGGCGCTGGAGCTTGTCGGCTATCAGGACCGGGGGCTGCTGAAAATGTCGCTGGCCGCAGTTCTGGCCAAGTCGCAGGAGGAAGAGGTCCTGCATGACCGCCTGTTCGACCTCTATTTCAGCTATGCCGAGACCAAGCCGCCCCGTCAGCCCCAAAGCGAGGGCGAGGATCAAGAAGACAGCGACAGCGCCTCTGACGGATCGGACTCAGACTCCGAAGGTCAAGAGTCCAACGGCCAACCCTCCAATGGTCAAAAACAGCCCGGCTCCGGCCAAGGCGGCGGCAGTGGTCAAGACAAGAGCGGTGAAGCGGGCGAGGATGCGCCGCTAGACCTGCTCGAACTGGCCCAATCAGGCGATGCGACCCGAATGGCGATGGCCATGGCTCAGGCAGGTGCCCGCGCTGATGTCGACCAGATCCGCTTTGCCACACAAGTGCCCTATTTCGTTCGCCGGATGCTTGAAGAGCTCGGTGCCGAACGGCTCGACAAGCAGTTGATGGCGGCACTGGACGAACGGACCGAAGAAGGAACAGCCCGCGCCGAAGCCCTGATCGAGGCGCGCAGCACCCTGATGCGCAATGCCCGCGCCTATGTCGAAGCCCGGTTCGAAGTCTTTGGCCGCTCGGCCAGCGAAGCCTTCATGAACGAAGTGATGATGGACCGCTCTCTTGGTGCCCTGACCAAGAGCGATATGGAGCGGATGAAACCCATCATCGCCAAGATGGCTAAGAAACTGGCCGCCAAACATGCCCGCCGTCGCAAGGTTCGCAATCGTGGCCAGCTCGACCTGCGCCGCACCCTGCGCGCCAATGCTGGCAATGACGGTGTGCCCTTTGATGTGATCTGGAAGACCAAGCGTAAGGACAAGCCCAAGATCGTCACCATCTGTGACGTGTCCGGCTCGGTCGCCCGTTATGTGCGGTTCCTGCTGCTGGTGCTCTATGCCCTGCGCGAGAAGGTCACGGACCTAGAGACCTTCTGCTTTTCCAGCCATCTGGTCGATGTGAACCAGGACCTTGAATCCCTGCCCTTTGATGCGGCGATGGACAAGATCCTGCGCGAGGTCGGCAATGGCAGCACCGACTATGGCCGCGCCTTTACCGACTTAAGCCGCCAATATGACAGCACCATCGACAAGCGCACGACCGTGCTGATTCTCGGGGATGGCCGCAACAATAATGGCGATCCGGCCATGGGCATCTTCCAAGACATTGCCGCCAAGGCCAAGCGCGTCATTTGGCTCTGCCCCGAACATCCCGCCAGCTGGGGTTCAGGCGACAGCGCCCTACTGCAATATAAGCCCTTCTGCTCCAGCCTGACCCACTGCTCGACCGTGGCCGATCTGGAACATGCCCTAGACGACGTGCTGCTGGCCTACGGCTAGGCCAGCCCGAACGAAGGATCACCGCCCATGAAGCTCGCCAAGCCCAAGGTCGATATCGGTCTCGCCACCAACAATCTGGAGCCCATGCTGGCCTTCTGGCAAGGCGCGGCCCAGGTGCCGTTTGATCATCTGCTGAAGGTCCGGCGCGGGATGGATCAGCATCGGCATGATCTGATGGGGTCGGTCTTGAAGATCAACCATCTGGCTGACCCCCTGCCCCAAACCCCGCCGAGCGGCTATCGTGAACTGCTGATCGCCCGCGAGGGCTTAACTGCGCCCAAGGCCTTGACCGATCCCGACGGCAATCGGGTCAGCCTTGTCCCCGTTGGCCATCTGGGCGTGACCCAGATCGGCGTGCGGCTGGCGGTTCGAGATCTCGAGGCCCAAAAGCGGTTCTATATCGAGGGTCTGGGCCTGCCGCAGTTGGACAGCCCCTCTGGCCTCGCCTTTGGTGCCGGTGAGAGCGTAATCTTGCTGGAACAGGATGATCAGGCTCCGCTAGATGCCCCCTTCGAAGGCAGCGGCTGGCGCTATCTGACCTTGCAGTCCTTTGCCGTAGACAGCGACCACGCTCACGCGCTGGCCCATGGCGGACGGGAGGCCGCAGCCCCCAGAACCCTCGGCACCACGGCGCGAATTTCTATGGTCATGGACCCAGCCGGGAACTGGATCGAGATTTCCCAACGCGCCTCGATCACGGGATCATTAGAGCCGCGTTGAGGCTAGATCATTACCTCTGAGGTCATTGACGAGGGCACGCATGCGGGGGACAGAGGACCGCAAACGGCGAGGCAAAAGCGTGTCCGATCTCATCTCTCCCCTAACGACCAAGGTCGAAACCGGCTTTTCGCGGCTTTTGCGCGATTGGCGGCAAAGACGTCATCTCTCTCAGCTTGATTTGGCCCTCAGCTCTGGCGTCTCGCAGCGCCATGTGAGTTTCTTGGAGTCGGGCCGCGCCAATCCGAGCCGCGCCATGATCTTGCAACTGAGCGAAACGCTCGATGTGCCCTTGCGCGACCGCAATGACTGGCTAACCGCCGCTGGCTTTGCCCCAATCTTTCGCCATCGCGCCTTGGATGATCCCCAGATGGATCAGGTCATGAACGCCGTGCGCATGATGCTGAAGGTGCATGAGCCCTATCCAGCTGTTGCGCTTGATCGCGCATGGAATGTGCGGATGTCGAACGGGCCCTTTGATCGGCTTGGGGCCATGCTCGGCGACGATATTTGGGAGCGGGTCGGCGGCGGTGAGCGCAATCTGATGCGCCTGTTCTTCCATCCCCAAGGGATCCGACCCTTCATCACCAACTGGTCCTCAGTCGGCCCCCTGATGTGGCGGCGCGCCCAGCGTGAGGCCGAAGCCTTGGCCGGGGCTGAGATGAAGGCCGTTCTGGCAGAGCTCGCCCCCTTGCAGGACAACCACATCCTGTGGTCCGCCGCCGATACCGCGCTCTTGCCAGTGATTCCGTTCACAATGCAGATCGAGGCAGTAAAGATTTCTATGTTCGCGGTCGTCGCCACCTTCGGTACGGCTCAAGATATTACCGCTGACGAGCTGAGGATCGAAACCCTGTTCCCCGCCGATGCCGAGACCGAAAGTCTGTTTCGAGACGCCGCTTCACGGGGGGCTTGATAACCTCCCGGGTCGTTGCGGGCCCCTCCAAAGACCGTAACATTCCTCCATCACCTTCGGTCAGGAGCCCAACATGTCCTCAACGCCCCTCGAAATCGTTCGCCGGTTCATGACGCTCATGGAGCCCTTGAACTATGACGAGGCTCTCAAGCTCATCTCGGACAAGTGCGAATATACGAACCCGCCACCGCTCGGCACAGTCCATGGCCCAGAGGGTGTGCGAGCAGTCCTCGAACCCTTCTTTGGCCCGACCAAGGAAAACGAGTTTCGCGTCCTGCGTGAGGCAGCGGCAGGTCCGGTTGTCATTCTGGAACGCCTAGACCGGCATCTGTTTGGCGACAAATGGGTCGAGCTTCCCGTCACCGGCGTCTATGAGGTCCATGAAGGTCTGATCACCTATTGGCGCGACTATTTCGATGCGCCGACCATCCTGTCACAACTCCCCGCTGCCTAGGGGCTGGGCCGTCAGGACGGGTCGACCGTCACCCGGCGCATGTGGCGGCGCTGGCCGGGATAGTCGTTGAGGGCATAGTGCCAGACCGAGCGATTGTCCCAAAAGGCCACCGATCCGGGCGTCCAGACAAAGCGGCAGGTTCGGGCCTCTTGGCGGCAATGGTCGAACAGGAAGTCGAGCAGGGGCTTGCTCTCACGCTTGCTCCAGCCCTCGAACCGCATCGTAAAGGCTGGATTGACATAGAGCGCCTTGCGGCCATTTTCCGGGTGGGTCAGGACGACCGGGTGGACATATTCACCGACCGCACCCTCTGCCTCGACCACTGACATCGAGCCGCGCTTCTGGGCGGAATGACCCGCCGCAGAATATTCACGGCCCGCAGAATGGACGGCATTGAGCGTTTCCAGCGTCGCCCTCATGCCGGGCGTCAAGGCGTCATAGGCGGCGGCTTGGCTGGCAAACAAGGTGTCTCCGCCCCACTCTGGAATCTCAATAGCATAGAGGATCGAGCCGATGGCCGGGCGCTCAAGGAAGCTGGTGTCCGAATGCCACCCCCCGCCAAAATTGGTCTTGTCTGACGGCTCCTTGATGATCTCCATGACCTCGGGATGATCAGCCATACCCGCCACATAGGGATGGATGTTCAAAGGTCCAAAGCGCTTACCGAACGCCACCTGCTGCGCGGGCGTCAGGGTCTGGTCGCGAAAGAAGATGACCTGATGCTCGACCAAGGCTGCCCGGATCTGGGCGATGACGCCATCGGACAGGTCCGCCGACAGATCGACGCCTGAAATTTCTGCCCCGAGGGTCCCGGAAACCTTGCGGATGGACAGGAAGGTATCAGCCATGGTCATTTCCTAACTCAATCGTCCCGCACCTTGCCTCGAAACGCCGTCAAGGCAAGGGCGAATTATAGTCGTCAGCGGCTTGCCGCGCCGCCCTATCCCGGCTCTACTGACCCATCAAAGATGAGGCCGCAACGGCCCGACCGCGAGGAAACCCTAGAATGACCGACGCCGTAGCGACGAGGCCCGCGCCAAATGCCGTGCCCGCCGAAGCTCTAGACCATGAACCCCTATCGCCGGCCTATCGCCGCTATGCCCTTGGCGTGCTTTTGGCCATCTACACCCTGAATTTCCTCGACCGTCAGGTGATCAACATCTTGGCAGAGCCGATCAAGCAGGATCTGCAATTGGCCGATTGGCAATTGGGCATGATGACGGGTCTAGCCTTTGCGCTCTTCTACACCGTCCTGATGCTGCCCATTGCCCGATTGGCCGAACGCGGCCATCGGCCTTGGATCATTGCAGGTGCAACGGCGATCTGGAGCCTGTTCACCATACTGTGCGGCATGAGCCAGACCTTTTTGCAACTCTTCCTCGCCCGGATCGGGGTTGGTATCGGCGAGGCGGGCTGTAGTCCGCCAGCCCACTCCCTGATCAGTGACTATGTGCCCAAAACTATGCGCTCATCGGCCCTCGCCTTCTATTCGATCGGCACGCCGCTGGGCAGTTTGCTGGGTATGGTCATGGGTGGTTTGGCCGCTGATGCCTTTGGGTGGCGCACGGCCTTCTTGATTGCTGGGGCTCCGGGCCTGATTATGGCCTGCGTTGCCGCCGTCACCCTGGTGGAGCCCCGGGTCAAGAAACCCACCGTTGGTGACAGCCCCAGCGTCGGCGCAGCGCTTCGCGAGATTGCAGGCAAAAAGACCTTCTGGCTGATCGCTTTTGGGGCCGGGTTCATGGCCTTTCAAGGCTATGGCCACCAAGCCTTTGCCGCCTCATTCTTCCTGCGCAACCATGCTGAAGAACTTGCGCAGCTGTCGGCTCAGTTTGGCCTCAAGCCTATGGGCTTGATCGGAATCGGCATGGGTCTGATCACCGGTATCGGTGGAATTGTCGGAACCGTCCTTGGCGGACAGTTGGCCGATAGGCTCGGTGCTAAGGATCTGCGTCATCAGATGGCCATTCCCGCCATCGGTGCCTTGATTGGTTTTCCGGTCTATATCCTAGCCATGTTGCAGCACTCCGCCGCGGCCGCGATCGTGATGATGCTGCTTCCGACCCTGTTGAGCACCCTGTGGTACGGGCCAGCCTATGCCTCGTCTCAGAGCCTCGTGTCGCCACGCACCCGCGCCACGGCGGCGGCCATCACCCTGTTCGTCGCTAATCTGGTCGGCCTAGGCTGCGGCCCGCTCTTTGTTGGCATCCTGTCCGATACCCTGTCAGGCCCCATGGGCATGGGCTCAGCCCTGGGCGTCAAATGGGCGCTCATACTCGGCTCGCTCGGCCTTTTGGTCGCCGCGGCTCTATTCTGGATCGCGCGCAATCACATCCGCGAAGATACGGTCAGCTAGGACAGCGACCGGCAAAAAATAGGGGGAGATGGACTAGCCATCTCCCCCTCTACATTTCGAATCTTAGCGATGGGTGGCCCTAGAGCCCCAGAACCGCCTTGGCCATGATATTGCGTTGGATCTCGTTGGAGCCACCGAAGATCGAGGTCTTGCGCATGTTGAAATAGGCGGGCGCGGCCTTGAAGGCGTAGTCAGGGCTGATGGCTTGGACATTGTCGCCCTCGCGCGGGAAGCCCCGGAAATAGGGCTCACCATAGTGACCTGCTGCCTCGAGCGTCAGTTCCGTCAGGCGTTGTCCGACCTCTGTGCCCTTGACCTTGAGCATCGAGGCTTCGGGTCCGGGGCCCTTGCCGCTGCTTTCACCTGCAAGGGTGCGCAGTTCGGTATATTCCAGAGCCGCGAGGTCGATCTCGAGGTCGACAATCTTACGACGGAAATCGGGATCCTTGATCAGGGGCTGACCGTCGTCGGCCAGCACGCCCGCCGCCACTTCGCGCAGACGCTCAATGCCGCGCTTGGAGCGCGCAACACCGGCAATGCCGGTCCGCTCGTGGCCGAGCAGATATTTTGCGACCGTCCAGCCCTTGTTCTCTTCGCCAATGCGGTTCTCGACCGGAACAATGACATTGTCGAGGAAGGTGTCATTGACCTCGTGGCCACCATCCATGGTGATAATGGGACGCACGCTGATGCCCGGGGTCTTCATATCGATCAGCAGGAAGGTGATGCCCTCTTGCTTCTTAGCGTTCTGATCGGTGCGAACTAGGAAGAAGCCCCAGTCGGCAAAGTGGCCCTGGGTCGTCCAGGTCTTCTGGCCGTTGACGCGATAATATTCTTTGCCGTCCTCGCCAGTGAAACGATCAGCGCGGGTCGACAGACCGGCAAGGTCAGAACCGGCACCCGGCTCGGAATAGCCCTGGCACCACCAGATATCACCGGCGATGGTTGGCTTCAGGAGGGTCTCTTTCTGCTCGGGCGAACCGAAGGTGAAGAGCACCGGACCGATCATGCCGAGGCCAAAGGTCGGCTGGCTCGTATTGGCGCGGGCCAGTTCCTCAGAGAAGATGTAGCGCTGGACCACGTCCCAGTCGTTGCCACCATATTCCTTGGGCCAAGACGGGGTCAGCCAGCCCTTAGCATGGAGGATCTTGTGCCAAGACACGATCTCTTCCTTGTTCAGGTGCTCACCGGTGGCCTGCTTATCGCGAATGGCTTGGGGGAAATTGGCTTCGATCCAATTGCGCACTTCCAGACGAAAGGCGGCATGCTCAGGCGTGAAACTCAGGTCCATCGAAAACTCCCTTGATGCAACGGCTCATGCCAAGGCTAGACGCCCTTTGGCACGACCAGTGTCTTGAGATCCAAACTATCGCACCGGACCGACTTGGCAAGCGACGCCCACCAACCTTTTGATCCTTGGCGGAGCTTTTTACGCGATCACAGCGCCGCGATGATGCGGTTGGATAGGCAGCCCAAGCGGTCCACGCGGATATCGACCCGGTCGCCCGGTTGCAGATAGATCTTGGCTGCGCGCGCGCTTTTAATATAGCGCTCAATGATATGGCCGATAGGAGGCCCTTTGCAGCCTGACAGCAGCCAAGCCATTGCCCCCATCAGGCGGTCCTTAGTCGGTACGCCTTGAAACACAGTGCCCGCTGGCGTTCCCGCCATGATCACGGTGCGTGCGGGGATGTCTCCAGCCTCACCAATGGCGAGTCGCGCCTCGCCGCCCCAATAGGCCCAGCGCATATCGCGCTTGAGGCGGCACTGCCTGACAATCTCTTCCAGATCCCAGATCCAATCGGTCGCTGCCGCATGCTGGCGAACCTGATCATTGACACTGAGTTGCAGGGTCAAACGGCTGAGGAAGCTGGGCAGGTTGCGCGGCACCACAAAAAGGTCGCCTATAGGCATATAGTTCGGACCACTCTTGCCTGAGGTGAAGCCCTTCCCCGACTGGGGATCGGTAACATCGACATTGCTCAGCAGGACGGCGCGGTCGGTGACATCATTGCCAAGGATCAGGCCACCCGAGACGGGAGCCCCCGGCATCAGGGGCTGTAAAGGCACCAGACAGAGCTCGACCTCAAAGTCCAGAAGCGCATCTCCCGCCGGTATAGGCGCGTCCCAAGCTGTTGGCTGAACGATCTTTGGAAACAAGAATGGCGATCCGACCACCGTCGATTCCGCCGCATGTTCGGCATAGTTGGTACCGACCCCAATATTCTGATCCCCCAATCGGATGGGCAGGCCCAGATGGTCCGATGAAACCTTCACCTCATCCTTAGCGGCCTGCGCAAAGGCCCGAATGGCGTCCTGCCCGAGCCGATTGATCAGATCGATCGCGTCCTCCGAGGCGGACGCGCGCAGTGAAGATAGATCGACACCCCGGATCTGACCCTCCTGATAGGCGCGAACCGCGATCAGGCGCTCCCCATCCTGGGCCTTGGTCTGGGCAAAGGTCAGGGCCTCGTCGAGCGGGGTGATGTCTACCGAGCGGGTCATGGTCAGGGTCCTAGATCAGGCCGCGGTAGGAACCGCCATCGAGTTGCATGTTCTGGCCAGAGATGAACCCGGCCTGGGCACTGCACAGATAGGCGCAGGCATCCCCGAACTCTTCTGGGCGACCAAAGCGTTTGGCCGCGATGGTCTGGGCGATCTCGGCCCGCGCCTCTTCGAGCGTGATGCCCTTCATGCCCATCATTAGACGGGCCATTTGCTGTTGACGCTCTGTATCAAAACGTTCCGGTAATAAGTTGTTAATGGTTACATTATCAGACGCCACCTCAGGTACCAATGCCTTACAGGCTGCGGTCAGTCCAGCGCGGGCCGCTGTCGACAGACCCATCGGCCCCATCGGGGTTTTGACCATGGCGCTGGTGATATTGATGATGCGGCCAAACTTGCGCTCGCGCATGCCCGGCAGGACGCCGCGGATCAGCATCAGGGCCGGGACCATATTGGCATTGACCGCCCCGATCCAGTCGGCCTCTTCCCAGGTCTGGAAATGGCCGGGAGGCGGCCCGGAATTGTTGTTGACCAGAATATCGCAGTCACCCGCCTCGGCCAGCAGAGCGGCGCGGCCTTCGGGACTGTTAATATCGGCAACCACCGCGCGGACTTCGCGGCCCGTCGCAGCTGCCAGTTTGACGCGCGAGGCTTCCAGCTTTTCGGCATCCCGGCCATTGAGCGTGACAATGGCCCCCTCGCGCGACAGGGCAAAGGCGCAGGCATAGCCAAGGCCCTGTGATGAGGCGCAAACCAGCGCCTTGCGTCCCTCAAGTCCCAAATCCATCAGACAGTTCCCTTCATATAGCGCTGCAATGTCGCAAAGGTGGCGGGGGCATCATCAGTAGAGGCCGCGACCGCCAGGAGGTGGCCATCGGGCCGGACCAGCAGAGCGCCGCTGGCGCTTAGGCCCATCGCCCCCGCCCAGCCGCCCGCCTTGGCGCTGAAATCGGTCCCTTCGGTTAAGACGGCCACCGGAACATCCGAGCCCTCAGCCAAGGCCGTCCAAGTGGCATGATCGGTTCCGGTCAGCAGGACAAAGCGGTCAGGCTGGCTGAGACTCAAGGTCGTGCCGCCATCGCTCAAGAGAACGTGCGGAAGGCGGGCGCCGACGGCGACCTTTTGGGTAAATTCGCTGATCGGCAATTGATCATCGGCCTTGAGGGCGTCGCCATAGGCAAAGCCAAGCTGTAGGCGCAGGCTGTCAAAATGGTCCTTCTGGAACATCACCGCCGCATCAACCGCCGCACGCTTTTCTGGGTCCGATAGCCGGTCGTAAAAGACCTCGGGCTCGACCGTGGTCCCATAGCCATAGCCCAGCGCCTCGAACAGCATACGGATCCGCATCGCGTTCATGACGCTTTGGCCCATATTGGCGTCGGCAATGGCGCGGCGCTCTTGGTCATAGCTGTCCAAGATCTCAGGGCTGCCCCAGCCCGCCTCGATGGCCGCGATCTTCCAAGCCAGATTGTCGATATCGCCAATGCCGGTATTGAGCCCTAGCCCGCCGGTCGGAGGGAAACGGTGTCCGGCATCACCGACGAGAAACACTTGGCCTTCGCGATAGCGCCGCGCCACCTGGGCCGACATGACCCAAGGCCGCTTGCCCTTGATCTGCAGGTCGGGAATGTCAGCGCCGACTGCACTCTGAACCAAGGCGCGGCAAAGATCGTCGCTAAAGTCCTCGGGACGATCCTCTGGGTTACAGGGGGTCATCATCACCCAGGTCTTGCCAATATCGTAGGCGATCAAGACGCCGTTGGGTCCAGGACCGAAGAGGAAATAGAGGATAGCGGGACGATCACCGACCTGGGCCCGCAGGTCGGCCTCAAAATGGATCATCATATTGTTGCCGATGCCGTCCATCCCATCCATGGGAATGCCAAGGCTGTCGCGCACCGGACTTCCAGCCCCGTCGGCGGCGATCAGATAGCGGCTACGGACGGTGATCTCTTGGCCGGTTTCGCGGTCCTTCAAGGTCGAGGTGACGTGACCTTCGCCCTGTTCACAGCCCAGCCATTCCACGCCCTTACGCACCTCAACGGTGGACTGTTTGGCAACGGCGGCCTCAAGCACGGCTTCGAAATTAGGTTGTTCGATATTGATCAGGGGCCAAGGCGTGACCTCACGGACCGCCTCGTCCTGCCGCTCATAGGCCATGACCCCGATATCCGGCTTGCTGAGGGTCTCAACAAAGCGGACAAAGCGCCCCTCTTCGGTCGGCGTAGCCACGGCGTGGATCGCGTCCATCGACAGGCCCGCCGCCGCGCAGATCTCAAGCGAGCGAGGATTGAGCGCGTGGGCCTTGGGAGCCTCAAGGCGGGAGGGATATTTTTCGACCACAAGGACCTTCAGCCCCCGGCGACCCAGAATTTGCGCGCCGAGAAGGCCCACCGGGCCACCCCCAACAATCAGGATGGGCACGTCAATCACACTCATAGCCGCTGGTCCCCAGTCTTGAATGGTCCTAAGCCATTCATTATCGTTCCGGCGCACAGTAGGAATTTTATGAGACATATGTCAATTAATCGATTGGCATGATGACCGCCTCAACTTGGAGTTCGATTTTTGACCGCTCTTGATCTGTTCACCCTCGAAGCCCGCAACCTCGGCAAGAGCGCTCGCACCAAGGCGCGCTTGATGGACGCGGCTGTCAGCGTCTTTGCGCGAGACGGATTTGAGGCCGCGTCGGTCAATGAAATTACCCGTGCCGCTGAGGTCGCGAACGGCACCTTCTATGTCTATTTTAAAGACAAGGACGAGATCGCCACAGCGGTCGCCTACCGCATTGCCCATGATGTGGTTCAACAACTCGATGCCGCCATGGCTGGGACTTCTGATGCGGTTGAACGGGTCAGTTGCGCCACCCGTCGGCTACTCGATCTTGCCACAAGCACACCGCAATGGGGTCAAGCCCTATTTCGCGCCGTCTGGATCTACAACGATCTTCGCGACAGCGTCGTCAGCTATCTGCGCGCCGATTTGGAGCGGGGCGTGGCGCAAGGGGTCTTTACGGTTGAGATCGATGATTTCCTGATCAGCACCTTTTCGGCCATGACCATGTCTGCCCTGTTTCGACGGCTCAAGGGCGAGGCCGGTCCAGACGCAGGCTCTCGTGTGGCACAGTTGCAGTTGCGTATGCTCGGCGTCGCGCCCGACGTGGCCAAGCGGGTCGCGTTCCAGGCGCTGGACCCCATCACCCTGACCATGCCGGTTATCCCGCGCGAGACGGAGCGCAGCAAAAAGAACTGACCGTTAGCGGGGACAGCCCGCTAACGATCCGCGCTCCGCTATTTGGTCGGAAAGCCGCGACGGGCCAAGAGTGGCTTCACATCGGGATCACGTCCCCGGAAGGCGCGATAGGCGTCTGCCCGGTCGGTCTCGTTACCGGTCTGAAGGATGATGGTCCGAAACCGATCAGCGACCGTCCGGTCCCACGGTCCGCCCGCCTCTTTAAAAGCGGCCCAGATATCCGCATCCATCACCTCGGACCACAGATAGCTGTAATAGCCCGCCGAATAGCCATCTGACGTGAACAGGTGATTGAATTGTGGCAAGCGGTGCCGCATCACGATCTCCTTGGGCATGCCCATTTCGGCCAAGGTTTCACGCTCAAACCGGTCTGGATCCGTGACCGGAACAGTGCGGTTATGCAGCTTCATATCGACAATGGCGCTGGACAGATATTCAACCGTCGCAAAGCCCTGATTGAAGGTGCTGGAGGCTTGGATCTTGTCGACCAAGGCCTTGGGCATCGGCGCACCGGTCTTATAGTGAAGGGCAAAACGGTTCAGAACCTCAGGGGTCAAGAGCCAGTTTTCGTTCACTTGGCTCGGCATTTCGACAAAGTCGCGCGGCACCCGCGCCAAGTCCGGATAATAGACATTCTGCAAGAGGTAGTGGATGCCGTGCCCGAACTCATGGAACAGGGTGTCGGCATCATCGAGGCTGATCAGGGTCGGGGTCCCGTCAGTGCCAGCTGTGAAATTATTGTTGTTCGAGGCCAGAACTGTTCGCATGCCGCCGAGGCCCTGCTGGCTGCGATAGGTGGTCATCCACGCACCCGATCTTTTGCCGTTGCGCGCGAAATTATCCATGTAGAACAGGCCAACGGGTGCCCCGGTCTTGAGGTTTGTCACCTCAAAGGTGCGAACCTTAGGCTCAAACACCGGCACATCGCCTGTATTTTCCTTAAAGCCCAGATCGTAGAGTTGTCCCGCCGACCAGAACATGCCGTCGATGAGCTTGTTGAGCTGAAGATAGGGCTTCACCTCGGCTTCATTGAGGTCGTACTTCGCCTTGCGGACCTTCTCAGCATAGAAGCCATAGTCCCAAGGCGAGATGGTGATCTTGGCGGTCTTGGTCGCCTTTGCCTCGGCATCGGCGATCTTTTGCATGTCCGCGACCTCATCCTTCACGCGGGCCACAGCGGCGGGCCAGACGCGCATCATCAGGTCCATCGCCTTGGAGGGGTCCTTGGCCATGGTGTCGGCCATGCGATAATGGGCATGGGTCTCAAAACCGAGCAGAACCGCGCGCTCTTGGCGCAGCTTTAGGATCTCGGTGATGGTCTGATTGGTGTCATTAGCATCGCCATTATCGCCGCGATTGACGAAGGCGCGCCAGACCTTTTCACGCAGGGCACGGTCGCTGGCATAGTCGAGCACCGGCTGAACCGCCGAGCGAGTATTCTTGATCGCATAGCGATTGGGCTGACCCGCCGCCACGGCCGCCGATTTGAAGGCCGCGAGCAACGCGGGCTCAAGCCCGGCCAGAGAGGCCGCATCATCCACAAAGATCAGCGCCTGCTCGTCACGTACCACCTTGCCGCCAAACTCGGCGAACTTCTGAGCCAGCGCGCTGTTGATTTCCATCAGTCGGGCCTTTTCCGCCCCGGCCAGATTGGCCCCGTTACGCACAAAGCCTTCATAGGCGCGCTCGACCAAACGCAACTGTGCGGGCGTCAGGTTCAGATTGGCGCGGTTGTCATAAACGGCCTTATAGCGCTGGAACAGTTTCGGATCGAGCATCAGGCCGTCATAGAAGGATGACAGCTTGGGCTCCCATTCTGTCTCAAGCTGATTGACGCGGTCGTTCGACAGGTTCGAGGTCTGCACGCCCCAAAGGGCCTGAAGCCGGTCCATCTTGCTGCCGGCCAACATCATCGGCTCATGCACGTTCTGGAAGGTGGCTGGCGCCGCATTGTCGCGCACGGCCTCAACCTCTTGCTTCATGTCGGCCATGGCCTCGGTAAAGGCCGCAGGGAACTGTTCGACATCGAGCCGGTCCCACGCCGGAACCCCTTGGAACGGACCGGTCCATTCGGCGGTCAGGGGATTGGGCTCAGCCTTAGGTGCCGCAGGGGCTTCAACGACGGTCGGGGCAGTCGTGGTCATGGGCTTTTCCATTGTCGCGCACCCGGCAAGGGCGCTGCTGGCCAGAAGAATCAGAAGGGCGGATTTCATGGGTCGCTCCAGTGCCGTAGGGCAAAGATTGAGGGTTGAACCTTCCTTAGCAGGGGACGGCCCTTGAATGTGAGATCAAAAGTGCGCTCAGCCTGCAGTTTGCCTTGCTCAGGCCCGCCCTGCGTCGCTACGGTCCGGCCTCAACGAGACTTACCCCCCTCACAAGGAACATCCATCAATGGCAATTTCACTCTACGACGTATCCGTGACCTCTTCCCTTCAGGTGCTCGGTGCCGTGACCGGTATTCTGGACCGTGGCATGGCCTTCTGCGTCGACAACAATATCGATCCGAACGAGATGGTCGCCGCGCGCCTCGTCGAGGATATGAACCCGCTGCACTTCCAGATCGTCTCGGTGTTTCACCATTCCTTGGGTGCCATCAACAGCGCCAAGTCTGGCATCGCCACGCCGCCGCCGCCCGTTGGCCCGTTCGACTATGCCGGTCTGCAAAACCATGTCGCCGAGGCCTTGGCAGGCCTGAAGGCCCTCACCCCCGATGAGATCAACGCGCTTGAAGGTAAGGACGTGACCTTTGAAATGGGCAGTTTCAAGCTGCCATTCGTAGCCGAGGGCTTCTTGATGTCCTTCGCCCTGCCCAACCTGCACTTCCACGCCACCACCACCTACGACATCCTACGCGCGCGTGGCGTGCCACTGGGCAAGCGCGACTATCTGGGTCAAATGCGCATGAAAGGCTAATCCACCCTGCCCTAAGTCAAATCACGCCGCCGAGGATCACGGGGTCTTCGGCGGCGCTTTCGCGTCAGACCCAAACCTAATCGCCGCGTGTCTTGATGCGCAGGGCATCCCAACTATTATCTGCCGTCCAGCCGCCATCGACGGGCAGGCTGACCCCGTTCACGAAACTGTCCTCCTGCGCCAAGAAGGCAATGGCGGCGGCCACGTCTTCTGGACGGGCAAAGCGGGCCATGGGGACGCGGTTTATGATGTCGTCATCGCCATAGGCACCGGAGCCCTGGTCGGCGATGTCCATCTCGGTCTTGATCCAGCCGGGACAGACCGCATTGACCCGAACCCCGCGCCCGCCCCACTCGGCCGCCAAGGTCCGCGTCAGGCCGATCAGGCCATGTTTGGAGGCATTATAGGCGCTGCGATGGATGACGCCGCCAAGGCCCGCGACGGAGGCGACATTGACAATGTTGCCGCTTTTGCGCTCCAGCATCTGCTTGCCCAAGGCTTGGCTGAGCAGGAAGGGGCCTTGCAGATTGATGGCCATGACCTTCTGCCATTGGGCAAGGCTGGTCTCTTCGGCTGGGGAAATCAGGCTGATCCCGGCATTGTTGACCAGCACGTCGGCTGCGCCATAGTCAGCGGCAACAAGGGCTGCCAACTCAAGTGCGAAGGCCTCTGACGAGACGTCACCGCAGATTGCAGCGACCTTCAGACCTTCAGCCTGAAGCCGCGATAGCGGGCCATTCAAGGGCTGCAGATCGGTCATCAGAACCTGATAGCCCTTGCGGCCCAGCAGCGCCGCCGTGGCAAATCCAACACCTTGGGCAGCGCCCGTCACAACAGCCGTTCTCATGTCGATGGTCCTACGCAAAACAAAGCACTAACCTCACCCTAGCAATGCCGAACCATTGGGGCGAATAGTCTCTTGTCATGAGCAGAAAGGAAGGGCGGTTAGGCGCTGCGGCTTAGGGACGCGATCTGTCCGATGGCAGGCGAGGCGCGCCCCCCCACCAGATCGGCCAAGGCCTTACGCGTTGCCTCCGGTCCAAAGGCATGATGGATCGTCATCAGGCCTTTCATCTCTTGCGCAATCCGCGCGCTTTGGACCTGCGCCCTTTGGGTGACCACGCCAGGACCCCAGTCGCTTTCACGTTTTGCCAATTGGAAGGGGATGAACAGGAAACTGTGCTTAGGCGCGCCCTCGACCCGAACCTTTACCCTTGGCGCATCCCAGTGAGTGGCACCGACCATGCTGCTGAGCTTGAGATTGGCGGCGAAACATTGGTGCACAGCGCCGGTCACCTGGGTGTCGCCTGCCATATCGACAAAGGCGGAAAGCTTGCTTCCATCCATGGCGGCAATATCGCCATAGGCCACGACCTCGTCGCAGGTACCCAGCGATTCGACGAACTCGACATTGCCCGGTGAGGTAAGGCCAATGATCCGAGGACGCCCCTCGCCATGTCTGGCCAGCAGGTTTGCCAAGGCTAGACCGGTCTTGGAGGAGCAACTGCCGATCAAAACCTGCTCCGCTCCAAAGAACGCATTGTCGACCAGATAGTCATAGAGCATGAAACCTGTCCCAAAGAGCGGGAACAGCAGGCAGCGCTCATCCTCAAGCGCGGTGAGGTCCGCATCCTCGCCGCTGGTGCGCTGATAGCGGTTGTAAAACTCAGGCAAAGCCAGCCGGTGGGCGGCGACGTCGTTGAAGGCATCCCCCTGCAGATCGCCAGGCTGCATCACCACATGGGACGCGGTGGGCAAGAAGCCATAGATCCGCTCGCCAACGGCAATCTCTGAATGGCGCGACGCGACCACGTCGGCAAACCCCCAGCAGGGCACCATGCCCCAGCCCTCTGGTGCTGGATAATAGTTCCAAAAGCCGAGAGTATCGCCGCCCAAGGCATAGCCGATATTGTTCGCCGTCAGGGCAAAGCGGTCGATCGACAGTAAGATCTCACCGTTGGCGAGGTCTGGAACAGCGACCTGCGTCAACTGGATATCGGTCAGATCGCTCTTGCGGACGTGCATCTGGGTAATCATCGACATCTCCTTATCGCGGGCGCATTCGCGGCCCTAAGCGCGGCGCTCGCGCAGGGACAGGATCAAGAAAATCAGGCTCAGGACCACAGCGACAGGGCTCGCATAATGTTCTGGCGGATGATGGCCGCCTGCGCCCTTGAGGAACCAGCCATCCAGGGCCATCAGGCCCCGCTCGATGATCACCAGCACCAGCATCAAGGGCACAAGCGTGCGATAGCGCAGGCCGATAATGAGCTGACCAATCCCGTGCGGAATCTGCAGGGCACCGAACCACGCGAACAGAACAAAGATCGTCTCTGCCCGCGTGGAGAGATCCATATGGGCGATCACGCCTGCTCCACCATCAGGCAGGAAGTAATGGATAAGGCCCGGAATGATCGACATCACACCCGTCAGGACGACAAACCAAGCCGACAAGGGCGATCCGCGATAGTCGTTATTGGTGCTGGGAGGCAAAATCGCCATCGGGACAACCCCTTTCAGTTCACATCAAGGAAGGGAATGACATGTTCCAGTAGCTCTGCCGGGGCGTCTTCTTGGATGAAATGGTTTGCCCCCTTGACCGTATGGTGAGCCTGACCCTTGGCTCCGGGAATATAGCCCTGGGCGAGCCGGTCCCAGCCCTTGGAGACCGGATCAAGATCGCCAAACAGGGTCAAGAACGGCTTGTCAAAGCTGGCCAGCCGCGCCCAAGCTTCGCGGTTCAGGGGCACACCGGGATTGTCGGGCTGAACGGCAATCAGCAGCGGAAACTGGATCAGGCCGGACTCATATTCACTGGTCGGGAACGGTGCATGATAGGCGGCTAGCTCTTCGGCCGTGAGCTTACGCTGCATGCCGGATTCCAGCATGTGCCAAGGAAATTCCGTAGCCTCCCGCATCATGCCGACCCACATCTTCATGAACTCGCCCTCACCCTGCCCGAGAGGCAGACCGGTGTTGGAGGCGATGACGCGGGTAAAGCGTTCGGGGAACAGGGACACCAGATAGAGCCCGATGGTCCCGCCCCAGTCTTGGCAAAAGAGGGTGACATTGGTGAGGTCTAGGCCGACCAGCCACTTGGACATCCAGTCATAGTGCCGCGCCAAGGTGTAGTCGCTCTTGGCCGCTGGCTTGTCGGAGCGCCCACAGCCTACCAGATCGACCGCAATCACCCGATGGCCCGTCGCCAAGAGGCCGGGGATCATGTGGCGATAGAGATAGGCCCAGGTCGGATTGCCGTGGATCAGCACGATGGGCTCTGCGTCACGCGGGCCTTCATCGATATAGTGGATCCGAATATCGCTGCCATCCTCGTCCTGGATAGTCAGATAGTGCGGCTCCCACGGAAAATCAGGCAGGTTGGCAAAACGGTCTTCGGGGGTGCGCAACACCTTCATGGCGAAACTCTCTCGTCTTGAAATTAGGCCGCAGCGAGCAGCACGGCGATCTGGGCGAAGGCGGCGACCAAAGCGATGACCAAGCCGACCCAAATGCGTGGGCTGATCAGGGCCAGCATCATCGGCTGGGTGGGGAAGGAAAAGGTGTTGGGCATAGCCGCGAACTTGAAGTCGTGCGCTCCACCGAACTTTGGATCCGTGACCAACTGCGCAATGTCGCGGCGACTGCGATAGCGCATATAGCCCATCGCACTCCAACTCGGATCAGGCTCGGTGCCCCAAGCATCGAAATAGCCGCCGACCTTGCGCGCCATGACCGCCGGATGGCTGGCCCGCGCGAAAATGGCGGGGAAAAAGACCTTGGTATAGCCGTCCATCACCTCGCGGGAGGACTTGAGCTCGCCGGTGATCGGGTCTGGGACCTTGCCAGGAGCCAGCTTGACCAGATTGACCATAAAGAACTCACGGCCATCGTCGGTCTCGAGAAACTTTCGCATGATCGACATGTCATTGCGGTCATTTTCGTGGGTCGCCGCCTCAAGCGCCGTCATCAGCGTCTCGACTTCAGCCTTGGACACGGGGCCGCGCCAATTGACGTACCAAGCCAGAAACAGCCCATAGGCAGCGAGCGCTATGCCCCAGATAACAAGACTCATAGTCCATCCCACCGATTAAATTGGCATTCTTAATGACAATTCATTCGTAGCAGGTTTTTTTGGACTGTCGAGATGAAAAAGGCGGCCAGAAGTGAGCGAAATGGGACGGCGGGGAGCACCCCCTCGCCGTCCCTTAACCCTATTGATCTTCGAGCAGGCTGCGCAACATCCAAGCGGTCTTTTCATGGACCTCCAAGCGGCGCGTCAGCAGGTCGGCTGACGGTTGATCCTTAGCCGCCTCGACCGTGGGAAACAGGTTGCGTGCGGTGCGGGCCGTAGCCTCCTGAGCGGCCACCAGATGGCGAATCATGTCGTTCGCCTTGGGCGTGCCTTCGACCTCCTTGATAGATGTCAGACCGACAAATTGCTTGTAGGTGCCCGGTGCGGGGTGGCCGAGGGCGCGAATACGTTCAGCAATCATGTCCAAGGCTGTCCATTGCTCGGTATATTGGGCCATGAACATCTGATGCAGGCTATTGAATTGAGGCCCTGTAACGTTCCAATGGAAATTGTGCGTCATCAGATAGAGCGTGTAGCTGTCGGCTAGGAGGGCCGAGAGGCCCTTGACAATTTCAGCCCTCTGAGCCCCCTCGATGCCAATATTGATTGAACCTGCGGCTTGATCGTTCGCGTCCATGATGTGTCGTGCTTTCTAGCTTTGACCCGTGATGAGGCCTTTAAACTCCTTCACATGTGGGTACGCACAGCCCGAAATACAGGGGGCGCAGGCTGGGTCATTCGTACAGCTTCGGCTTGGCCTGCGAAACCGGGGCTAGAGCTAACCCGGCATCAAGTCAGGGGTCCGCCGCCACCTCCCCTACTCCCCGCTCGCCCCCTTGGGGGAGAGGGCCGAAGTGAGGGGCTTGGTTTCTTATTCTCGCCACGCTCACCGCCTGAATGAGAGGGTCCGGGTACCCGCCTTCGCGGGGAACGGGGTAGACGGTGAGGGCCATGTTTTAACCGCGTCATTGCGAGCGCAGCGAAGCAACCCTGGGGGCTGAGCTGGACCTTAGATGATGTTGCCCTGGGTTGCTTCGGCGCGATGCGCCTCGCAATCACGCGGATTTTACACACGCCGCATGTGCACGAAGAAGACCCCGTCACCCAACCCTCTCCCCAAGGGGGCGAGGGCTTTATCGTTCTGTCTTAGCCCTCTCCCTGAGGGAGAGGGTTGGTTGAGGGCCTTGTTTGTGAAGCTGTTCTCAAGCTTCGCCGGTCGGCGCGTCCTTGGGGGTGATCAGCTTGGCCAGCTTGGGCTTGAGCCACAGCTCGAAATCATCAACCATTTCATAGACCACGGGTACCAGAACCAGGGACAGAATGGTTGAGGTAATCAGGCCACCGATCACAGCCACGGCCATAGGCTGACGGAACTCTGATCCCTTACCAATGGCCAGAGCCGTGGGCAGCATACCGACGGCCATAGCCACCGTGGTCATGATGATCGGACGCGCGCGCTCGCGGCAAGCCTCGATGAGGGCCTGGCGTTGGCTTGCACCGGAACGCTCCTGCTCGATGGCATATTCGACCAAAAGGATCGAGTTCTTGGCCGCAAGACCCAGAAGCATCAACAGGCCAATCAAGGACGGTAGACTGATCGCCAATCCCATGAACAACAGGCCCAAAAAGGCACCGCCGATCGCAAGCGGCAAGGCCGACAGGATGGTGATGGGCTTAAAGAAGCTGCGGAACAGCAATACCAGCACGCCATAGATCATGCTGACCCCGGCAAAGATGGCCGCTGCCAGCGCGCCAAACAGCTCTTTCATGGCCTCTTGGTCACCGACCTGCGCTTCGGTGACGCCCTTGGGCAAGGCCTTCATGGTCGGAAGGCCTTCAACCGCCGCGGCACCTTCGCCGAGCTGCGCACCATTATTGAGGTCAGACTCGATAGTAATCTGACGCTTGCGGTTATAGCGGTTAATCTTGGCGGGACCGGCTTGGAAGGTGACGTCTGCGACGGCATCAAGCGGCACAGTCTTACCCGTCACAGTCGGTACGCGAAGGGCCTTTATGGTTTCCAAATCGCTTCGGCTATCCGGGGCCAGACGGACGCGAATAGGCACCCGGCGCTCGCCGTCGTTCAGCTTTGAGACATTAGCGTCAATGTCTCCGACAGTCGCAACGCGAGCCGCCTGTGCAATCGATTGGGCCGTAACACCAAGGCGGGCCGCCTCAGCAACCCGGGGGCGAATGACAATTTCCGGGCCGCTTGGCGGCGACGAGGGTCGAGGATCAGCAATCGCTGTAAGGCCGCGCATTTCCCGCTCGACCTGCAGGGCAGTCCGCTCGAGCAGTTCGCCATCTTCGCCGGTCAGAACGATCGAGACGTCAGCGCCGCCAAAGTTGCCGAGCATATTAACGCGTGCATCTGGAATCTCGCGAACGAGGGGGCGCATGATCTGCTTAATCTGGGTGACGGTAAGGTCGCGCTTCTCGTTCAAAACCACCGTGATCGTGCCATCGCGCACATCGGCAGCATCACCACCTCCGCCCGGGCCGGTCTGCATAACCCCGGACCCGACCTGAGCAAAGACCATCTTGGTCTCTGGCCGGGCCTTAAAGATTCGTGTCACCTCTTGAACCGTACGCTCCATATCTGCGAGCGTGGCACCAGGAGGGCCTTGGATCTTCACATAGTAGAAGTTGGCATTGTCAGCCGGCTGGAACCCTTTGGGCAACAAACCGGTCAACATAATGCTCAAGACAAAGATAACGCCGCCAATGACCACCGAAATCCAACGATGGTCGAGCGCCCAGTCGAGCGACTTGCGATAGAACCCATCAAAAGGCTTGCGCGGCTTGGCGTGGATATTGGGCTTCAGTAGGTAAGCGGCCATCACTGGCGTGACGAAGCGCGCCACCACAAGCGAGAACAACACTGCGACCGAAACGGTGAGACCAAATTCCTTGAAAAACTGGCCGGAAATGCCAGGCAAGAACGAGACTGGCGTGAAGACCACCACGATGGCAGCCGTCGTTGCGACCACGGCTAGGCCGATAGAGTCCGCCCCTTCCATTGCTGCGCGATAGGGTCTCGCGCCTGCTTGGATGCGTTTTTCGATATTCTCGATCTCAACAATGGCGTCATCGACCAAAATACCGATCACCATGGTCAGGGCCAAGAGGGTGACGACGTTCAGACTGAAGCCCATCATCGCCATGAAGGCAAAGGTCGGGATCAGCGAAAGCGGCATGGCCATGGCCGTAATCATGGTCGAGCGCCACTCGCGCAGGAACAGAAGTACCACCAAGGCAGCAAGGCCCATGCCTTCAATCATCGACAGAAGCGTGGCGTGATAGCTGGCCCGCGTCTCGTCAACGACAGAGAAGATCTTGAAGAACTTGATGTCGCGCCCAGCCTTGGTTTGCTCTTCCTGCAATTTGGCGACGGCAGCAACGACATGGTCCTCGACCTGAACATCACTGGCTTCTCGGGTCTTCATGACCTCAAAGCCCACGACAGGGCGGCCATCGAGGCGAGCAAAACCGCGTGGCTCAGATGCGCCATCGCCGATGTCGGCAACATCCGATAGGCGAATAAAACGCCCCCCCGCAGGGATAGTGATGTTTCGAATGGCCTCGACCGTTGTCGCAGCACCTAGAACGCGAAGGGTCTGTTCACGAGCGCCAACCTCGGCTCGCCCGCCAGGAGCGTCGAGGTTGAAAGCCGTCAGGGCTTGATTAATCTCGCTACTGGTCAAGCCATAGGCCGCAAGGCGCTGTGGATCGACGACAATATTGATTTCGCGCGACACCCCGCCAACGCGCGCGATTTGGGCCACGCCCTTTTCGCTTTGCAAAGTCCGAGTAATGGTATCGTCGATGAACCAGCTCAATTCGGCTTGGCTCATGCCGGGGGCTGAGACGGCGTAAGACAGTATGGGGGCGGAATCCATCTCCAACCGCTGGATAATCGGAGACTCTATTTCACGCGGCAGGATGGCCCGGGTTTGATCGACCTTGGAGCGGACCTCATCGGTCTTTTTCTGCAGGTCCTGACCCAACTCGAAAAAGACGATCGTGGTCGAGACGCCCTGAACCACGGATGAGCGAATGCCACGAACATTGGATAGACCGGCTAAGGCATTTTCGATTGGCCGGGTGATCTGGTTTTCCATCTCCGCCGGTGCGGCACCGCTCTGAACCACGGAAATGGCGACCGCGGGAAAGTTCACATCGGGATATTGCTTGATCGGCAACATTCCATAGGAGAACAGGCCCGCTATGGTCAGGGCGATAAAGACCACCGCAACCGGGATGGGGTTGCGAATGGACCAGGTGGATACGCGAAGCTGCGACATTAGCGGAGGCTCACCGTGGTGGTCTCAACATAGGGCTTGACCACATCGCCGCTCATGACGAACGAGCCCGCGCCCTTGACCACGGTCGCTCCGACAGGCGGGCCTTCCAGCAGTTCGACATAGCCGTCAGTGCGCTGACCGGCCTTAATCTTGACCTGTTGGACCCTGTTGCCCTCACCGACGACCATCACCGACGCCCCTTCTGCATCAAAGCGAATGGCCGCTTCGGGAACCACTGTCGCCTTGCGGGTTGCACCGTTAAAGGCCGCCTGAGCATAGCCCCCCGGACGAAGATCGTTGGACACCGGCAGAAGGACGCGGATACGGCCCAACCGCGACTGGGCATCAATGCGCGGACTGATCAGACGCACCTTGCCCTGAACCGTCTTGCCCGAAGGCAGGGTCACTTCAGCCCCATCGCCCACCTGGACGGTCGACAGGCTGCGCTCTGGCACTTCAGCGTCCAGTTCGACAAGATTATCGCGAGCAATTCGGAAATAGGTGCCGCCACCAGAGATATCACCGGGACGCACCGTGCGCTCCAGAACGCGGCCACCAACCGGCGCGCGAATGGTCATTCGGGACTGACGGGTCTTGAAATCATTCAGGATCGCGGTTTGGGCGGCTAAGGCTGCTCGGCTACTCTCAGCCTGAAACTGCCGTTGCTGTAGCTGTTCTTCCGACACTACACCTTGACCCTGAAGGCCGACGACCCGGTCGGCTTGAAGCTGGGATTGGCGGGCCGCGACCGCCTGCTGTGCGACAAGCGCTGTCTGTTGCTCAACCTGCGCTCGGATCAGTGTATCATCCAATTGCACCAAGGGCTGACCGGCGGACACCACCGCGCCCTCTTCGACCAAGACCCTAGCCACGCGGAAACCCGCTAGTTCCGAACCGACCGCCGCCTCTTCACGTGAGACCAAAACCCCGCTCGCCACCAGGCCACCGGTCAATTCGCGGCTTTCAACCTTGATCACCCGCACCGAGCGCATATCCGCAGGCGCGGTGGCAGCCCCTTCGATCTTGGTCTTGCCAGACGAACCCTTGCCGCAAGCGGACAGACCAATGGCTGAAAGGGCCAAGGCCAGAAACACCGCCGATGTTCGGGCGGCGAGGAGGGGGGATCGGGTCATGGGCAGAGGTCTCATCGGGAGGAACCAGCGGTTTCAGGCGTAGACGGCCAGCCGCCGCCCAAGGCCTTGAAGGCCTGAACGGAGCGCTGAAGGGCGGTCACTTGAGCGGCCGTCATGGCCGAACGGCTCCCTCGCCAGGCGCGCTCGGCATCCATGGCAGAGGCCAGATCGATCAGACCGGCAGCATATTTCTTTTCAGCGGCGAGATAGGCAGCTCGCCCGCTGGCCTCTCCGCCGGCGAGCAGACGAACGCGCACGCGATCAGCGGCTAGGCGCGCCAAGGTATTTTCCGTTTCACCAAAGGCGGTCTGTACGGTCTTTTGATAGCCGATGGCCGCCTGCTGGGTGCGGGCATTTTGGACCTTGATCTGCTGCACCAAGCGCGGCAGGTCGAGTATTGGCACCGACATCCCGGCACTCAAGGACCAGAACGAGGTGGTCGAACCATAACGCTGCGTCTGCGCATCGGACCAACCCACGCCGGGCAGGAGGGTAAAGGTCGGGAACAGCGCCATACGGCTTAATGTGCGAAGACCCATCGCGGACCGCAGCCGCGCCTCGGACTCGCGCACATCAGGGCGACGCTGAAGCAGGCTGCTCGGCACCGTCACTGGAACTTCTGGAACCGCGCCAAGGGCCGACGTCAGGACGAGGGATGATGTCGGCTCGCTGCCCCGCCCCACCAGAACCAGAAGACTGCGCTTGGCGGCTTGAAGCTCTGCCCTGAGCCGGGCCTGCTCGGCCTTGGCTTGGCTAAGATCCGCATTGACCCGCTCAGCGTCGGAACTGGACACGAGACCGCGCTCAGCCTTGGTGACGGCCATTTTATAGAGTGCGTCTTGAATACGGACAGTCTCATCTGCATCGGCCAGTTGAATATCAAGACCGCGGACCTGAAAGACCTGCTGCGCGACATTGGCGGCAAGGCTGGAGCGGGTCCCTTCGACCTCAAACCGGGCGGCGGACAGATCAGCGTTAGCCTTGCCCCGCGCCACTAAACTGCGACCAAAAAGGTCCAGTTCCCAACTGACATCGAAGCTGGCACCAGCAGTCTTGGTCTCGCCCGCCGTAGACAGAAGGGGGGAGCCGCCGCTCAGTTGATCCGTGTCCGACTTGCCGGCCTGACCGCGCAGATTGCCTTGTGGATTATAGCTGAACAGGGCCACAGACCGCAGGGCGCGCGCCTCAGTGAGACGCAACTTGGCCAACTGAGCGTCCGGAGCAGAGATCAGAGCTTGGGTGACAAGACGCTCGAGTTCGGCGTCGCAATAGAGCGTCCACCAAGAGTCAATCGCGGCGGGATCGACGGCGGCACTGGCATCTGCGCTCTCATAATCGGCTGGAAGTACACCTGCCGGTGGAAGGGTTGCACACCCTCCAAGCAACGGTAGGGTCACAGCCATTATCAAAACCAGACGCTTCATCATACTACCTGTCAGCCGGTCCAGTGGCAGGACCTAGAGCCAATTGCAACAAAGGCAATGGCTGTCATCTCGCACATGCGAAATGGCGAGAGTAAACACAAGTGTTTACCAACCCCTAAAGGCCCTTAGACTCCTATCTTCTGTCTTAATTGCGTTTGGTGAGGATTGAGTGTCACAGCGAAAGCGGGACACCCTCTTCCGTGTTCCCAGCGAAGGCGGGGACCCAGATCCATGATCACAGCTTGGAAGCGGCCCGATGGGTCCCTTCGTTGGCGGGGAACGCGGTTGAGAGAGTGTAGATACCCCCTCACCCAACCCTCTCCCCCAGAAGGGGGCGAGGGCTTTCTTTCTTGGCCATCTGCCTTTGGGAGAGGGTTGGGTGAGGGCCTTGTTTGCGCCTCTTCAAAAACCCTATTTCCCGCATGGACGGGAATCCGATAGCGTGTCGACAACAACCCATGGGAGATGAACAGTGATGCGTCCTGACAGGAAACTTACCGGACTTGGAACCGTCGCCCTCACCGCCGGGCTCATGTTCGCCACCGCCGCACTGGCAGGCCCCACTGTCGTGCCCATTCAAGCATCAAAGCTCTCTGACCATATCCGCATCCTGTCCTCTGACGCCTTTGAGGGTCGGGGTCCTGCGACTGAGGGTGAAAAAAAGACGGTCGCCTACATCGCCGACCAGTTCAAAGCCTTTGGCCTTCAGCCGGGCGGCAAGAACGGCAGTTGGGTCCAGCCGGTCAAGCTTAACCGCTTCACCGTTACTCGGCCCGTGACCGCGCAGCTGAACCTCAATGGCTGGACCCGACCGATGGTCGATGGCACAGACTTGGTGCTTGGCTCACGCCATGCCGCCGCCGAGCGCGTCCAGATCGACAAGGCCCCACTGGTCTTCGTTGGCTATGGCGTCAAGGCCCCCGAGCGGGGCTGGGACGACTTTAAGGGCGCCGATCTTCGCGGCAAGATCATGGTGGTTCTGGTCAACGACCCTGACTTTGAAACTCCTAAGCCCGGCGCCTTTAAGGGCAAGGCCATGACCTATTATGGCCGCTGGACCTACAAGTTCGAGGAGGCGGCAAGGCAGGGCGCGCTTGGCGTCTTGGTCGTTCATGAGACGGCGGCTGCAGGCTATGGCTGGGCGACCGTAAAGAGTTCTTGGTCCGCCGATCAGTTTGACATCCTGCATGATGATCCCAATGCCACGGCCCCGATGGAGGGCTGGATCCAGCGCGACGTCGTCGTCGATATGATGCGCATGGCCGGTCTGGACTTTGCCCAACTGAAGGAACAGGCCAAGACGGTGGACTTTAAGCCGGTCACGCTTGGCAATGTCACCTTGAGCAGTGATTTCGCCATGAAGGCTGAAACCATTACCAGCTACAATGTCGCCGCCCGCTTACCAGGCAAGGTCAAGCCCGATCAGACCGTGGTCTATACGGCCCACTGGGATCATCTGGGCCGCGGCGTGCCCGACGCCAATGGCGATGACATCTATAATGGCGCGCTCGACAATGCTTCCGGCATTGCCGGTCTGTTGGAGTTGGCTCGAGTCTATCGGGCCGCGCCACCCACCCGTCGATCGATCCTCTTTTTGGCCGTGACCGCAGAAGAAAAGGGTCTGTTGGGCTCTGATTTCTACGGTGCCAATCCACTGGCGCCCCTGTCTACCACTGTGGTGAACCTGAACATGGACGGCTTACCGCTGAATGGCAAAAGCCGGGATGTGGTGGTTGTGGGCGCAGGCAAGGGAACGATAGAGGACGATCTGGCCAAGGCCGCCAAGGCCCAGGGACGGGTCATTGCCCTCGATCCAGTGCCCGAGGCTGGCCATTATTACCGCTCTGATCACTTCTCACTGGCCAAGCGCGGCGTTCCGGCCCTGCACGCCGGAGCCGGTGAGGACCTGATCAAGGGCGGTGAAAAGGCCGGTATTGCCGCGCGCAATGACTATCTCGCCAAGCGCTATCACCAGCCCGATGACGAATGGCAGGCGGGCTGGGACTATTCCGGCGCGATCCAAGACCTAGAACTCATGTACAGTCTCGGCCACGACCTCGCCGACAGCAACCGCTGGCCCGAATGGAAGGCCGGTGCCGAGTTCAAGGCCCTCCGTGATGCGACGGCGAAGGATCGCCAATGAGCGCGGGGATGACCCCCTCACCCAACCCTCTCCCCCAAGGGGGCGAGGGCTTATCCGTTCGTTCTTAGCCCTCTCCCTGTGGGAGAGGGTGGGTGAGGGCCTTGTTTTGCCCTCCCCCCATTTGACTCCCCCTCACACGCTGCTAGGCTTAGCTTAACAACGATAAGTCACGATGAGGGAGACGATCTCATGGGCGCACAATTGCCTAAGGCCTGCATCATTGGAGCGGGCTGCTCTGGCTTCACCACGGCCAAGCGTCTGAAGGATAACCATATTCCTTATGACTGCTTTGAGATGTCCGACGATATTGGCGGCAACTGGTACTATAAGAACCCGAACGGCCACTCCGCCTGTTATGAGAGCCTGCATATCGACACCTCAAAATGGCGTCTGGCCTTTGAGGACTATCCGGTGCCGTCCGACTGGCCAGATTTTCCCCATCACGCGCAGCTCTTGAGCTATTTCAAAGACTATGTGGACCATTTTGGTCTGCGCGAAACCATCACCTTCAATACGGCGGTGACCAAGGCCGAGCGCGGCGCAGATGGTCTGTGGGACGTGACCCTGTCGACCGGCGAGACGCGGCGCTATGACGTGCTGATCGTCTGTAATGGCCACCATTGGGACCCGCGCACGCCGGACTATCCGGGCACCTTTGACGGCGTCGCCTTCCACGCCCACGCCTATTGCGACCCCTTCGATCCCTATGACATGCGCGGCAAGAACGTGGTCGTGGTCGGCATGGGCAATTCGGCCATGGATATTGCCTCTGAACTGTCTCAGCGGCCCATCGCCAAGACCCTCTGGGTCGCGGCGCGGCGCGGGGTCTGGGTCTTGCCAAAATATATGAACGGAAGGCCTGCCGATAAGGCGGCCATGCCCGCTTGGATGCCGCGCAAGCTGGGCCAGAACCTCGCCCGCAAAGCGATCAAGAAGGCCATCGGCAATATGGAAGATTATGGCCTACCCAAGCCAGACCACGAGCCGTTGGAGGCCCACCCCTCGGTGTCGGGCGAATTCCTGACCCGGGCCGGATGCGGTGACATCAAGTTCAAGCCCAATATCAAGGCCTTTGAAGGCCCCAATGTCCGCTTTGAGGATGGCAGTGTCGAGCGGGTCGATGCGATCATCTATGCCACCGGCTACAAGATCAGCTTCCCCTTCTTCACCGACCCGGCCTTCAAGACCGACGCCGACAACCGCTTGCCCCTGTTCAAGCGCATGGTACCCGCCGGCACGCCGAACCTTTTCTATATGGGTCTGGCCCAGCCCCTACCGACCCTGGTCAATTTTGCAGAACAGCAGGCCAAGCTGTTGGCGGCCTATCTGACCGGCCAATATCACCTACCATCAGACGCCGAACAGGCCAGTGTCACGGCCAAGGACGAGGACTTCTATCTCGGCGGCTACTATGCCTCGGCTCGCCACACGATCCAGGTCGATTTCAACCACTATTGCGCCGACCTGATCAAGGAAATCGAGCGAGGCAAGGCGCGCGCCAAGGCGGCAGGCAATCGCTTGCCCGTCGCCGCCAAGGCGGGTCTGGTCGAGGCTTAGGGCGCGGGCGACCTATCCGCGCGCGTGGTGATCCTGTTCAGCCAAGAACCGGACCGCCTCGAGCGCGGCCATGCAGCCCATGCCCGCCGCAGTGACGGCTTGGCGATAGATATCGTCGGTCACGTCACCGCAGGCAAAGACTCCTTCGATCTCTGTCGAGGCTGTGCCTGGCTTCACATCCAGATAGCCCGCACTGTCCATCGCCAGTTGGCCTTTGAACAGCTCTGACGATGGGGCGTGGCCGATGGCGATGAACACACCGTCGCAGGCCAGATCGCTGGTCTCATCGGTTTGAAGATTTTTCAGACGCACACCGGTCACGCCCATCGGATTTTCGCTGCCGACGATTTCTTCGATGGCGCTGTTCCAGACCGTGGCGATCTTGGGATGGTTCAGCAGCCGCTCTTGCAAGATCTTCTCAGCGCGCAGGCTATCGCGGCGATGGACGAGCGTGACCTTGGAGGCGAAGTTGGTCAGGAACAGGGCCTCTTCGACCGCCGTATTGCCGCCGCCGACCACAACGACCTCCTTGCCGCGATAGAAGAACCCGTCACAGGTCGCGCAGGCCGAGACGCCGAAGCCTTGGAACCGCTGCTCCGACGGCAGGCCCAGCCATTTGGCTTGCGCACCCGTCGCGATGATCACGGTTTCGGCCAGATAGACCGTCCCGGAATCGCAGGTCAGCCGGAAGGGACGAGTGGAGAGGTCAGCGGTCAGGACCATGTCATTGACGAACTCTGTCCCAACATGCTCGGCCTGAGCGCGCATCTGATCCATCAGCCAAGGACCTTGGATCACATCGGCAAAGCCGGGATAGTTTTCGACATCGGTGGTGATGGTGAGCTGTCCACCCGGCTGCAGGCCTGAAATGAGCACTGGCTCTAACAGCGCGCGCGCGGCATAGATCGCGGCAGTATAGCCCGCGGGTCCAGACCCAATGATAGCGCAGCGAACGGAACGGGTCTCGGACATCAAAAGGACTTTCTATAGACGTGACTTATGCGCTGGTCTCGCCACCTCCAATCGGTGAGGCTTGTGGACCTTAAACCTATTTAACGATGATTCCGCCGCTGGCCACATGCGGCAGGTCAGTTTGCCCCAGATTGGCCCGGATAGACCGATGCAAAGATCTCGTAAGATCCTTTTTCTTGCTGATGCTGGACCGCGGGTGGGGGGCGGTCACGTCATGCGCTGCCTGACCTTGGCGGGGGTGCTGGAAGATTTGGGGGCGAGTTGCGCCTTCATGGCCACGCCAGCCGTCGCGGCCGTGATCAAGGCCTTCGCCAAGCCGGGGATGGAGATGATCCCTTGCGAGCCCGACGCCATGGTTGAGGCCGCGTGCGGGGTGACCAGCGATGCCGTAGTGGTCGATCACTATGGCCTGAAGGCCAGCGACGAGACGCGGCTTCGGGCGGGCCGCCTGCTGATCGCGCTCGATGATGCGCCGGGGCGACCCCACGACTGTGACCTGCTCGTGGATAGCGCCATTGATCGCCAAGCGGCGGATTATGAACCATGGGTGCCCAAGGGTAGCCAGATCTGGACCGGTCCCAACTTTGCTCTTGTCCGCCCCGAATTTGCCGCCGCGCGCCGCAAGGTGTTGGAGCGGCGCGACCGTGATGGCGATGTCCGATCCATTCTTGTCTCGCTCGGCCTGACCGATGTCGGCGGGATCACGGCAGACGCAGTTGAAGCGATCCTATCGACAGGGATCGAGGCGCGCATTTTGGCGGTGGTCGGATCGAGCGCGCCGTCCTTGCCAAGGCTTCGAGCCTTGAGCGCCATCCACGCCCATCTGCGCGTTGAGGTCGACGTTAAGGCCATGGCCCCGGTCGTCGGCGAGGCCGATCTGGCCATTGGTGCGGGCGGGTCCAGCACTTGGGAGCGGTGCTGCCTTGGGCTACCCGGCATCACGTTGGTTCTGGCCGACAATCAGGCCGACATGGCGGCGCGGCTGGATGCTCAAGGCGTGACCAAGACCCTTGATGTGCGCCAACCCGGTTTTGCGGACCGATTGAGCCAAGCTCTAAAGAGCCTTGCGAACGACAGTGCAGCAAGGCGCTCAATGTCGGCTAAGGCCAGCCTATTGTGCGATGGGCTGGGGGCCGAGCGGATGGCCCGTAAGATCCTTGCGCTCTAACAGATGCCTCAGATCAAGAATGGGGTGGGCTGCACCCTTTCCTTGATACGGCCGCGCACCTACCTCACAATGGACGAGATAAGGATCGCGAGACTATGACCACGACATTGACAGGCGGATTGGACGGCGTCATCGCAGCGGCGAAGACAGGCCAGCGCGGCTTGCCGCCTGTTCATCTCTGGAATCCGCCTCATTGCGGTGAGATCGACATTGTCATTAAGCGTGATGGTCTGTGGTTTCACGAGGGCACACCCATCGGTCGTGAAGCCTTGGTAAGGCTTTTTTCCACTGTGCTGCGGCTTGATCCAGACGGCTATCATCTGGTCACGCCCGCCGAAAAGATGAAGATCAAGGTAGAGGACGCCCCCTTTATCGCCGTGCGAGTTGACCGGGTCGGTGATGCGCTGCGCTTCTTGACCAATGTCGGCGATGAGGTTGAGGCCGGGCCGGACAATGCTATTCGCGTCCAGTCCGATCCAGAGACCGGCGAGCCTCGCCCCTATCTGCATGTGCGCCGAGGCCTCGAGGCCCGCATCGCCCGCCCCGTCTTTTACGAACTGGTTGAGATGGCGCAGGAACGCCAGACGCCAGAGGGTCTGCGTTATGGCGTGACCTCCAATGGCGCTTGGTTTGATCTGGGACCCGCAGAGGGCTTTGGCGCGTGAACCCAGCCCTCGCCCCGCATCTGCTTCGCGATTGGATCACCAGTCGGCTCGACCCGTTGGACGCCCACGGCGAAAATCGGCCCGCGCGCAAGATGGGCTCGGACTTTGACCTCAACCCAGAGACCCATCCGGGCGATCATGGCGTGGCCGGTTTAGCCCATGCCGCCGTCCTGACGCCTCTGATCGAACATGAGGGCGGCATTAGCGTGCTGCTGACCCGGCGCTCAGACAGTTTGCGCAAACATACCGGCCAAGTCGCCTTTCCGGGCGGGCGCTGTGATCCGGGCGAGTCTCCGGCTCAGACGGCCTTGAGGGAAGCACAAGAAGAGATCGGTCTTGATCCGTCCTTTGTGACCTTGGCGGGGCTGTCGACCCCCTATCGCACTGGCACAGGCTTTCATGTCACGCCCGTCGTCGGCTTTGTGAAGCCTGGTTTCGTCCTGACGCCCAATCCGGCCGAGGTGGCAGATGTGTTCGAGACGCCCTTCTCGTTCCTGATGGATCCGCAAAACCATCAGCGCCAGCATCGCGATCTGCCCAACGGCGACCGGCGTCATTTCTATGCTATTCCCTATGAGCAGTGGTTCATTTGGGGCGCGACGGCGGGCATGTTACGTCAGCTCTATTTCCGCCTCTATGGAGAGTCCGAAGGGACAGTGTCGGCATGATAAGCATGGTTTTATCTCGGCTATTGCTGGCCGCTATGCCGTTGATTTTCTATAGTCTTTGGCGGCACCTCGCCCTTCGCAGTGGCAAGGCTATGGGCTCGACCCCGTGGGGCTGGTTGATCGGCCTAGGCGCGGTGCTATCGGCCCTATCCCTGATGGCCACGGTCGCTTTTCATCCTGACAATCGAGGTCAGACCTATGTCCCCGCTGAACCGCGCGCCGACGGCGGCGTGGGTCCGGCCCACTTTGACGACAAGAAGGCCAAGCCATGAGCTTTGCGCTCGGCCTTAAGCCTTGGATGACCAGACCCGCGACCAAGGCGGTGCTGGAGGCCCTGATCACCGAGGGCGGGCCCGGTTGCGTGCGTTTTGTCGGCGGATGCGTGCGCAACGCGATCTTGAACCGCAAGATCGACGATATTGACCTCGCCACCACCTTAACCCCGCCGTCGGTGGTCAAGGCTCTGCAAGCGGCCGGGCTCAAGGCCATTCCTACAGGGATTGAGCATGGCACGGTCACGGCCCTGTCTGATGGCCAGACCTTCGAGATCACGACCCTGCGCAAGGATGTCCAGACCGATGGTCGCCATGCCGTGGTGGCCTTTACAGACGACTGGGCCGAGGATGCGGCGCGGCGCGATTTTACGATGAACGCGCTCTATGCCGATGCATCGGGCGCGGTCTTTGATCCGTCGGGGACCGGTGTTGAGGATGCACGCTCAGGCCGTCTGGTCTTTGTCGGCGATCCCAAGACCCGGATCGACGAGGACTATCTGCGGATCCTGCGCTATTTCCGGTTCTTGGCCTGGTATGGCAAGGGGGAACCACACCGGGCGGCTCTGGCTGCCTGTGAGGCGGGCCGAGCGCGTTTAGCGGACTGTTCGGCTGAACGTGTGGCCAAAGAAATGCTCAAGCTCTTGGCCGCCGATGATCCGCGCGCATCACTGAGGCTGATGGCCTCGACGGGTGTGCTGGCGCAGGTCTTGCCGCAAGCCGAGGGGCTGGCGGTGCTGGACCGACTGGTGACCATCGAAGATGAGCAACTGTTCGAGAATGAGCCCCTCCTGCGTCTGGCGTCCCTCTTGCCGGCGGATCCCGCAGCGGGAGAGGCCTTGGGCCGGGCCTTGCGTCTGTCCAATGACGACCGGGAGCGTTTGGTACAGGCCTTGGGCACCGAACCGCGTCTGGTTTCGTGGATGAGCCCCAAGGCAGCGCGCCAAGCCGTCTATCGGCTGGGCAACTCGGTGTTCCGCGATCGGGTCAAGCTACACTGGGCCAGAAGTCTGCGTCCAGCGACCACCCCGCAATGGCGCGGTTTGCTGGCTCTGGGCGAAAGCTGGCACGCACCGGTCATGCCCATCTCCGGCAAGGATGTCGTCGGCTCGGGCGTTCCAGCGGGTCCCTTGGTCGGTGAGGTCCTGCGCGAAGTCGAGGACTGGTGGGTCGATAGCGACTTTATCGATGACAAACTGTCCCTCGTGGAACGGTTGAAATCGGTGGCTCAAGGGCTGGCCTTCTAGAGCTGTTAACCCATTCAAACAGCAAGGCTTGACCTGACGCTGCGTCAACCCTCACCCTATGTCAAAACATAAGGGAGACGCCGCCATGACCGACGCTGCTGCGACGATGAGCCTTGATTTCGACCCAGTTGAACTGCGCAAAAAGTACCGCGCGGAACGGGATCGCCGCATCAAGGCAGAGGGCAATGATCAGTACATCAAGATCGAGGCCGAGTTCAGCCACTATCTGGATGACCCCTATGTCGAGCCTGGTTTTGAGCGCGCGCCCCTGACCGATGAGATCGAGGTGGCGGTCATTGGCGGCGGCTTTGGCGGGTTGCTGGCGGGCGCAAGGCTGCGCGAGGCGGGCATCGACAATGTCCGCATGATCGAAAAGGGCGGTGACTTTGGCGGTACCTGGTACTGGAACCGCTATCCCGGCGCGGCCTGCGACGTGGAAAGCTATGTCTATCTGCCTCTGCTCGAAGAGGTCGGCTATATCCCGGTCGAGAAATATACCCGCGCGCCGGAGATCTTGGCCTATTGCCGCATGATCGGGGAGCATTTCGATCTCTATCGCGATGCCTGTTTCCAAACCGAAGTGACCGACGTGACGTGGGACAATGGGGCCTCGCGCTGGATTATTCGCACCAATCGCGGCGATGCCATGAAGGCCCGGTTTGTGATCATGGCCAATGGTCCGCTGCACCGACCCAAGCTGCCGGGCATTGCCGGGGTAGAGACCTTCAAGGGCCACACCTTCCACACCAGCCGCTGGGACTATGACTATACCGGCGGCGATCCGATGGGGGGCCTGACGGGCCTGAAGGGCAAGCGCGTCGGGATCATCGGTACCGGTGCCACGGCTGTTCAGTGCGTGCCCCATCTGGGCGAAAGCGCCGGGCAACTGTTCGTATTCCAGCGCACGCCCTCATCCATTGATGTGCGCAACAATCGTCCGACCGATCCGGAGTGGGCCAAGAGCCTCCAGCCCGGCTGGCAGCAGCACCGGATGGATAATTTCAACATCCTCGTCTCCGGCGGCTATGCGCCAGAAGATCTGGTCTCAGACGGCTGGACCGACATTATCCGCAACATTGGCATCGTCGCGCGCATCCGCAAGGAACAGTCCGACGACGGGACAACTGGGGATCCGGCCGAACTGCTGCAACTGGCCGATTTCCGCAAGATGGAGCAGATCCGCGCGCGCGTGGACCAGGTGGTGGCCGACAAGGCGACCGCCGACAAGCTCAAGCCCTGGTACAACCAGTTCTGTAAGCGCCCCTGTTTCCACGATGACTATCTGGACACCTTCAATCGGCCCAATGTGACCCTCGTCGACACCCAAGGCAAAGGCGTGCAGCAGATCACCGAACGCGGCGTGGTGGTCGATGGTGTTGAATATGAGCTGGATTGCCTGATCTTCGCGACGGGCTTTGAGGTCGGCACCTCCTATGCTCAGCGCGCCGGCTATGAGGTCAAGGGCCGCAGCGGCCAGACCCTGACTCAGAAGTGGGCAGATGGGGTCTCGACCCTGCACGGCATGCACAGTCGCGACTTCCCCAACAACTTCATCTTCGCCATCTCGCAGTCGGGCTTCACGGTCAGCTATCCGCACATGCTCAACGAGCAGAGTAAGCACGCCGCCTACATCATCGCTGAATGCCAAAAGCGTGGGGTCACGGTCGTGGAGGCCTCTGCTGACGCCGAAGCGGCTTGGGTCCAGACGATCATCGACTCCGCCATTTCCCGCCAAGAATTCGCGGAAGAATGCACGCCCGGCTATTACAACAACGAAGGCAAACCCTCCGCCCTCGCCGCCCGCAACGGCGCCTATGGCAAAGGCCCCATCGCCTTTGTCAAACTGATTGAGGCTTGGCGAGCTGAGGGTGGATTAGAGGGGTTGGAACTGACGGCGGGATAGGAAAAGCCCCTTCCCCCTCTAGGGGGAAAGGGTTGGGAAAGGGAGTAGATCCACTCGCCCTCATCCCGCATCTGTCGAAGGGTAGAGGATGATCTCCGTCCCTCACACCGCGTTTCCCGCGAAGGCGGAGATCCAGATCGATGATTCCAGCCTGCGTGAAAGGGTCTGGGTCCCCGCCTTCGCGGGGAACACGGTAAGGGGTGTTACGGGGGTAGGGGGTTCTTAAATGGCCGCGATGGTCGTTCGGTGCAGCAGACGGTCATAGCCGTCATAGCCGCCGGTCGCCGCATGAAGGACCGAGCGGTTGTCCCACATCAGCAACGTGCCCTTTTCCCAGCGATGGCGGTACTGAAAGGCCTCGCTGCCCTGCCAGCGATAGAGTTCCATCAAGAGCGGCAGGGCCTCCTCGTCAGCCATACCCTCAATGCCGACAATATAGCCAAAACAGCTGAACAGCCCTAGGCGTCCGGTCTCTGGATGGGCGCGGATCAGAGGGTGAAGCTGGGTTGCTTCGGCCGCGCGTGAGGGGCGGATATCCATCGAGCGTCGGGCAATGTCGCCTTCACCATAGGATCCTTCAGGCGCATAGGCCTTTTTGGCCGAATGGATCGCCATCTTGCCCTCAAGCTTGGCGCGCATAGCGTCAGGCATGGCATCCAAGGCCGCATGCTGATTAGCAAAGAGCGTGTCACCGCCCATCGGCGGGATGGTGATGCCATAGAGGCAGGTCCCTGCAGGGGGGCGGGCCTGAAAGCTCCAGTCACTGTGCCAGTTTTCAGCAAACAGGGGCGATGTCTCGTCCGCCATACGCTTGACCGCGATCACGTGCTTGCGGCCCTCAATCGGCGCGATGAACGGATCATCGCCAAAGCCGCCAAAAGCAATGGTGAACCGTTCTTGATCGTCGTCGCTGATGTCCTGACCGGGAAAGGCCAGCACATGATGGTCGAGCCAAGCGGCGCGGATGTCCGCTATCTGCGCGTCACTGAGGGGTTTGGTCAGGTCAATACCGGTAACCGAAGCGCCGCAGGCCTGGCCTGACGGTGTCACCGTGATGGTGGATTGGCCCATGATCTCGTCCCTCGGCTGTCCTAGTTTTGCGGATATAGTCACGCAAAAGACGGGGCGGGAAAAGGGATAAGAAGGCCCAAGGGCGGGCTTGTTTTGTTTTCCATCCAACTTCCACGTTCCCCGCGAAGGCGGTGAACTCAAAACCGGCCTCTCTGGCGTCATTGCGAGGCGCAGCGCGCCGAAGCAACCCAGGGGAACATCAACCTAGGTCCGTGCCAGTCCCCTGGGTTGCTTCGCTACGCTCGCAATGACGCGGGGATGGGGAGAGGGCCTAAGTGAGGGCTCTGTTTCACTTGCTATATTGGAACATCGCCTCGTCGAGATCGATCTGTGGGAACAGGTCCTTCTCGGCCCAATAGTCTTGGGTGTGCTGCCATTCGGGCTTGTCGCCGCGACGGGGCAGAAGGTGTATGCCGCGCATCAAATAGCCGGGATTGAAGTTCTCGGGATCAATCCAAGGCAAGAGCGGCATGTCCTTGTCCTCGGGGCGCAGGGTCGGCGTGACCGCCTTGACGCCCTTCTTGTCCATATGGTTGAGCAGCCGCGCGACAAAGTCCCCGATCAGATCGGCCCGCAAAGTCCAGCTGGCGCGGAAATAGCCGAACACCCAGATCATGTTCGGCACGCCGGTAAACATCATGCCGCGATAGGTTACGGTCTTGGAAAAGTCCAAGGGCTCGCCATTGATCGAGAATTGGATATCGCCCAGGACATTCAGGTTAAAGCCGGTAGCCGTGACGATAATGTCGGCCTCAAGCTCGGTACCCGACTTCAATAGGATGCCCTTTTCGGTAAAACGCTCGATCTCGTCAGTAACGACACTGGCCTTGCCCGATGCGATACCTTGGAAAATATCACCCTCTGGCACAAAGGCGATACGCTGGCGCCAAGGGCGATAGCTGGGCGTAAAGTGCTTCTCAACCATCTCATCTGGCAAGAAGGCGCGGATGCCCGACAGCAGCTCTTCGCGCACCACTTCAGGCTCTTCAAACGAACGACGGGTAAATTCACCCTGATCGAACAGGATCTGGCGGCGCGCGATCTCGTGGATCCACTCTTCCTTGACCTCGAGCTTGCGCAGGGTATCGACCAGATCATTGGCATTTCGACCGGGGATGAAATAGGTCGGGGTCCGCTGCAGGAGGGTCACATGCTCACAGTCTGCGGCGATGGCCGGGACCACGGTCGCTGCCGTCGCGCCAGACCCAATAACCACCACCTTCTTGCCCCTATAGGCCAAGTCCTTGGGCCAGCTTTGCGGATGGACGATCTGGCCCTTGAACTGGTCCATTCCGGGCCATTCGGGCGTGTAGCCCTCATCATGGCGGTAATAGCCCTGACACATCCAAAGGAAGTTGGTTGAGAAGACGCGGCTCTCACCCGTGGCCTTGTTTACGGCCGTGATGGTCCAAAGATTGTCGTTGCCTGACCAACTGGCCGACAGGATCTTGTGGCCATAACGGATATGGCGGTCCAGATCGTTCTCTTCGATCACCTCGCCCATATATTTAAGGATCTCTTCGGCCGACGCGATTGGAGTACCGACCCAAGGCTTGAAGCGATAGCCAAACGTGTAGAGGTCGCTGTCCGAGCGAACGCCGGGATAGGTGTGGGTCAGCCAAGTGCCGCCGAAACTCTCTTGCGTCTCCAGCACAACGAAGCTCTTGCCCGGGCACTGATCCTTGAGGTGATAGGCACCGCCCACGCCGGAAATACCGGCTCCAACGATCATCACGTCGAAATGCTCGGTTGCGGTCGTGTCGCTGGACTTTGCCAGTGTTGCGGTGTCGGCCATGGGTCACCTCTCCTGTGAAGATTGCTGACATTCTGATTTCAGGAGGCGATCCCCCAGCTTCAGGCGCTCTCGCCGCGCAAGCCAACAACTAACCGACGATCATATGCACAAACGCGGCGACGGAAAGCCCCCATCTGCGCCCCACCTCCGTAGGCGTCCAAGCGCCGCATCGGCTCCATCTGCCCCCTTGGCGAAGCGCGACTTAGCGCCCTATGGTGACGCAAGGCCCTAAGACCTGAGCAACAAGACTTGAGGGGGGCCGCTGGGAGACGACCTCATGGGCGAGACCATCCTCGATCCAACATTACCGATCATTGATCCGCACCACCATCTGTGGGACCGTACAGCCCTGTTCGCCACCCAACCGCCGCCCAAACATGAGTTTGAAAGGCTGTTGCGTCTGTCGCCGCGCTATCTGCTCGATGAGTTGCTGGCGGACATGAACCGCGGCCACAATATCATCGCCACCGTCTATATGGAGTGCGGGGCCATGTACCGCGCGGGCGGGCCCTCAGAGATGCGGCCGGTCGGTGAGACCGAGTTCGTCAACGGCTTTGCCGCCATCTGCGCCAGCGGTGTCTATGGTCCGGCGAGGGCCTGCGCGGGCATTGTCGGCCATGCCGATCTGATGCGCGGCGACGGGGCCGCTGCAGTGCTCGAAGCCCACATTGCGGCGGGCGGCGGACGGTTCCGGGGCATTCGCCACAGCGCCTCATTCGATGCCGACAGCAATGTCCTTGGCCCCCTCGCCCATCGACCGGCGGGCCTCTATCGCACGGCAGAGTTTCGCGAAGGGTTCAAACATCTGGCGCGTCTGGGCCTGTCCTTTGATGCTTGGCTGCTGGAACCCCAGCTTGGTGATGTGCTGGATCTGGCCAAGGCCTTCCCGGACACGTCTATGGTGCTCGATCATGTTGGCACGCCCTTGGGCCTAGCCAGCTATCAGGGGCGGCGAGAGGAGCGCTTCGACATCTGGAAACAGTCCATCCAAGCCCTAGCCCAGTGCGAGAACCTGTCGGTCAAGGTCGGTGGGTTGGCCATGCCCTTCCCCGGCTTCCCGACCTTCATGGCCCAGCCCCAGGCCTCATCAGAATCCCTCGCTAACGAATGGCGGCCCTATGTCGAGACCTGCATTGAGGCCTTTGGCGTCGAGCGCTGCATGTTCGAAAGCAATTTCCCGGTCGATCTGGGCACCTGCACCTATGATGTCCTGTGGAACGCCTTCAAACATCTGGCCAAGGGCTATTCAGCGGACGAAAAGACCGCACTGTTTAGCGGAACAGCCAAAAGGGTCTATCGGCTGGACCTCTAGATCGGTTGGCCGTCTGATAGAAAAATACACTGCCGCATAAATTCTCTCTCCCCGAAGCCGAGCCAGCCTGATAGCGATGTCAAAGGGCTCGGGGAGAGTCCCAACGATTAAGAGGTTTGGGATGAAGCGGTTTGGATGGGTTGGCCTTGGGTCGATCATTACTTCATGGGCCATTGCGCCAGCCGTGCAGGCTCAGGATGTCGTGGCAGCCTCTTCAGGCGATACGGCTTGGATCTTAGCCTCTACAGCGCTTGTTCTGCTGATGACCCTGCCCGGTCTGGCCCTGTTCTATGGCGGGCTTGTCCGATCCAAAAATGTTCTGTCGGTGATGGCGCAGAGCGTGGGCATTGCCTGCCTCGCCTCGGTGCTGTGGCTGCTCGGCGGCTATAGCCTGTCCTTCTCTGGTACCCATCCCCTGATCGGCGATCTGACCAAGTTTGCGCTGAACGCCGTGCCGCGCGACGCGCTGGTCGGCACCATTCCCGAGAACGTCTTCTTCTCCTTCCAGATGGCCTTTGCGGTCATTACCCCAGCCCTGATTATCGGCGCGACGGTCGAGCGCATGAAATTCAGCGCGGTGATGGTCTTTTCTGGCCTTTGGTTGTTGGTCGTCTATGCCCCGGTCTGTCACTGGGTCTGGGGCGGCGGCTGGCTGATGGGCCGGTTTGTGATGGACTATGCCGGAGGCTTGGTCGTCCATGCCACGGCGGGGGTTTCAGCCCTGTTGCTGGCTTGGCAGCTTGGCCCGCGCGATGGCTATCCGCGCGATCTTCACCCCCCACACAATCCCGGCATGACCATGATGGGCGCAGGCCTTCTGTGGGTGGGCTGGTACGGATTCAATGGCGGCAGCGCGCTTGCGGCAAATGCTGACGCGGGCGCAGCCCTTCTGGCCACCCATATGTCCGCCTCGGCGGCGGGTCTGGTCTGGGCCCTGATCGAGTGGAAGCGTTTTGGCCGGGTCAGCATGGTTGGCCTCGTCACCGGCGTGGTTGCAGGCCTCGCCACCGTCACCCCTGCCTCAGGCTTTATCAGCCCGCTCGCGGGAGCCATCCTCGGCGCGGTTGGCAGCTTTGTCTGCTATCATTCGGTGGAACTGGTTCGTCATCGCCTCAAGATCGATGACAGCTTGGATGTCTTCGCGGTTCACGGCATTGGCGGGATTGTCGGCACGCTGTTGGTTGCGGTCCTGGCCAGCCCGGCCCTCGGCGGCAAAGGCTATGCCGACGGGGTCGCCATGTCCGATCAGGCCATCACCCAAGCCCTCGGCGTCTTGGCCGTCTGCGGCTGGTCCGCCATCGCGACGCTGGTTCTGGTCTGGATCGTGCGCAAGACGGTCGGGCTCCGGGTTAGCCCTGAGACCATTGATGACGGTCTAGACATGGCGGTTCACGGCGAGAAGGCCTATCGTTCCATCAACTAGGGCCGAGAGGCCAGCGCGACTATGCGCTGGCCTTAAGGGTTGATGCGACCCGCGCCGTCGGGAAGATGCGCAGGAAGTTTTCAGCGTAGAACTTGGCCCGCACAGCCTCATCCCGAACGCCCAGCGACGCTTCAAAGCGCGCGATCGGATCGCGTCCGCCTTCGATGTGGGGATAGTCGCTGGAGAATAGATAGAGGTCTGGATTGGACTGATCGATGAAGTTGCCCACCTCTTCAAAGACGAAGGGCGTGAAGGCCATCTGATCGGTCAGTTGCTGTGACGGGATGCGGCTAAGGCCCTGCAGATTAGCATCATTGCGGCTCCAGTGCTTGACCACCCAGTCCAGACGCCGCAGCAGTTCCGGCACCCAGCCCGCGCCCAACTCGACGCTTGCCCCGCGCAGGGTCGGATGGCGCTGGAAGACCCCATCCAACACCATCATGGTCAAGAAGGCCTCGGGGCCCTCATGCAGCAAGGCAATATCCTTGGTGCGTAGGTTCTCACCGCCGCCCAGCCAATCCTTGGTCGGTGGACGGCCATTGTTCATCCAAGCCTTGGCGAGCTGTAAGGGCGCTCCGCCGACATGGAGGAGGAAGGGGATACCGCTCTCGGCCAACTTGGCCCAGAATGGATCGAGGTCGACGTGACCTGGCGAGCGGTCTCCGCAAGGACGATGGGGTATCCAGACCGCCTCAAGGCCGCTGCGCAGCACATAGTCGAGCTCGGCCATGGCCATCTCAGGATCATCGAGCGGGATCACCGCTACGCCCATCAGCCTTGCGTCAGAACTGCAGAAGTCGGCCATGTGGCGGTTGTGGGCCCGCGTCGCGCCATAGCGAAGGCGCGACTCCAGCCGCGAGCTGGCCGAGAAGGGCATGGCCACGCTGTGGGTGGCAAACACCAACTGTTTCTTGAAGCCGAGCAGGTCCATCGCCCGCGTCCGGTCGGCGCTGTCAAAGGCGCCGAGGGCCTGAATTTCCTTCGAGGACTGGATCAAGCGGTCGCCCAGATCGATCTGGGCCTGAACATGCTCGGCGCTATGACGTCCGCCTTGCGCCATAATCACCGCGACCTCTTCGTCGGTAACGATGGAGGCCGAATAGCTCACCTCTGGGATCTCTTCGCGCAGAGCCGGGTCGGCGTATTTTTTCAAGAAATCAGGCAGTTCCATGATGTGGCTATCCGCATCATAGATATCCCGCGTCGCCGGAGCATAGGCCATGTCATCCTCCCTTTGGTCCGCGCAGTGTCTGGGTCCGAGGACGCCCCGCGCTGGTTTGTTTATCGACTATGCAGCCCTCTGATGAGGCTGTCACCCTCTAGAGGCTGACGAAGCCTTTCCAGTTGCCCATATATTGGATGAAGCTGGGGCTGAGGCCTTCCTTGGCCAAGTGCTCTGGGCTCACCGGCAGGGCAATAGGGTGGAAGTCTGGGTCAGCTTGGACCAGCTTGGGATAGTCGTGATGCAAGATGGCACCGCGTCCGATCAGCACAAAATCCATGCCGGCCTCTAGGCAAGCCCTAGCATTTTCAGCCGTGAGAACCTTACCCGCCACGCCCAGACGCACTGATCCGCGATCTAGATCTGCGAACCAGGCCATGAGACCTCGGTGCTTATATTCTTCCTCAACCGGCAGCTTGAACACGTCCCACAAGGACATGTCGAGATAGTCAATATCGCCTGCCGTCATCAGGCTCTGGGCAAAGGACAGAATCTCCGACAGCTTCAAGCCGAACCGCTCTGGCGACAGCCGGATGCCGAGATTGAAGTCAGGACGGCATCGGGCGCGGATACCCGCAATGATCTCGCGGATGACGGCGGTGCGATTGTCCAGCGAGCCACCAAAGCGGTCCTCGCGCAAATTCACCTCAGGGCTGAGGAATTGGCAGAGAATATAGCCATGGGCACCATGAAGTTCGACACCGTCAAAGCCTGCCTTCTCGGCCCGCTCGGCGCCGACAATGAAGGCCTCGATCATCTCTTCGACTTCTGCCGTGGTCATGGCCCGCGCGCCGAACTCTTCATTGGCTGACGGGCAGACCGGAGCCTCGCCGATCAATTCCTTAGGTGAGCGCATACCGGCATGGTGCAGTTGCACCACGGCCAAACTGTCATTGGCCTTGATGCCAGCCGCCAGCCGCGTCAGGCCGGGCAGATGGTCGTCGGAAAATATCCCGAGCTGCCCCTCAAAGCCTTGGCCGATCTTTTGAACATGGGCGGCGCAGGTCATGGTCAGGCCAAAGCCGCCCTCCGCCCGCTTGACCAGCCAGGTATATTCTTCCTGCGACAGGATCCCGTCGGCACCGCTCTGCTGATTGGTCAAGGGCGCGAGCATGAAGCGGTTCTTCATGGCTGGGCCACGCTTGAAGGTCATGGGGGCGAACAGGTCGGTGGCAGACATGGGTATCTCCGGCGGCGGTGGGCGATCAGTCAAACAATCGTTTGATCCTAATGGCGGCTAGGTTCTAAAACCAGTCCTTAAGTCGTAATGATCCGATCCGTGCAGAGTGTAACCTGTCTATGAAGCCTGATCCTTGGCGCCTTGACCGCGCCGCCTATCCCTTCACGTTCCAAATCCAGACTCGCTATCGCGATGAGGACAGCCTGCGCCACATCAACAATATGGCCATTGCGGGATTCTATGATGAGGCGCGTGGCCGGTTCATGAAGCAGATTTTTGAAGATCTGGGACCAGCCCCTTGGGTTCGGATCGTCACCGCCGATACCCGCGTCAGCTTCCTCGGCGAGGTTTTTCACCCCGACATGCTCGATATTGGCAGTGGCATTACCCGCATTGGCAATGCCTCGATGGAAATCAGCCAAGCCATGTTCCAACAGGGCAAGTGCGTCGGCATCTGCACGACGACCTTTGTCCAAGCCGACGAGAAGGGCTCTAGCCCCCTGTCTGATGGTCTGAGGGCGATCCTGCAAACCTATCTCATTACCCAGCCTTAGCCTTTCCACCCCTTCAAACCTCAATCCAACCGTCTAGGACTGACAGATGCAAACCCACCGCCTTGGCAAGAGCCCCATCGTTGTTTCGAAAATTTGCATGGGCACCATGACCTTTGGTGCTCAGGCCGACGAGAAAATGTCTCACCGCATCCTCGACATGTCGCTCGATGCGGGCATCAACTTTTTCGACACGGCTGAAAACTATCCCGTCCCGCCCAAGGAAGAGTGGGCTGGTACCACCGAAGAGATTGTCGGCCGCTGGATGAAGACCAAGCGCCGCGACGAGGTGTTGATCGCCACCAAGGTCTGCGGTCCAAGCCATGGTTGGCTCAAGGGCTCGCAGCGCGCCGGTATGACCGCACTGGACCGCCACAATATCGTCAGCGCCGTCGAGGCCAGCCTACGACGCCTGGGTACCGACTATATCGACCTCTATCAGACCCATTGGCCTGACCATGGCGCACGTTATGAAGACGCCCTGCGCGCGCTGGATGATCTGGTCGAAAGCGGCAAGGTGCGGATCATCGGCTGTAGCAACGAAACCAGCTGGGGATTGATGAAGAGCCTTTCGGTGTCCGAGCGCGAGGGTCTTGCCCGCTATGAAACCATCCAGAACAATTTCAGCATGAATAACCGCCGCTTCGAAGACGAACTGGCGCAAGTCTGTCGTCAGGAAGGCGTCAGCCTGATCCCCTACTCCCCCCTCGCGGGCGGCGTTCTATCGGGCAAGTACAATGGTGGCGCGCGTCCCGACGGTGCCCGGTTCTCGAACTATCTCAATATTGGTGGACGTCAGGCCGCCATGGCCAAGCGTTTTGTGAATGACAAGTCGTTGCTTGCCACCGAGCGCTTCGGGGCCATCGCGCAAGAGGCCGGAATGTCGCTGGTGACCATGGCCACCGCTTGGAGCATGCAGCACGATTTCGTGGCCTCGACCATCGTCGGCGCAACCCACGAAAACCAACTGGCCGACATCTTCGCTGCCTCGGATCTGATCCTCAGCGACGAGGTGATGAAGAAGATCAACGCCGTGTCGAAAGAGATCCTCTATCCAATGGGGTGAGGCGGTCCTTCCTCGTGCTTCGACAGGCTCAGCATGAGGAAGACCGATAGATCACAGACTGCCATTCATCCTCATCCTGAGCCTGTCGAAGGACGAGGATGTTGCCGCCAAGGCAAGGCCCTCACCCAACCCTCTCCCACAGGGAGAGGGCTAAGAAGAACGATCAAGCCCTCGCCCCCTTGGGGGAGAGGGTTGGGTGAGGGGGATGCAGTCCCCACCCTCAAGGAATAAGCAAAACCCGGCCCACGGCTTGGCGGCTCTCAATGTAGGCGTGAGCCGCGGCGGCGTCGGAGAGTTTGAACTCACGGTCAATGACCACTTGGAACGCGCCCTTGGCCGCATCATCGATCAGGCCTTGGATCATGTCATGGGCCCGGTCGGTCATGATCTCAGCGCCGAGGAACACACCGCTGAGCGAGCGGTTGCCGCCCATCAGACTGCCGACATCGACCACCATCGGCTCGCGGCCAGCCTGACCGACCATCGACACCCGGCCACGATAGGCCAGAGATTGGATGGAGCCTTGCAAGGTGGGGCCGCCGACGCTGTCGACCACCAGATTGACGCCCTTCTTGTCGGTAAATTTCATCACCGCTTCGGGCACAGACTGGGCCGAATAGTTGATGCCATGATCGAGGCCGTAGGCCTTTAGCCGCTCCAAGCGCTCGTCGCTTGACGCGGTGGCCAGAACCGTCGCCCCGGCCCGCTTGGCCAGTTGGATGGCAGCAAGGCCAACGCCACTTGCACCCGCCTGAACCAGAACCGTCTCGCCCGCCTTCAGGCGTCCGAACTCGAATAGACAGTCGTGCGCGGTACCGAAGGCAACGGGAATGACCGCGGCCAAGCGCGGATCAAAGCCCTCTGGGACCGGCCAGCAGTTCCGGGCTGGCACAGGACGCAGTTCAGCATGGCTGCCAAAGCCATCGCAGGTGGCCACGATCTGACCGAGTTTGAGATGGCTGACGTCCGAACCGATGGCCACGATCTCGCCAGAGGCCTGATAGCCAACAATATGGGGATGGGTGACCAAGGGACCGCGCCAACGATTGAGCGTATCGCCGCCTTCGATACTGACCGCCAAGACCCGAATGACCACGCCCTTGGGATGGCAAACCGGATCGGGCACCTCTTCATATTTCAAGACGTCGGGAGAGCCATTTTCGTAATAGACGGCGGCCTTCATAGCGCACTCCTAGATAGGTTCACGCCACGCGTGGGCGTTCTAGAGGCGATGTTAAACGGTTCGCTGCGCTTGTCAGGCCGAAATCAGGGGTGGGGTCGCAAGGCTCGGCTCTTTGTTGAGGACACTAGCCAGAGCGCCTAAAAGTCCCTTAGCGGTAATCGGCTTGGCCAAGTGCATGTCCGCCCCACAGGCGCGGCTCTGTTCGATATGCTCGGTCAGGGCATTGGCACTGAACATAATGATCGGAGTGCGGTCTTGCCCCGCCCTTTGCTCAATGTCACGGATAGCGCGGGTTGCATCCAAGCCGTCCATCACCGGCATCTGCATATCCATCAGAACCGCATCAAACGGCTGTTTGTAGAAGGCTTGAACAGCCTCCTCGCCATTCTCTGCCATCACCAGTTGGATGTTAAGCTGGTTGAGGATCAGACCGACAACCTTGCGGTTCACCGGATGGTCGTCGACCACCAAAATGACCAAGGGTGCGGACTCCATATAGTCCTCAAGACTGGGCTCGGCCTGTTCCGGCGGGGCTTCGGTAACGGCGAGAGGCAACAGAATATGGAAAGCAGAACCTTGATCAGGAATGCTCGTAGAGCGGATGGTACCACCCATCATTTGGATCAGTTGCTTGACGATCGCCAAGCCTAACCCAGTACCGCCGAACCGACGGGTTACGGTGTCATCAGCCTGTTCAAACGGGTTAAACAGGCGGTCAATCTGTGTTGGATCAAATCCGATGCCCGTATCCGAAACGGAGATCTCGAAGTCTCCCGCCTCATTCCTCTTGGCCGAAACGGTGACGTTACCCTTATCCGTAAACTTCACCGCATTGGAAATAAGGTTCGTTGCAACCTGCTTAAAACGAGTCAGATCACCCATAACCCAGACCTCAATGGTTGGATCAAGGTGACTGTTCAAGGCCAAGCTCTTTTCGCTGGCACTGATGTTGCTCAGAGCAATGACGGATCTCAAGGCGTCGCCCAATTGGAACGGTGCCTGTTCCAAACTTACCCGTCCAGCTTCAATCCGGGCGACATCGAGCATGTCAACAAGCAGTCCCGACAGGGTGTCAGCAGAGGATGAAATGGTATCGATCAGGTCACGTTCAGACTCGCCCAATTCAGAGCGCGAGAGGACATCAGCAATCGCAACAATACCATTGAGCGGCGTACGAATTTCGTGGCCCATGGTCGCCAGAAACCGCGACTTCGCCCTGTTGGCCATTTCCGCTTCCAACCTTGCGCGACGCAGGATGCGATTGGTCTGCCTCAATTTAGACTCGGAGGCTTTGATGTCGGTGACATTGTCCTGAACAACGAGCACCTTGGCTTGGCCAGCATCCTTTAAGGCATAGGCGCGAAGGCTAAACCATTGGCTCTGCCCCTCAACATTGGCCCTGTATATGGTGGAAAAACTCTCGGCGTTCCCGTCCAGCATGGCCTGCAATTGGCGCTCGACCAATTGTCCCTTTCGGCCCGGTATACGCCCGCAATGCTCTTTTAGATGGTTGCCTAGGCGGGTATTTGTGCGCCGTTCGATCGTCTGAATCCGCTCGCGCCAAACCCGATTGGTGTGAATGAAATCGCCATTTACATCGATGATCCCAATCCGGGTGTCCAACGCTTCAATGATGCCATGAGCAAAACGCTGCTGCTGTTCTAAGGCCGAACGTATCGAATAGTGAGCACTTGCGGATACCCAAGAATAATAGACCACCACGGAGGTAGCGGCGAAAGCCGTCAGTTGCGCCTCCCCACTGAACCCACTGAGAAAGGTCGGCGTTAAGATCAGGACCAGGCTGGGTGGAACCGCGCAAGCCGCAAGGGCCGCAAATGATCTTGCCGCAAATATCTGCGAATGGATCAGTTGGCCTGCGAGAACGCAGATCGACAAGATACAGAAGGTGAGATTGCCCGGTTGCCAGTAGATATAGGCCGCAAAGGTCCAAACCATGGTCTCCAACAGCATAGCGGAAACCAGAGTTACCCGTTGAGCTGGCGAAAGGACCGAAGCCCTATGTACGGGATTGGCTGCAGTGTAGGTGAAGACCTGGGACAAAAGGGCAGCTGCAAGCCATCCTGCAGAGAACTCAAGACCAAGGTTCAAAATGGAAAGGGCGGCGGTTAATAGGACACTGATCGTACGCGCCGCTTGAGACCGCTTAACATCGCGAGCGACCTCATCGACGCCAATGTCATTCAACAGCTTGTACACAATTCTAACCAGGTCCGTTATCCAGCAACACTGGATTTGCAATATTCAGACGTTTGACTGTGATCTCGAAACGCCCTGAAAGCAACAGATTTGATAGTAATCAATCTCTGAACTAATGCCAGGCGGGACCCCGGATTTGAGGTTGTACTCGAATGAAACCTTCGGAAAATTGACGGGTTAAAATCCCTTCATGATCATCCGAGCGGCCTTTTCGGCGATCATCATGGTTGGAGAGTTGGTGTTTCCAGACGTGATGGTGGGCATGATCGAGGCATCAACGATGCGCAATCCTCCTATGCCGTGAACGCGCAGGGCTTCATCCACCACCGCCATGGGATCACTCCTCAGGCCCATCTTAGCGGTCCCGACCGGATGGAAGATGGTTGTCCCTAGCGACCGAGCAGCCGCCAAGAGGTCGGCGTCTGACTGGGCCGCGGGTCCGGGCCGATGTTCCTGCGGGGCGAAGCGCTGCAAGGGGGACTGGGCCACAATCCGGCGCACCAGGCGCAGAGAGTCGATGGCTACCCGTTCATCTTCAGGCGTGGATAGATAATTCGGTTGGATCAGGGACGCGTCCTGCGCCCTCGCACTCGCCAGATGGATCGATCCTCGACTGGTCGGCCGGAGATTGCAGACGCTGATGGTGATGGCCCCAAAGGGATGGAGCGGCTCGCCGAACCGGTCGAGCGACAGGGGCTGGACGTGGAACTGAACATTGGCCCGTTCCTGATCGGGTGACGAGCGGGCAAAGGCCCCCATCTGCGACGGGGCCATCGACATGGGCCCGCGGCGAAACAGGGCATATTCCAGCGCCATCAGGGGCCTGCGCCACAGGGAGCCATAGAGGACGTTCATGGTCGGCACACCGCTGACCTTATAATAGGGCCGGATCTGCAGATGGTCTTGCAAGCCCTCCCCCACGCCCGGCAAGTGGGCCTTGGTTTCGATGCCTAGGGCCCGAAGGCGCGCACCGTCGCCGAGACCCGACAGTTCTAGAAGCTGCGGCGTCCCCACGGCACCGGCGCTCAAAACCACCTCAGCCGACGCCCGAACCTCAAATTCCTGGCCGCCTCGGCTATAGGCAACCCCCACAGCCTGGCCCTGCTCGATCAGGATCCGCGTGACCCTTACGCCGGCTTCCAGCTTGAGGTTTTGACGGTGCAGGACTGGCTTTAGAAAGCCCCGCGCCGCACTCCAACGCCGACCGGTCTTCTGGTTGACCTGAAAATAGCCCGAGCCCTGATTGTCGCCGCCATTGAAATCCGCCACAGGCGCAATGCCTTCCTCGGCCGCAGCCTCGGCAAAGGCATCCAGAACCTTCCAACGCATCCGTGGATGCTCAACCCGCCATTCCCCTCCGCTACTATGGAGCGCACTGGGCGGGTTGATATGGTCCTCTTGCGCCATAAAGAGCGGCAGGACATCATCCCAGCCCCATCCGTTCAGGCCCATCGCCTTCCAGCCCTCATAGTCTGCTGCCTGACCGCGCATATAGATCATGGCATTGATGGCCGAACTGCCGCCAATGACCTTGCCGCGCGGATAGTTCAGCTTGCGGCCATCCAGTCCGGCAATGGGCTGGGTCTCGAACATCCAGTCGGCGCGTGGATTGCCGATTGAGAACAGGTAACCGACCGGGATATGGAACCAGATCCAGTCATCCTTGCCCCCCGCCTCCAGCACCAGCACCCGCTTAGACGGGTCCGCCGATAGCCGGTTGGCGAGCACGCAGCCTGCCGAGCCCGCACCGACAACAATGTAATCAAAGCTGTCGGTCATCGGGCCTGATCTTAGCGGTTCAAAACAGCCAGAGCCGTATCGGCCAAGATCTTTACGCCACTATTGTCGCCATGGGCGTCAGAGGTGCCGATACCGTCCAGATTGCGCTTGAATACGCCCTGCGAGATCGAGGCCAAACGGAACAGCGAAAAGGCCAGATAGAAGTTAAACTCTGGGATCGCGCCTCGCCCCGTGCGGCGGCAATAGGCGGCGACATAGTCCTCTTCTGACGGGATGCCCGAGGTGGCCAGATCAATGCCGTCAAAGGTGCCCCAGCTCTCGGACCGTGAATGCCAGAGGATACAGTTATAGGCCAGATCGGCCAGCGGATGGCCCAGCGTCGACAGCTCCCAGTCCAGAACCGCGATGATGCGCGGCTCGGTCGGGTGGAACATCACATTCTCAAGCCTATAGTCGCCGTGGGCGATGGTCACAGTATCATCGGCGGGCACCAGCCCCGGCAGGGCCTCGATCAGGGCCTCCATGGCCTCGATCCGCTCGGTCTCGGCACCGCGATATTGCTTAATCCAGCGGCCAATCTGACGCTCGAAATAGTTGCCCGGACGGCCATAGTCGGCCAAGCCAATAGCGTTCGGATCGATGGCGTGAAGCTTTACCATCACCGCGCCCAACTCGTCATAGATGGCGGCGCGCTCAGCCGGGTTCATGCCAGGCAGGCGGGCATCGCGGAAGATGCGGCCCTCTAGGAAATCCATCACATAGAAGGTCGCACCCGCAACACTGTCATCTTCGCACAGGGCGCGCATGGTCGGGACGGGAAAGCCGACCTTGCCCAGCGCCGACATAACCCGAAACTCACGATCGACCTGATGGGCGCTGGCCAGCAACTGGCCCGGTGGCTTCTTGCGCATCACATAGCGCTTACCGCCCGCCGTCAGCATATAGGTCGGATTGGAGGCCCCGCCCTGAAACTGCCGCACCGACAAGGGTCCTTGATAGCCCTCGACATGGGCTGCAAGCCATCGATCCAACGCCGCTTCGTCCAGCCTGTGGGCGGGGCGCACATCACCGATAGTCGGTTGTCCTGGATCAGCACTCATGGTTCGGTCTCCCAACACATCTTTTTCTTATCTCTACGCCCTTTCCCCAAAGGCGCCCCAAGCGGAATTTTCGGGGTCAGCTACCTGGCCTTGGCCATGCTGGTTTCATACTGATCAGGGTGGATCACATAATAGTCTAGATCCGCGAGCAGCTTGACCCAGGCCTGATCCATTTCGTCGGTCCAATCGCCAGCCAGTAACGCCTTCAAGGTCGCCGCGACGGTGGCAAAGAACATGCGAAAGACGTCGGGCGGCACGTCATAGCCCTCATGGGTCACGACCTCGCACTGGATCATGGTGCTGGCATATTTGCGCTCACCAACGAAATCGAGGATGGCCTCAAAGACCCGCGACAACATCTCGCCCTTCACCGCATGGTTGGTATCGCGCCAGAACAGGGCCTCCATCTCGGGATGCTCTCGAAAAAGGCGCTCATAGACCAGCGGCGTTAGGTCCTCGCAGCGCTCAGCGGCAAGTTCCAGACTGGCTTCGATCAGGCTTGCGCTCACGGCCCTAGCCTGCGGCCTGACCAAAGCGGCGAACCCCGGCAATGGGGGCAACCCAAACGGCGGCGTGGTCGGCATAGACCTCGACGCCCGGCGTGACGGTGCTCAAATCATCCAGTGTTCCGGCCTTGACCATGACCACACCCGGCATCAGGTCGATCTTGGAGAGGATGGGCGAGCCGCAGTTGGCGCAGAAGTGGCGATAGACGCCCTTGCCGCTGTCGCCCTTGTCCTGAAAGACCTTGGTCTCACCCTGCTGGACATAGTCCGCTTCCATGACCACCATATTGGTCGAGAAGACACTGCCACTTTGGCGCTGGCAGTGGGTGCAGTGGCAAATAGCCGTAACGGTCGGCTCGGCCTTCAATTCATAGCGCACTGCGCCGCACAGGCATCCGCCCTTCCGCTCTGACATCCTCATCACTCCCAGATTCTGTTTTGCTCTTGCGTAAACTCTAGGTCCGATTGGCGCAAAGTCATAGGGGCTCGATCAAACTCTTGACGCGCCTCGCCCCAGACCCGACTAATCGGGGAACCATAAGAGGAAACGTCAATGAAGCTGCATAATTCCGTAGGTCCAAATCCGCATGTGGTGCGGATGTTCATGGCCGAGAAGGGTATCACCCTGCCCATCATTACGGTCGATCTGATGGGCGGTGAGAACCGTCGCCCGCCCTATAACACAGAGGTCAATCCCGCCGGCCAAACGCCTGCGCTGGAATTGGACGATGGCCGCTTTGTCTGCGAAATCACCACCATCTGCGAATATCTCGAAGAGGTGCAGCCCTCCCCGGCCCTGATCGGCACGACACCCGAAGAGCGCGCCGAGGCCCGCATGTGGACGCGTCGCATCGACCTGAACATCTGCGAGCCCATGACCAACGCCTTCCGGGCCGCCGAGGGTCGTCCAATCTTTGAAAAGCGGATCATGCTGGTCGGCCCTAGCGGTGCCGAAGAGCTGAAAGCCATCGCCAAGGATCGCCTCAAATGGTTTGGCGACCAGATGGGGGATCGTCAGTTCGTCTGCGGGGATCGCCTGACGCTGGCCGACATTCTGCTCTACTGTTTCTTGACCTTCGGTGCCGCCGTCGGCCAACCGCTCGCCTTGGACCATCCGTGGACTGCGGCGTGGATCAAGCGCATGGATGAGCGCCCAAGCGCTAAGGCCTAACCTTCGGTTGAGGGTAAGGGGTTGGCGGCCTTGATCTTCTCGATCACGCCCGACAGTCCCGCCCCGCCGATTTCCTTGCCCAGCTTAAAGACCCCGCTGGCCCGGCCACAAAGCTCGCCATCGGCGGTGATCAGACATTGGGCAAAGGCCATATTGCGGGTGAGTTTCAGTACCTGTGCGGTGCCCTCAACCCAACTGCCGAGCGGAGCCGGGGCCAAAAACTCTTGGCTCAGTTGAACGGTGGGCATGAACCGGCCCCGCATCTTGCTCTGATGAGCAATCGACATCGGCATCAGCATGTCGATGAAGGTGGCCAGCATACCGCCATGGCAGATCTGCATGGGGTTACAGTGGCGCATCTCGACCCGAAAGCCGAGCTTTAGCACGTCACCGTGGGGGTTTAGCCAAAGGGGGCCATTAGCACCGATAAAGCCAATCTCGATGGGAAAGGCGGCAAAGCCAACCGGCGCGTTAATCTCTTCAATGGACAGTGTCTGGGTCATGGGGGGCAGCGCTATCAGCACTGCCCTTGCGGCGCCTAGTCCAAAAGTTTCATCGCACCAAGATCGAGCACCTGCGCCGCGCCGCTTTCCAGCATCGAAAAGAACATGTCATCGCCCCGCTCGGTGCGCCCGACGATCATCGAGGCCGAATAGGCCATGTTGAACAGCGAGAAACTATAGTGGGCATAGTCACGCATGAGCTTTTCGAAGGGATAGTCGCGCACGCCCAATGAGGTCAGACGCGCATGATAGGCCTTGAGCAATTCCTGCTCATTGGCCTTGCGGTCCTGCGGCGACAGGGCACCGGCAAGAAAATAGGACACATCAGCCATGCAGCAGCCATAGCCGATGGACTGCCAGTCGACGATGGCGATGGGATAGCCGCCTTCAGCTGTGCCATACATCATATTGTCGGGGCGAAAGTCGTTGTGGGTGAGACAGCGCGGCCCCTCATAGCCGAACTTGAACCGGTCGAAATTGGTGGTCAGCTTCTCACCGATCGTCACACATTCCGGCGAGATCCGGTCACCATAGCGTTCACGAAAGCCAAGCCACAGGGTGCGCATCAGGTCTGCCCCGGCACTTTCGGGCCCAGCGGCAGAGCCGAAAATCCACGGCACCTGATCCCAGTGGTCTTGCCCCCAATGGGATGCGGCCAGATGGGCGGCCTGATCGACCGACAGGGCGGCCTGGTCCACAGTGACACCGGCGACCTGATCGCCCTGAACCGCTGGGGCGAGGTCCTCCATCAGCAGCACGAAATCGCAGGTCTCTTCATCGACATCCGTGAACAGCACCTTGGGCGTCGTCACCAGAGCCGTCGCAGCCAGTTGGCGATAGAAGTTCACCTCGCGCACATAGTTGCCGAAATTCACACCCGTGGCGCGGCTTTCAGGGTCTTGCGATGGGAACTTGCCGACCACCGTCTTGGGCGCACCCTTGGCGTCACCGTCAAAATCGAGGGTAAAACGCACGCTTTCACCCACCTGACCGGTACCGAACTTCTTGGCCGTAAAGGACGAGACCTTGGCCTCGATCCCGGCCTTGCCCAAGGCAGCAGTCAGCCAATCGGTCGTGATCTCAGCCGCCGGAAGGATCGGGGTGGTGTTGGCGTGACGTGTGGACATGAATGGCGCGCGGCTCCCTGATATTGTCGGTCACAGATTTTCCATCCGTGTTCGCGCCTATCATGCACCCAATTGGGTCCAGCCTAAAGCTGGATCATGTCAAACTCAGCCTTTGCGGTGCCGCAGAGAGGACAGACCCAATCGGCGGGAATATCCGCCCACCGGGTGCCCGCCGGCAGACCCTCGGAAGGGTCGCCGAACTCTTCTTCATAGAGATAGCCACAGGTGCGGCACTGCCAGACCTTCCAGACCTCCAGCGTCATGATCGCCCTCAACTGCCCATTGACCCGACCCTTGGCGATGACGCTGGCCAGATTTTCCTAAGGATTGGCGCGCCGATCTTCGGTGATGGCCATGAAATCGGTCATGAGGCTCAGGACTAGCGACGAGATTCTGTCGCACCCTATCCGAGCTCGCCGCCCACGATCTTGAGGCCGTGCGGCTAAGTTTTTGGTCTTAGAGCCATCAGTTCGGCGGATTACATCGCTCCAAAAAGGCGGTTGAGGCGGTCAGCATCTGAAGACGGGTTTCGCTGGTGGAGAGCCAATGGTCCTCGCCCTACATATTTTTCTTACCATCTTCAAGCGCCACCCTTTCGAGGGCGATCTTGTCAAAATATTCAATAATTTTTATGACGAATAAATAGAGGAAAAATTCAAATATAAAAATCAATAACTGAAATTTAAAATCCATGAAAATAAACAAACCAAATTTTATAAATATAAAAAAACCAACAACAATGATCCAACCATTATGTCTCGTAATGATTTTAAATTTGAAACAGTCATTATCATTTTTTATTAAAAAAATTATATAAATAATAATTGTTGGTTAAAACAAATGTAGCAACGCCAAGCTGAACCCGATCAAAACTACTAATAACCACCGCGACTATAGACCAGATGATTAATCCAGGCAAAAATAGCTTTGAGTAGACATTTTTCGGCAACTCATTGATGCTCAACACGAAAGCCTCCCTCACTCAGCCTGAGTGAGGGAAGACCCTCTTTATCATCGCGTCAAGGTCGTTAAATCTAAAATTATCGAAAGGGACGTGATCAGCTATCTGAATAGTTCGGCGCACGCTTTTGCAAGAAGGCGGTCATGCCTTCGCGGACGTCGGCGGTTTGGGAGCAGAGGATTTGGTTGCGGTCTTCCATGGCGATGGCCGCTTCGAGGCTCTGGGAATCGACGCTCATATTCAGGCACTCTTTGGTCAGGCGAAGGCCCAGCGGCGAGGTCGTGACCATATCGTCCAGATAGGCCCGCGCCGCCTTGGTCAGGTCGGCATCGGGAACCACTTCGCTGACCAGACCCACCCTCAAGGAGCGCTCGGCATTGATGAAACGCCCGGTGAGCATCAGCTCTGACGCCACCGACACGCCCACGAGGCGCGGCAGGAAATAGGACACACCAATATCGCAGGCCGACAGGCCGATACGGATAAAGGCCGCGTTCATCCGTGCGCTTTCACCCGCAATCCGGATGTCGGACGCCAGAGCCAGCGCAAAGCCGCCACCGCAGGCTGGCCCCTGAACCAGCGAGATGATCGGCTGCTGACAGCGGCGCATGCGCATGACGATCTCGGAGATGCGGCGCTGACTGAGCAGCCCCGCTGCCGGACCGCGCGGCGCATTATCGTCGGGCCGAGCCTCCATGCTCTCCTTGATGTCGAGCCCGGCGCAAAAGGCCCTGCCCGCCCCCCGAAGCACCACAATGCGGGTCTTACGATCAAAATAGAGACCGCCGAAATAGTCGAGCAGATCATCGACCATCTGACCGTTCAGCGTATTGAGCGCGTCGGGCCGGTTCAGCGTCACCCAATCAATTGGGCCTTCTTTTTCAATCAGCAATGTGGCGTAGGGCGCGGGCATGGTGGGGTCCTTTGGCTCTAGGCCGTTGGGATCTTGTTGAAGGGCAGGCCCTTATCGGCACGCATATCGTCGGGCAGGCCGAGAACCCGCTCGCCGATGATGTTGCGCAAGATCTCGTCCGTGCCGCCTTCGACGCGGGTCGCGGGCGAGCGCAGCAGTTGGGCTTGGAACTTGGCCGCCATGGCCGCCAGCTTTGGATCGGACACGGCCCCGGCCTGACCCTGAAGGTCCAGCGCGAACATGGCGATCTCTTGCAGGCTGGAACCGGCCACCAGCTTGCCGATGGAGTTTTCTGGCCCTGGATTTTCCCCGCGTGACAGGGCCGAAATGGCCCGCATGCCGGTATATTTCAGACCGCTCTGTCGGCAAGCCCACTCGGCCAGCTTGGAGCGAACGCCCCGGTCATTGATGGCCAGCGTGCCGTCGGCCAGTTCCAGTTCCTTGCAAAACTCGAAAATGTCGGGGAAGCCCGCGCTCATGCCCGAGCCGATGGACAGGCGCTCGTTCATCAAGGTGGTCAGTGACACCTTCCAGCCCTCACCCACGCCGCCGAGGCGCTGCTTGTCGGGGATGCGGACATTGTCGAAATAGACCTCATTGAAGCCTGACTGACCGTTGGCCTGCTTGATCGGCACGATGCGCACGCCGGGTGTGTCCATGCGCAGGAAGAACATGGTCAGGCCCTTATGCTTGGGCACGTCGGGGTCGGTGCGGGTGATCAGGATGCCCCACTGCGAATAGTGCGCGCCGCTGGTCCAGATCTTCTGGCCATTGATGACCCAGTCGTCGCCGTCGCGCTCGGCCTTGGTGCGAAGACCGGCCAGATCGGAGCCTCCAGCCGGTTCAGAAAACAGCTGGCACCAGATGTCTTCTCCAGCGGCCAGACGGGGCAGCAGTTCGCGCTTGGCCTCTTCCGGACCCCAGTCCATGACGGTCGGGCCGCACATGCCGTGACCGATGATGAAGGAGCCGGACAGGGCGGCATAGGGGCCCTCTTCCTGGTTCCAAATCACGCGCTCAATGGGGCTGGCACCGCGCCCGCCATATTCCTTCGGCCAGTGCAGACAGGCCCATCCGGCGTCATACTTCTTCTTTTGCCAAGCCTTGGCCTCCTTCATGGGGTCAAGACCGCCCAGCTCGATCCCGCCGAACCCAGCCTTTTCGAGGTAGGGCAAAAGGTGCTTGGGGGCATTGGCGTCGATCCAGGCGCGGGCTTCGGCACGGAAGGCGGCTTCGTGGGGGGTGTCGTCGAAATTCATGGCTTTGATGTCCCTTAAATGGCGATCTGGCTTAGGCAGCGTTCTTGGCGCGCAGCCGGTCGATCAGTTTGTCTTCCCATTCATTCAGGCCGCCGAGGCTGACAGCCAAGAGGTTGGAGCGGCGATAATAGAGGTGGCAGTCCATGGCCCAGGTAAAGCCCATGCCACCATGCACTTGGATATTGTTCTTGGCGCAATGTTGGAAAGCCTTGGTCGAGCTGACCCGCATGGTCGCGGCGGCTTCAGCAAGGTCTGCCGAGCCAGTCGACAGGGCATAGGCCCCGAAATAGCCGTTCGAGCGGGCCAAGGTTGCCGAGACATACATGTCGGCCAGCATGTGCTTAATGGCTTGGAACGAGCCGATGGCGCGACCAAAGGCAAAGCGCTGCAGGGCATAGTCGCGGCCCATCTCCAGCGCCTTGTCAGCACCGCCGATCTGTTCGAAGCCGGTCAGGATCGCGGCGCGGTCGAGCGCCTCTTCATAAAGCCGCCAGCCATCGCCCGCTGCACCGACCAGCTCGGCGGCTGCGTCCTTAAAGGCGATCTTGGCTTGGCTGCGCGAAGGATCGATCGTGTCCAGCACGGTGCGCTCGATGCCCGATTGGTTCAGATCGACCAGATAGAGCGACAGACCCTGCGCATCCTTGCCCGGCGCGTGACGGGCCAAGACGATGGCAATGTCCGCAATATCACCGTCCAGCACCGGCGACTTGGCACCGGTCAAGGCTCCGCCCTTGGCCGACAGGGCGACATTCGAAGGCCGTACGGACCCCGTCGCTTCAACCGAGGCCAAGGTTCCGATCACTTCGCCCGAGGCGAGCTTGGGCAGCCACTTTTGCTTTTGCTCTTCGCTGCCCGCCGCCTTGAGGATTTCAGCGACGAGGAAGATCGAGGAGGAGACAGGTACGGGTGCCAAGGCGCGGCCAAGCTCTTCGGCGATGACGCACAGCTCCAGATAGCCTAGGCCGAGCCCGCCATATTCCTCCGGGATCGCGGCACCCAAAAAGCCCATCTCGCCCAGACCCTGCCACAGCGCGCGGTCGAAGGGTTCAGAGCCTTCCAAAATGGCCCGCACGGCCGTGGTCGGGCACTTGTCCGCCAGATAACGGCGCGCCTGTTCCTTCAGTTGCTGCTGTTCAGCCGAAAATTCGAAATCCATCTGTGCTTCCTCGTCGCGCCCAGTCTTACCGCTGGGCCTGATGCTGGAGCTCAGATTATCGCTTCACGAGCCAGAGGGAAGTCAAACTTTACGTCGATCAGGTACACGTGATGGCGCATGCGACGCGCTCGAGCAACACCGCACGATAGGATGGCGAAGGTGCCGTAGCGGATTTAAGGGATTGGCCCTACACATTAGGCTCCATAAGGCTTTTCTGCCTTTCGCAAAAAAATATAGCGCGCCATCCGCTTGGCGCGATTGACCGCCTCGTCCAAGGCCGACAGGAACCGTGAGCGGTCCGCTGGACCAAAGGGAGCGGGGCCCTTGGTCAACTCGCCGGTGGACCTCAGATGCTCAGCGATCCCGCGTGCGGCCAGAGCCATGCCGATAGAATCAGGCGTAAAGGCTCGCCCTGTCGCGCCAATGACCAGCGCCCCCTTTTCGAGGCACCGGCCAGCCAAGGGGATGTCATTGGTAATGACAATATCGTGTCGGCGCGTCTGATCTGCGATCCAGTCATCGGCAATATCGGGCCCTGCATCGACAATGACCCGCTCGATCCATGGCTCGCGCGGGGTCATGATAAAGCTGTTCGAGACGACGAACACCTTCAGGCCATAGCGGATCGCCACCCTATAGGTCTCGTCCTTCACCGGGCAGGCGTCGGCATCGATAAAGATTCGAGACTTGCCGTCATCGGCGGGGGTTTGGTCGTTGGGCGTGTCGGTCATGGGGGGTGTCATACATCCTCATCCTGAGCCTGTCGAAGGACAAGGATCTTGCACCCGAGCCCAAACCCCCACCCGTGTTCCCCGCGAATGCGGGGATCCAGAACGGGGTCAACCGGTCGTGGGCGTTCCACAGGTCTGGGCCCCCGCCTTCGCGGGGGATGCGGATGAGGGGGCCGGATCGCGTTGCTCGTTATAAGGTGAGGATGAGAAAGGCACGGGTCAGCCCCCGGGCTTGCTTAGCTGCGCGCGCAATGACGCGGTAAAAACAAGGACCTCACTTGGGCCCTCTCCCACAGGGAGAGGGCTAGAACCGATAAGCCCTCGCCCCCTTGGGGAGAGGGTTGGGTGAGGGGTTTTCATCCCCAAAATCTATTGGCATTAATAGTGCCGCATGTTATCGCAAGCGAAACACAAGGCCCTCATCATGACCGAACTTCAACACACCCCTGACGGCATACCCTTCCTGCGATCACCAGACAGCGCCTTTGACAACCTGCCCGGCTATGGCTTTGCGCCGAACTATCTCACCTTCCAAGGCTTGCGGATGCACTATGTCGATGAGGGTCCGCGAGACGGGCCAGTGGCTCTGTTGATGCACGGCATGCCGACCTGGAGCTTTTTGAACCGCAAGATCATCACAGCCCTCGTCGCCAAGGGCTATCGCTGCATCGCGGCCGACCATATTGGCTTTGGACGGTCCGATAAGGTGACGGACGATGGCTGGTACTCGATCACCCGCCATACCGATGCCCACCGCGCCCTGATCAACCACCTGGACCTTCAAGGTATCACCCTCTTTTGCCAAGACTGGGGTGGGCCGATCAGTTTGGCCCAGGTGGCCGAACAGCCTCAGCGGTTCTCGCGCCTTGTGATCATGAACACCTGGCTTCACCACGCAGCGTTCGACTACAGCCCCGCTATTCGGCAATGGAATGCAGGCTGGCAGGCTGGTGGCCTATTTGAAAGCAACGTCCCTGAGCGGCTTTCGCTCGGCTGGTTTATGATGGTTCCTTGCGGGCACATGGCCGCGCGCGATCTTTATGGGATCGTGCAAAAGGGCGAGCACCCGATCCTGTCGGCCGAGGCCGACGGCGTGCGCCGGGGCTATGATGCGCCCCATGCTGGTTTGGGCAGGGCCGGACATGCGGGTCCGCGTCGCTTCCCCTTGAGCATCCCCATCGACACGCCCGAAACCGAGACTGCAAAGGCTCAAGCTGAGCATTTTGAAGCGATCTTACAATGGAAGGGGCCCGTGCACTTTGTCTGGGGCGGTGATGATGACGTCTTCACCGAAAGCTGGGGCCGCGACTGGGCCGCGCGCTACCCCCAAGCCACCTTCGACCTCCTGCCCGGCGCAGGTCACTTCCCGCAGGAAACCCGCGGCGAAGAGATTGCTGCGATCTTTTTGAAGCATGTGGGGGAGTGAAGGGGTCGGGGAGGTGTGTGGATGTAGCCCCCAGAGAGGGAAGATTTACCGTCACCAGGTCTTCCCCCTCTGGGAGAACTGGCGCGGAGGGCCGAAGGGGGCCTTGTTTCAACGTCCCTACACCACCCAATTTCCCACCGACTCGCGGCCATCCCCACGAACACCCACAATCACCTAAATTAACTCAACAAATACAACAAACTAAAACCTCTAAAGCCAATCTTGACCAATGGTCGCCTGATCTATAGGTTCCGGCTCGATCAAACCGGGCATCTGCACGGCTTCATGATCGGGGACGCCAGCGCAGCAGATGCCGCAGTCGGACGATCTTGACCCTGAAGTGGCGCGAAATGCACCCAACCAAGAGGCCCTTCGCCGTCTTGACGAACGGATTGGGGCCTTTGAGGCCTCCCGCGCGCGCAAGACCAAGGACCGTAGCGCGGACCATAGCCACGATGGCTATCGCGTCTTGGCCGATTTGATCGGCGGAATTTTGGGAGGGCTAGGCTTTGGCTGGTTGCTCGACCAACTGTTACATATCAGCCCTTGGGGCCTGATTGGCGGGATGCTGATCGGCACTGGGCTTTCGGCTTTCATGGTCGTCCGCTCAGCTGGACGCATGGGACATAAGACATCGATCGCTCCTGGGCCGGATGAACCGCTGCTTGGGGATGAGGATGACGACGAAGACTGATCCTGCAGCGGCAGGTTCGAATGAGGAGATTGAGGGCTTATGGCCGATCCGATGCACCAGTTCCAGATCAACAAGGTTGTTGATCTGCCGACGGTGAACCTGCCCGGTCTGGGCGTTGTTGACCTGTCGATCACCAATTCGGTGGTCTCAATGGGTCTGGCAGCGGGCCTGATCTGCGTGTTCTTTGCTCTGGCCGCGCGTCAAGCGGTGGTTCCAGGGCGGCTCCAGTCCGTGGGCGAGATGCTGTATGGCCTCGTTGACGATCTGGCCGGTTCGATTATTGGCCACGAGGGCAAGGTTTTCTTCCCCTTCGTGTTCACCCTGTTCTCCTTCATTCTTGCCATGAACTTCTTGGGCATGTTCCTTGTCTTTACGGCCACATCCCAGTTGGCCGTGACCGCTACCCTCGCGCTTTTGACCATATTGACGGTCGTGGTTGTGGGTTTCGCGCGCAATGGCATCGGCATGTATAAGCTGTTTGTCCCGTCCGGCGTTCCATGGCCGCTGCTGTTCTTGATGGTGCCGATTGAGATCATTTCCTTCCTGGTGCGGCCTGTGACCCTGGCCTTGCGTCTGTTCGGAAACATGATCGGCGGGCACGTCGTTCTAAAGATCTTCGCAGGGTTCATCATCTCCCTTGGCCTTCTCGCCTCGGGCGGCGGTATCGCGTCGTTGGGCCTTCTTGGCTCGGCGGTGTCATTAGGCAGCGTTGTTGCCCTGACCGCGTTGGAGTTCATTGTGGCCTTCCTTCAGGCCTTCGTGTTCGCCGCGCTGACCTGCGTTTATCTGAACGATGTTGTGAACCTGCACAGTCACTAACATCTGACATCGATCACCTGTTTTCTTCGTTTTCTCATCTACTTAACCAACCAAAAGGAAGACTCTTATGGACGCTGAATCCGCAAAATATATCGGCGCTGGTCTGGCCATGCTCGGCATGATCGGGGCTGGTATCGGCCTTGGTAACCTGTTCGGCAGCTATCTGGCCGCCGCCATCCGCAACCCATCGGCCGCGGCTGGCGAACGCCCGATGCTGTTCCTCGGCATGGCGCTGACCGAAGCCTTGGGCATCTTCGCCCTCGTCATCGCCTTCCTGATCCTCTTCGCCTAAGACCGGACCGTTATGGCCAACGAAACGACACAGACTCACGAGTCGACCGGAGCCGATGGCCATGCCAGCGGCGGCGGTCTGCCGCAATTTCAGTTCGTGTGGTGGCCTGGCCAGGTGGTTTGGCTGCTGCTGATCTTCGTCGTTCTCTATGTCCTATTGTCAAAGCTCTTCCTGCCGCGCGTCGGCGGGACGATCCAGACCCGGGCAGACAAGATTGCGGCGGATGTCGCACAGGCCCGTGATTTGAAGACGCAGGCTGAAGCAGAAAGTGCGACCGCCTTGGCCGAATTGGCCAAGGCCCGCACCCAAGCCCAGCGCACTGCTTCTGAAGCCAAGGCCAAGGCCAATGCTGAGGCCGCAACGCGGCAGGCAGCAGAGGAAGCGGTTTTGGCCGAAAAACTGGCTGTCGCCGAAGACCGGATCCGGGCTTCACGCGATGCGGCCCTGGGCAATGTTCGGACCATCGCGTCCGATATCGCCGCAGCGATCACCGACAAACTGACGGGCGTTGCTGCCACGGCCGATGAGGTCGAGACGGCACTGACCGCAGCAAAGGCCTAAGGGGACCCAATAATGGAACTTCTGCAAGAAGCTGAATTTTGGGTCGCCGTCGCACTCGCACTGTTCTTTGGCCTTCTCGCCTATATGAAGGTTCCAAGCGCAGTAGCCAGTGGTCTCGATGGCTATGCCCAAAAGATCCAAAACGAACTCGACGAGGCCCAGCGCCTGCGCGAAGAGGCTCAAGCTCTGCTGGCGTCAATCCAGCAGCAGCGTGAAGATGCTGAACGTCAGGCCGCTGACATGATTTCTGCTGCTGAAGCTGATGCTGCCCGTTTGGCAGTGGATGCCAAGGTCAAGCTCGACGAAGAGATTGCTCGCCGCCAAGCTTTGGCGGAACGCAAGATCGCCGCAGCCGAAGCCGCAGCAGCCGCTGAGGTCAAATCGGTCGCTGCCGAACTGGCAGCTCAGATGACCGGCACTATCCTTCAGGGCCGTCTCAAGGGCTTGAAGAGCGATCCCCTGATCGACCGTGCGGTCGCTCAGATGGGCGACAGGCTGCAATAGCCAATACCGAACTGTTTGACGCTAGAAGCCGGGCCGGAGGGAAACCTCTGGCCCGCTTTTCGTTTGGCAGTGACAGTGCCCCTTAGGCCCGATGCCGATTTGGCTTAGGCCGAAAGGCAGATAGCCCGCGCTAAGGGGTCGGCTTAAACGCCATAAGACGACTGCTTCTGGTAAATTGCCGATCAGATCTCAAAGAGGGGGCAAGCCTGCCCATCTTGCCCAAACCGCATCAGACTTGGGATTTGCTGCGCAAGGAGAGCCGCAAACGCCGTGCAAAGCGCCAAGGCTTTGGCAAAACCATACGCTCAAACCGCAGGACCTGCTGCCACGCCACAGGCATAACCTCTGGCTCCCGGCGCAAGAGACGGCGCAGGGGAAATACAAAGCGAGGGTGCCGACGCTGCAGTTTGACAAAGGCGCGCTTGGCCGAAAAGGAACTGCGCAGCAGGATCATCAGACCGACGACCATTACCGGCACACCGAACGGGCCCGGCAGCGGGGCCATCACAATGCCGACCGCCACGATGGCACCGCCAAAAAGGGCTAAAGCCCAACGGCCAAGACGGCTCACGACTTCCGCACCGACATTATCGGCGTTGGCGTCTTGGTCAGATTTGGCAAGGGGCACAACAACGGTTTGGGGCATCGGTCTCTTTGGTCCACTTGGCCGAGCCTCGAAAAGGCCGGGACTCTCGCCAAGGACAGGTCTGATATGAGCCCTATATTATCCAGTTTAAAGGCCCAATTAGGGCATAGCGATAATTAATCCGCTCGGCGCTACTCTGCGGCAACACCCGCGCTCGCTTGGGGGCGCCAACGCAGCCTAGGCTTGCGGGCCGCAAGGGTCTCATCCAGCCTCCTTAGCGGCGCATGGAACGGTGCACCCTTGAACCGCTCGACATCCCCCGCCTTGGCCGCCTGAGCCAACAACAACAGAACATCGCAGAACCGATCCAACTCCGCCTTCGATTCGGTCTCTGTTGGCTCAATCAGCATGGCCCCATGCACCACCAGCGGGAAATACATGGTCATGGGGTGGAAGCCCTCGTCGATCATGGCCTTGGCAAAGTCGAGCGTGGTGATTCCGGTACCCTCCAGCCAGTGATCATCAAACAGGGCCTCATGCATACAGGGGCCTTCAAAGGCCGCGCTCATCACACCGCTCAGCCGGGCCTTGATATAGTTGGCATTGAGCACGGCATCCTCGGCCACCTGTTTAAGGCCATCGGCACCGTGGCTGAGCATGTAGGACAGGGCGCGGACATACATGCCCATCTGACCGTGAAAGGCACAGAGACGACCAAAGGCCTGAGCAGCCTCACCTTCGCGATATTCCACCAACTCATAGGACTCACCGCGATTGACCACGAACGGGGTCGGCGCGAAGGGGGCTAGAGCCGCAGACAGGACCACCGGACCCGATCCTGGACCACCGCCGCCATGGGGCGTTGAGAAGGTCTTGTGCAGATTGATGTGCATGGCGTCGACGCCCAGATCACCGGGCCGCACCCGCCCGACAATGGCGTTAAAATTCGCTCCGTCGCAGTAGAAATAGGCCCCCGCGGCATGGACCAGTTCGGCAATCTCGATCACATCGCGCTCGAACAGCCCACAGGTATTGGGGTTCGTGACCATGATCGCGGCCACATCGGGTCCGAGCTTGGCCGCCAGATCGGCAATATCGACCCGGCCATCAGCGGTCTGGGCGATCTCTTCGACCTCATAGCCGACAAAGGCTGCCGTGGCCGGATTGGTACCGTGGGCTGATGTCGGCACCAGAACCCGCTTGCGAGCATCGCCGCGCGCTTCGTGTGCGGCTCGGATGGCCAGCAGGCCGCAGAGCTCGCCGTGCGCTCCGGCCTTGGGCGACATGGCCACGGCCGACATACCGGTCAGGGTCATTAGCCAGTGGGCCAACTGGTCCATCAGTTCCAACGCGCCCTGCACTGTCGACTGAGGCTGCAAGGGGTGGACATCGGCAAAGCCGGGCAAGCGCGCCATCTTCTCATTGAGGCGCGGATTGTGCTTCATGGTGCAGGAGCCGAGCGGATAGAGCGCCAGGTCGATGGCATGGTTCTTTTGGCTGAGGCGCACATAGTGGCGCATGGCCTCAGGCTCGCTAAGGCCGGGCAAGCCGATGGGCGCGGTGCGAACCAGATCGCCGAGGCCGGAGGCGTCGCGCGACGGCTCGGGCAGATCGACGCCGCTGCTGTCCCAGCCGTCGCGTTCAAAGATCAGGGCCTCGTCCTGCAATAGACCCCGTCCGCCGCCGAGGGTAGCGGGTACAGCGCCGGGCAAGGTGGCGACGAGGGCGGGCCGGGTCGGACGGCCAATATTGTTCATGCTCATCTTAGAAAGCCCCTTTCAGCGCTGCGACCAGAGCCGCAATATCGGACGAGGTGGTGGTCTCAGTCGCGCAGACGAGCAGAACGTCATCCATCCCGCCCTTCGGAGACAGACGCGACACGGGCACGCCGGCCAAAATGCCTTGCCCTGCCAAAGTTTCGACCAGTGCCGCCGCATCGGCCGGCACCCGGATGGCCAATTCGTTGAAGAACCGCTCCGTCAAGATCTCGACCCCGGGCACAGTCATCAACCCATCACGCAGGTCGCGGGCCTTGGCATGGTTGATCGCCGCCAATCTCCGCAATCCAACCTCTCCCAACAGACTCATATGGATGGTGAAGGCCAAGGCGCAGAGGCCTGAATTGGTGCAGATGTTCGAGGTCGCCTTGTCCCGGCGAATATGCTGCTCACGGGTCGACAGGGTCAGGACCAATCCGCGCCGACCATCGGCATCGACCGTCTCGCCGCACAGACGCCCGGGCATCTGACGAACATATTTTTCACGCGCCGCAAACAGGCCGACATAGGGACCGCCAAAGTTCAGGGCGTTGCCGATCGACTGCCCTTCGGCCACGACGATGTCGGCTCCCATCTCGCCGGGGCTTTTGAGCAGCCCCAGAGACACCACCTCGGTGACCACGACGATCAGCAGCGCGCCCTTGGCCTGAGCGGCTGCAGCAATGGCGCTGACGTCGGTGACGGTGCCGAAGAGGTTCGGGGTCTGGACAACGACGCAGGCGGTGCCCCCATCGATGGCCTCCAGCACGGCGGCTTCGCCGTCAATGGCGCCATCCAGCCGCTGGACCTCGACGCCCGCGACCTTGGCTAGGGTTTCAACGGTGCGGGCATAGTGGGGATGAAGACCGCCGGACAGCACCGCCTTGCCCCGCCGCGTCACCCGCGCGGCCATCATCACCGCCTCAGCCGTCGCCGTGGAGCCGTCATACATGGAGGCATTGGCCACCTCCATCCCGGTCAGGGCTGCGACTTGGGTCTGGAACTCGAACAGGTACTGCAAGGTGCCTTGGGCAATTTCCGGCTGATAGGGCGTGTAGCTGGTCAGGAACTCCGACCGCTGAATGATATGATCGACCGTGGCGGGCACATGGTGGCGATAGGCCCCAGCCCCGCAGAAGAACGGCCCCTGCCCAGCGGTCCGGTTGCGCCCGGCCATGGCCGAAAGCGCACGCTCGACCTCGAGTTCGCCCTGATGGAATGGCAGGTCCACAGGCTGGTTGCGCCGCGCAGCCTCGGGCACATCGACGAACAGATCATCGATGGTCGCGGCACCAATGACGCCCAGCATGGCTGAACGATCAGCGGGGCTTAGGGGCAGATAACGCATGGGTAGGCCTCCAACAGGGGCAAATCTAGAAGGGTGGACAGATCAGAGCGAGGCCAGGAAGGCGTCGTAGGCGGCGCGGTCCATCAGACCCTCTAGTTGGCTGAGGTCAGCAATCTTGAGCTTGGCAAACCAGCCCGCCCCTTCCGGATCGGCATTGACCCTTTCCGGCGCTCCAGCCAGATCGCCATTGGCCTCAACGACCTCGCCTGAGACCGGCGCATAGACGTCAGAGGCGGCCTTGACGCTCTCGACCACCGCGAGACCATCCCCGGCGGCCAAGACCTTGCCGAGGTCTGGCACCTCAACAAAGACGACATCACCGAGCTGTTCGGCGGCATAGGCGGAGATACCGACCGTGGCGACGTCGCCATCGACCTTGATCCACTCGTGGTCCTTGGTGAAAAACATGAGGATCTTCCTTGCAGGGTCAGGATTTACGGAAATAGCGGTGAGGAACGAACGGCATGGCCACGACCTGAGCCGGCTGGCTCTTGCCGCGAACAATGACGCTCAAGGGCGTGCCGACGAGGGAGAGGG
>JBEGNZ010000007.1:0-98699 GCA_041182245.1 Pseudomonadota bacterium | reverse complement strand
CCCCCAACCCCCTAGATTAGGGGGATGTCGCGCGCACCCCGTACCCCCGCTGATCTGGTTGGCTTTGAAGAGGCTGCGGGGCAGTTTGTTTTCGACTCTCCGGCCCTGTGGATGCCGCACCGCCCTTCCCGTCCGCAGAAGTCGGAGGGCGGTCGCCGGTTCAATCTGGTCAGCGACTATAGCCCCGCGGGCGACCAACCCACCGCCATTGCCGAACTTTCAGAAGGCCTAGACCGGGGGGAATCCGATCAGGTGCTGCTGGGGGTCACTGGCTCGGGCAAGACCTTCACTATGGCCAAGATCATCGAGCAGACCCAGCGCCCAGCCCTGATCCTTGCGCCCAACAAGACCCTCGCGGCCCAACTCTATAGCGAATTCAAGAGCTTCTTCCCCGACAATGCGGTGGAATATTTCGTCAGCTACTATGACTACTACCAACCCGAAGCCTATGTGCCGCGCACCGACACCTATATCGAGAAGGACAGCTCGATAAACGAGCAGATCGACCGGATGCGCCACGCCGCGACCCGGGCAATCCTCGAACGGGATGACGTGATCGTCGTGGCCTCGGTCAGTTGCATCTACGGTATCGGGTCGGTCGAAACCTATACGGCCATGACCTTCGAACTGAAGGTCGGAGAGCGGATCGACGAGCGCAAGCTCATGGCCGACCTCGTCGCCCAGCAATATAAGCGCAATGATCAGGCCTTCGAGCGCGGCACCTTCCGCCGTCGCGGCGACGTCATCGAAATCTTCCCCGCCCACTATGAGGACCGCGCCTGGCGCGTCAGCCTGTTTGGTGATGAGGTCGAGGCGATCAGCGAATTTGATCCCCTGACAGGCAAGAAGACCGCTGACCTGCCGTCGGTGAAGATCTATGCCAACAGCCACTATGTGACCCCGCGCCCAACGCTGAAACAGGCGATGATCTCAATCAAGGAGGAGTTGAAGAGCCGCCTTGAATGGATGTTGGCCAATGGAAAGTTGCTCGAAGCCCAGCGGCTCGAACAGCGCACCATCTTTGACCTCGAAATGATGGAGACCACGGGCTCCTGCGCCGGGATCGAGAACTATTCGCGCTATCTGACCGGCCGAATGCCAGGCGAGCCGCCGCCGACATTCTTTGAATATATCCCTGACAATGCCTTGCTGTTCACTGACGAGTGCCACGTCACCGTGCCGCAGATCGGAGCTATGTATAAGGGCGACTACCGGCGCAAATTTACGCTCGCTGAATATGGCTTTCGCCTGCCCTCCTGTTTGGACAATCGCCCGCTGAAGTTTGAAGAATGGGATGCGATGCGGCCTCAGACGGTCCATGTCTCCGCAACGCCCGCCAAATGGGAGTTGGAACGAACCGGCGGCGTCTTTGTCGAGCAGATCATCCGTCCCACCGGCTTGATCGATCCGCCAGTCGAGGTTCGTCCCGTGACCAAGGACGGGGCCAGCCAAGTCGATGATGTGATCGATGAATGCCGCCGCGCCGCCCTGCTCGGGCAGAGGGTTCTGGTCACGGTCCTGACCAAGAAGATGGCTGAGGACCTGACGGAATATATGCACGAACAGGGCCTGCGCGTGCGCTACATGCACTCCGACGTCGATACGATGGAACGGATTGAGATCATCCGTGACCTGCGCCTCGGGGCCTATGACGTGCTGGTCGGGATCAACCTGCTGCGCGAAGGACTGGACATTCCTGAATGCGGACTTGTGGCCATTCTTGATGCCGACAAAGAAGGTTTCCTACGCTCAGAGACCAGCCTAGTCCAGACCATCGGCCGCGCGGCACGCAATGTCGACGGCCGGGTGATCCTCTATGCCGACCGGATCACCGGCTCGATGGAGCGGGCCATGGCCGAGACCAGCCGTCGCCGCGAAAAACAACATGCCTACAATATCGCCCATGGCATCACGCCCGAGAGCGTAAGGCGAGACATTAAGGACATTCTCGACAGCCCTTACGAAAAGGGCGACCGGGTGACTATCCCTGTCGGCGTGGCCGAAGAGTCCAAACCCTTCCTCGGCTCCAATTTCCAGACCACCTTGAAAGACATGGAAACCAAGATGCGCGCCGCCGCCGCCGATCTTGAATTTGAGACCGCCGCTCGACTGCGTGACGAGATCAAACGGCTAAAGCTAATGGAGTTAGATTTCGCTAAGGATCAACTGGGCGGCTGAGGCCGTCACCAAGCGACGTCGGTGGTCTTCTGATCAAAGACCAGCCCTTCCTGAAACTCGGCCAGTAGGTCGGTCAACTCATCTGCGTCCATCACGCTGATGGCTTGCTTGGGATCAAATCTGAAATTCCAGAAATTGCAGATATAGTTCATCATCCCCAGTTGGGCACCGAGTTTCAAAAATAAAGACGGTGCTGTGATTAGAAAATCCCTAAAAATCACAGGATTATTACCGATCACTAACGACTTATAAGACTCGTCATAGATCGATAATGTATCACTAACCTCTTTAATCGTATTTAAGATTATTTTCCGTAGCGCGATTTTTGAATTTCCGATCTGTTTCTTTTTGGAATCCGTGACCAGTCCCAAAGGCTTTAAATTCATAATACTGTCCAATACCGGGACCATTTTCCGAGAAATATTTGTTTGGCTCCATTTATAATATAAAAAACCTCTCCACGAAAAAATACCATCGGCAAAATCTTCTTCTGGTAAATTTAAGGCCAATCTTAAATGTTCTAGCCCGTCATCGACCCGTCCAGACATAATTTTATTGACCAGTTTCTCTGTATAGACGTTAATATTGTCACCTCCCAAACTGATATGGGCGACCAATTTAGATATCTCATTTTTTAAAAATGAATTCATCGCCTGACTATCGGGTTTTGATATTTCAAAATAGCAAGGCGAAACAACAACACTGTTTTTGGCCAGTATTTCTTTAAGAAGGAACGGATCTAAAGAGGGGGAAGCGTCTAATATATCTAGAATTTCTCGATCTCTCTGTGAATATATTATGGATTCACCAAATGTATTAGACAGAACCGTTAAATAGTCCTTCTGCCCAATGAAGACAAATCGACCACCCAGCTTCCAATCCCGGTCGTCAATTGGAAGCAGAATTTTAGTCCCGACATAATGCTGGTTATCGAACAGGTCCTGCTCATTGTTTCTCAAGCGATGTTTGAGGATGAGGGCGCGATTTAAACGCCGGTTTTCGAACAGGGGTTGCTCGTAATATTCCGGCAAATGGCCCGACTGAGCCCAGACCGAGACAAGATTCAAGACACGCGAACTGTCTCCGGTCGCCTTTAGACCCTCCAAATTTCGAATGCGGCGATCGTGCACCACAGACCCCTGATAAGCATCGCGAAAACTGACATCGCGAACCTTATCTATAGTCTGGGTATTATTTAATCTTTAAAAACTTAAAGTAGTAAAAACTATTGGGCCTGCACGATCATGACCTGTTTCGCCTCATCCAGTCCTGGGCGTAGCTACAGATGGGAACGATCTGCAGACCCCTTCCCTCGGCATCCTCCACCAGTCCCTGCATGAGAACCGCCGCCAGACCACGCCCCCGCAGGGCAAGGGGAGTTTCCACATGCGTAATCATAATCTGGCCAGACTGACGCTGATAGTCCGCGAATAGGACACTGCCTTCGACGACCAATTCATAACGCTGTCGCTCGGCCCGATCGACCACAGAACTGGGCTTTACCGGCTGATGGCTCATGCATAATCCCCCTAGGACATCCGTTCCACCGCCATGGCCGTAGCCTCACCCCCGCCGATACAGAGGCTGGCAACGCCGCGCTTGGCTCCCTTGGCCTCTAGGGCGGACAGCAAGGTGGCTAGGATCCGCGCGCCGGATGCGCCGATGGGATGGCCCAGGGCGCAGGCCCCGCCGTTGACGTTGATCCGGTCATGCGAAATGGCCAGTTCTTTCATGGCGATCATGGCCACGACGGCAAAGGCTTCGTTCACTTCGAACAGATCGACATCACCGACAGACCAACCGGCCTTAGACAAGACCTTTCGTATGGCCGGCACCGGAGCCGTGGTGAAGAGTCCCGGCTCATGGGCATGGGCGGCATGGGCCACTATCCGCGCCACGACGGTCAAGCCGAGCCGTTCGGCCACGGACGCACGGGTGATGATTAAGGCCGCCGCTCCGTCCGAAATGGAGCTGGAATTGGCCGCCGTGACCGTACCATCGCGGCTAAAGGCGGGCTTCAGGCTGGGGATCTTAGCCAAATCGGCCTTGAGCGGGGCCTCATCGGTATCGACGACCTCCATTCCCTTGCGCGTCGTGACCTCGACCGCCGCGATCTCACGCTGGAAAGCTCCGGTTTCCACTGCACGCCGCGCCCGGGTTAGACTTTCCACCGCATAAGCATCTTGCGCCTCACGGCTAAATTGATAGGCCGCGGCCGCCTCTTCGGCAAAGACGCCCATCAGTTTTCCAGGACTGTAGGCATCCTCGAGGCCATCGAGATACATGCTGTCAGACACTGTATCATGCCCAATCCTTGCACCGCCGCGATGTTTGGCGAGCAGATAGGGCGCGCCGCTCATACTCTCCATACCCCCAGCGACAATGATATCAGACGACCCTGCGGCCAAGGCGTCGAAGGCCATGATGGCCGCCTGCATACCGCTGCCGCACATCTTGTTGATCGTGGTCGCCGTGACGCTCAGAGGCAGCCCTGCTCCCAGGGCGGCTTGACGCGCTGGAGCTTGGCCCAGCCCGGCGGGCAGGACGCAGCCCATGATGATCTGATCGATGTGATCGGCGCGCACCCCGGCCCGCTCCAGAACGGCCTTTACCGCGACTGAACCGAGAGCGGTCGCCTTGACGCTCGAGAGCCCCCCTTGAAAGGCCCCCATGGGCGTGCGGGCATAGGAGGCGATGACGATGGGGTCAGACACGGACATGTCGAAAATCTCCGATTGGGGACTGTAGTCTATAAGCAAACCCCATCTTGGCCCCTATGACGCAGCGCAAGCCAAGCCTAAAGGTTGGTGTGGGCCGCCGTCGTGGATTCGATAAAGCCGCCGCCAAGCACCCGCTCACCGCCGCTCATCGGATCATAGAGCACGCAAGCCTGCCCCGGAGAAACGCCTTCCTCAGCCTCATCGAACAGCACGACCGGCGCGCCATCAACAATGGCTAGCCGCGCGGCAACAGGTTCACGGGTCGAGCGGACCCGCGCCAAGACTGGCTGACCGACCAGCGCTGCCGCCGTCAGGCTGGCCTGATCGCCGAGCCAATTGGTTTCCTTTAGACGCAAGGCGCGGGTCAAAAGGGCTTCACGCGGCCCGACCACGACCTGACGCTGATCCGGGTTGATGCTGACCACGAAGAGGGGCTCACCGACGGCGACATTCAGTCCCCGCCTTTGACCGACCGTATAGCGACTAACGCCCTCATGTTGGCCTAGTACGCGACCATCGAGATGAACAATCTGGCCCGGCAAGGCCCCTTGCGGGCGCAAGCGGTCGATCAGGGTGACGTACTTGCCTTCCGGCACGAAACAGATGTCTTGGCTGTCGGGCTTATCGGCGACCGCGAGACCGAGGCTCGTCGCCACCTTGCGCACCTCTGGCTTGGGCAACCCACCGAGGGGGAAGCGCACAAAGGCCAACTGCTCTGGCGTTGTCGCAAAGAGGAAATAGCTCTGATCCCGAGCCGGATCGATGGCGCGAATCAGCTGAGGACCGCTCGGTCCCTCTTCGCGTCGAACATAGTGACCCGTCGCCATCGCCTCTGCACCAAGGTCTCGCGCCATGTCCAGCAGGTCACGAAACTTAACCGTTTGATTGCAGCGGATGCAGGGGATGGGCGTCTCGCCGCGCAGATAGGAATCGGCGAAGTCTTCGATCACCTCTTGGCGAAAGCGGCTCTCATAGTCGAGGACATAGTGCGGAATACCGATCCGCTCGGCTGCCGTGCGCGCGTCATGAATATCCTGGCCCGCGCAGCACGCGCCCTTCTTCTGGATCGCCGCCCCGTGGTCATAGAGTTGCAACGTCACCCCAACCACATCATAGCCCGCCTGCTTGAGCAGCGCCGCGGTGACGGTGGAATCGACCCCGCCCGACATGGCCACGACAACACGCGTCCCCAGCGGCAAACCCACAGCGGCGCGCGCGACGGCAATAGCGCTAGCGGCGTCGTGGTTCGGGGGCATATCGAGGCTCGCGAGGGTCATCATCCTGCCTAGGGTTGGGCTAACGTCCTTCCATAGCGGTTCTAGATGAATTTCGCGAGGCTTGTGAGCCGCTCAAGCCCAACCATGACCAATCAGTTGAGATAGTTTAGCAGCGAGGAACTCTTCAGCGCCAGAAAGACCTGCGCACCGGCCTGAACCGCCTGCTGCGCCAAGCGAAGGCGCGACACCGTTTCGGCCTCATTAATACCGGACAGGTCGGAGGTCATGTTGTCGATTGTATCGACGCGGGCCTTTTGCGACGTGATGGTTGAGGCCACACTATTGGCGACCGCGCCGTTCAGCGCTGCGCGATCGGTCAAACCGCTATGAGCCGCATTAAAGGCCTGCATCTGAGTTGTCAAAAACGTGGTTTCAGCGGTCGTAAGGCTCGTTCCGAACGGATAGGTCGTCGTTGCTGGCGGCCCCGGCACAGTGACGGTATTGGCTACGTAATAGTCCTGAATATTCTTGAACACCGTCATCAGGTCCGTACCGATATCGCTGGCCGTCAAACCTGTTGTAACCGAGGTTGCATCATTCAGTCGGCTGGTTTGAACCTCTGCATCGTTCTGGAAGATTGACGCGACCGTCGCCGGCGATGCGAGCGCGGACATTGAGGTCGCGCTGACCGGCCGTGTAGAAGTCTGAGACCCAGCGAACAGATATTGTCCCTCATGTTGGCCGTTCAAGGAATCCACAGCGGCAGAAAACTGCAGCTTCAAGGTTTCCATCAAAGAGGTGCCTGAATTGTTGGCAATGGCATTGGCAAGGGTTTGGCGCGCGTTATCTGCGGCATCCGCCGTCGAGGTCAGATAGAGGTTCTGCGTATCAAGCTTGCGGCTCAAATTCTCATTAAGCTTGATGTAGGACTCGGTTTGAACCTTCACCGTTCTGGCTGCCACTAGGGTCTGTGAGTCGGACGAAAACCCGCGCAGATCGGTCGCTTTTTTTCCGGTCGATAGTTGTGTGTTGGCGTCGTTCTGGGCTTGCTGAGCACGCAAAATCCCAGATAAAACAACGTTATAAGAGTTTGTGGTTGAAACTCGATCCATTGTTCAGCCCTACCCTACCATGCCAAGCAGCACATCGTACAACTCGCCAGCCGCCCTGACCATCCGCGCCGAAGCATTGAACGCTTGGGTATATGTGGTTAATTTAATCAACTCGTCATCGATGTTCACATCTTCAGCTTTAGACCGCCGATCTTCTGCTGCTATATTCACCGCGTCAGCGCTTTTCCGGGCACTTTCCGCCTGGGCCGATGCGCGGGCGAGGCTGCCGGCGAACTGAGCCGCATAGTCCGAAATACTATAGGTCCCTGACGAAATACTGCCGGCCTTGTCGAAACTCGCCGTCGCCATCCCCGCATTGGCGAGTAGTTTTGCACCCTCACCATTTCCAACTTTCAAAGCCGGTTGACCCGCAGTAACGGTCAAGTCCAACTTGGCGAAGGCCAGATATTTGCCGTCCTGGACGATATCGGCTCTCACCGAATATTGGTCAGTCCGTAGCGAGCGCTGAACATCACCGATACCGAAAAGGGCGCTCATCGACACACCGCCCGCACCACGCTGGGTGGAATCTGAACGAATCGCTAGGTTCGCGGTCGTGGACGTGAAACTCAGCCTACCCTTGGTATCGAGCGCAAAGGTGCCATAAGCACTAACGCCTGCATTCAAGGCTGTTATCAAGTCACTCATCAACGGCCCAGCGGGTATGGGGACCGTGATATCCGCTAGTTGCTGCCCCGTCGGGTCGGTTAGGTTAAAGGCGATAACATCGTCCACGCCTCCCGAATTGAACCCATGATTGCTCGTTGTTTGCAACCCCGTGTCATAGGTCGAGATGCCGGTCGAGCTGATAAGATCATTCATACCAAAATAGTGACTGAAGGTCTTACCCGCCTTCAGGCTTGCTGGAACAGCGTTCCTATCGTCGAAAGCGAGACCTTGGCCCGTCTTGCTCGTTATTGACAGTGCACCGTTAGAAAATGTGGCGACCGCATCTCCGCCAGCGCCGCCCATAGCCGCAGTTAAGTCTGCCGCAAAGGTCGCGGTCGTGAACGCCGTGGGCGCTGCGCCATTGACGGAAATGGTTGAGGCGGTGAAATCAATAACCGCTGACTTGATAACCGCGTTGGTTGTTGAGTCCACCACCGCTAAGGTTGTCTTGCCCGAAAAATTCGAAAAGGCCGTAGCCTGATCCAAGAAGCCGGTGGGACGTCCGGTGAGGGTTTGAGGGGCGGGCACAGATGAGGACGTATTGTGGGCCCGGTTCAGCTCTTCAATAGCGTGGCTGGTATATTCGCCCAGCTGGTTCATTAGACCCGGCAGTTCTCTATCGCGAAGCTGCGTCAGACCTAGCATTTCACCGGAAGAAATACGGTTCTGTAACAGGATTGGCGATCCGCCACTGGGGGTGACATAAATATCGCTAAATCCAGACGGCTGAAGGCTCGCACTCAGTTGCGCCGCGCCCTCGCCAATCAGAGTGATACTGTCACCGCCGATTATTCTTACCTCACCGGTTGGCCGGGTCGTGACCTTAATGTCCATATAGCTGGACAATTTCTTGATCATTTCGCGCTGCAGGCTCTCCGAGCCGGTCGCGTCACCGTTCGTAAGATTGCCTTGGACAATGTCGGTATTGAGGGATGAAATCGCCTTGAGCAGGTTGTTGATCGTATCAATATTGTTGGTTAACTGGGTGTCAGCCTCCGATCGCAAATCCCGGATCGAACTGTTGATCCGTGCGGCATCTGACAGAAAGTTGCGAAGATCCAGAACGATCTGACTACGACCTAGACCCGATGAGGGCGAGGCTGAGGCTACGTTGAAGCCGCTATAGATCGAGTCCAACTGATTGAAAAAAGAGGTTTCACTGGACGGGTCGCCAAAAAGTCCTTGCACCTGGTCAAAGCCCTGAGCGAGCGTGGTAGCCTCTCCCAAATTTCCCGACGCCGTATAGGCCGCCCGTTCCAGATAGGCATCAGCGGCTTGGCGAATACGGTCCACCGCAACACCTTGCCCCCGGCCATCGCTGGTCAGCGAGGACTGCTCGACGATTTTACGGACGTAGCCCTTGGTATTTACGTTCGAGATATTGTCCGCAACCGTCCGCAAACTGGTCTGCGCGGTCGCGACGCCCGACGATGCAATCCCGATGATCGACGAGAGCGACATCCTAGAAGCCCCCGAGCCGCAACGTCAGGATAGCCGGACTAGGCAAAAATGACCGGGCAAACAGTAGCAAATTACTGCTTTTGGCCATACCGGCCCAAACCAACCTATTGATTAACATAAGGTATACTCCAGCGCCTCCTTCGAGGTATTATATAAGAAGCAATATCAGTGCCAAAATTGAGCGGTATCAGTGCCAAAATTGAGCGGTCTCCGCCCCACACCCCCCGACCGAGACGAGGAACCACTAGGTCAAAGGCGGCAGTCACTGCCCGGCGAAGACCACAAGCGCACGGCAAATTTAGCCCCACATGCGCAAATAGCAGCGCCCTTATATTAATTTAGTTATATAAATCAGTTATTTATGGGAATTCAGAAAACTGGCCCAAGGGTTGCTTATCCATCACCGAACCCTGACGTGCAGTAGGCGCGGCTCACTTCGAATGAATTGCCCCTCTGAACTATGCAAACTGATTACGCCCAGATCATGCCCATCATCTTGCCTACGCCCAGAGCGGGGCAGATCGCGCAGGCCAATGGGGCAAGTCCAGACGGCAAGACGACTTCGGCGTCAGGCGTTGAGAGCCATGATATTGATGCAGCGACGTCCGACGATGATACCGCAGATCAATCACAAAATCTAAGCGCCTTTGATCAGGCCTTGGCCCAGATGATGATGGTTCAGGCACCCGCTGCCAAACCGCAAGCACCATCACAGCAGGCCCCAACGACCAATCCGATCGACATAACTGCAGCGCTAGATGCCTTGCAGCCTGGGGCGGAATTGGGACTAGCCGCCACTTCGGATGCAGAATCGGCCCTCAAAGCCCCCGTGATTGCACCAAGCGGCCCAGCCGACGGACCCTCGAGGCAGAACCCGCAAGCACCGGGTGAGGCTAATGGCCGTCCGCAAACCCTTCCCGCTTTCGCCGACCAAGACGCCGCGCAGACGATCAGCCCGGGGGCGGCGATAAAAGCTCCCTTAATTGCGGTTACACCAACAAATGAATCACGTTCTGCGTCGGCCCCGAAGGCTACAGATGAGGCCAGCCCAGCGCAGGCGGCAAATTTTGCCGATCTCGCACCTGAACTCACAGGCTCGAACGCCGATGGCGCGATGCCGCCGAGTCTGCTTGCCAAGCCCAATCTTGCACTCGCGATGCCTGCGCCCTCGGTTGTCGAACAACTGCAGGCCAGACCAATAGATCTCGCACTAAACCCCGCCCAAGCGGCAGGTCCGCAAACTCAATCACCGGCCACAAAGGTCGCAGACCAACCGCAGTCTAAACCAATTGATCTCGCGCTCAGTCCAACCCAAGCGGCGGAACCGCAAACGCAGCCATCGGCCATACGGGTTGCCGAGCCACTGCAGCCCAACCCAATAGATCTCGCCCTAAGCCCTGTCCAAGCGGCAGGACCCCAAACTCGGCCATCAGCCATACGGGTCGCCGAGCTAGGCACCGCCTCTACTAACCCGCCGCTCCACGCAACGGCTGATCATCCGCTGCAAGCCTCAATCATTGAGGCAATGGGAAATGCCGTCTCGGATCCAATGGCTCGCATCAGAGGTGCCGCGCTTCCGCAGACCATTGCGGCACCAAACCTTACCAACTCGGCCACGCCAGAGATGGATCAAGCACCAGCAGTCCAGTTAAACTTCGTGCCAGTCCAGTCGGCCACGCCAGCACCTCAAACCACGAACCCAGTCACGACCCCAGTCTTGACCGACGCTCAAGCCGGGTCGCGTAACACTGCTCAGATGATTGGCCGAGCAACTCCTGCGTCCCTCGCCTCCGGTGAGACATCATCAGCGCCTTCAATGGCCAGCCCCCCGACGGCGATAGCGATCGCAGCCAGTGGCAGCACAAATAGCCCTAACACTGGCGGAGCATTCGAAGACGCCCCTTCAGATCTAGCAGAAGCGTTCGGCACACCGGCCGCTAACAGCGATGGCGAAGCGGCAACAGATAATTTCGGAGCACCCTTGCCGTTAGAAGGCCGAGTGTCTCACGCTGGCCTGCAGCAGAGTTCTTCTGCCACCTTGTCCACGCTGGCAACCGCACCCCATCTCGCCGCCGAAATCAGTCGCAAGTTTGAGGGCAAGTCGGCGCAGTTCGATATTTCCCTGACCCCCGAAGGGCTCGGCAAGGTCGATGTGAAGATCACCATCAATGCCCGCGGCGAAGTCAGCGCGGCTATGAAGTTCGACAATCCGCAAGCCGCCGCAGAACTCAAGGGCCGCGCCGCTGAACTGCAACGGGCGCTGGAACAGTCGGGCTTTAGCCTTTCGCAAGAGGGGATCAGCTTTACCGATGGTCAGGGCCAAGGCTTTAACGCGCCTCAGCAGCAGGCCAGCCAACAGAATTGGCAGGAGACCGCTCGGCGCACCGCTCAGAGCCGGCTGTTCCAAGACACCAATGATCTGGCGGATGCCGCCGCCCTACGGGTTGCAGAAGCCTCTTCTGCCTATAGTCGCCGGTCCAATACCGGTATTGATGTGAGGATCTAACCATGGCCGTCACAACCGCCGATGCCGCTTCAGTCGCCGCTGCAGCGAGCGCGCAGGTCGCAGCCAGCTCAAAAAAGATGGCTGCAAACTCGCAGACCTTCCTGACCTTGCTGACCACACAGCTAAAGAACCAAGACCCGACGGCACCAACGGACATGAACTCCATGACCCAGCAGTTGACCCAGATGACCGGGGTCGAACAGCAGCTTCTGTCCAACGAATTGCTGACCAAGCTGGTCTCTCAGAGCGCCAATGCTATGGGAACTGCGGTCGGCTTGATTGGCAAGACTGTGACCGCAGCCAGCAACGTCAATAATATTGTCGGCGGCAAGGCGGATTGGCTCTACGAACTCGGTACCAATGCGATGGCAGGCTCTGTCAGCATCAAGAACGCCTCCGGTGCCATTGTTCACACCGCAAGGCTCTCAGAGTTGAGCGCCGGTCGCCACGCCATAAGCTGGAATGGCAAGGACCTAGCCGGTCGCACGCTGGCCGATGGCGGCCCCTATACCGCTACATTCAATGCCGCCGATGCAGACGGAAAATCCGTCCCCATCACGAGTATGGTCCAAGGCACCGCCACCGGTGCTGAACAGGTCGGTGAGCAGACCATGGTCTCTCTCACTAGCGGTAGGGTGCCCTACTCCGCCGTTGTTGGTGTTTCGTCATTCTCAGGAATTTGATCGTCAAGACCCCCGCCCATTTCCCCTTTCCGGCCATGAGGCCACGCGGTCTCGATCTCCGCGCCCAGTACGAAGGATTGCAACTATGAGCCTTAACAGCGCCATGCTCACCGGGATCTCCGGTCTAACCACAAACGCCGCCTCACTGGCAGTCATCTCGGACAATATCGCCAATGTGAACACGCCGGCTTTTAAGAAGAGTGCTGCCGAATTCGCCAACATGGTTGCGAGTAGCGGTGCGCGTAAAGGCGTCTATTTCGGCGGCGGCGTGAACGGCACAACGCGCCAGTACGTCTCCCAACAGGGCAACCTGCAACGTACCAACTCATCGACCGACCTAGCCATCGCCGGTACCGGCTTCTTCATGGTCGCCAAGACGCCGAATGACCCACAGGCGTCTGATCCTCGCACATTTACTCGGGTTGGAAACTTCACCACCGACAATGCGGGCTATCTCAAGGGCAGCAATGGCCAATATTTGCTCGGTTGGCCCGTCGATAATACCGGCGCAATCGACTTTGACCCAACGGACATTACGAAACTTAAGCCGATCAATGTTTCGTCAGCGACGGGAACTGCCTCGCCCACGACAACGGTGGCGATCAGCGCTAACTTAAAATCTAGTCAGCCACTCAACCCCAAGACAATTGCGTCGCCACCTCCGTCCCCCTATGTCGCCGGAACCTACGATCCTGTGACTTTCAACATGTCGCAATATGCGGCGAATCCAACAGCCACTCCGGCAGTGGGTGTTCAGCCAGACTTTGACTTACAGATTGCAGTCGCAGACTCCAAGGGTGGCCAACGCAACCTAACCATCGCATTTTTGCGATCCTCGACGCCCAATACTTGGTATGCGGAACTGCGAGGGCTTCCCGCCGATTTCAACTCTACGGACTGCCCAGACGGCCTTATCTCTGCAGGGATTGTTAAATTCAACCCCGACGGCAGTCTTGATTCCGCAAATACAACCCTTTTTGGAGCAGCAGGTAGCAGCACCATCAACCTGCTTGAATCCGACTCGATCCTCACCACCGGAAAGCGCTACGCCTCAGCACTCGGTAACGCCGCGCAATCCATCAACTTCGACCTCAGCAATAAATTCACCCAGACTGACAATGTGTCACAACTGATCAGCCAGAGCGCCAACGGCACCGCCTTTGGTAACCAGGTGAGTATCGAGGTGGATGAAGAGGGCTTTGTCAGCGCCGTCTTTGATAATGGTTCGATCCGCCAGCTCTCTCAGATCGCGGTCGCGACCTTTACCAACCCTGACGGCCTAAATGCAGGGACGGGCGGCCTCTTTACCGCCTCATCCACTAGCGGCAATTACATTTTGAACACGGCGGGCTCAACTGGCGTAGGTAAGATCAATGGCAGTAACCTTGAAGGCTCCAATGTAGACCTGTCATTAGAGTTTACAGGCCTAATTACTACTCAAAGAGCCTACTCAGCATCATCAAAGATTATTACAACATCGGACCAAATGCTTGATGAACTCATAAGCATTAAGAGATAATAACCACTCCTAACGACAGGTGAATATCTCGCGGTAACACTTTATATACTTTTATGGGGCGGAAAAGTGAAAATTAGTCAAATTTTTACTATGCCGATTAAGTTGATGTTATCGCGTGTCACCTACTTTCGCCTTCAACAGTGATGGTGAGAAAGGCGAAAAGCCATGTTGCAACAGCAACGCCTCAATAGCAAAGGCGAGAAGTACGTGATCGGTCCGACCGGTGCGCCCTTAACGCTCTCGGACTTGCCACCCTCGGACACCCAGCGCTGGGTGATCCGTCGTAAGGCTGAAGTCGTGGTCGCGGTTAGCGGAGGACTTCTGTCCCTCGACGAAGCTTGCGAGCGTTATGGACTGACCAACGAAGAGTTTTCGGGTTGGCAAAAGTCGATTGAGAGCCACGGACTGGCCGGACTGCGTACGACGCGCATTCAGCAGTACCGCTAGGCTGAACGATTTAAAGCAAAAGGGCCGCCCTTTTACGGGAGCGGCCCTTTTCTATTGGGGTATGGAAGAGGCGCTTAGCCTGCGCGGGCCATATCCATCACCGTCTCTTCGGCTGGGACGCGAATGCGCCAGGCCTCTGGCCGCGCCATCAACTCACGCACGACCGCATTGTTCAAACCGTGACCTGCTAGAATACCTTCAAACCGACCAATGATGGGCGCGCCGAGGACATAGAGGTCACCAATCGCGTCCAAGGCCTTGTGCCGAACGAACTCATCGCGCCGACGCAGGCCTTCTGGGTTCAGGACCCGATCCCCGTCGATGACAACGGCATTCTCCATCGAGCCGCCACGCGCCAAGCCAATGCGGCGCAGGGCCTCAACCTCGTGAAGGAAGCCAAAGGTCCGGCAGTTGGACAGCTCCTTGCGGAACGCGGCCTCATTCATATGTAAATCGACCCGCTGACGGCCAATCGCCCCTGAGGCGAAGGCAATCTCGAAGGCCACTTCGAACCCATCAGCAGGGGTCAGCGAGGCGCGCTTGTCGCCGTCCACCACCTCAATCGGGGCTATGATCTCAATATAGCGGCGCGGCACGTCTTGGCGACGACGTCCAGCCCGGTCCAAAAGCTGAACGAAAGGCTCGGACGAGCCGTCCATGATTGGTACTTCAGGGCCATCCAACTCCACGACCGCATTATCGATCCCCAAGGCGCACAGGGCCGCCATCAGATGCTCAATGGTCGAGACCGTAACCTTGTCAGAATTGCCGATCACGGTGCCAAGCTGGGTCTGCACCACTGCATCGCCAGACACAGGCACGCAATTGTCGAGGCCCGTGACGTCGGTGCGCACAAACACAATCCCAGACCAAGCTGCGGCTGGGCGAACCGCCACACGCACATGTTGGCCCGTGTGCAAGCCAAGGCCTGCAAAGATCGCCGGACTGGCGAGGGTCTGTTGATACAATGACGCTATGGTCACGTCGAAACCTTCCAAAAGGGGGGAGCGGCATTCGGCCACCCAAAACCCCAGTGTTATCTAGAAACTTTGTTGCGGCGCGGCAAAACAACTCCTGTTTCGGAATGTTTCGGGCCTAGGATATTGAAAATCATAACAAAAAGAGGTCGCACCGCGACCTCAATTTCGTTTCAAATTGCAGCAAGGACCCCTATTCAGGCAGCCACACGGAGGTTCTTAGTTTGCCAAGCGGCGTAGGAACGATGGAATTTCCAAATCATCACCAGCCTGCGCTTCAGGCTCTTCGATCTGACGAGCCGTGGCTTGACCGGCGTTCTGATTGCGGAACTGAGGGATCGGGTCAGCGGCACGAGGCGTAATGACCGGATCTTGGCGTGGACGGCTGCCGAACAGGCTTAACCAACCACCCTTTTGACCGCGACGGTCATCAGTGACCCGTGGGTCTGGCTGCTCGTAATATTCGTTCTGCTCAACCTCTGGCGCACGCTGACCATAGTTGATCGCCGCATGGGAGTCAGATGAGGTCCTTTGCGGCGAATAGCTACCCGCGTCGGACCCATAGGGCTGGTGTTGAGCTACGAGCGGCTCAATATCCAATTCCGCCTGATCGCTATAGATCGGGGCCTCATAGGTCTCTTGCGGCGCGGGGGATAGGGCCGCCGCAGCGCGTTGAACCAGATCCTGCTCAAAGGCTTGGGCCGGAGTCTGCATTATAACGGGGGCTTCAGCTTGGGCTGCACGCGGTGCGGGCTCAGGGATACGCAGAGGCTCAGCCCGCGACAGGCCGCGCTCGACCTTAGGCTCGATGGCGGCGATAGATGCGCCATCCATACCTGTAGCCACGACGGAAACCCGGATCTTACCGTCGAGCGACGGATCGAAAGCGGCCCCGAAGATGATGTTCGCGTCAGCATCGACCTGGTCAGAGATGGCGTTCGCCGCCTCGTCCACTTCGAGGAGCGTCATGTCCAGACCGCCGGTGACATTGACCAGCACAGCCTTGGCACCCTTGAGGGACACTTCATCGAGCAACGGATTAGCAATGGCATTTTGTGCCGCGAGCAGGGCACGATCTTCACCCGAAGCCTCGCCCGTCCCCATCATCGCCTTGCCCATCTCGGTCATCACGGTGCGGACGTCGGCAAAGTCGAGATTGATCAGGCCGGGTAGGACCATCAGGTCGGTGATCGAACGTACACCCGAATGGAGCACCTGATCGGCCATACCAAAGGCTTCGGCGAAGGTGGTGCGCTCATTGGCAACGCGGAACAGATTTTGGTTCGGAATAACGATCAGGGTGTCGACATAGCGCTGAAGCTCAGCGATCCCAGCATCGGCCAGACGCATCCGGTGACGGCCTTCAAACTGGAAGGGCTTGGTCACGACGCCAACGGTCAAAATACCGCGCTCGCGGGCGCACTTGGCGATGATGGGCGCAGCCCCGGTTCCGGTGCCTCCGCCCATGCCCGCAGTAATGAAAACCATATGGGCCCCGTCGAGATGCTCGCCAATTTCAGGCGCGGACTCTTCGGCGGCGGACATGCCGACTTCAGGATGGGCCCCGGCCCCGAGGCCTTGGGTTACTTGAACACCCAATTGGATGCGTCGATCCGTCTTGGAGAAGGCCAGTTGCTGAGCGTCGGTGTTGGCCACCACGAACTCAACACCCTCAAGGCCCGCGTCGATCATGTTGTTCACGGCGTTGCCACCGGCACCCCCGATACCGAACACCACGATCCGGGGCTTCAATTCCGTCGTACGCGGAGCAGACAATTGAATAGCCATCGACCAAAACCCTTCGAACCAACCTTGGCGAACTGCCCGCTAGGTGCATTTGTGGATGATGTTAACTAAACAGCCACAATGCTTAACGCGCGATTAACTGAATAAGCTGAGTCGGGCTTTGGTCGAGCCTTTTGGTGCAAAATTTGTGCATTGTCAGTGGGTTCCCGAATCATGTCCGACGGAGCCCGTTCTAAATTCATGTCAATGATTACGATCGCTAGGCGTAGGCGTCATGAACAGTTTTAGAACTTTAGAGGTTGTCGCTTAACCATGCTGCGATTCTTGTCAGGGTTCCTGAAGAGGGATCGAGCTGTTGGGTGCGGTTGCGCCCACCGGTCAGGGCCTGGGTCGAGACCGCTTCACGCGGACCAAAGGCCGAACGATGCAGGACGCCTGCGGCTGCACAGAAGGCAGGACCCGAGGCGGAGTCGGCCAGATGCGGAACGCGGCGCGGGCGGCCTAAGCGGACAGGGCGATCAAAGACCCGCACGGCCACTTCACGCACGCCTGCAAGCTGGCTGGCCCCACCGGTCAAAACAATGCCTGCACCGGCCTCTACCGGTGCCCCAGAGGCCTTAAGGCGCTCTCGCAGCAGTTCCAGCGTCTCTTCAACGCGCGGGGCAATAATGCCCTTAAGCAGTGAGCGCGGCGCGACGACTGGCCCAGCCCCCGGATCATCCCCGCGCGGCGGTGCCTCGATCATTTCGCGATCTTCGTTGGCGCTGGCAATGGCCGAGCCATGCAAGGTCTTGATCCGCTCTGCCCCAGCGATGGAGGTCGATAGGCCACGGGCAATATCAGCGGTTACATGGCTGCCGCCGACCGCAAGAGAATCGACATGGACCAGTGAGCCATTGGCAAAGACGCTGACCGAGGTCGAGCCACCACCCATATCGATACAGACGCAGCCTAGATCCATCTCATCCTCTTCCAGGGCCGCGAGGGCGGATGAGAAGGGGGCGGCGACGACGCCAAGGAACTGAAGGTGCGCGCGCTCGACACAATGGCTGAGGGTCTGGAAGGCTTGATCGGCGATGGTTACGACTAATAGCTCAAGACCCAGAGCGCGGCCGGTCATGGCGCGCGGATCACGGATGCCGCGCAGACCGTCAACAGACCAAGCAATGGGCAGAAGGTGAATAGGACGACGGCCCTGACAGCGAACCTGATTAACCGCCGCTGTGATGGCGCGCGACAGGTCGTGATCGGAAATGGGACGGGCGCCCAGTGAGACCTGCGTACGAACCCGGCTGCTGGACAGTTGACCGCCAGCGGTTGTGACGGTCACGCCCTGAACGTTGACACCGGCAACCGTCTCGGCCCGCTCAACAGCTTGAGCAATGGATTGGGTGGCCTCTTCGAGATTGATGATCGCACCGCCGCGGACACCGCGCGATTGCACATGGCTTACGCCAACAGTCTGGAGCGTCCGGTCTTCGCGACGGATACCATCCGGCTTCATGATGAAGCACGTCACCTTGGACGCGCCAAGGTCGACCGCAGCCACAACAGGCTGGCGTCCGGCCAAGGCCTTGAGGCCTTCGCGGGCCTCGCGACGGTCGTCTAAACGCGACATTTTGTCGAACTCCCCCACATCACGCACCCCCGGCTATCAGGCCACCGGGGGCTGAACCCGCCCTTGGCCGCACGGCAAGCGTTTCAGGATTGCGCAGATCAATGCGTTCAAATCCCAAGTCCAAAATTCGTGATTTCTGATCGATCTGATCCAGTTGAATCAAGGCCGAGTCTTCGCCCACCGCGGGAAGCTGAATAAGCCCGCCATCCTTGAGACGCAGGTCCCAGCGGCGTTGATCAACACGCACCAAGGCCTCCAATCTCGCCACCAATCGCGGACGAGACAGTACCATCGGCATGATGATGGGGGCGGCTTCGTTCGCGCCGACACCCACCACCAAAGGCAGGTTACTAAAATTGGTAGGATTGGCCTCTTGAATGACCTTGCCCTCGATATCGACGACCTTGGTCTGACCCTGATTTTGCCAGACCGCTAAGCGTTGACGCTCGACGACCGCGATCACAAGGGTGTCCGGTAAGAGACGAACCACCTTTGCCGACTTAACCCAACCCACGGCCTCGACCTTGGTCTGAAGGACCTTCAGATCCAGAGTAAGAATGGGTTCATCCTGATAGAGGCCTGTGGCCGCGATCACGTCGGCCTGGGCCATGCCAGATGTGCCCTGCACATGAACGTCCTTGACCTTAAAGCCCATAGCGCTGGTCTGGCTTTCGAAGGCAGATCTAATGCCCGAGGCAATCTTTTCGGGCCGGTCACCGGTCACGAGGACGATTAGTCCGGCCATAACCAGAACACCGCCAAGCAGGCTGATGGTCTGAGCAGGACTCAAGGAGAAGCCGCCGAGGCCTGCGTGCCGGTCACGATTGTTGGCAGAGGCTTGAGCGGTAGAATGACGAGGCCGAGTCGCTGCCTTTGGCGGAGCGACATTACGGCTGGCGATGGTGGCGGCAAATTTGGCGCGTGGGTCGGCTGGGCGACTAGATCCCGCTCTTACCCCTCCCGCCATAAGCCTGCTCCACAATCCACAAAACTAAGTCATCGAACCCGATTCCGAGATGGGCCGCCTGCTCAGGCGCGAGCGACGTCGGCGTCATACCGGGCTGGGTATTAACCTCTAATAGGACCAGAAGGTCGTTAACGTTGTCATAACGAAAGTCACTTCGCGTAACACCTTGGCAACCTAAGGCGCTGTGCGCGGCCTCTGCCATGCGTAATGCGCGCTCAAAACTGGGCTTGGGCATCTGGGCAGGCATGATGTGGGTCGAGCCACCCTCGCCGTACTTGGCGTCATAGTCATAGAACCCCGTGCGCGAGACAATGTCGGTGACGGTTAAGGCCTGATTCCCCATCACGGCGACGGCCAACTCCTGTCCAGCAACATAGGGCTCGACCATGACCTCCTCGCCGAACGTCCAGTCAGGTGAAGCCAATTGTTGCGGCGGTCCATTGGCCCCTTCAAAGACCAAAAACACACCAACAGATGAGCCCTCTGCATTGGGCTTTACCACATAGGGCGGTGGCATGACGTGGGATTTAGCCACATCGAACCGGTTAAAAAGTCCGCCTCCCGGAACGGTAACACCAGCCGCAGCCAACACAGCCTTGGCCTTGGCCTTGTCCATCGCCAGCGCCGAGGCCAGCACGCCCGAGTGGGTGTAGGGCAGGTCCAGCGTCTCCAGCACGCCCTGAACGCAGCCATCTTCGCCCCACGCCCCATGTAGCGCGTTGAACACCACATCGGGCCGGTTCGCTGTCAAGACCTGCGCCAGATCGCGGCCAGCATCGATACGGCTGACCTTAGCACCCAGCCGTTCCAGAGCATCGGCACATTCGCGCCCCGATACCAAGGACACCTCGCGCTCGGACGATAGGCCGCCCATCAACACGGCCACATGACGTCCTGCCAAAGGAAGGCTCATTCTACGCACTCCAAACCCGAGTCTAACCCAAGGGCTAAGCCCTATTTCGTTGCCGCCTTGGGCGCACGGAACTCAACAGCACTGTCGGCGACCATCAAGGTAAAGGCCGACCAGACCGCGACGGCCTGATCCAAGTCCGCAGCCTTGATCTTGTCGAGCGTGTCGTCTGGCGTGTGATGCCAGTCGAAATAGTCCATCCCATCTTGGCGAAGGCTGGCGACAGGCATACCCAAGGCGTTCATCTCTTCCAGATCAGCGCCGCCATTCATCGCTGGGGTCCGCTCTGGAATAACCCCGGCCACAGAAACGACACTGTAAAGGGCGGAGGCAAAGACCCGATCAGTTCCGGCAGGTAGGGCGAGTTTCAGCACCTTTCCGCCGCCAAAGTCGCTTTCGCTGCCGATAATATGGCGGTCGACCTGAGGGCCGTGGACAGCCGCAAAGGCTTCACCGGCCTTGCCGATCTCCTCGGCACCCCAAAGAACGACACGCACCGTACGGCGAGGACGCTCGGCCCGATCAAGGATCTGCTTGCCCGCCGCCATGGTGATCGCGACCCCTGCCCCATCATCGATGGCCCCAGTCGCGAGGTCCCAACTGTCCAGATGGCCGCCAATGACCACGATCTCTTCAGGCTTTTCACGTCCGGTAATCTCACCCACCACCGTGCGGGCCTCCAGGTCGGGGCCAGTGGTGGGCGTGACGATCATCTTGACCGTGACGGGAGCGCGCCGGTCGGTCATCCGCTCCAAAAGATCAGCATCAGGATTTGAAAGGGCAGCGGCTGGAATTTTTGATACTGCGGGATCATAGGTCATGCTGCCTGTATGGGGCACGCGGTGACTGTCTGTTCCCAGCGAGCGCAGCATATAGCCCACAGCGCCGCGCCTTGCCGCTTCAACCGCGCCTTGGCCACGGATGCGATAGCCTGCGCCATAACCCGCGCCGTCCTGCGCCCGGATGATGCGTTCGGTGACGACGGCGATCTTGCCCTTCAGCGACCCTTCCGGCTGTGCCAGCATGTCGTCAAAGCGCTTAAACAGAACCACCTGTGCGCTCAGTCCAAGCGGCGGCGTCGCCACAGAGCCCCCCAAGGCCGTGATGAACAGCTTTTGCGGATAGGGGGCCGTCACTTCAGCCGTCTCAGCGCCGCGCTGCCAGTTCGGGACCGGGAAGGTTTCGACCGTCACCTTGTCATAGCCAAGGGCCTTGAACCGCGCCACGGCCCAGTCCGAGGCCCGGTGAGCCGCAGCGCTGCCCGCGGGGCGAGCCCCGACCTCTGTTGTTAGGGATTCGACCAGCTCATAGGCGATGGAGCCTTTGAGCGCCTTGTCGCGAAGCTGCCCAGCGGCCGCCTGCTGCGCCGCATAGGGTGCAGTCTGACTGTTAGCGGTACCGCTGATAGCGAGGCCCAAGGCAAGAGCGAGAACCGATCCTCGAGTGAATGTCAGCGACATGGCAGGCTCCTAGAGCTTGGGTCAATAAAGTTTGGGGCAACAGTAGAGGGGCAAGCAGGGGACCTGCAAGGGATCAGGGTCGTCCGATCCGCTTGATTTCCCATTCCAACGAAACGCCCAGCTTGGACAGGACATCCGCCCGCACCGCTTCGCCAAGCCCTTCGAGGTCTGCGGCGCTGGCATTGTTGGCATTGATCAGAAAATTGGCATGAAGGTCTGAGAACTGCGCCCCGCCAAACGGTTTGCCGCGCCATCCGGCCTCGTCGACCAGTTTCCAAGCGCTGTGGCCCTCTGGATTTTTGAAGGTCGAGCCGCCGGTCTTTTCGCGAATAGGCTGGGACGCCTCGCGCCGAGCGGTGATCGCCTCCATGCGCTCTAGAACCGCCTCAGGCGCATCGGGCGTCCCCTTGAACAGAGCGCCAGTGAAGATCAGCCCGCCGCTCGCCGCCGCCGCTGAGCGCCGATAGGAGAAGCCCATCTCTTGATTGGACAGGGTGACGCGCTCGCCTGCGCGGGTGATCGCATAGGCCTCGACCAGGACATCCTTGGTTTCGGCCCCATAGCAGCCCGCATTCATCATGCAGGCCCCGCCAATGGCACCGGGAACGCCCCGAAAGAACTCGAGCCCAGCAATACCCGCTTGCGCCGCTGCCTTGGCCAGATTGGCATCGAGCACCGCCGCCCCGGCATAGATCTGGTTATCGCCCCGCGCCTCAATAGCGCCAAAGCCTCGACCCAAGCGGATCACAACCCCCTCGACCCCGCCATCTCGGACCAGCAGGTTAGAGCCTACGCCAATGGCCATGACCGGCACGGACGGATCCAAACCCTTCAGGAACCCGGCCAGATCGTCTTCGTCCTCAGGCAGGAACAGCACGTCCGCCGGTCCGCCAACCCGCAGCCACGTGAAGGGCGCGATAGCCTCGTTCAGCAGCAGCTTTCCGCGCGTCTTGGGCAGCTGATCCTGCCAGCGGCTCAAGCCAGCGCCTCCAACTGCGCGGGCAAGGCATAGGCCCAACTGGTAATATCGCCGGCGCCAAGCAGAACCACCAGATCACCGGGCTGGGTCTGGGCTGCGATCATGGCGGGCAGATCCGCTGGACTGGGCAGGGCCAGAGCATGACGGTGACCATAGCGGCGCAGGCCCTCGACCAGGCTGTCACGATTGATCCCCTCAATCGGGCTTTCACCCGCCGTATAGACATCGGCCACGATGACCACGTCGGCATCGTTAAAACAGCTACAGAAGTCGGCAAAGAGGTCGCGCAGGCGGGTGTAGCGATGGGGCTGAACCACGGCCACGACCTTGCCCAAGCTGACCGCACGGGCTGCCTTGAGAACCGATGAGATCTCGACCGGGTGATGGCCATAGTCGTCAATGATCCGCACACCCTTGGCCACGCCCGTGGTGGTAAAGCGCCGCTTGACCCCGCCAAAGCCGGTCAGGCCCGCGCGGATCGCCTCGTCACTGACGCCCAACTCGCGGGCAATGGCGATGGCGGCTAGGGCATTGGCGACGTTATGGTCACCGGCCATGGGCAGATGCAGATCGATCAGGCGCGTCACGGCCCCGCCCGGCGGCGAGAACTGCACATCAAAGCGCGCGCCTTCAGGCCCCATAGAGACATTGGTCGCCCGGACCTCAGACTGGGGATTGATGCCATAGGTCACAAGGCGCCGGTTCTCGACCTTGGCGGCCAAGGCCTGAACCTCTGGATGGTCCAGACAGATGGCGGCAAAGCCATAGAAGGGAATGTTCTCGACAAAGTCTTTGAACGCCTTCTTGACCGCGTCGAAGTCGCCATAATGGTCCAGATGTTCCGGATCGATGTTGGTCACCACCGCCACAGTGGATTTCAGCTTTAGGAAGGTGCCGTCACTCTCATCGGCCTCGACCACGATCCAATCACCCTCACCGACCTTGGCATTGGTGCCATAGGCATTGATGATGCCGCCATTGACCACAGTCGGATCCATCCCACCCGCATCGAGCAGAGCCGCGATCATCGAGGTGGTGGTCGTCTTGCCGTGGGTTCCACCAACCGCTACCGAAAACTGAAGCCGCATCAGCTCGGCCAGCATCTCAGCGCGGCGCACCAGCGGCAGGCGCTTGGCGCGGCCTGCGACCATCTCGGGATTGTCGCCCTTGACCGCCGTCGAATAGACCACAGCCGACGCCCCCTCCACATGGGCCGCGTCATGGCCGATGAAGATCTTGGCACCGAGCTGTTGCAGCCGCTCTGTGTTGGCACTGGCCTTGGCATCGGAGCCTTGGACCACATAGCCAATCCGCAGCATGATCTCGGCAATGCCGCTCATGCCAATGCCCCCGATGCCAATGAAGTGCACGGGTCCGAGGTCGAAGGGTACGGGACGTCTGTTCATGCCCTATGGGTAGCTGATTTGCCCCAGAGGTCAAAGTGGGGGATGAGGCTTATCTTCGCGGTCAAATCCCCGCCGTCTGTTCGACCAGATCAGCAAGGCGCGCGGCACCGTCGGGGATGGCCACCGAATGGGCGGCCTTGGCCATGCGGGTTAGGCCCTCTGGATCAGTCAGGAGCCGCTCGAGCAGACCCGCCATCGCTTCGACCGTGGCATCGTCCTCGGCCAGCACGACCGCCGCGCCAACATCGGTCAGGAGCTTGGCGTTAAAGCGCTGGTGATCATCCATCGCGATCTTGAGCGGGATCAGCAGCGACGGACGCCCGGCCACCGCCAGTTCACTAACGGTCGAGGCCCCGGCTCGGCCGATGACCAGATGGGCCGCAGACAGACGCCCGGCCATATCGCGGAAGAATGGGGCGATCTCAGCGTCGACCAAGGCCTCGGCATAGGCCTGACGCGCCGATTCCAGCGACTCCTTGCGGGTCTGCTGTTGAATCTTCAACCGATAGCGCAAGGCCTCCGGCAGGCGGGCAATAGCCTCTGGGATCAGTTCGGACAGGATGCGGGCCCCCTGACTGCCCCCGGTGATCAGCAGCCGAATGTCACCGGTCGGGGCCTCATAGGCCTGATCGAACAGGGCGCTGATCTCCGGGCGCACAGGATTGCCGACGACTTGGGTGCGGGCCAAAACCTCTGCGGAAGCCTTTTCCAGCGTCGGGAAGGCGCTGGCGATGGCCTGCACACGCGGAGCCAAGAGCCGGTTAACACGCCCCAGCACCGCGTTCTGTTCATGGATCATGGCCGGACGTTTGGCCGACAGGGCCGCAAGCAAGGCCGGAAGACTGGGATAGCCGCCAAAGCCCACCACGATGGCCGGGTCTATGACCTTAAAAGCTGCTCGCGCCTGCATCACGCCTCTGGCGATCTGGATGCCTGCCCGCGCCATGCCGATGGGGTCACCATTGCGATAGGTCGCCGCCGATAGGGCAATCCGCTTTTCAGCCGGAAACTTGTCAGCATAGACCGCGCCGCGCTCGTCGGTGGCCAAAACCACGCGCCAGCCGCGCTCGGTCAGGGCCTCGGTTAGGGCTTGGGCCGGGAACATGTGCCCGCCGGTGCCACCAGCTGCGACGACGGCAACCTTTCTCATGCGAAGGTTCCGGCTTGGGCCAAGCCATCCTTTGGCGCATAGGCTCCCGGACGGCGGCGGGTTAGGGCCAAGGCCATACCAAGGGTCAGCCCCATGGCCAGCATACTCGATCCGCCATAGGACAGGAACGGCAAGGTCATGCCCTTGGTCGGGATCATGTTTAGGTTCACCGCGACATTAATGAAGGCCTGCTGCCCGACCAGAACAAAAAGACCCGCAGCAGCGACCTGCTCAAAGGGATCAGACAGTTTCATCGCCTTATAGAGACCCCGCACGACGATCAAGGCAAAGAGGATGATCAGGAACAGCGAGAAGATCAGGCCATATTCCTCAGCCGCCACCGAATAGATGAAGTCGGTATGGAGGTCGGGAACGTGACGCTTCATCACCCCTTCGCCCGGACCACGGCCCAACAGTCCGCCATTAACGATGGCTTCAGAGGCTCGGTCCACCTGATGGGTGTCGGCCTTTTCAGGGCTAAGGAAACGGTCGACCCGGCTGGCCACGTGATCGAAGAGGAAATAGGTGCTGATCAGTCCGCTGACGGCTATGCCGCCCAAGCCAACGACCCAGTGCATCGGGACGCCCGCCATCCAGAACGCCGCGCCAAAGGCTATGGTTACCAAGATGGTTTGGCCAATATCCGGCTGAATCAGAAGCAGCGCCACCGATAGGAGATAAAGCACAAAGGCGATCGTAACCCCCGGTACGCCCTGCCCCTTTTGGCCCTCAGCAAACATCCAAGCCACCAGTACAATTAGGGCTGGCTTCATAAATTCAGAGGGTTGGAGCGAGAAACCACCAAGCTGCAGCCAGCGCGTCGCGCCCTTGGCCGAGTGCCCAATAAAGGGCAAGGCCACCATGATCACCACGGCCACCAGATAGATGATCGCCGCCGTTCGCCTGATGCCCTTGGGTGATAACATCGAAACCGACAGCAGGATGACCGCTGCGGCCATAGCAAAGACCGACTGACGAAAGGCGAAATGGAAGGGGTCACCAATATTCATCCGCGCGGCGGCGGCGGGGCTCGAGGTAAAGGATAGGAGTACGCCCAGAACCATCAACAGGGCCGTTGCCCCGAGGAGCCAGCGGTCCGTTGTCCACCACCAGATGCCAAGCTTTGAGCTATCGTCGCGGGCGAAGGTGTGATGCGGGCTTTGAACCGTCACGCTCATCTCCTTAACCGATCAAGCCAAGAACAGCGGTTCGAAAGACTTCGCCCCGCACTTCGAAATCGGGAAACTGATCAAAAGAGGCGCAGGCGGGGGATAGTAGCACCACGGCCTCGCGCCATGTTCGCGCCGCCTCGTGCTTGGCATCTTCATAGGCGGCCGCGGCGGCATCCTGCACGCTGTTGCAGCGCGCCACCTCAGTCTTGCCGTCCAGCGTCTCAGCAAAGGCCTCAGCGGCCTCACCGACCAAATAGGCCTTGGCCACCCGGCTAAACAGGTCCGTCAAGGGCTCGATACCGCCGGACTTGGGCACACCGCCCGCGATCCAGAAGAAGCGGGGATAGCTACTCATGGCCTGCCGCGCGGCATCGGCATTGGTTGCCTTGGAGTCATTGACGAACCGCACGCCGTCGCTGATCGCGACCGTCTCCATGCGATGGACCAGACCCGGAAAGGTCATCAGCCCCTCGGCGGCATCCTCGACCGAAACGCCCAAGGCGCGCACAGCCCCATAGGCGGCGGCGGCATTTTGCCAGTTGTGACGTCCGGGCAAGGACTTGGCATTGGTCAGATCCACAACCTCGACTACGCGGTCGCCGGTCGCATCATAGAGCACGCCTTGCAGCACATAAACGCCTCGGCCCATGGCCCGACCGGCTGAGACGGGCCAGATGGTGCGGCGGTTCGCAGCAGTGATTTCGGTACAGATCCTTTGGCACCAGCTATCGTCAACGCCGACAATGGCCGTATCGCCGACACCCTGATTGAGCAGCACCCGGCGCTTAGCCGAGACATAGCCCTCCATACCACCGTGGCGATCCAGATGGTCCGGCGTGATGTTCAGGATGATCGAGACATTAGGCTTCAAGCTTGAGGTCAGATCGAGCTGATAGGACGAGACCTCCAGCACATAGACTGCGCCGCCATGCATATCGTCGAGGCCCAAAACCCCAAGGCCGATATTGCCGCCGATCCGCGCATCCTTACCCGCAGAGGTCAGGATGTGACCGATCAGGGCCGTGGTGGTGGACTTGCCGTTGGTTCCGGTAATGGCCACGATCTTGGGCCGCTTATGGTCTGGAGCCGCATTGACCGTACGGGCAAAGAGCTCGATATCGCCCAGAACCTCGACCCCGGCGGCCTTGGCCTTGGTGACCGTCCAATGGGGTTCAGGATGGGTCAGGGGAACGCCGGGGGACTGCATCAAGGCGTCAAACTGTGCCCAGTCGGCGCTGTTCAGGTCGACGACCTCAAAGCCTTCCGCCAGAGCCGCCTCGCGCGCAGCGGGTTTCTCATCCCAAAGGGCAACCGTCGCCCCGCCAGCCAGAAGGGCGCGCGCAGCGGTCAGGCCGGTTCGACCTAGACCGAAGACCGCAACGCGCTTGCCTTCAAAACCTTTGACGGGGATCACAGCCGGGTCCTTCCTATCGCAGCTTTAAGGTGGCGAGGCCAATCAGGGCCAGAACGACGCTGATGATCCAAAAGCGGATCACGACGGTCGACTCGGGCCAGCCCAGCTTTTCGAAATGGTGGTGGATCGGGGCCATGCGGAACACCCGCTTGCCGGTCAGCTTGAACGAGGCCACCTGCACCATCACCGACACAGCCTCGAGCACGAACAGACCGCCGACAATGGCCAGAACGATCTCATGCTTGGTGGCCACAGCCACCGTGCCCAGCGCGCCGCCTAGGGCCAGCGAGCCCGTGTCGCCCATGAAGATCTTGGCGGGCGGGGCATTGTACCACAGGAAGCCTAGGCCGGCGCCAATGATTGAGCCACAGAAGACCGCCACCTCACCCACGCCGGGCACGAAATGGACCTGCAGATATTGAGCGAAGACAAAGTTACCGACCAGATAGGCGATCAGGCCAAAGGTCGCTGAGGCGATCATAACCGGGACGATGGCTAGACCATCAAGTCCGTCAGTCAGGTTCACAGCATTGGACGACCCAATGATCACCACTGCGCCAAAGGCGACATAGAACCAGCCGATATCGAGCAGGAACCGCTTAAAGATCGGGAAGGCAACCGAAGTGGATAGACCCGGTGCCTCCGGCGAGCGCGCGCCGAACTGGATCAGGATCACAATCGCCACCACGGCCACAACGAACTGGAACACCAGTTTCATGCGGCTGGAGACCCCCGCCGTGGTCTGCTTGGTGACCTTGGCATAGTCATCCAAAAAGCCGAGTACGCCAAAGGCTGTCGTGACCATCAGCATGACCCAGACGTAGACATTGCGCAGATCGGCCCAGAGTAGGGTCGCCCCGACCACCCCGGCCAAGATCATGAACCCGCCCATGGTTGGCGTTCCAGCCTTCTCGACGACATGACGCGCAATACCATCGGCGCGGATCGGCTGACCGCGCCCCTGCTTGGTTCTCATCCAACGGATAAAGCGCGAGCCCATGGCTACGGCTATGATCTGCGCCGTGAACAGCGCCATAGCTGTTCTAAAGGTGAGATATTTCAGAAGGTTGATGGCTGGAAACCCGTCTTTATATTGCGCCAGCCATTCATAAAGCAAGTATATCATTAGCCCCGTCCCCCCCTATCCAATGACGCCAAGGCCGCCGCAATTACGGAGGCCTTAGATCCATTGGACCCCTTAACCATCACAACATCTCCGGCCTCGACCGCGCCCGCCACCTCGGGCGCAAGTTCAGCCGCTGTCATGGCGTAGCCGCCACGCTGAGTCGGAGGAAGGGCATCCCACAGGGATTTCATCAACGGACCTGAACAATAGACCTGATCAATGCCAGCTACCGCGACCGCCTCTGCAATCTCGGCGTGAAGCCTCGGCCCGACGTCGCCCAGTTCGAGCATATCGGTCAGGGCCACGATCTTGCGCCCAATCGCCTTGCGCTCACCCAGACTGCGCAATACCGCAGCCATCGACAGGGGATTAGCGTTATAACTCTCATCGATCAGGGTGAAGGTTGCGCCCTTGGCCAGCACGACCTCGCGCTCGGCACCGCGTCCATCCAGCGGCTCAAAAGCCCCGAGCGCGGCAATGCCCATATCCAGATCAACGCCCAGCGCATGCATCATCATCAGGGCTGCAAGACTATTATGTCCCCAATGGGCACCAGTTTGCAGGATCGGGAAAGCAACAGCCTTGCCATGGATCACAGCCTGGACCTGCGCCCCGCCAGCGACGGCCTGAATGTCCGTGAGGCGAGCCTCACACTCCGAATTTGTACCAAAGCGTACAATTTTGGCACCAACAGCCCGAGCTTCCGCGACGAGCAAGTCAAACCAGCGGTTATCGACATTCAAGACAGCCGTTCCACCCGGCTCTAGCCCGGCAAAGATCTCGGCCTTGGCCCGCGCGACGCCCGCTTCGCCGTCTGGGAAATTCTCAATATGGACGGGTCCAACCGTAGAGACACAGACGGCGTGAGGGCGGACCATCCGGGTCAGGGGGTCAATCTCTCCGGCATGGTTCATACCGATCTCAAACACGGCCCGCTCTGTATCGCGCGGCATGCGCGCCAGCGTCAGGGGCACGCCAATATGGTTGTTATAGGACTTGATCGAGGCGTGGGACCGACCGGCCATAGCCAAACCCTTGGACACCGCTTGGGTCAGGCTGGTCTTGCCGACCGAGCCTGTGATGGCCCCTCGAAGGGCTGCACTTGCCCGATTGCGCGCGGCAATACCCATCTGCTCCAATCCGACCAGAACATCGGGAACCAACACGGCGGAACCTGCCACTGCGCGAGACGCCAGCGACCCCGCCGCCCCCTTAGCAAGCGCCTGCTCGATAAATTCATGGCCGTCTCGCACGCCCGCCAAGGCGATGAACAGATCGCCCTTGTCGATGGAGCGCGTATCGATGGACAGGCCCATGACCTCAAAGTCGGCACCGACGGCTTGGCCGCCCGTGGCCTTAGCAATTTCGGCAGATGTCCAGAGCGGGCCGGTCATGCCAAAGATTCCAGCCCGAGGGCAGCGGCGGCTTCGGACACATCATCAAAAGGATGAACGATACCGGCTATGGTCTGACCCTGCTCATGGCCCTTGCCCGCAATGACCAGAACATCCCCCTCGCCGAGCAGACCAACGGCCTTTTGGATCGCAAGATGACGATCACCGATCTCCAAGGCTCCCGGGGCAGCAGCCAGGATGGCCGCGCGAATTGAAGCGGGCTCCTCAGAGCGCGGATTGTCGTCGGTGACGATGGCCAGGTCAGCAAGACGCGCGGCGATCTCACCCATCAGCGGACGCTTGGTCCGGTCCCGATCACCACCCGCGCCAAAGACGACGATCAGACGCCCTGACGTGTGGGGCCGCAAGGCCTCAAGTACGGTCTGCAAACCATCCGGCGTATGGGCATAGTCGACATAGACCTCGCCGCCCGAGGCTTTGGAACCCACAAGCTGCAGGCGTCCCGCAGCGCCCTTGATATGCTCAAGGGCCGCCAAGGTTGCCGCAACATCCTCGCCTGCCGCGATACACAGGCCCGCCGCCACCAACGCGTTGGCCGCTTGGAACGCCCCGGCTAACGGAAGATTGACAACGTGGTCTTGTCCGCCCGCCCGAACGATCAGCCGTTGGCCGTTGGAGAGAAGGGTGCGCTCAACCAGCCTCAAACCTTGGCCCTGCTCGCCGACGCTCAGTAGGGTCTGACCGGCCATCACCGCAGCGGCAGCGAAGCGATCAAAGGCCGGACTATCCGCGTTCAGAACCGCAGTGCCACCCCGCGGCAGAAGGGTTTCAAACAGGCGTAGCTTGGCCCGGCCATAGCTGGCCATGTCACCGTGATAGTCCAGATGATCTTGGGTCAGGTTCAAAAACCCAGCGGCCTTCAGGTGGACCCCATCCAACCGGCGTTGATCAATACCATGAGACGAGGCCTCCAGCGCCATATGGGTCACCCCCATGGCTGCGACCTTAGCCATCAACTCCGCCACATCGGCGGCATCGGGCGTGGTCAGGCCTGGCGGTGTGATCTGCTGATCGCCGGTGACAGGATCGCCTATCGTGACGCCAAGCGTACCCATACTTGCTGCGCGATGGCCAAGGCGCTGGAAAATCTGCCGACAGAAGGTCGCAACCGAGGTCTTACCATTGGTGCCGGTCACAGCCACGCAGACCGCTGGCTGATCGCCCCAAAAGGCGCTCGCAGCCAAGGCATAGGCCCTGCGGACATCGTCTGAGACGACCACCGGAACTGAGAGGCCTTGAATGGAGGGGGACGCGAGAACGGCCGCTGCGCCTGCCGTGATCGCTGCGGGAATGAAGCTCGCCCCATCGATCTTGGTACCCGGCAAGGCCGCAAACAGAACCCCAGGCCGAACCTTACGGCTATCGGCGGTCACGCCGGTGATCATCGGATCATCCGTGAAGGACTGTTTGACAATGTGCGAAAGCCGCCGCGCCATTAGCGCTCACCGCCGCTGAGGCGCTCCGGGGTGACCGCAGGCGCATCCGTGGCTGTCGCCACGCGGCGAACACCCAAATAGGGCGCAATCCTCTCGGCAACCCGCCCAACAGCCGGTGCCGCTGCCCAGCCGCCTGTGGCAAATCCGAAGCTTTCCTTGTTGCCCTTAGGCTCATCCACAAGGATCAGAATGAAATAGCGATCCGAGTCTATCGGGCCATCGGTTGGGAACACGGCTGCAAAGCTTGAGACCAGCTTGGAGCGATCATAGCGACCAGCGACAACCTTTTCGGCAGACCCTGTCTTGCCGCCGACCCGCAGGCCCGGCGCTGCGCGCTCGGCACTGGCACCCGTTCCATGGGTGACGTTCAACCTCATAAGGTCGAGCATTGACCGGGATGTCGCTTCGGAAATGACGCGCTTACCTGTGGGCACGGCACCCGGTTCGACCTTGCGGATCGTTAGGGGAACCAGATTGCCGCCATTCAATATCGCGCCCATTCCTGATGCGACCGCCAATGGGCTAACCGACATGGCGTGGCCAAAGGACGCCGAGGCGACGATGTTTTCACTCCAGCGTTTCGGCAAGATCGGATGGGTCGTTTCCGACAATTCAACCTTGGCAGGGGCAAAGAGGCCGAAGGACTGGAAGTAACGTTCCATTGTTGGTCCCCCGATCGTCAGGGCCAGCTTGGCGGTGCCGATGTTGGACGAGTGAAGAAAAATATCCGACAGGGTCATGACCCGCTTTTCAGCGTGAAAATCATGGATGGTCTGGCCCGCGACGGTGATCGGCGTCGTCGCATCAAAGGTCGTGCTGAGGGTCACTCGACCAGTATCGAGCCCCATTGCCACTGTGAAGACCTTGAAGATCGAGCCCATCTCAAACACTGAAGCCGCAGCGCGGTTCAGCAGATTGTTGGGTGGCGTTAGACCCGGTCTGTTGGGATTGAAGTCAGGGTAACTGGCCAGGGCGAGGATCTCGCCGGTGCGGACATTGGTGACAATACCCACCGCACCCGTCGCTTGGAAGCTCAAGGCGTTCTTCTGTAATTCGTCTTCAAGGGCGGTCTGCACCCTCAAATCGATGGACAAGGGTACCGGTTGACCGGGCACAACGGCCAAGTTACGCACCGTGTCATCCAAAGCTAACTCAGCGCCTGCAATACCGGCCCCGCCACGGTCGGAGAACCCAATGATGTGAGCGGCCGTGGAACCCAGCGGATAGACCCGGCGGCTTTCCTCTTCGAACACCACACCTGGCAGGCCAAGATTATGAACAACTGCGCGCTGTTCTGGCGTCAAGCCACCGACCAGATATTCACGCCGATCGCTACGCAGGGCCTTGTCCAACCGCTCACGGGTGAGGTCAGGCATGGTGGCCAGAAGGGCCGTACGCGTCTCAGAAACATCCCAGATTTCGCGGCTGTCGACATAGAGCCCGTAGTGCGGCAGGTCGACGGCCAAGAGCTGTCCATGACGATCAACCAGATCCGCCCGAGCGCCCGATGGGGCAGCCAAGGTACCCGTATTTTTCCCCGCATCTGAAAATAGAGCCGAATGGGTTGCGCCGACGGCAAGGGTCAAGAAACCGGCTGCAAACATGGCCAGAACAAACAGGATGCGGATCCGGGCATCATCTTGCAAACGCCCAGAGGCCGATGCCCGCTCATAGGCGTGCTCTAGGCTCCACAGCCGCGCTGACAGCCAGCGCCAAGCTGGCGGCAAACGATAGAGCTTGAGATCATCGGGCCTCAATGCCTCGCCTCCGAGACCGATTGGGCCGGCGCAGGTGGCTCTGAAATATCGGGAGACACCACAACGCCGGTCGCATCATCTTCAATCGGCACAAGAACGGGCGCGGCAGTCGGGGTCGGCAGGGGGGCCTTGAGTGCGACCAGCCCTAAGGTCTCGATCGTCGCCTCGTTTTTGGGCGAGGTCGGCCCCATACCCAGATAGGCAGCAGCCAATCGTTCAATCCGCTCGGGCTGTTCAAGATGGGCGACTTCGGCGCGCAGAAGTCGAAGGCGCGTCTGCTCAACACTAATCTGCCGTTCGATCCGCGCGATCTGAGCCCGATCGCGGCCCGCTCCGGCCTTGACCATATAGACGCCGAGGGCCAGCACGATGAAGAAGGCTAGGCCACCAAGCTCAACCACGCGAAAGCCGCGGAATCGACGGGTAAAGAGGTCGGACAGCATCATGTCATTACCCCCCATGCCGGGGCCGCCGTTCTCACACCGGCCCTTAGCTTGGCCGAACGGGCGCGGGGATTGGCCGCAAGCTCAGCGTCTGATGGACCGCGAGCGCCGTTGAAAATCAGATCGAAGGTCGGGGCAGCAGCGCGCTGGACTGGCGGTGCATGGCGCGACCCGGACGGCAAACGACCAGCCCGCTCGGTGAAGAACGCCTTGACGATCCGGTCTTCCAAGGAATGGAAGGTCACCACCGCTAAACGTCCACCCTCGATCAGGACCTGCTCTGCTGCCTCTAAGCCTGCTTCCAATTCCGCCAACTCTTCGTTCACAACGATGCGTAAGGCTTGGAATACGCGAGTCGCGGGATGTATCGGTGCACCTTTTCGCCCGCCGACGGCTCTTTCGACCGTTTGTGCCAGATCGAGGGTGCTGGTGAAGGGGGTTTCGGCCCGACGACGAACCAGAAAGGCGGCGATCCGGCGCGCGGCTCGCTCTTCGCCATAGACCCAAAACATCCGCGACAGGTCCGAAGGCTCCGTATCATTGACGATATCGGCAGCGGTCCGGCCATGAGCCGCCATGCGCATATCGAGCGGTCCGTCGCGCATGAACGAGAACCCCCGCTCCGGCTCATCGATCTGCATCGAGGACACGCCAATATCGAGGGCGACGCCGTCACACTGGGAATGACCCTGCGCGTTCAAGGCCTGAGCCATCAGCGAAAAGCGGGTCTCCACGAGCGCAAAGTGGCCCGTTGCCCTTAGAGGCTCGGCAAACCTAGCGGCTGTGGGATCCCGGTCCAAGGCGATGACATCGGCCCCAGCCGCGAGAAGGGCTCGGCTATATCCACCCGCGCCAAAGGTCCCATCGATAATCAGTTTACCGGGCGCAGGCTCCAAGGCGTCAATCACCTCAGCCATCAGGACCGGAATGTGAGGCGCGACGTCGCTCATGATCCAGACCCGCGGGAGGCTTGCTGGGACGCGCGCTGCTGGGTGCGCAGCGCCGCCAGACCGTCGCGCGCCGCTTCGCGCTGAGCGGTCCGATGGGCTTGGAACGCCTCTCGCGACCAGATCTGAAACCGGTCGCCCAGCCCAACGATGGACACCCAATCGTTCAGACCCAGCATGTCGCAGAGGCTTTCAGGCAAGGTGATGCGTCCCGCCGTATCAAACGATAGGGGCCGCATCTCGCCGAGAACCGAGGTCTCAAGGGCCAATCTTAGCGGATCACCGAAATCCAGTTCAGTCATGATCTTGGCATAGCGGTCCAACAGGGCCGGACCACCGGCCTCCAGACAGTCCGCTTCAAAGGCTGGGAAACAGTATACGCCGTCAAAACCCGCTGAGGCGGGAATAACCACAGACGGGACCGATTGCGCGAAGGCACGGAATTCCTGCGGCACCACAATGCGCCGCTTTGCATCCAGCTGTTTCTCAAAGGTCGAGAGAAACACCCCGCCTGCCCCTCATTGATGATGGTCGCCAGCTTGACGACTGAACTGGGTTAACACGGGATGAATTGGGATACAATGACACTGCAAGTCATTTGGGTGGAAATTTGATGAATTCAGGACCTCTTCCTCGTGCCTCGACAGGCTCAGCATGAGGAAAAGTGACCGTATTATTTTCCGCGTCATTGCGAGGCGCAGCGCGCCGAAGCAACCTAGGGGAACATCTCCATAGGTCCGTGTCAGACCCCTGGGTTGCTTCGCTGCGCTCGCAATGACGCTGTGGAGGAACAAAGCCCTTTCCCCCCTTGAGGGGGAGAGGGTTGGGAGTGGGGGGTGTTCATCTCCTCCCCTTCCCATTCATCCTCACCCCACGCTGGTCAAAGCACGAGGATGCGCCACGAACGATCCGGCAGTGTGAAAGGGTCTGGATCCCCGCCTGCGCGGGGAACACGGGATGTGGGGGATTGAAAGATCTTTTTCCGCGTCATTGCGAGGCGGGTAGCGCCGAAGCAACCTAGGGGAACATCTCCATAGGTCCGTGTCAGACCCCTGGGTTGCTTCGCTGCGCTCGCAATGACGCATCAAGGAAACAAAGCCCTCGCCCCCTTGGGGGAGAGGGTTGGGTGAGGGGGAAAATGGATCAGACGGCCTGTAAGCCGGGTTCTGTGCCGCCCACCTTGCGGCAGGCGCGACGATCATTCCTCTGGACCGGCCATTGCTGGACGGTTCTCGCGACCTACCCGGACGCCTCGGGCCGGTGAAGCCCTGCCTTGCATCCCCTTTCGAGAACCAAGGCGCGACGTCCCAATTTGGTCTTGCTCCAAGCGGGGCTTGCCGTGCCATCCCTGTTGCCAGGTCTGCGGTGGGCTCTTACCCCACCCTTTCACCCTTACCGACGCCGAAGCGCAGGCGGTTTGCTTTCTGTGGCGCTATCCCTAGGGTTACCCCCGGCGGGCGTTACCCGCCGCCTTTTCACCGTGGAGCCCGGACTTTCCTCGACCCCTGTTTCCAAGGACCGCGATCGCCCGGCCATCTGATCCGCCGCACAGATGAGGCCAGCAGCCTGCGGGGTCAAGGCCCCTGTCGATCTAGGACCCGGCGCGGAGCAGGTGCACAAGGCGCGCGCGGGTCTCGCCGTCGGCGATCCCATCGATGCGTTCGGGCCGCCAATGGCGCTGAAAGGCCTTGAGGATGACGGCCGTCTTGTCGTCAAACTGGCCACTGGGCGCGCTGTCATAGCCAAGGCGCGTCAGGCCCGCCTGAAGGGCAAAGACCCCTGCTCCCTCGTCGCCGATGGTCAAGGGTGCGCCCGGTGAGGCCGGCGGCTCAACCCACAGCCCATGGCCCGCCGCCGCGAGCCGCGCCCAAGGAAAGAGCTCGCCGGGATCTTCCTTGCGGTCCGGCGCGACATCGGAGTGACCAATGATGCGGCCATCGGCAATCTCCCAGCGGCCTCTGATCTCATCGAGCAGCGCGATCAGGGCTTCGATCTGGATGTCCGGAAAGGCGCGGTAGCCGAACTCATGCCCCGGATTGACCAGCTCGATGCCGATGGAGACGGCGTTGATATCGCGCTCGCCCTTCCAGAACGAGACACCCGCATGCCAAGCTCGGCGCTCTTCGGCGACCAGCGTAAAGACGCGGCCATCTTCCTCGATCAGATAGTGAGCCGAAACCTTCGCCTGATGGTCACACAGCCGCTCCAACGCCGCTGGCCCGGTCTGCATGCCCGTATAGTGGAGCACGATCATATCGGGCGGGCCCTTGCGGGCGTCGAAATTGGGCGACGGACAGGTGATGGTCTCTAGGCTCACAGGCGGCTCCTTAGAAGGTCGGCCAGCGACATCATGCGGTTTGGCCTCAAGGCGATGATCAAGACACCCAGCAAGGCTATGGCCGACCCGATCGCCATACGCAGATCAAAATGGTCTTGGGTCAACAGTACGCCAAGGCCGATGGTGAAAAGCGGGGTCATCAATGTCAGGGGCGCGATCAGATTGGCCTCATATTTCTGAATCAAACCGAAATAGGCCGTATGTCCCCAGACGCTAACCGCTAGGGCGGAGAACACCAACGCGCCGAGGAAGGGCCAACCGGCATCGATCATCAGCTTGACCTGATTTTGCTCAAAAAGGGCCGAAACCAGCAGGAGCGGTAGGATCGATGAGGCCCCGACCCAGGCTTGAAACTGAAGGGGCTTAATGCCCTCCATCTGCTTCATCAGCACCGCGCCCAAAGACCCTAAGAAGGCGGCTGCGGCGATCAGCAACAACCCGGTGGAGATTGGAAAACCTGTTGGGTCCCAGATCACCGTCATGGCTCCGACAAAGGTCAGGACGATGCCTATTCCTCGGCGCCATCGGATCGTCTCACCGAGGATCATGACCGAAAGGATGGTGGTCATGGGCACGCCCAACTGACTGACAATTGCAACACCAGACGGACTGGCCGTCTGTAATCCTAAAAACAGAAAGACGAAATTTCCGCCGCCCATCAACAGCGCGACCAGCAGCAACCTCAAGCGCGGCTTGGGCATTGGTAATAGCCACGGCAAGACGATCAAGGCGACGAGGGCAAAGCGCACCAAAGCATAGCTCATCGGTGGAACACCCATCTGGGTGATCACCACCTTGCTCAGTACGGTGTTGAACGCCCAAAGAACGCAGATCAAGACCAGAAAACCGAAATCCCGAAGTGTCATAGGTCCGAAAATGCCTCAAGCCTTGGGCGAGCCAAGGGGCCGCCTTTGGAGCGCTGTCTACACCAATTTCAGCGGCGGGTTAGACCAAATGCCGACCAAGGGCTTAGGTGACTTGCAGTTGTTGCTTAACCCGCTCAGCCAAGGCCTTGATATCCAGGGGCTTGGGTAAGAATGTCACGCCGGTCTCGCCTTCTAGCAAATCTGAGAACTCCGCCTCCGCATAGCCCGAGATAAACATAACGGGCGCAGAGCCGAGATAGGGCCGTGCCTTCTTCAATAGGGTCGGGCCATCAATGCCGGGCATGATCACGTCGCTGATCAAGAGGTCGATGGTTCCAGCGTGCTCCTGCGCCAAGAGCAAGGCCTCCTCACCATCACCGGCCTCGATGACTTCATAACCTCGCGCGCGGAGCAGACGGGCGGCGACGCTGCGGACCGCATCCTCGTCTTCGACAAACAAGATACGGCCCGCGCCTGAAAGATCACGCGCCACCGGCTTAGGCTTGGCCGCCGCTGGAGCCTGGGCAGGCGCACCGGCAGCGGGCACATAGACCGGCAAGAAGATGCGAAAGGTCGCGCCTCGGCCGAGCCCACTATCGACGTGAATCCAGCCCTCGGCCTGCTTGACGATCCCATAGACGGTCGCCAGCCCTAGGCCCGTGCCCTCACCCACCGGCTTGGTCGTAAAGAAGGGATCGAAGATTTTCGACAGGACCAGAGGCGGAATGCCTGGACCATTGTCCGAAACCTCAATCATGGCCACCTCTGCCGTCGAGGGGCGATCCGGAGCATAGCCCAGGCCGCGGGCTTGGCTGGCGCTGAGGCGCGCGGTGCGGATGCTAACGACCCCACCGCCCTGAGCGCGGACCGCATCACGTGCATTGACCGCAAGGTTCATGACCGCCGTTTCAAGCTGGCTCTTATCGGCCCGAACCAGCGGCAGGTTGCGGCCATAGTCGGTCTCAAGCTTGACGTCCTCACGCAGCAGGCGGCGCAGCAGGACCGAAAACTCGCTGATCAGTTCGCCAAGATCGAGAATTTCGCGCTGAACTGTTTGCTTGCGCGAGAAGGCCAAGAGCTTGCGCACCAGATCGGCTGCCCGAACGCCGGTCTGGCGAATTTCGGTCAGGCCTTCATAGGATGGATCGCCGACAGGATGACGATGGAGAAGTTCATCTAACCTCAACTGGATAGCTGTCAGCAGATTGTTGAAGTCGTGCGCGACACCGCCCGCCAACTGACCAATGGCCTGCATCTTTTGCGACTGTGCGAGCTGGAGCTCGACCTGCTTTTGCTCAGACACATCCATCAGATAGGCAATGATCCGCCCATCGGCCCTTGTCAGATAGAGGTGGGCAATGCCGCTGGGATTGGCGGTCAAGCGAACCTCGACCGGACCGGCCTGCCCCGCCGCGATCCGCTGCTGGGCCTCCGCGCGTGAGCCCGGCTCGATCAGGTCGCCAAAGCATGTGCCCTCAGACAGGGCTCCGGTAATGGCGCTAAAGGCGGCATTGGTCTGGAGGATCTGAGCATTCAAAGGGTCAGCACCGTCGAGCAGGGCAGCGCCAAAGGGCGCGGCTGATGCGAAGGCATCGAGCATTGCTGGGCCCTCATTCCGTCCGATGGCCAGATCGAGCGGTGGCGCAGGCAAGGCCGGAATATCGAGGCTCGCATCGGTCAGTTGCCCCTGCGGCCCCGAAAGGCGACGCGGCTCGGCCAAGCCCAGTCCGGTCATGCGAATGAGATAGGATCGACGCCCCTTGGCTGAGGCTGCGAGGGTCGAGACCTGAACCGGATGATCTTCACCATCGGCACGCACCTGAGCAGACCCCACCTCGCCGCGCCGGGCCGCGGTCAGGGCGGTAAACAGGCTGGAGGCATCCTTACCGGCCTTGGGCAAGCGCGTGCCTTGCCCCAAAATCAAGCGCCAAGCCGGATTGGCGGCCAAGATGCGGCCATCGTCAGCGGCAACTGCGGCCGGTTCATTCAGGGCATGGACCAGGGTTTCGCGAACCTCCGCCTCGCTGGTCTCTTCGCTTTGTCCAGAGCCTATGGGATTGCCCGAAAAGGCAAAAAAACCAATGGAAACAACCCCGGCCAGACCAACCAGAAGCATTAGGCCTCCAAGGCTTGAAGCCCCAACCCGGATGGCGGGATAGGCAGCGAAGGCAACGGCCCCCAGAAAGCACAGACCGGCTAAGATCGGCACAAGACCGGAGAGCCTTGCGGGCCTACCCGGCCGATGGCTTACCGAATGGCGTGGCGTCCTATCCATCGAAAGCGTTTGTCCTTCTGCCCGACACGATCCTTCAGGCGCATGACTGAGGGAGTCAGCCCCTCCTGTTCTAGACTATCTGCATAATAGATAGGGCCAGTGCGTAGTCATCTGATTAAGACCGATGGATAAAATCTAACCGATCGGGCCTAGCGCGGCGATGTGCGGGCACGGCTGCGGGCCTGCTTCTTGCCCATGATGAAGCCGATCACCTTGGCCACCGCCTCATACTGTTCTTTGGGGATGGTCTCATCAATCTCGACGGTGGCGAAGAGCGCGCGAGCCAGTGGCGGGTCTTCGATGACCGGCACACCAGCCTCTTCAGCAACCTCGCGGATTTTCAAGGCCAGAAGGTCCATACCCTTGGCCACGCACATCGGAACTGCGGTGACACCGGGCTCGTAACGCAAGGCGACGGCATAGTGGGTCGGGTTCATGACCACCACGGTCGCCTTGGCCACATCAGACATCATGCGGCGACGCGCGCGCTGCATCCGGATCTGGCGCAGGCGAGCCTTGATCTGGGGGTCACCTTCGGACTGCTTATTCTCGTCCTTGACCTCCTGCTTGCTCATCCGCATGCGCTTCATGAACCGCTGGCGCTGGATGAACCAATCGATCCCAGCCCCAAAGGTCAGCATGATCAACACCGCATAGAGCAGCCCCTTGAGGATGTCCCAAGTTAAGGGAATGATAGCGGCCGGTGCCAACTGTGCCAGTTGCGTCATCTGCATGGCGTGTGGCTCGAGAATCCACCAGGCGAGAATCGCCAAGATGATGACCTTCACGAACGACTTGACGAACTGGATCAGGGCGTCGACGCCAAAGAGGCGCTTGAACCCTTCCAGCGGATTGAGACGGGACAGGCCGCCTTCAAACAGCTTGGACGGCGTGAACATAAAGCCTGTCTGGGCGATAGATCCTGTGACACCGGCAAGCACTGTCACTGCAAAGATGACACCCAAGACCGGTAGCATCGACCCCACGGCCGTCTTCATGACGTTGATTGTGCCGTGACCGGTCAGATCCATCTGGTCTGGATGGGCCAAGAAGGGCAGCATAGAGTTGGCGATGGACTGCATCATCCAGCTGCCCGCCCAAGCGATGGTTGCCGTTATGGCGGCGAGGGTCGCGGCTTGGGGTATGTCCATCGATCTGACGACATCACCCTTTTCCCGCGCCTGACTAAGTTTTCGGTCGGTGGGTTCTTCTGTTTGGGACTCCGGATCCTCTGCCATGCCGCCGCGTCCCTAGAGAAACACGCGTAGGAAGGCTTCATATCGCGAGATCCAGACAAGCCCGATCAAGCTAATGCTTAAGGCGAGCAAGGACAGACCGATCAACACGCTCAGGGGCGTTGCGACAAAGAAAATTTGGAACTGTGGCATGACCCGGCCAATCAGGCCTGTGGCAATGTTGAACACCACTGAAAAGACAATTACTGGTGCCGAAAGCTGGACACCCAGAGCAATGGATTGACTGACTGTGTTGATCGCCAGCTTTACAGCATCGCCCATCGGCACATCTCTGGTCGGCTCAAACAGGGTGTAGGAATGGACCATCGCCGTCAGGAACTGATGATGCAGGTTGGTTGCAAAGATCAGGGTCAGGCCCAACACACTCAAAAAGGCGGTGACCGAGGTGCCTGGCTGAGCCTGTAGAGGGTTCGCGGTCTGAGCGAAGGCTAAGGTGGTCTGGATCGAGATTATTTCCCCAGCGATGGCCAAGGACGACATGAACAGGCGCAGGATCGCGCCGAGCATGAGACCAATAATCACCTCTCTCAGGACATGCCCCGTAAGACCGCCGACTGTGGTCGATAGGGGCGGAAGGTGCGGCGCGGCAATCGGAGCCACGCAAATAGCCGTCACGAGAGCGAAGGCTAGGCGGATACGGGGAGAAACGGACGCCTCGCCTAGCCCGGGCATCAGCATGATCATCGACGCGACGCGTGCAAAGACCAGACCGGCCACATAGACCTGTTGGGCGGTGGCGTAGCTTTCCAAGCGCTACATCCCGGCGATTCTGGCGGCGATCTTGCGCATGAAGTCACCCATCAACGCCCCCATGAACGGCAAGAACAGCAACATTGCGACAAAGATCGCCAAGATCTTGGGGGCAAAGACGAGGGTTGCTTCTTGAATCTGGGTCAAGGCCTGAAAAAGACCGATGCCGATACCGACGACCAGTCCGACAATCATGATCGGTGCCGACATGCCGATGGCCAGCCAGATGGCATCGCGCGCCACATCGATCACTTCATTACCGGTCATGGAGACGACCTTTCGACTCAAAAAACAGACTGACCTTAACCTTAGCGAGCCTTGGGCCAAACAGGGTTAATAGAATCTTAATGTCCCGCCAAGCCGTTACTCCAAACGGCGTTAGATCGGCATCCGCATGATTTCTTGATAGGCCGAAATCACTTGATCGCGAACGGCCATCACGGTCTCAAGGCTCGCCTCGGCCGAGGAGATGGCGGTGACGACGTCGAGCAACTCCGCCTTACCCTGGACCTGCGCCTTCATCTGGGTTTCGGCATAACGAGAGGACTGCATCACCTCGTTCATGGCGTTCTTGACCAGATCTCCAAACCCGCCGCCGCCGGTTAGACCCGCAGCGGCATCGTCGCCCATACCACCCAAACCTTTTCCCGCTTGGGATTGAGCGGCTGCGTAGGCTTTGGCAGCAATTAGGGGAGCGACCATTTATCTGTCCTCGTCTATTTGCGCAGGAGATCAAGCGTGCGCGACTGCATCGCCCGCGCCGTTTCGATCACATTGAGATTGGCTTCATAGGCGCGTTGGGCCTCGCGCATGTCCATCGCTTCAATCAGGGAATCGACGTTCGGCATTTTGACATAGCCCTTGGCATCGGCTGACGGGTGACTGGGGTCATATTCAGTCTTGAAATCGCTGTTATCCGGCTCGACCTTGGTCATCCGAACGCCTTGCACACCGTTTGACAGGCGCTGGGGCTGAAAGATTGGAATCTGACGTTGGTAGGGATCCCCCCCCGGCGTCTTGGATGTCGACTCCGCATTAGCAAGGTTCTCAGCGATGATCCGCATCCGCGCCTGCTGAGCCCGCAAGGCCGAGGTCGCAACAGCCATCGCCGATCCTGTCGACGTCAAAGGGAATTTTGGGTCCGCCATGGTTTAACCTCGCCTACCCATCAACGTCCTGGCGCCCTAGACGCCATCCGCAAAAGCCCGAGGGACTTTTGATAGAAGGTCACCGCGGCGTCATAATTCATCCGCGCATCGGTCATCTTCATCATCTGCTCTTCCAACACGACCTTGTTGCCATCGAGTCGGGTCTCAGAATCAGGGGCATTCTGAGGCTTTCCTTGACCACCCGTGTTCGGAACCGTGCCTTGCATGTGGCCAGCAGCCGTTCGGGCCGGTCCAGCGGCGGCGTTAGCCCCCGTCAACTGAAGACGGCCAGCGGCCGAACTTTTGTCTGGAATTACAAAGGGTTTCAGATCTTTTCCGACAAATCCCGGCGAATTTACGTTCGCAACATTTTGCGAAATCAAAGTCTGACGCTGGGACAGATATCCCAAGCGGCTCTTTAATATCGAAAATAAAGGAATTCCGTTGATGTCCATTGGCAAAAGATGAACGAACAGGGTTAATCAGGCGTTAATCAGCTTGGTTCAAATCCTAGCGCGTTGGCCATTCGTGGCCGATTCATCATGTCGGATCAGGTCAAGTCCATGGTTGAGATCATCCGTATGTTGCTGGCCCTCGGTGTAACGCTGGCCCTGCTGGGCCTCGTTGCCGTCGGCATGCGCCGATTTGGTCCCGACGCCTTGGCTCGGCTGCAATCTATTAAGTCCGCGCCCAAGCGGTTGGCCGTGATCGAGAGCCTAATGCTTGATCCCCAACGCCGCCTCGTCCTGATCCGCGTCGATCAAGAGGAGAAGTTGCTGTTGCTTGGCGACGGCAAGATCTTGGTGGAGCATCCGACGGGACCGGCTCCCCTTCCCCCTTCCACGCATGACCAGACGGAGCCTGCGGCCTGATGCGTCCTGATTCCAGCTTCAGCCTCCAGCGCATTGGTCTCATTGCGCTCCTGACTACCCTCGTTTCGATGGCAGCACCCGCTATCGCCGCAGCGCAGGCCTTGAACATCAATCTGGGCAGTGGCGCAGGCCTGACCGAGCGTGTGGTCCAGTTGATCGGGCTTTTGACGGTCCTGTCACTGGCCCCTTCCATTGTGATCATGACCACAGCATTTGTGCGAATTGTTGTGGTCCTGTCGCTCTTGCGCACGGCCATTGGTCTGCAGCAAAGCCCGCCCAATGCTGTGATCGTCAGCTTAGCCCTATTCCTAACCGCCATTGTTATGGCCCCCACCTTCGAGGCCTCCTATGAGGCGGGTATCAAGCCCTTGATGGACCAGCAGATGTCGCTGCCGGATGCCTTTGATGCCTCAGCTACCCCGGTCAAGACCTTCATGCTCGGTCAAGTCGACGATAAGGATCTTGGACTCTTCATCCGCCTGTCCAAGATCGATCGGCCTGAAACGCGCGCCGATACGCCCCTGCATGTCCTGACGCCCGCCTTCATGATCAGCGAATTGAAGCGCGCGTTCGAGATCGGCTTCTTGCTGTTCATCCCGTTCTTGGTCATCGATCTGGTGGTGGCCAGTATCTTGATGAGTATGGGTATGATGATGTTGCCGCCAGCGGTCGTATCACTGCCGTTCAAACTGATCTTCTTCGTTCTGGTTGATGGATGGGGACTGGTCTGTGGCTCCCTTGTAGAGAGTTTCAATCAGGGCCGAATACCGCCGCCTGGTTAATCCAAGCCGACCGGTTAAGCCGCCGGGCGCGCCGGTGCTGCCGCTCTTGTATTTCGTGAGGTTAAGGGCGGCGCTCGATCGCGGAACCGCTGCTTCATCTTATCGACCCAGCCGGCAAAGATTTCATTGTCTGAGACCTTCTGAGCGAAGTCCGCCGTCGTTGTGTCGCCATCGAGGCCGACGAGTGCGACCCTTAAGGCGTCGGCCTGCTTGGAACCGTTCACAAAGGGCGTGAAACGCTGATTTAATCGCGCCAGAGACGCATCATCTCCGGCCAGACTGTAGCCAATCGCCGCTCTAAGGAGCCGGGTTTCATCCTCTTCGGTCAAAGGCGTCGTCGTCGCCTTCCAACGATCTCCAAGGCTTCTTTCAAAGACAGGGCCGACCTGTGGCCATGCTCGCTGTCGCCAAGCGACATCGCCTCTCACCTCGCTGGCATCTGCACTCTTATCATTTTCCAGAATTTCGAGCGCCTGATCCATCCGGCCGACAGCGACCAAAGCCTTGGCCTCGATTATCCGTCGTTCAGCGTTTAACGAGGTCGGCAAAACGGTCGTGCGTGAACTGTTGATCGCCAAAAGGGCCTGCTCAGGCTTGCGGTTCATTAGATTGATCAGGGCCAGATCGGTGGCGACCACCGCACGCGGCACACCGTCTAGACGTTCATCGGCTTGGTATTTCAATAGCTCAGCCGCCTGATCCAACAGGTCAACATCGACCAATCGCCTTGCGAGACGCCGGACCATCAGGTCGCCATCGGCACCCATTGGGGTCAATTCTTTAAAGTCGTAAAACAAGGCAAGGGCCTGAATAGGCTCCAAGCCATCGGCATCACCGTCGAGGAACAGGGCCCTAAAGGCGTTACTCAACTGGCTCTGAATGGCCTGAGAGTCCGGCATGTCGGGCTGACGATTGCCCGCCGAGCGCAGCACATCTAGCGCCTCTCTGTAACGACCCAAGCTGACATAGAGTTCACCCAGCGTACGGATCGTTTTCAACTCATTGGCATCGCCGCGCCAGCGATAGCGAAGGCCGTCATAGATTCCCGCAGCCGTTGGTGGCGTGATTAAACCTCGGTCGAGCTTGATCCGCGTGGCATTGAGCAGAGCCGGCGAGCTAACCTCTTCCGTCCGCGCGCGCGCAAGGGCGTCGAACATGCGCATCGCTCGGGACGCATCACCCATGGCTTCAAAAATCTGAGCCTGAACCAGTAAGGTCTTCAAGGTCTCGACAATATCGACGCCGGAAATCTGGGCACCGCGCAATAGGGTCCGGGCCCCCTCAACATCACCCGCCGCCAATGTGGCCTCGGCATTGGCCCTGGCAAATCGCGCCTGCCAAGTCGGCGGAAACAGCCTGATGGCTGGCATGCCCTGTTGAAACTGCTCTCGGGCTTCGGGCCATTGGCCTTGCTTATAGGCGATATATCCCCGCCAGAGCGCACTGGACGGGTCGCCTTGCAGAACTGGAGACGCAAGATCTGTTGAGGCTTCTTTATAACGCCCCGCCATGACCTTGGCGGCACCACGAAGCCCCCGAAATTCGGCATTACCCATCATTGTCTGGTTGACCTTAGCCACCAGATTGAGCATGCCGATGCCTTCGAAGGACAGGTCAGAGCCGATTAGAAATCGTGCCATCGCCATCCGCGCTGTGACGTCGCCATCCTTATTTTTGGTAGCCTCGTCGGTCGCAGCCTCCATCAAGGCATGGTAACGCCCCAAAAATCCGCCCGATCCGGTTTCAGACCAACTCTTAAAATCGACTAACGCCGGCATGGCCGCCGGTTGAGGGGCACCGGACTGAGCAGCAATTTGCTTCGCCGCCGCATTGCCTGAGAGGGCTAGGCCCCTCGGTCGACCAATTCGAACAATATCGCCCGTGACATAGACCTCGAGGTCGTCAACATAGGGTTCAATGGCGAGGCCCTGCGACGAGCGCAAAAAGGCCGCTTCGACATAGTCTCGCCGCGACGGCAGGCCCTTTGCGGGGGCGAGGGCGGTGATGACGCCGATTCGGTCTCCGACCACAGGATCATTGATCCACGCCACACGGGTTGCGCCCGCCACAGCCGCCGTAAGGCTGGGGGGTACGCCTCGCTCGTCCCGTCCGACCCTGATCAAGGTTGAGGCCGCCGCTGATGAGGGCCCAATACCGACAGCCCAGACGGGCCCCTCAGCGCTGGCATTGACCGAAGTCGCCTGAGGCACGACCAGCCTGAGGGCCGTATAGTCATCGCCCTGAACAGCCCGAAGATCGCGAACCTGCGGCAACGATCTGGCGACCTTGGACAGATCCAGTTGGGCCTTGCCATCGAAGACAATCCAAAGCGCGTCGCCGCGACGGAATATAGCCGCGCCCAGCGGGGCCTTCCAAGCGAACCGAAGCACCGACTGTCCGTTCTCGACCTTCCCAGAGACCGGTACGATACCATTGTCTGGTCGGGGATCCTGCCGACTCGCTCCAGCGCCATCTGCGGCGACGTCTGAAACCGGATCGAGTTGCGCCGCCTCGGTGGCTGCTGCCTTCGCCTCCGGATCTTGGCGCTTGAAGATATTGATGTAGCTACCGCCGTCGGCCTGACCGGAAATAAAATCAGCGTCGTCGGTCAGTTCGATCCTGACTTCCAAACCTGTGCCAACCGTCTTGGCGACTGCGGTCTTGATATAGGGCGGTGGACTGACCCTTAGACGCGAAATGTCCGGCTTCGCATTTCGATTGAACCGAACCAGAATGGCTTGCCCGTCCCGACTGATGGTCGCGCGTGTCGGCACCGACCATCGAAACTCGACCCGGGAAAAGGCTTCACTCTTGGCGACGCGAACATCAAGAGGCCCAATAGCCTGAGAGCCTAATGCTGGTGCTGGTGCTGGTGACGTACGGACCTGAGCCACACTCGATGGAGATATGGCGACCGCAAGCATAGAGGCCAGCGCGACGCTGGCCTTCAATCTGCTTCGACGGTTAGACGTCAGGACCATAGGATTTGCTCTAGCCCGCCGAACGTGGTGCAGCCCTTGCCGGAGCAGCCGCGGCAGGCTTGGCCGGAGGCGTTGCGGATACTGCGGCGCGTGCATCTGCCACTGCGCGAGCAGCGGCAAATCGGTTGGCGAGCCGCTCCGTCAGGGCCTTCGCGTCCGGCGGCGACATCTGTGCTAGGATGGCCGAGAGCGATTTTTCCTTCATCTTCAGAGCGATGGGGATGCGTACACTGTCGTCTAACAGGCTGAAACGAGCCGCAGCATCCTTGGGCTTCATGGTCTCATAGACGCGGATCAAGCGATCATTTTCTGCCTGCTGCTGTGCATCGGCCTGGCCAATCAAGGACTGAACCTGACCCTTTAGGCCATTGAGCGACTTAATCTTTCCGTCGAGCTTTGCTTCCGCTGCGGCTAAAAGTTGGAGTTGGACATCAAGATCCTTCTCGCGCTGGTCCAACTGGCCCCTGCGCGTCCCTAGGCTCTGCAAAACACGCAGTTCAGCGGGCGACATACCCGCCTCTTTGGCCAGTTCAGCCGCTGTCGGCGCACAGATCGCGGCAGACTTAGCAACCGATTTGGTGGCTGGAGCGGCCAAGGCACCGGACTTGCTCGCTGCCAATATGGAGCCGGAATAGGGGCTGTTTGCGGTATTGGCGGCCATTTGCATTTCGCCACCCTCAGCCGGTGTTACGGCCGCCTGCGCAAGTTTAGCAGAATCCATAGGCACCGCTGGCTTTTCACCAGGCTTGGCAGCCGCAGCAGCCGTTGCAGGCGCTGCCTTCGCCGCATCAGGCTTGGCTCCCGTTACGCCTTGAGCAAAGGCCTTCGCGCCTGACATCAACTGCGGCAGATCCCTCACACCCGACAGGGCGTTGATCGCCAGCACGCCACCGATGGTCACAGCAATAATAGGCAGGATACGAGGGATGGGCCTCATCGACGACCTCCGAAAAGGTTACGCCGCGATTGGGCGGCTTTGGGCTGGGGATTGGGCTCGGAATCGGCCTCTGACAGGTCTGGTCCGGTGAAGAGATCATCGTCCATTTCCATCAAGGGCATACGGCTGCGCGGCGCTGGGGCAGCAGGCACGCGATCGGCGGGCGAGAGTTGCAACGTGTCGGGCTGACTGCGTGCGCGGACGCGAACCGGTGGTTCTGGCACGGGGCGTCGCTCTTGGCTGACCTTTTGGGCTATTGAGATCATGGATTGCAGTTTTTCAGACATTTCCCGCGCCCGGATTAGCCGGTCGCCCAAAACATCTCCCGCCTCATCCGCTGCTATGCGCAACTGATCAAGACCCGCCTGAGCGCGCAGGGCGGCCACATCCAACTCTTGCACCGCCTTGGCGAAGCCAAGGTGGCTCTGACGCAACTCCTTCAGTCGGCGCTCTAGACGCCAACCGACCAAGAGCGCTGCCATGAGCAACACTGCCAGCAAGACATTAAGGACGATCGGGATCAGGCTCATAGGTCCTTCCGAATGGCCCTCTTTGTCGATTCCGACAGCGAGGTCTCTACCCGAACGGCGATGGAGTGGTTACGCCGACCCATGCGGCCTTGGGTCAGGGGGATGGTTCCAGCCCGCAGCTCAACAAGGCTGTCGGCTGTTGCATTGAGCATCAGCGTATCACCCACCTTGAAGTCCAGAACCCGTTGAAGATTGATCTTCTGCTCATCCAGGACGCAGCGGACCTCCATCTGGGTGGTCCAAAGCTCAGTCGCAAGGTGGCTTTCCCAGATATTATCGCGGCCAAACTTTTCACCCATAAACTGCTGTAACAGCATTTTGCGGATGGGCTCGAGCGTGGCGTAAGGCAAGAGTAGCTCGACGCGACCACCCCGGTCTTCCATGTCGATCCGCAGCTTAACCAGAATGGCCGCGTTGGCAGGACGGGCGATAGCAGCAAACCGAGGATTGGTCTCCAGACGATCCAGATTAAAGGTCAAGGGGGTCAGGGGTTCAAAGGCCAGCTTGGCATCGGCCAAGATCACTTCGATCATCCGCTGGACCAGCGCCCGTTCGATGGTGGTGTAGGGACGCCCTTCAATCCGCATGGCCGCCGTACCACGACGACCGCCGAGCAACACATCGACGATGGAATAGATCAGGTTGGAATCGACGGTCAGAAGCCCGTAATTGTCCAGTTCCTCGGCGCGAAAGACGGCGAGGATGGCAGGCAGTGGAATGGAATTGAGGTAGTCTCCGAACCGGATAGACGAGATGCTGTCCAGCGACACTTCGACATTGTCAGAGGTGAAATTGCGCAGGCTCGTGGTCATCAACCGCACAAGGCGGTCAAAGACGATCTCGAGCATGGGCAGCCGCTCATAGCTGACCAGAGCCGAATTGATGATCGACCGAATGCCGGTATTTTCGTCATCGTCGTCATCATTGAGATAGAAGCCGAGAAGACTGTCGATCTCTTCTTGATTCAGGATCCGCTCAGCACCGGGCAAGGGTTCCTGACCACCAGCCAAGCCATCGGCGGCGTTCGCTGGATTGCCGCCAGCGTTCAAATCAGTCGAGGGTTCGTTTTCGTCAGCCATGATTCCCGTTCGGCTAGGATAACACCCTTAGCTGATCAACATCTCCTCGATCAGCACTGCATTCACTTTCGCCGGGGCAATAATCAGATTGACCCGGCGCTGAATTTCCATCCGCAATTGATAATTGCCTTGGCTGCCTTGCATATCTTCAGGCCGCAGCTCGCGCAGGAAGGATTGGAACATGTCCTGCATCCGCGGCATGTTCGGCTCCAACACATCAACAAGTTCGGCATTCGGCAGTTCGAGCGTCAATTTTAACTTGATATAGGTCGGACGATTATCCGGGGACTGCATGTTCACCGTGATGTCAGGCATGGTGTAGAAGGTTACCCCGTCGGGTCCCTCCTTGACGATACCGACCGGCTTGGCCCCCTCGCCCTCCTTGCCTTCTTTTTTCTTTTCTTCTTTCTTCTCAGGCTTCTTTTCGCCATGGGCTTCAGGCGGTTTCTTCTTCCCAAAGATCAAAAAGGCCGCCGTGCCGCCGCCGCCCAGAACAAGGGCCACAGCCACGCCGATCGCAATAAAAAGAACCGGAAGCTTTTTCTTCGCAGGCGCGCCCTCTTCACCTTCGACGGCTTCTGCGGCTTCGCCCTCAGGAGCCTCTTTGTTCTTGGCTTTGTCTTTGGCCATTGTCTCACCGCTGTCCGTGTTCAAATCTCGCGGCTAAAGAGCCTTTGCGAGAATCTATGCACTACACTTCTTTATACATTGCTTACACGGGTTAAGGATGGGTTTTTAAGCCACACCCTTTTCGGCAGGACTTGCCGGGTCAAACCCGCTTGCTAAGCGAAAATTAACCACACTCTACATTGAAATGGTTCAACTTTCAAACTGGCCCGCCCTTTGCATGGACCCCTGAGAAAAATCTGGCTCAAGAGGAAAAGGAGCGCGCCATGGATAATGCTATGTATGTCGGACTGTCGCGCCAGATGACCTTGCGCCGACAAATGGATGTGGTCGCTAACAATATCGCCAACCAGGACACGGTCGGCTTCAAGGTCGAGCAACTCATCCTAGAAGAAAAGCCAGAGAGCCCCGCCAAGACGCTTGGCGGCCCTGCCCCGGTCAAGTTCGTGCTGGACACCGGCCTTGCGCGCGACTTTAGCCAAGGCTCGCTTCGCACAACGGGAAACAGCCTCGACATTGCCATAGAGGGCGAAGGTTTTTTCCAGATCGATACGGCTGATGGCCCGCGCTACACCCGTGATGGACGCTTCACGCTCGACGCTGGCAGCCGCCTGACCACGCAACGGGGCGATCAGTTGGTCGGCGATGGCGGCGCGATCTTGGTCGATACCCAGAAGGGACCGCTCAGCATCAGCAAGGACGGCATTATCAGCCAAGCCGGTCAGCGCATCGGGGCGATTCGTCCGGTTCAGTTCGCCTCAATGTCCAACCTCGAAAAGATGGGCGACGGCCTCTATCGCAACACCTCAAATGTCCAGCCGACCCCGGCCACCACGGCCCAGATGCATCAGGGGATGCTCGAAGGCTCAAACGTCAATGCCATCAAAGAAATTACCGAGATGATCGAGGTGAGCCGTGCCTATGAGCGCATGGCGCGCCTCGTCGAACAAACCACCAAGCTCTCCGAAAATGCCATCGCACGCCTTGGCAAGATGAGCTGAACCCCATGACCCAAGATCAGGAATTGCCGAAATGAGAGCTCTTCGCACCGCCGCCTCGGGCATGTCTGCGCAGCAGACCAACGTTGAAGTTATCTCCAACAACATTGCCAACATGAACACGATTGGCTTCAAGCGTCAGCGGGCGGAATTCCAAGACCTGCTCTATCAGAACGTCGAGCGGATGGGCGCTCAGTCGTCTGATACGGGGACCATCGTCCCGACCGGTATTCAGATCGGTTCAGGCGTCAAGGCCGGAGCCATCTACCGGATCACCGAGCAGGGCACGCCAACCTTGACCGGTAACAAGCTCGACATGGCCATTGATGGTCGCGGCTTCTATCAGGTCCTGATGCCTTCGGGGGAAACCGGCTATACGCGGGCCGGAAATTTCTCGAAGAATGACCAAGGGCAGTTGGTGACCAAGGACGGCTATCTGGTTCAGCCCGCCATCACCATTCCGCAAAATGCCACGGACATTTCTATTTCCGCCAGTGGGCAGGTTCAAATCGTACAGCCGGGCTCGACCGCTCCAGTTCTTCTCGGCCAGCTCCAATTGGCGACCTTCTTCAATGAGGCAGGCCTCGAAGCCATCGGGGGCAACATGTACCTCGAAAGCGGCGCATCGGGCGCGGCCGTGATCGGTACGCCGGGCGTCGAAGGGGTCGGCAAGATCATGCAGGCCTATACCGAAGCCTCCAACGTTGACGCGGTGACCGAAATTACCAGCCTGATCGTGGCCCAGCGGGCCTATGAGATGAACTCCAAGGTCATCACCACCAGCGACCAGATGTTGGCCGCGGCTTCACAGCTGAAGGGCTAGAGCTATGCGCGCCGTCGCCATCGCTATCAGTCTCGTCGCCACCTTGATCAGCAGTTCGGCCCTTGCCGGACAGCCGGTCACCCTGCGCAGCGAATTGGTCGATGGCAACGGCCAGGTTACGCTCAGCGACCTGTTCGACAATACGGGGCCAGCGGGCAAGGTGGTGGTCGCCAACGGCGTCGAACCGGGCCGCAATCAGGTGCTCGATGCCACCGAGGTTCAACGCCTCGCACAGCGTTATGGCCTCGATTGGTCCAACAGTACGGGCCTGCGCCGTCTGATCGTCCGATCCGGGCTCGAGGCCGCACCAGTCGCACCGACAACACGGCCCGTCACGACCGCTCGCTCGGCTTCAGCGGCCATGACCGAAGTCTTGACCTACAGCCGCAGCCTGTCCTCGGGCGATATCCTCCAGGCGGAAGACCTGACCTATAGCCAAGTGCTGGTTCAGGCCGTGCCAAGCGATGCGCCGCGCAGTGCCGACGATGTGATTGGTCTGAGCGTTAAGCGCCCCCTGCGCACGGGCCAAGCCGTCTCTGCACGTGATCTTCTGGCACCGTTGGTTATCCGCCGCGATGATCTGGTGCAGGTGACCTATCGCGATGGCAGCATAATCCTCAACCTTGAAGCCAAGGCCATGGCCAATGCGGCTGTAGGCGAGCTTGTTACTTTGCAAAATACCAGCTCCAAAAAATCCATCGAAGCGGTGGCGACGGGTCCGGGCAAGGCCCTGATCGGTCCGGAAGCCGCCCAAGTTCGCCGAGACCCTAGCTCGCGCCGCTTGGCTTTCGCCCAATGATCCTGAGTAAGCGAGTTCATCCGATGACTTCTGCCAAAACGCTTCGTTCCCTGATCGTCCTCATGGCCCTACCCATGGCGGCGTGCTCAACCGTGACGAGCGCCGTACGAGGGCCTGAAATGGCCCCGATGGGCTATCCCGCCCAGCTGGTTCCGCAATATCAACAGGTCATGATGCAGGCGACCTCGCGGGAAACCGGACCCGCCTCGGCCAACTCCTTATGGCGTAGCGGGGCGAGAGCCTTCTTCATCGATCAGCGCGCCAGCCGGATCGGCGATATCCTCACCGTCCAGATCGAGATTGACGATAGTGCGGATGTGTCCAATGCAACCGACCGAGCGCGCAACAACACGACAACGGGAACGATCGGAGGGCTGTTCGGGCTAGAGTCCACGATCGGGCGGCTCTTGCCACCCGGCTTCGATAAGGAACCGGGCCTCAACTATGGGGGCACGACCACCGGTTCGGGCAGTGGCTCGGTCAAGCGGCAGGAAAAGATCTCCCTCACCGTCGCCGCTCTGGTCTCGCAGGTCCTACCCAATGGCAATATGATCATTCAGGGTCGCCAAGAGGTTCGGACCAATGGCGAGGTGCGTGAACTTACCGTTGCCGGGATCGTACGTCCCGAAGACATCACCTCAACCAACACCATAAAGCACACGCAGATTGCCGAGGCGCGGATCTCCTATGGTGGCCGAGGCGACATCAGTCGCATGCAAAAGACCCCCGCAGGTCAGGCCTTGGTCGAGACCTTCTCACCCTTCTGATTTTCGTGAAGTCTGATTGAGCCCATGGTGCGGCGTCTGCTAGCATAGGATTATGACCCTTGCGCTCTACTCCCATGCTGACATGGAACACCATCAGCCTGGCCCAGGCCATCCAGAGCGTTCCCAGCGCTTGGGCGCGGTGCTTGATGCCTTGGCCGATGCGTCGGACCTAAGCCTGCTGCGGCGAGAGGCCAGCCTTGCGGTGTTGGACGATTTGCAGCGGGTTCATCCCCGCAACCATCTGGATCGCCTCATCGCCGCCTTGCCTGATCAAGGCCTGCATGAGCTCGATCCTGACACTTTCCTATCGCCGGGCAGTATCGCTGCAGCACGGCGTGCGGCTGGAGCGGTGATTGATGCTGTGAGGGGCGTGGTCACCGGCGATCATGACCGGGCCTTCTGCGCCGTCCGCCCACCGGGGCACCACGCGGAACCCAGCACCGCCATGGGCTTTTGCGTCTTTAGCAATGTGGCCGTCGCGGCGCGAGTTGCCCAGAGCCTCGGCCTCGCACGCATAGCCATAGTCGACTTTGACGTCCATCACGGCAATGGCAGCCAAGCTGTGGTCGAAAACGACGCCAGTCTATTCCTAGCCTCGATCCATCAGGCACCGCTCTATCCCGGCACGGGTGATCCGTCAGAGACCGGGGTTGGTAATGTCGTCAACCGCACCGTGCCGCCCCACGCCCCCAGATCCCAATGGCAAAAGCGATTTGAAAGCATGATGCCCGCCTTGGATGATTTCGCTCCCGACCTAGTTCTCATTTCCGCCGGGTTCGATGGCCACGCAAGAGATCCCCTTGGTGGACAGTCCCTTCAGGCGGAAGATTATGCTTGGGCGACACGCGCCATCTTAACGGTTGCACGACGTCATTGTGCGGGGCGGGTTGTGTCCTCGCTCGAGGGCGGGTACGACCTAGAGGCCTTGGGGCAATCAGCATTGGCGCATGTCCGCGCCTTGCAGGAAGGGTAAAGCCTTAGAACGCGGTGTTTCTGCGAGCTAAGAACAAGACAATATGGCTACAGATCCGTCGCCGAACCCGTCTGACCTGCCAACCGCCCGTTCGGGTGCGACCACGCCTGTGCGCATCGTCTTGGCCCGACATGGTGAGCCCGCGCTTTCGCGCAAGATCAACCTGCCCCCCAAGGGCTACCTGTCCTGGTGGGCACAGTATGAAGAGGGCAGCCTGAAGGCGGGGCAGACGCCTCCGGCGGATCTGGTCTCCATTGCGCAAGCCGCCGACATTATCATCGCCTCGACCCGCCCCCGCGCGATAGAGAGCGCGCAGGCCGTTTGCGACGGCCGCGCCTTTAGCTCTGACGCCCTGTTCATCGAAGCGCCCCTTCCCCCGCCCCCCTTTCCAAGCATTGTGCGCATGTCGCCGAGACATTGGGGATTTCTGTCGCGCTTCTGGTGGTGGTTCTTCAACAATCACGCCGGGCAGGAAAGCCGCGCCGAGGCGACGGTTCGCGCCGCTGAAGCCGCAAGGCAGTTGAGCGAGATGGGCGATCAGGGCCGCAACGTTCTGGTCGTCGCCCACGGCTTCTTCAACGAAATGATCGGTCTGGAATTGAAACGTCTGGGCTGGAAGTTGGTCAAGGATCAGGGCTACAACTATTGGGCCCAGAAGCACTTTGTTCGGCGTTAAGCTTGAACCGATAGACCACCTCCGCCCCGAGGGTGATGGATTAAGACCGGAGACCACATGACCACCGCCACTGACATCGCTGCCCTCAGTTTCGAGCAGGCCCTTGCCGAGTTGGAAAAGATCGTCGCTGAACTGGAGTCGGGTCAGGCTCCGCTAGAGCGCTCGATCGAGGTCTATGAGCGCGGCGCGGCCCTCAAGGCCCATTGCGAAGCTAAGCTCGAAGCCGCGCGCCTGCGGGTCGAAAAGATCGTTGTTGGTGCTCAAGGCACCTTGGGCTCCGAGCCCGCCGAATTTAACTAGCGCCCGGCATGACCGCCGCTGCGCCCACCATCACCATCGACGATTTCGACCGGGTAGATATCCGTATCGGTACGATCCTTAAAGCTGAGCCCTTTCCCCAGGCCCGCAAACCAGCATTTAAGCTGACCATCGATTTTGGCCCAGCGATTGGCATCAAGCGGTCCTCGGCGCAAATAACCCAGCAATATGGGATTGACGAACTGATCGGTCGCCGCGTCGCCGCTGTGGTCAATTTCGCCCCGCGCCAGATCGGACCCTTCATGTCGGAGGTTCTCTGCCTTGGCTTTCCCGACCCCCACGGCCATGTGGTTCTAGTGGATGTTGACCGGGCCGTCCCCAATGGGGGGCGTCTGTTTTGAGCGCTCCGTCTGAAATCTTTAACCTAGGCGACCGAATTGCCCGAGCCGCAGATCTCGTCACGGTCGCGTTGGATGAGTTGCTGCCGCGCTCTGATGGGCCTGAGCAGCGACTGATGGAGGCGATGCGCTATGCTGCCCTCGGTCCGGGCAAGCGGCTTCGGCCCTTCTTTGCACTCGAAGCGGCCGAGATGTTTGACCTCGAAGTGCGTCCGGTCCTTCGCGCTGCCTGCGCGCTTGAATCGATCCACGCCTATAGTCTGGTCCATGACGACCTGCCCTGCATGGATGATGACGATCTGCGCCGAGGCCGCCCGACGGTTCATAAGGCCTATGATGAGGCCACCGCGGTCCTGGTCGGTGATGCGCTACAGTCCTTCGCCTTTGAAATAATGGCCCATCCGGACACGCACGTGGACGGCAACATCCGCGCGCAACTGCTCTATCGCCTCGCCGTCGCCTCGGGCGCAACGGGCATGGCTGGCGGTCAGATGATCGACATACTGGGTGTGCCCGATGATCTGGGGACAGCGGCACGGATGCAGCGGCTAAAGACCGGCGCGCTCATCACCTATGCCTTTGAAATTCCTTTGATCTTGGCCCAGGCGAGCGACAAGGACCAGCACGCCCTGCTAGGCTTTGCCCACGATTTGGGTCTCGCCTATCAGATTGTCGACGATATTCTCGACGCCGAAGGCGAGGTCGAACTGCTTGGCAAGGCGGCAGGCGGCAAGGACGCAGCCAAGGGCAAGGCGAACTTTGTCACCCTCCTAGGCCTTGAACCGGCCCGCGAGCGTGTGCAGATGCTCGCCGATCAGGCTCGCGCCCACCTTGCCCCCTTCGGTAATCGCGCCAAATTTCTAAAGGACAGCGTCGATTTCGTGCTAGATCGTCGTTCCTGACCGTCTGTATGGCTCTCAATTTTCTGTAAGGATCGGACCCTAAGTCCGAACGTATCATGGTTTCCAACACGCCTCTTCTCGACACTGTGACCATGCCTGCGGACACACGCGGCATGGCGCTTAGCCAGCTTCGTCAGTTGGCCGATGAGGTTCGGGCCGAGATGATCGACGCCGTGTCGACCACGGGTGGCCATCTGGGCGCTGGCCTTGGCGTGGTGGAACTGACTGTTGCCCTGCACCATGTGTTCGAGACTCCTCGCGACATCCTGATCTGGGACGTCGGCCATCAGGCCTATCCGCACAAGATCCTCACCGGACGCCGCGACCGCATGCGCACCCTGCGCCAAGGCGGCGGCTTGTCGGGTTTCACCAAGCGGGCCGAAAGCGACTATGACCCCTTCGGCGCGGCCCATGCGGCCACCTCGATCTCAGCCGCCCTTGGCTTCTGCGCCGCCCGCGACCAGCGCGGCGACAACAATAAGGTGATCGCGGTCATCGGTGATGGCTCGATGAGCGCGGGCATGGCCTATGAGGCGATGAACAATGCGGCCGAGACGACTAAGCAGTTGATCGTGGTCCTGAATGACAACGACATGTCGATCGCCCCTCCCGTCGGCGGCATGAGCGCCTATATGGCGAGACTCGTTTCAGGCGGCGGCTATCAGTCCCTGCGCAAGCTGGGTAAGACCATGGCCGGTGCCCTGCCCAAGCCTCTGCAAGAGGCGGCGCGAAAGGCCGAGGAATTTGCCCGTGGCATGGTCACCGGCGGGACCTTCTTTGAAGAGCTTGGCTTCTACTATATTGGATCGATTGACGGCCACGACCTCGAAAACCTGGTTCAGGTTCTAAAAAATGCAAAAGAATTCAATGATCGGCCCGTCTTAGTTCATGTTGTAACTCAAAAAGGCAAGGGCTATGCCCCAGCTGAAAATGCCGCCGACAAGTACCATGGTGTGGTCAAGTTCGATGTCGTCACCGGCAAGCAGGCCAAGACCCCGGCCGCGACACCCAGCTACACCAAGGTTTTTGCAACAGAGTTGATCAAGCAGGCTGAGCGCGATGATCGCATTGTCGCCATCACCGCCGCCATGCCCTCAGGCACGGGCCTTGATCTCTTCGGTCAGCGCTTCCCGGACCGCACCTACGATGTCGGGATTGCCGAGCAGCATGCCGTGACCTTTGCCGCTGGTCTGGCTGCGGATGGCATGAAGCCCTTTGCTGCGATCTACTCAACCTTCCTTCAGCGCGGCTATGATCAGGTCGTGCATGATGTGGCCATTCAGGGCCTGCCTGTGCGCTTTGCCATCGACCGCGCCGGTCTGGTCGGGGCCGATGGTCCAACCCATGCCGGATCGTTTGACATCGGCTTCCTCGGCGCCCTGCCCGGCTTTGTCGTCATGGCCGCTGCGGACGAGAACGAGTTGGCCCGGATGGTGGCGACCAGCACCGCCATTGATGACCGCCCCAGCGCCTTTCGCTATCCGCGCGGCGATGGCACCGGGGTCGGGGTTCCCGACTTTGCCGAACCGCTAGAGATCGGCAAGGGCCGCATTCTGCGCGAAGGCAATGCGCTGGCGATCCTGTCCTTAGGCACGCGCTTGGCCGAAGCCCTACACGCCGCGGATATCTTGGCTGCCCATGGCTTGACTGCCACAGTGGCCGACGCGCGCTTTGCCAAGCCCCTCGACGAGGAGATGATCCTGCGCCTTGCTCGCGAGCATGAGTGCCTGATCACCATCGAAGAGGGATCCGTCGGCGGCTTTGGGGCCTTTGTCCTGCAGATGATGGCCGAGCGCGGAGCCCTAGACCGAGGCCTTAAGGTTCGCACCCTGACCCTGCCCGATATTTTCCAAGATCAGGACAAGCCCGAGATCATGTATGCGCAGGCCCACCTGGATTCAGAGGCCATTGTTCGCACGGCACTCACAGCGTTAGGCGTCGATCAGGCGACCGCCAACCTGCGGGCCTGAGCGGGCTATGATCACGATCCGATTGGCAACAGTCGATGACGCCGCCGCTCTGGAAACTGTGGGTCGCGAGACCTTCACCGAGACCTTTGGCCATCTCTATCCGCCCAAAGACCTGAAGGCATTTTTGGACAACGCCCATCTGGCTGAGACCTATCGAACTTGGATCGCGTCTGAAGCCTATGGCGTTTGGATCGCAGAGCAGGACGGGCAGACCGTGGGCTATGCCGTTGCCGGAACCTGCGACCTGCCCCACCCCGAAGTGACTCCAAGCTGCGGCGAGCTCAAACGGATCTATCTTCTCAAGCGGGCGCAAAATGGTGGTGCGGGAACGCGCCTGCTGACCGCCTGCTTTGACTGGCTTGTACAGCCCGGTCGGCGCCTCTGGATCGGCGTCTGGTCGGAAAACTTTGGCGCTCAACGTCTCTACGAACGCCACGGCTTTGCCAAGGTTGGTGAATATGAGTTCCCCGTCGGCGAAGTCAGAGACCGAGAATTCATCCTCAGCCGATAGCCTTATTTAAAGTAGTTATGATAATTATATAACTTGGGGTGTCATTAATCGATTTACACCGCCATTTCGCGTCACTTAACACTCTCTTGGCTGCTCAGCGGCCAACAGAGTCGCTAATCCGTAACATAGGGATCGATGCGACCTGACCATCAACATCGGGGCTACATCGCCATGCTGCGCATTGGTTATATCTGTGACATTGACCTCGTCTCGAACAGAGCGGCGTCTGAACAACCACCCATCAATCCTCAGATCGAGGCGGACCGCGCCGCTCTGGTCGAGGCAGGTTGCAAGGTGATTCGTGTTGAGACGGCGCGGCCACCGCGCACAACCTTCGGGGTCGTTCTGCAATCCATTGTGGATTTTGCAGAAGAGGGCGACGAGATCGTGGTCACGCGCTTAAATCAGATCGGCAGTTCCAGCGCCACAGTGCTAGCCCTCTTAAAGACCTTGAAGATGCGAGGGATCGGTCTGCGTTTGCTCGACCCAGGTTTGAACCGCACGGGATTGGTCGATGACACCTTTATCCACACCTTGGAAATGATCTGTAGCCTCGATGGCCACTTAGGTAATCGCGCAATGGCCCAGCACGGAACCGGTCGTCGCAATCGGGTCACGACCGATGACATCCGCTCGCTTCAGGCGCGCGGTATGGGCGCTGGACAGATCGCCGAAACCCTCCACGTCTCGCGCATGACGATCTGGCGCAAGCTGAAAGAGGCCTGAAGTCCCCCGAACATCCTCTAGAGGCCCTGAAACCACCGAAGGAATGTCCGCAAAGACTGGACAGTGAGGGCTCGCGGCCTCATCTTTAGACGAACAACTGTTCGAAACCCTGCACGGGCCTAACCACCATGTTCATGCGCTTCTTTTCCGAGCTTCGTCAGGCCCGCGTCCCGGTCTCTCTCAAAGAGTACCTGATGCTGATGGAGGCCATGGACAAGGAGGTCATCGACCGCACGGTCGAAGATTTTTATTTCCTGTCCCGCTCGGCCTTGGTCAAGGACGAGAAGAACCTTGATAAGTTCGACCGCATCTTTGGCAGCGTCTTTAAGGGGCTGGAGAAGATCGACGACGACCACACCTCTGAAATTCCCTCCGAATGGCTGCGTCTTCTGACCGAAAAGTTCCTCACCGACGAGGAAAAGGCCGAGATCGAGGCGCTCGGTGGCTTTGATAAGCTGATGGAGACGCTGCAAGAGCGCTTGAAGGAACAGAAAGAGCGCCACGAGGGTGGCAACAAGTGGATCGGCACCGGCGGCACCTCACCCTTCGGAGCCAATGGCTATAATCCCGAAGGTGTGCGCATCGGCCAAGACAAGGGCCGTCATGGTCGCGCCGTCAAGGTTTGGGACAAGCGCGAATATAAGAACCTCGACGATACGGTCGAACTTGGCACCCGTAACATCAAGGTTGCCCTGCGCCGCCTGCGCAAATTTGCCCGCCAAGGCGCGCCCGACGAGCTAGACCTGCACGGCACCATCAAGGAGACCTCGAACAAGGGCTATCTGGATCTAGTCATGCGTCCTGAGCGCCGCAACACGATCAAATTGCTGGTCTTCTTTGACATTGGCGGCTCGATGGACAGCCATATCAAGCTGGTCGAAGAGCTGTTCAGCGCCGCGCGTACCGAGTTCAAGAATCTCGAATTCTTCTATTTCCACAACTGCCTCTATGAGTCGGTGTGGAAGGACAACAACCGCCGCCATACGGAAAAGATCAATACTTGGGACGTGCTGCACAAGTACGGCCACGACTATAAGGTCATTTTTGTCGGCGATGCGACCATGAGCCCCTATGAAATCACCTATCCCGGTGGCTCGGTGGAACATTGGAACGAAGAGCCCGGTGCCGTCTGGGTTGATCGCGTCACCCAGATCTATCCGAGCACCGTCTGGCTCAACCCCACTGCCGAGCGCCACTGGGACTATACGCCGTCGGTTGGCGTGATGAAGCAGTTGGTGAGCGACCGGATGTTCCCTCTGACGATTGAGGGTCTGGACAAGGCCATGAAGGAACTGGTGCGGGGATGACCTCGCCCGACCCAGCCTTGGACCTTACGGACCAAGATTTGGCACAGGAAGACGAGACAAGCTTGACCCAAGCCGGGTGCGCGGCGACACGCGATTTGGTGTTCGTGGCGGCCGAGCGCCTCTTTGCGGTTCATGGCTTTCAAAAGGTGTCGGTGCGAGACATTACGGCCGAGGCCAGGGTCAATCTGGCCTCGATTAATTACCATTTCGGCTCGAAGGACGCCCTTCTGCTGGAAATCTTCACCCGGCGGACGGCGGAACTGAACCGCGCCCGGGCCAAAATGTTACATGAGGCAAATGCCGCCCATGCGGGCAAGCCGCCGGTCCGCGCGGTGCTCGAGGCCCTGATCGCGCCGCCGGTACGCTGGATGGATCCGAAGGGCGAACGTCTGATCTCGGTCCAGTTTCTGATCCGTGCGCGCAGTGAAGGCACAGACCAGATGCGCGACATCCTGCGTACGGACGTGTCCCACCTGCGCCGCTTCTCCGACGCTCTGATTGTTGCCTGCCCGCAACTGACACCCGAAGAGGTCTATTGGCGGCTCCATTTCAGCCTTGGACTCGTACACAACAACCGCTTCGCGGAGTTTGACCGGCTAAATACCCTATCCGGTGGCCTCACCCGCGAAGATGAGGTCGATCTGCTGATCCAGCGCATGGTCGACTTTGCCGAGGCGGGATTTTTGCGCTCTTAGCAGTCGTCTGGGCCCCTGCTTCGTCAGGCTCAGCATGAGGAAGACGCGCGTCATTGCGAGGCGCATCGCGCCGAAGCAACCCAGGGGAACATCACCTTAGGTCTGCGTCAGCCCCCTAGGTTGCTTCGCTGCGCTCGCAATGACGAGATAAGGAAACAAGGCCCTCACCCAACCCTCTCCCTCAGGGAGAGGGCTTGATCGTTCTTAGCCCTCGCCCCCTTCAGGGGGAGAGGGTGGGGTGAGGGGGTCATCCACCGCCCTCTCCACGCGTCATTGCGAGGCGCGGTGGGCCTCGCAATGACGCAGCAGATAGAGGCTGTAGCTCACCTGCGCTGCGGTACTCACTCATGTGAGGTCCAGCGGGCCGTTTCCCGCCTGAGTGAATGGGTCTGGGTCCCCGCCTTCGCGGGGAACGCGGATGGGGCTGCAGCATAACCACCTCACCCGCCCTTTACTATTGCGAAGCATTCGCAACTATGGCACTGACAGAGCGACAAAGGTCGCCATGGTGCCTTTGATGTTGAAATGTCAGGACGTCCCCTATGTCGCGCCTTCTGCCGATCCTTCTTGCGACTGCTGCCCTCTGTATCAGCGCCTGTAGCCCCGCAAAGCAAGCCGCGCCTGAAGGCGCGAGCGCGGGATCGCTGAACGTCTACACGGCGCGCCATTATGACGCCGATACGCTGGTCTATGACGGCTTCACCAAGGCAACAGGGATCAAGGTCAACCGCCTTGAAATGAAACCTGATCAATTGATTGAACGCATGAAGGCTGAGGGCGAGGCCTCCCCCGCCGATATTATCCTGATGGCCGATGCCGGAGCCCTGTGGAGGGCGCAAAGCGCGGGCCTGTTCCAGCCGATCACTAGCCCAACCCTCGAAAAGCGTATTCCTGTCGCCTTGCGTGACCCCAAGGGTCTGTGGTGGGGCTTTACCCGCCGCGCGCGGGTGATTGCCTATGACAAGGCAGCGGTGAAGCCCGAAGAGGTCGCGACCTATGAGGCGCTGGCCAGTCCGCGCTTTAAGGGAAAGGTCTGTGTGCGATCGTCAGACAATGTCTACAACCTGTCCCTGATGGCGGCCCTGATCGAGCATTGGGGCGAACCCAAGGCGCTAGCTTGGGCCAAGGGCGTCGTCGCCAACATGGCGCGCCCACCGCAAGGGGGCGATATTGATCAGATCCGCGCCGTAGAGGCTGGGGCCTGCCAAGTGGCCCTGACCAACACCTATTACTATCTGCGCCTCGCCGCCTCGTCCGAGGCCGCTGACAAGGCCGCCGTCGCGCGCGTCGCCCTAGCCTTCCCCGAGCAGGCCGGTGTCGGGACCCATACCAATATCTCCGGTGGCGGAGTGGCGGCCAATGCGCCGAACAAGGCTGCTGCGGTCAAGTTCCTCGACTATCTGGCCAGCGACGAGGCTCAGGCCGTCTTTGCCGGAGCCAACCACGAATATCCAGCGGTGGTCGGCGCGCCCTCCCCGCCCGACGTTGCCGCCCTTTCCCAGTTCAAGTCCGATCCCATGGCCGTCACGGTCTATGGTGCGCGTCAGGCTCAGGCACAGAGCCTCTATGATCAGGCCGGTTGGCGATAGGTGACGAACCTCGCCGTCCCGCGACCTCACGATAGACCTGCTGGGCCATCACCCCTGAAGATCGGCGCGTGGCTGGCAGCCGGATTGGCGATCCTCCCCTTACTGGCCATTGTCTGGCTGGCTTTGACCCGACCCTCCGCGACAGCCATGCCGCTTTCGCTAATCCTCCAATATGGCGTCACGACCGCCGCCCTGGGGGGCTTGACCGCCGTCGCCGTTACGGTTTTGGGCACCAGCGCGGCTTGGCTGGTGGTCATGTACCGCTTTCCCGGACGCAGCCTGTTCGGCTGGGCGCTGGCCCTGCCCTTGGCCGCGCCAGCCTTTGCGTTGGCCTATGGCTATGCCGATCTGCTTGACGTGGCTGGCCCCATCCGCACAGCATTGCGCGCCAGTTTCGGCAGTGATTTTTGGCCCATGGAAATCCGCAGCCTGCCCGGCGCGGCCTTTATCCTATCGATGGCCTTCTATCCTTACGTCTATCTTACAGCCCGGTCGGCCTTTATCAGCCAGTCGGTCTGTGCGCTGGAGGCCTCTCGCACCCTTGGCAGCACGCCTTGGGAGACCTTGACCCGCGTTGCCCTTCCGCTGGCTCGCCCGGCCATCATTGCGGGAACCGCGCTGGCCCTGATGGAGGTCTTTGCCGACTATGGCGCGGTCAGTTTTCTGGGTGTCCAGACCCTGACCACGGGCGTCGTCCGGGCATGGTCCGTCTATGGCGCGCCCGGATCAGCGGCCCGCCTATCGCTGCTGTTGCTGGCCGTCGCGGCGGTACTGCTTTGGCTCGAACGCTCAGGACGGCAGGACCAGTCTTTTGGGGCCAACAGCGCCCGTTGGCGTCCGCTGGAGCCCCAGCCCTTGCAAGGTTGGGCCTCGTGGGGCGCGAGCCTCTTTTGCCTGTCACTCATTAGTTTTGGCCTCTTGATCCCCGCCGGATGGCTCAGCTATCGCGCCCTTTCGGCAGCCCCCGAAGCCGACCGTCTGATCCAAGCGGCCCTGACCTCCTTTAGCCTTGGCGGCGTTGGAGCCTTGGTCACCGTCGCTTTGTCCGCTCTCATCGCCTTTGGCGCGCCCCACAGCCACAGGATCAAGCGTTTGGCCAGCCTCGGCTATGCCACGCCCGGAGCCGTCATGGCCGTGGGACTGCTGGCACCCGCCAGCCTGATCTGGCAAGGCGCGGGATCGGAGGGCAGTCAGACGGTCGCTCTGGCCCTCAGCCTGCTCATCCTCGCCTATGCCGCGCGCCTAATGGCCTCAGCCCTTGGGCCCATTGAAGCCGGACTGACCCGCGTCACCCCGTCTATGGACCGCGCCTCCCGCACGCTCGGCGAGACCGAGGCCGGAACCCTTCGCCGGGTTCATGTCCCCATCGCCAAGGGTGCCCTCTTGACCGCAACCTTGCTGGTCTTTGTCGATGTGCTCAAAGAGTTACCGGCAACCCTGATCCTGCGCCCCTTTAACTTTGACACCTTGGCCGTGCTGGCCGATCGGTACGCTTCGGATGAGCGGCTGGCTCAGGCCGCTTGGCCGACCTTGCTAATCGTACTGACCGCGAGCCTGCCCATCATCATCCTGTCGCGCAAAATCATGCAGTCGCGGCCGGGGGAATAGACCGACATGACGACCGCCCTAACCCTTGACGGTGTCCGCAAGCTCTATGGTGCCAAGGCCGCCGTCGATAGCGTCAGCTTGACCCTTGAGGCTGGAAAGATCACCTGCCTTTTGGGTCCGTCCGGCTGTGGCAAGAGCACGCTGCTGCGCCTCATAGCGGGATTGGAACCGCTCGATGGCGGCACCGTTGCCACAGACCGAACCCTATCTGGCCCAACCTTCCACGCCCCACCAGAACAGCGCGATATTGGCTTTGTTTTCCAAGACTATGCACTTTTTCCTCACATGTCAGTTGAGGATAATGTTGCCTTCGGACTGAAGCGTCTAAGCCCCGCCGAACGCCAAAAACGCGCCCTGTTGCAACTTCAAAGGGTTCACCTCGCCGATCGCGCCAAGGCCTTCCCACAAGCCCTGTCCGGCGGTGAGCAACAGCGTATTGCGCTAGCCCGCGCCCTAGCCCGCGAACCAGCGCTGGTGCTACTGGACGAGCCGTTCTCGGGCCTTGATGCCCACCTCAAGGCCGGGGTCAGGGACGCCACCCTTGAGGCCCTTCGCCAGGCCGGAACCGCCGCCTTGATCGTGACCCATGATGCCGAAGAGGCCCTGATGATGGCCGACCATCTTGCCCTGATGGATCAAGGCAAGATCCTTCAGACCGGTACACCGCAGGACTGCTACTGGCACCCGGTTTCGCTCGCAGCGGCACGTCTCTTGGGGCCCGCAAATAGCATCCCCGTGATGGTCAAGGACGGTATCGCTGAAACAGGATTGGGCAAACTTGACGCGGAGGGACTAGCGGATGGGCCTGCCATCGCCATCCTTCGCCCTGAAGCCCTCAGGATTGGTCTGGGCGGGGTGAATGCGGTGGTGACCTCTAATCGATTTGCTGGAGCTGAAAGCTGGATCGGCCTGCGCATCGAAAGCGCGAACCATTTTGACCTCCATGCCCGGATGCCGACCCTCGGCTCGCCCCCTATCGGGTCCCCCCTATCTGTCATACTCGACCCCAGCGCCTGCATTGTAACGCCTGCCTGACGGCGCGGCAGGAGCGACTGGTACCCATATTTCTATTTCGGCGGCTTTAAATAGCTGTATGTATCAATAGTCTTAAGTGCGGCTCTTGATATTTCCCTGCGCAGCCAAGATTTAACGAACGATGGTTCGTCTCGAGAGAAAATGATGAAGACGCTTATGATGTTGGCTTCGGCCCTAGCACTGAGCAGCGCCGCGGAAATGGCTAATGCTGAGACTGCCACAGCCCCTAAAGCCATCAGCTTTGTTGGCACCACCACCACCGACCTTTGGCAAAATACCAGCGGCGGCGTGAAGCGCGGCGGCGTGGTGATCAACACCGTAGACGCCATCTTCGACTTCGATGGTGCGGCTGTTGGCCGTGACGGCTGGACCGCGAACCTGCATGTTCTGGCCACCGATGGCCATAGCCTTAGCGCCCTACTCGGTGACGTCCAAGCCGCCACCAATATTGAAGGCGACGGTGCAACCCACCTGTTCGAGGCCTGGGTTCGTCGCCAAATCACGCCGACCACCGCGATCAAGGTTGGAATTATCGATCTCAATGCCGACTTCGACGCCCATGAGACCCCGGGCCTGTTCATCCACAGCTCCCATGGCGTAGGACCGGATCTTTCAGGTGCAGGCCCCAATGCTGCGCCGGTTTGGCCAAACGGTACGGCCGGTATCGAGCTCCAGATGACGCCGACCGAGAACAGCCGCTTCACCGCAGCTCTGTTCAATGGCACCCCGCGCGATGTCGACCACCCCTTAGCTCTAGCGGCTGTGACCCTTCATAAGGATGATGGTGTGATGGCCATCGCGCAGGGCGACTGGACCAGTTCAAAAGGCGTCCATTGGTCCGCCGGTCTATGGCATCATACAGCCGATTTCAGCCCCCTTGATCCCTTGGCGACCAAGTCGGTGTCCGGCCAGACCGGGGCCTATGGACTGGTCGAGGCCCCCCTACCCTTTCTAGATCGGTCCAACGGTTGGATCAGGATCGCTCGGGTGGATGACGCCTCCTCCTATATCGCCAACTATGTCGGCGGTGGGGTAACCCATGACGGGCTCTTTGCAGCGAGGCCCGATGACAAGATCGGTCTGGCCTTTGCCTATGCCGGCATTAGCGACAAGGCCCGGATGGCCTCGGCGCTGGGCGGCCTTCCTCTGAAGTCTGGCGAATTGGCTTTCGAGTTGACCTATGCGGCCCAAATCACGCCAGCCTTGGCGCTACAGCCGGACCTGCAGTACATCATCCATCCCGGCGGCGATTCGTCTCTGGGCGATGCTTTGGCCATTGGTCTAAGGATATCGCTGCAAACCTACTAAGGACGATCGCCCGTGACCTCGCCCATCGAAGAGACCATCTTTGCTCAGTTGGCGTTGGTTGGAGAGGGAAAGTCCATCGATCCTGCCGCTGTCGCCAAGGCGCTAGAGCCTGAGGGCTGGCGCCGGATGTTGGGTCAGGTCCGCTCGACGGCTGTGGGTCTGGCCCGTCAAGGCAAGCTGGTCATTACCCGCCACGGCAAACAGGCGGACCCGGAAGCCTTCAAGGGCGTCTATCGGTTGCGGATGATTTTGGACACCGACCGCAAACCTGCGCCGATGGTTGAGATCGTGGCTGAGGATGTGAGCGACGAGGCCACCAGCGGGTCGCTTTCCGACTGAAGGAAAGGGTCTGGGTCTGGGTCCCCGCCTTCGCGGGGAACACGGGTGGGGAAAACAGGGCCCCCTTCGGCCCTTCGGGCCACTTCCCCCAAGGGGGGAAGATCTAAGAACAACAAATCTTCCCCCTCTGGGGGAAGTACCGGCAAAGCCGGGGTAGGGGGTCTTGTTTAAGAAAAAACAAGGCCCTCACCCTACCCTCTCCCATAGGGAGAGGGCTAAGAAAGGGACTCTACCCGCCCCGCTTCATGGTTTCGCGCGCAACGATGACCTGCTGGATTTGGCTGGTGCCCTCATAGATGCGGAAGATCCGCACGTCGCGATAGAGGCGCTCGATGCCGTAGTCGGCGACATAGCCCGCACCGCCAAAGATCTGGACGGCCCGATCAGCGACCCGGCCAACCATTTCGGAGGCATAATATTTGGCCGCTGCGGCTTCGAGTGTGACATTGACGCCTGCGTCGCGTTGGCGGGCGGCATCCATCACCAAGGCCTTGGCCGCGAGGGCTTCGGTCTTGCAGTCGGCGATCATGGCTTGGACCAGTTGGAAATTGGCGATAGGCTGGCCGAACTGCTTTCGTTCTGCCGCATAGGCCACGCAGTCGCGTAAGAGACGCTCCGCGACACCGACGCAGACCGAAGCAATGTGCAGGCGGCCACGGTCTAGGACCTGCATGGCGACCTTAAAGCCCTCGCCCTCAGCGCCAAGGCGGTTCTCGACGGGTACGCGGACATTGTCGAAGATCACGTCACAGATGTGCGCCCCTTGCTGGCCCATCTTCTTTTCAGGCTTGCCGATGGTGATGCCGGGCAGGTCGCGCGGGACCAGCAGGGCCGAAACACCGCCGCCGCCCTTAATGTCCGGATTGCTGCGGGCCATTACCGTGAATAGGCCGGCCTTGTTGGCATTGGTGATATAACGCTTGGCCCCGTTCAGCACATAGACATCGCCATCGCGGATGGCGCGGGTCTGGACGGCGGCGCTGTCCGATCCGGCCTCGGGCTCGGTCAGGGCGAAGGAGGTGATGATCTCGCCCGAGGCAATCCCGGCCAGATATTTTTCTTTCTGGGCGTCGGTGCCGAACATGACCAGACCTTGGCTGCCGATACCGACATTGGTGCCAAAGGCCGAGCGGAAGGCCGGACTTGCGCCGCCCAGCTCAATGCCGACCAGAACCTCTTCCTCCATATTCAGACCCAGGCCGCCATATTCAGTCGGGATGGTCAGGCCAAACAGACCCAGCTCGCGCATCTCAGCGACGATCTCGTCTGGCACAGCATCATTCTCAGCCACCTGAGCCTCAATGGGACGCAGACGCTCTGTCACGAAGCGGCGGACGGTTTCGATCAGCTGATTGCGGGTTTCTAGATCTAGGGCCATGGGGTTTCCTCGCATAGGGTCGGCATCTTTGGGGGACATCTAGAGCCTAAATTGCGCCCGTCCAACAGGTCTTGCACAATCATCTCTTGGAATGACGCCGAAGATATGTGATCGGCTGCAACCTAGATCGAGATCAGACGAGGAGCAAACCCATGGATGGCGGAACCGAAGAGAATATCTACAAGCCAAAAACCGTCACCGAGGGCGAGTTTGCAGGATGGCAGGCTTGGAATGGCTTTGATCCTTTCGAAGACCTGACCGGCCAGTTTGTCTACCGCGTCGAGGATGATGGAAGCGTACGCTGCGCCTTTCGGGCGACAGCAAAGCACATGAATGGCGGCGGGGCGATGCATGGCGGCTGTATGCTGACCTTCGCCGACTTCTCTCTGTTCTGCATTGGACGTGAGGCCTTGAAGGACTCCAACTCGGTCACCGTGTCATTGAATGGCGAATTTATCGGCCCGGCCTTTGAAGGCGATCTGATCGAGGCGCGCGGCGAAGTGGTCAAGGCGGGCAAGTCTCTGGTCTTTATCCGCGGCATCGTCTCGACCGGCGGCAACCCGATGCTCAGCTATTCGGGTGTGGTCAAGAAGATCAGGATGCGCCAGCCCTAGAGCCAAACCCCTAGAGGAAGTCCCTCAGATAGGCGATCAGGGGCGCGTCAGCAGGCGGCATCTCATAGTCTGATAGGGCGTTTGGCTTTACCCAAGCCAGCGCCTCATGCTCCTTAGCCACGACCACCCCGCTCCAACGGCGACACAGATAGAGCGGCATCATCAGGTGGAAGGTCTCGTAGGTGTGCGAGGCAAAGACGAAGGGCGCAAGGCAGCTTTGGGTGATTGTGATGCCCAACTCTTCGTCCATCTCGCGGATAAGGGCCGCTTCTGGCGTTTCCCCCGCCTCGACCTTGCCGCCGGGAAATTCCCATAGCCCGGCCAAGGACTTGCCCTGCGGGCGCTTGCAGATCAGCACCCGGCCATCGACATCCACCAGAGCGCAGGCAACGACGAGAACGATGTTGGTCATGGACGGCCTAACCCATTCTCAGCTGCGATAGTCGCCATTGATCTCGATATAGCGCTTGGTCAGATCGCAGGTCCAAACGGTCGCGGTCGAGCGGCCCACCCCGACATCGACACTGACCTCGAGCTCTGCGTTCTTCATGTAGGCGCTCATGGCCTCTTCGTCATAGCTGGGCGAGACGGCCCCATCGACCGCGGCCACCAGCGGGCCAAAGTTGATGGCGAGGCGCTCGCGACTGACCGGCTCATCGGCCCGACCGACGGCCATGACAATGCGCCCCCAGTTGGCGTCTTCACCGGCAAAGGCGGTCTTGACCAGGGGTGATTCCGCCACCGTCTTGGCGATCTTGCGCGCAGAGGCCGGGGAGCGGGCACCGGAAACCGTGATCTTGACGAACTTGCTCGCCCCCTCCCCGTCCCGCACCAACTGCAGGGCCAGATCGAGCATGACCTGCTCGAGCTTATCACGGAAATCGGCCAAGCGGCGATCCCCGGCCCGCGAGATCTTGGGCGCGCCCGCCGCTCCGGTCGCGAAGAGCAGGCAGGTGTCGTTGGTCGAGGTGTCGCCATCGACGGTCACGCCATTGAACGTGGTGCGCGTATAGAGGCTGACCAAGGTCTGAAGGGCTGACGGGGCGATGGTCGCATCGGTCGCGATAAAGGCCAGCATGGTCGCCATATCTGGGGCAATCATGCCCGATCCCTTGGTGATCCCGGCAATATGAACCGGCACGCCATCAATCTCAGCAACGGCACTCGCGCCCTTGGGGAAGGTATCAGTGGTCATGATTGCCTGCGCCGCATCGGCCCAAGTGCGCTGACCGCCATCAAGCTCGGCTTCCAGTTCTGGCAGACGAACCGTCAGCTTGGCATCGTCCAGCACCACGCCAATGACGCCGGTCGAGGCCAGCATCACGTCGCGCTGGCGAATATCCAATCGCTTGGCGACGGCAGAGGCCACACGACGCGCCGCATCCGCCCCCGGCTTGCCGGTAAAGGCATTGGCACATCCCGCATTGACCACGAGGGCCCGCACGTCCTCGCCCTCACTGGCCTCAAGCTGCTTCTTGCACCAGTCCACGGGCGCAGAGCCAATGGCGTGGCGGGTGAACACCCCGGCGCAGCTCGTACCCTCGGCAAAGCGCATGATCAGCACATCATCGCGCTCATGTTTGTAATAGCCCGCCCGACCAATAGCGATCTCTACCCCGCCGACCGGCGCGATCTTTGGAAAGGGCACGGCCAGGGGCGAGACCAATAGGCCCGGCTTTCCCGGCGCTGTGGCGGTGGCTGCCGGTTCCGCTGTCGTGGAGAGACGCTTCGCCGCCTTCTTCAAGGCGCTGGCGATGGGATCAAGGGCCCGTTCCAAGGATTGGCCGGATTTTGGAGTTTTGGCAGTCACTTGGCGGTCTCTGGCTTAGTCGAGGAAGGGGGCGTCGCGCTCGGCGCAGCAGCAGGCGGGGTCTTGGGGGCCGAGGCCGGTTCCGTCGGCGCACCGGGAACCTCTATGGGCTGTCCAATCAAGGTCTTGATGGTCGCCCTATTGCGCAGCCGCTCCAGCAGTTCGCGCACCTCGTCATAGGTCAAGAAGCGCACGATCTGCGGCCGGGCCGTTTCCAGCGAGATGGGCTGCTCGGGCCGCCGGTCCTCGACCTTGAGCACAGCAAAGCCCGCGTCGGTCTTGAAAGGGCCAACCAACTCGCCCTTTTTGGCCGTCTTGAGGGCGACGGCATAGGCTTCGGGCATAACGTCAGAGGTGAAATAGCCCAGATCCCCGCCATTGAACCTTGTCGCCGCATCGGTCGAGCGTTCCATGGCCAAGGCTTCAAACGAGCCCCCAGCCGCGATTAGCTTTTTGACCGCGTCGGCCTCGGCTTGGCTGTTGAGCAGGATCTGTCGGGCGCGGAACTCCTCAGACTGCTTGGCCTGTTTGAGTTGGTCCTGATAGAGGGCCCGGATGGCGGTTTCGTTCACCGCCGTCTCGACCACCTTTTCAACGAGCATATCGCCAAGGATGCGTTCGCGGGCAGCCTCAAGCCGGCGCTGAGCGCTCGGGTCCTGATCTAGCTTGCGTTTCAAGGCCTCGGCGGCCAACAGCTTTTGATCGACGACCTGATCGAGCATGCGCCGGAACAGGTCCGAGGACACGTCCAAGGGCTCACCCTCGCCGATCAGGCCCTGGGCCACGGCTTCACGTTTGACGTCCGACGACCAGATGGTCTGATCCCCAACCTTAGCGGCCGCGACATCCCCGGGCTCTGGCGGAGAATCAGTTGATTTTCCCGGACCGCAGGCGGTCAGGATCGTCAGAACGCACAGCGCCGAAAGGATCGTGCGCGCTACTGTAGCGGGGCTGGAGCGCATGAAGCCAAACTCCCGTACTGAAAAAGAAAAAGGGCGTCTCGTTGACACGGGTATGGGCGGTGCTTAAGTCTCGCGCGCGTGCAAGTCGAGCGGTTTTTCGTCAGCGGCGGTCCATCCACAGATTGTGGAGAGACTCATGATAAGCGATCAGGCCTCCCTCGTGCTTTTGCGTTATCCTACAGACGTGCTGCGGCCCCCGCCGTACGTTTTCCTCGCGACCATCGGACCAGTTCATGCTCGGCTTCGCTAAAAAGCTCTTCGGCTCTCCTAACGACCGCAAGGTTAAGGCCTTCTCTAATCGGGCCTTGGCGATCAATGCTCTAGAGCCCAAGTTCGCGGCCCTCTCGGACGAGGAACTTCGTGGCAAGACCGCAGAGTTCAAGGCGCGGCTGAAAACGGGCGAAACGCTCGACAATCTGCTTAACGAAGCCTTTGCCGTGGTGCGCGAAGCCTCCAAGCGGACCCTCGGCCAGCGCCAATATGATGTGCAGCTCGTCGGCGGTATGGTCCTGCACGAAGGCGGCATCTCTGAGATGCGGACCGGCGAAGGCAAGACGCTGGTCGCGGTTGCGCCAACCTATCTCAATGCCTTGACCGGTAAGGGCGTGCACGTCATCACCGTCAATGACTATCTGGCCAAGCGCGATAGCGAGTGGATGGGTCAGGTCTATCGATTCTTGGGCATGACGGTTGGGGTGATCGTCAACGGCCTCAGCCAAGGCGATCGTCAGCGCGCCTATCGCTGCGACATCACCTACGGCACTAATAACGAGTTCGGCTTCGACTATCTGCGCGACAATCTGGTCTATTCGACTGAGGAGATGGTCCAGCGCGGTCACCATTTCACCATCGTGGACGAGGTTGACTCCATCCTGATCGATGAGGCTCGTACGCCACTGATCATTTCTGGTCCCACCGAAGACCGGTCAGACTTCTATCGGATCATCGACAGTGTCGTGAAAGAGATGATCGTAGATGAGGCAACCTTTGATCTTGATGAAAAGCAGCGCCAGGTCCTTCTGACCGAATATGGCTCTGAAAAGGTCGAAGAGATGCTGATGGAAGCCGGTCACCTGGAGCCTGACTCCGCCGGTCTCTATGATCCCGCGAACGTGTCGGCCGTTCACCACATCAATCAGGCCCTGCGCGCCCATAAGCTCTACCAGCGCGACAAGGACTATATCGTCAAGGGTGGCGAGGTCATCCTGATCGATGAGTTCACTGGCCGGATGATGACCGGACGGCGCCTGTCCGAAGGCCTGCACCAGGCCATCGAGGCCAAGGAGGGGGCGGATATCCAGCCCGAGAACCAGACCCTCGCCTCGGTGACCATCCAGAACTATTTCCGTCTCTATTCCAAGCTGTCGGGCATGACCGGCACCGCCTCGACCGAGGCCTCGGAATTCCACGACATCTATAAGATGGACGTGACCGAGATCCCGACCAACCGCCCCGTCATGCGCATCGATATTGACGACGAGGTCTATCGCACCGAGCGCGAGAAAAACGCCGCCATTCTGGTCCAGATCGAAGACTGTTTCACACGCGGCCAGCCGGTTCTGGTCGGTACGGTCTCCATCGAAAAATCCGAGACCCTGTCCGAAATCCTCAAGGCTCATAGGTTCGAGCATGAGGGCAAGATGCGCACCGGTATTCCGCACAATGTGCTGAATGCGCGCTATCACGAGCAGGAGGCCATGATCGTGGCCGATGCCGGTTCGCCCGGCTCGGTGACCATCGCCACCAACATGGCCGGCCGTGGCACCGACATTCAGCTCGGCGGTAATGCCGAGATGCGCATCACCCGCTGGCGTCAAGAACAGCGCGGCATGGGCATCGAAGTCACGCCCGAAATGGAAAAGGCTCAGGTCGCCGTGATCGAGGCCGACATTGCCGACCGCCGCGCCAAGGCCTTGGCAGCGGGGGGGCTGTTTGTTCTCGGTACCGAGCGCCACGAAAGCCGACGCATCGACAATCAGCTGCGCGGCCGAACCGGTCGTCAGGGCGACCCCGGCACCTCGAAATTCTTCCTGTCTTGCGAAGACGACCTGCTGCGTATCTTTGCTGGTGATCGCCTTGACAGCATCATGCGCACCTTTGGTGTTCAAGAAGGCGAGGCCATTACCCATAAGTGGCTGAACAGCGCCATCGCCACCGCCCAGCGTCGGGTGGAACAACGCAACTTTGAGATCCGCAAAAACCTGCTCAAGTACGACGACGTGGTCAATGACCAGCGCAAGGCCGTCTTTGAACAGCGGCAAGAATTTATGGAGGCCGAAGACCTCTCGGAGATCATCACCGAGATGCGTCAGGACACGGTCGAAGATCTGGTTCAGCGCCACCTGCCGCCCAAGGCCTATGCCGAACAGTGGGACATTGACGGTCTGCTCGAGCGGACCGAGGCCGTTCTTGGCCTGACCCTGCCCTTGCGCGAATGGGCCGCTGAAGACGGGATTGCGAACGAAGAGATGCAGGCCCGCATCCAAGCCGCCGCAGACGAGCGCGCTACAGCCCGCCTAGCGGAACTGGGCGAAGAGCAGATGCGCAAGCTGGAAAAGAATTTCCTGCTCCAGATGATCGACCTGCAATGGCGCGAGCACCTGATGCATCTGGACCATCTGCGTAACGTCATCGGCCTACGCGGCTATGGCCAGCGTGACCCGCTAAACGAGTACAAGACCGAAGCCTTCTCGCTGTTTGAAAAGCTGCTCAGCGATCTGCGCATGAACACGACACGCTGGCTGATGACGGTCGAGTTCCGCTTCCAGCCCGAAGAGGCACCAGCGCCCAATGCCGGTCTGTTCGAGGTCCACATGGACCCCAATACGGGCGAAAATGAGCGCTACAGTGGCGGCATCCCGGATGCAATGCCCGCCGACCAGCGCGCCAGCCTGCCCATCACCGCCCTGCCCGACGGCTGGGACCGCACCAGCCGTAACGCCGCCTGCCCCTGCGGATCCGGCAAAAAGTTCAAGCATTGTCATGGGTCGTTGATCTAGGCTGTGCCCAACATGGACGAGCGCCTCCTACCGCTAGAGCCGTCCCCGGCCCTATTGGCGCTCAACAATACCCATGCGGTGGAACTGTCTTGGCTGGAACCAGAGCGGTTCGCGGCTCTGGTGGCCATGGCCTTCTGGGCTCGGCAGGTCGGCAAGAACGATGCCTTCCTGATCGCGATGGATCAGGATGCGGCCTATGACAGCCCTAACTTCCAGTGGCTGCGCGCGCGCTATGAGCGGTTCGTCTATGTCGACCGCGTGGTGGTCGCCGATCACGCCCGTGGCCGAGGCCTCGCCCAGCGCCTCTATGGCGAACTGTTCGCCGCTGCCGCCAAGGCCGGGCACACCCGCGTCCTGTGCGAAGTCAACAGCGCCCCGCCCAACCTCGCCTCCGACCGTTTTCACCTAGCCCAAGGCTTTCGCGAGATTGGGTCGGCACAGATCTATGGTGGGGAAAAGACCGTGCGGTATCTGATGCGGGCGGTTTAAGGGGGTCGAGGCCTAGAACAGCCCCTCATAAACCTCGGGCTTAAACCCAAGCACCCGGCGATCACCCAAATCGAGCAGGGGCCGCTTGATCATTGAGGGTTGGGCGACCATCAGGGCGATGGCCTTGGCCGCATCCAGATCGGTCCGGTCCGCTTCCGGCAGCTTGCGGAAGGTCGTCCCCGCGCGGTTCAGAACCTTGTCCCAGCCCAGTTCCTCGACCCATTGGCTAAGGCGCGCGGCGTCAATGCCTTGAGTCTTATAGTCATGAAAATCATAGGCAATGCCCCGGTCGCCCAGCCACGCTCGGGCCTTAGCCACCGTGTCGCAGTTCTTAATGGCGTACATTTTCGGGGTCATGAGATGGTCCGTGTGAGGGGCTGAGGGTTGTTTAACATCTTTCGATGGGTGGATGAACACCCCCTCACCCAACCCTCTCCCCCAAGGGGGCGAGGGCTATGAACAGCAAAGCCCTCTCCCTGTGGGAGAGGGCCCAAGTGAGGGCCTTTCTTGTTTTCTTAAAGAAAGAACCCCCTACCCCGGCTTCGCCGTTACTTCCCCCAAAGGGGGAAGATTTAAGGATCCAAGATCTTCCCCCTTTGGGGGAAGTGGCCCGAAGGGCCGAAGGGGGCCTTGTTTTACCCTCGCCCTAGAGGCTCGGATTGATCAGATATTTCTCGCCCGTCGCCCGGCGATTGTAGGCGCTGATCGCGTCGAGGCTGAGGGCCTCCTGCAGCGAGATCACCTTGGTATAGTGGCTGGCAAAGGTGGTCTTCAGTTCAGACGCCACGCGCTGACGCAGCTTTTGTGCCGCTTCCGCGCCGATCTTGGCGAGAAACGGGGTCAGGAGCCAGCCGCCGACGCCCCAGAACATACCAAAGCCACGGCCGAACTCAGTGGGGCGGACATCCAGGCCCCCATAGATATAGACCTGCTTGTGCACCGAAGAGCCGTACCGGCTATATTCCTTGGCGGTCTGATTGATGGCCGCTTCCATGCAGGTCAGGATCTGGCCGGCTAGCTTGCCGCCGCCGATTGCATCAAAGGCGATGGTCGCGCCCGTCTCGGCCAAGGCTTTGGTCAGGTCGTCCATGAAGGTCGGCGCAGTGGAATCGACGACATATTTCGCGCCAATGCCGCGCAGAAGCTCGGCCTGCTCGGCGCTGCGGACGATATTGACCAGATTGACGCCATCCGCGATGCAGATCTTGTTCAGCATCTGACCAAGGTTCGAGGCTGCCGCCGTGTGCACCAAGGCCGTGTGACCTTCCCGGCGCATGGTCTCGACCATACCCAAGGCGGTCAGGGGATTGACGAAGCAAGAGGCCCCTTCCATCGGGGTTGTACCTTCGGGCAGAGGCAGAGCATCGGCGACGCGAACACAGCGATATTGCGCATACATGGCCCCGCCGAGTACCGCGACGGTCTTACCCAGAAGCGCTTGCGCCTCTGGCGAAGACCCCGCCGCCACAACAACGCCTGCGCCTTCGTTACCGACGGGCATGGAATCGTCTAACCGTCCCGCCATGGCCCGCATCAGGGCTGGGGGAATGGAGGCGGTGACAACCGGATGGTCCGCGGTGCCCGAGGCCTTGGCCGTCGACATGTCTGCTGCGCCGAGCAGAAGCCCTAGGTCCGACGGATTGATCGGAGAGGCCTCAATGCGCACTACGATCTGATCCTCCTTCGGGGTTGGAATCTCAACCCGGGCCAAAGACAGTTCCAACTCGCCGCTGCTCTTGACCAGCGACCGCAGCTGCAGGCCAGTACCCTTGTGATCTTCACTCATGACGCATTTCTCCGAGAGTTTATGAAAGTTTCGGTCGGCAACCTTGCGCGTTTTCGCGGTGCCGACAACCGCAATAGGTGCGCAAAATCAGATAGGACAGGCGCGAGGGGTTCCAGAACGGCCAAAGGGTCTAGTCCTTGACCTGAACGATCTGGCAACCGCCGCCAACCCTGTTAGTCTGGAGAGGCCCTTGTTCACCCAGCGAGACCGGCCATGACCATCCTGACCCTGCATCTGGAAGAGCTTAGCTCCCCCCTCGGCCCCATGCTGTTGCTGACCGATGAGCAACAGACCTTGCGGATGCTCGATTGGGTTGATTGCCAAGAGCGGATGGACCGGTTGCTGCGCCGTCAATATGGAATAGGCCAAACGCGTACCCTGCCCGGGACCGGCCGCACCGCCGCGCGCGATGGGGTCGAGGCCTATTTTGCGGGCGACCTGACCGCGATTGACCGTCTGCCCGTCGCCAATGGTGGCACCGACTTTCAGCGTCAGGTCTGGGCCGCCCTTCGCACCATCCCCGCGGGTCAGACCTGTAGCTATGGACAACTGGCCGCCGCCATTGATCGGCCCAAGGCGGTGCGTGCACTGGGCCTAGCCAACGGGGCCAACCCCATCGGCATCGTCGTGCCCTGCCACAGGGTGATCGGGGCCAATGCCGCCCTGACCGGCTATGGCAGCGGTATTGCGCGCAAGCGGTGGCTGCTCGACCATGAGGCGGGCCTTGGTCCGGCTCCATTGGTTTAACGCCGGGTGCTGACGGGAGCGTTCTAGGCTATAGAGGCGCTGAGTAGCCGCAAGGATCAGACCCCATGACCGACGAGATCAATGAAACCCCCATCCAGCGGGCCTTGCGTTTGAAGAAGCAGGCTCTGGACGCCAAGCCAAAGCCCCCGCGCGGCGGACGGTTCCAGCGCGAGCAGGCTGCCGCTGCACAGTCCTCTTCCAAATCCAAACCTTGGATGTCACGATAGGGAAAAACCGGTTCGGGAGGACCACCCTATGCATATCGTTCGCGAGCCCTATGGCTTTGTTCATAAGGAAGTCACCAAGCTCAAGGACGTCTATGGCGGCCCCACCGGTTCGGTCTTTGTCGAATCTATGCGCATCCGCCCAGAGGGGGTGGAGTCCAAGTCCGTCATTCTGTTCAGCCATCCCGTCGGCGGTGGCTCGTTCCTACCCATGGTCACGGCCCTGGCAGCGGCCGGTCGGCACATCATCTATTGCAACACACGCTTTCGCGGCAATGACACAGCGCTGGTGCTGGAAAAATGCGTTCTCGACCTTGGGGCTTGCATTGCCGACCTGAAAAAGCGGTTCGGCTATGAAACCGTCATTCTGGGCGGATGGTCCGGCGGCGGCTCTCTGTCGATGTTCTATCAGGACCAAGCTGAGCACCCGACCATCACCCACACGCCCGCCGGCGACGAAGCCGATCTGGTCGGGGCCAAGCTTCAGCCCGCCGATGCCATCCTGCTGCTGGCCGCCCATGTCAGCCGCAATGTCACCCTGACCGAATGGATGGACCCGTCGATCACCGATGAGGATCGGCCCTATGAGCGCGATGTCGAGCTGAACATCTATGATCCTGCCTGCCCCAATCAGCCCCCCTATTCGGCTGAGTTTGTCGAACGGTTCCGCGCCGCCCAGATCGCCCGCAATCGGCGGATCACGGCGCGGGTCAAGGCGACCTTGGCAGAGCTGAAGGCCAAGGGGGATGACTATATGGAGCGGCCCTTTGTCGTGGCAGGCACCATGTGCGATGTGCGCTGGACCGACCCCACGCAGGACCCCTCTGACCGTCCGGCAGGCACCTGCTATCTGGGCGAGCCGCGTGTGGCCAATGATGGGCCGGTCGGGCTGGCACGCTTCACCACCCTGCGCTCTTGGCTGTCGCAATGGAGCTATGATGACAGCCGCGCCCACGGTGAGAAAAACGCCGCCAACATCTCGTGCCCCGTGCTGGTCATCAATAATACGGCCGATTTGGCCTGCACGCCGAGCCATGCCCATCGGCTGTACGAGGCCGTCGCCTCCAAGGATAAGAGTCTGGTCCAGATCGATAACGCCGATCACTACTATATGGACCGCAAGGAACTGCTGCCCCAAGCGGTCCAGACCGTCTGTGATTGGTTAGCCGAGCGAGGTCTTTAGCGTCCAACGCGCTTAGCCGCTTTCCAAGTCCGGCAGTTGCGGTATCCTTGGTCTAACAATCGAGAAAATCGATGTTGGAGGAAGCCATGAACGCCCAAGCGAAGATCGCCACCCGTGCGCCTATGACCCAAAAGACCGTGGATGTGGTCGTGGTTGGGGCAGGCTTTGGCGGCCTCTATATGACCCACCGCCTGCGCGAGGCGGGGCTCAGCTATCAAGGCTTTGAGGCGGGCTCTGACGTGGGCGGCACATGGTACTGGAACCGCTATCCGGGCGCGCGCTGCGACATTCCCAGCCTGCTCTATTCCTATTCCTGGTCCGATGAGTTGCGGGCGGCTTGGAACTGGTCGGAGAAATATGCGCCTCAGCCGGAAATCCTCGCCTATGCCAACCATGTGGCCGATCAGTTTGACCTGCGCGGCGGGTTCGCTTTCAACACCCGAGTGACCTCAGCGATCTATAATGAAGCGACCCAGCGCTGGACGGTTGAGACCGATTGCGGCGACCAAATCGAGGCCCGGTTCTGCATCATGGCCACCGGCTGCCTGTCGGTGCCGCGCAAGCCCGACATTGCCGGAGCTGAAACCTTTGCGGGCGAGACCTATGTCACCGGCCTGTGGCCCCATGAGGGCGTCGATTTCAGCGGCAAGCGCGTGGCCATGATCGGCACCGGCTCGTCGAGCATCCAATCCTTGCCGCTCATCGCCCAGCAGGCGGCAAGCGTCACCGTCTTTCAACGGACCCCGAACTTCAGTCTGCCCGCCAAGAACCGGCCCTTGACACCGGAGGAAGTGGCGGAGTTCGAGGCCAACTTCCCCATCTATCGCCAGATGCTGGCCGATGGCAGCCCCGGCTTCCCCGTGCCGCCTGAGGGTTATGTGCCCTCGGAAGAGGAACTGAACCAACTGGCAGAGGGCCTGTGGGACGGCGGCGCGCTGGTCTCATTGACCGTGATCCCGAACCTGATGCGGGACGAATATATCAATGGCGTCGCGGCTGACTATGTGCGCGGCAAGATCCGTGAGATCGTTAAGGACCCCGAGGTTGCCGAACGACTGACCCCGCGCGGCTATCCCTTTGGCTCAAAGCGCGCCTGCGTCGACAGCGGCTTCTATGACACCTTCAATAGAGACCACGTGTCGTTGGTCGATCTGCGCGCCACTCCGATCACCGAAATCACAACGGACGGGGTTCGGACTACTGAGGGCGACTATCCGGTTGATGTGATCATCTTTGCCACGGGTTTTGACGCCATGACCGGGGCCCTATTGAAGATGGATATTCGCGGCAAGGGCGGCGTGGCCCTGCGCGAGGCTTGGGAACATGGCCCCAAGACCTATTTGGGCCTCCAGGTCGCGGGCTTTCCCAACCTATTCACCGTCACTGGCCCGGGCAGCCCATCGGTGCTGACCAACATGATGACCTCCATCGAGCAGCATGTGGACTGGATCAATGCCGCCATCGGTCACGTGCTTAGGACCAACCATGTGACCATCGAGGCCACCGAAGCGGCGCAAGAGGCGTGGGTCAAACATGTCAATGAAACCGCCGACGAGACCCTCTTCCCGCAAGCCAACTCTTGGTATGTGGGGGCCAATGTCCCGGGCAAGCCGCGGGTCTTTATGCCCTATATCGGCGGCGACTATAAGATCCGCTGCGATGAGGTGGTGGCCAAGGGCTATGAGGGCTTTGCGATTGCCAGCTAGCTTTTAACTTCTAGGCTGGTTTCAAAATCACCAAAAATGCCAATGAGCTCATTGGCGAGCAACTGAGAACGCTTGCCTTCTGGCACGCGAAACCGCCAAAAGCTCAACAGATGCTCAACAGCCCCCAGCCGTTCGCAGAGTGTGTTGAACAGCTAAGGGGCGGAAAGTAGACAATTCTTAAAGACTAGCGGATCACTCTTTTGGGTCAACATCTGGAAGGCATTGTCGTAGATCGCTAGGGTCGCAGAAACGCTCTTAACTGCAGCGGTGAAACTACGAGAAATATTATGTCTCATCTCACCGATCTCGACCTTCTCATCAGCGGTTGGCGAACCGCGCGGAACCACATGCGCGATCTCTTGGATAACCTTCTGCGCCTTGGGCAGAAGCTCCCTTAGCCGCCACTTATAGTAGATGAAGGCTTTCCAGCAAAAAATGCCCTCGCGATATTGGCCGGGGTCCATCTGCAACACCATCCGCAGACCCTCGGTCTGTTCCGCGCCTCTGCTGGATAACAGTTTTTTGGTTATCACCCCGGCCTGCTCAGCCGTACCCTCGCCGCCCACAGCCAGACGAACAAGGTCACTAATTTCGTTTTCAGCTAAGAACAACATGCGTTGGATATCGGCTTCGGTAATTTGGAAATTGCATTCGGCCGGCCTAATCCCGTTTCGCTGTAACTGCTCCCAGAGCAGGAAGGGATCTAGGGTAGGAATGGCATCGAGTGCCGCTAAGGTTTCCAAATCCCGCCGCAGTTCAGAATCGTCCTTGTCGATACTTCCTGACAACATCTGCTCGAAATTTTTCTGACCGACAAAGACCTAATGGGCATCATATTTCAAATCGTTTTCATTGATTGGAATGATCAGCTTTGTCGCCACATTGCGCGCCGCCACATATTCGGAACGCTCATTAGCGCGCAAACGATGCTTTACGATCAGGGACCGGTTAAGGGTTGAGTTTTGGAAAAATGGGCTTTTGGAGTAGGACGGATCGTCCGAGAAGTTGGCAAAAACACGCCGCAAATTCAAAACCCGCGCGGTCGAAGCACTATTTTCCAGAGCACTTAGGCTACGCAAATCGCCAATCGCCATGCCAAAACTCTGTTCTTAAAATCGCCTCAGATCATTACAGCTGAGGTCATTGTTGTACGTTTCTTTGGTAATCTATTTGGGAAACCATACAACCAACGCGAGATGGTCAAGTCGAAATCGAGAGGAAACCAATGGTAATGTTTATCGGCATTTAGACGGCCGAGATAAGGTTTATAAAAAGGCAGATATACCGCAAACAGACACTGATCGCGATATTAAATCAAAGCTTGATATTCAGATCAAACTGCGCAGCCGCAGGATTATCTTGAATATTCACCACGTCCAAACTCGACTCAAAATCACCAAATATATCGATCATTTCTTCGGCGCTCATCAGGGTGCGACTGCCGACGGGAACTCGAAATCGCCAAAAGCTGAGCAGGTGCTCGACCGCGCCCAAGCGCTCGCCCAAGGCCTTGAACAAGTCCGGCGCGGTCAGGAGAAAGTTCCTAAAGACTATCGGATCACTCTTTTGGGTCAGCATGAAATAGGCATTGTCATAGATTGACAGGGTCGTGCTGACGCTCTTCACCGCTCGCGCAAAGTTTCGCGATATGTTACGGCGCATTTCCGCGATTTGATCATTCTCATCATTCGACGGTGTCCCTTTTGGAACGATAACCTCGATCTCATCGAGAATTTTCTTGGCCTTGGGTAACAATTCCCGAATTTGCCATTTGTAATAAAGGAAGGCCTTCCAGCAGAATATGCCTTCGCGATATTGGGCATGATCCATCTGCAAGGTCAGCCGCAGGGCTTCGGTTTCCACTGCACCATTGCTCGACAACAGTTTTTTAGTCAGGTTACCGACCTGCTCCGCCGTTCCGTGGTTACCGACTGCCATTCGGACCAGTTCACTGATTTCGGCCTCCGCAAAGGTCAACATTCTCGAGACATCGGCCTCGGTGATTTGAAAATAGAAACTGGCAGGCTTGATCCCGTGGCGCAGCAACTGCTCTCGCAAAAGAAAAGGGTCGAGTGTTGGTATAGCGTCTAGAACATTTAAGGTTTCAAAATCCTTTTGAAGCTCTTTGGCGTTTATATCAAAGCTCGTGAGTAGCATTTTTTCAAAATTCTTCTGGCCCACGAACACGTAATGGGCCCCAACCTTCAAGTCGGTTGTGTCAATCGGAATGATGAGTTTTGTCGCAACATTGCGAACGACGACAAAATCATCCCGCTCGTTACCTCGAAGTCTATGTTTGACAATTAACGACCGGTTGAGCAAAGGATTCTTAAAAAAAGGTGCCTTTTGATAGGCTGGATCTTCGTTGAAATCGCTAAAGACCTTCCTCAAATTCAACACCCGCGCCGTTGATGCAGAATTTTCAAGAGAGCTTAAGCTCCGCGATTCACCGATGGCCATAGGATGCCTTAGCCTACACTTTAGGCACCACTAAGAACCGGATGCACTCTTTAATTAGCATATTCTAATTCTAATATTACCAAAGCCATAAGATCAACCAATCAAAAGCTTTTTTGACCGCCCTGCGTCAAGAGAGAGGGGCGGTTGATTTCCCCTCATTGTCCCGATGTCAAATCAATCTCAGGAATGGCTGTCTCTGTCTGGTTATTGACTACATCAAGACTGTTTTCAAAATCACCGAAGATGTCGAGCAACTCTTCAGCCGCCATTTGCGGTCGACTTCCCTCCGGCACGCGATAACGCCAAAAGCTCAACAGATGCTGAACAGCCCCTAAGCGTTCACCGAGGGCGGTGAACAGCTCGGGTGCCGAAAGCAGGAAGTTTTTAAACACCTGCGGGTCACTCTTTTGGGTCAACATGTAATAGGCATTGTCATATATAGCCAAGGTATCGCTGACGCTTCTGACTGCCTTATTAAAGCTGTGCGATATATTCATACGCATTTCCGAGATCTGCAGCTTTTCTTCGCTACTTGCCCGTCCTCGCGGAATAACATTTTCGATTTCAGAAAGCACTCTGGCTGCTTTTGGCATTAGGTCCTTGAGTTGCCACTTATAGTACAGAAAAGCCTTCCAGCAGAAAATGCCCTCGCGGTATTGGATATTGTCCATGTGCAGCGTCAACCGCAAAGCTTCGGTGTCGGCCGCACCCGAATTCGACAAGAGTTTCTTAGTCAGAATGCTGGCCTGCTCTGCATTACCGTCGTTTCCGAACGACATCCGCACCAAGGCCCCAATTTCCGTCTCGACAAAGGCCAGCATCCGACTAACGTCGGCCTCTGTAATTTGGAAATAGCAGTTTGCTGGCTTGATACCGGCGCGGTCTAATGTTTCTCTCAGTAAAAATGGGTCGAGAGTCGGAATGGAGTCTAAGCGCCGTAAAGTTTCCAAGTCCTTTTGTAGCTCTACTTCAGTCTTATTGAGACTATTACAGAGCATTTTTACATAGTTTTTTTGACCGATAAAAACATAGAGCGCGCCCATTTTGAGGTCGGTTAAATCGATGGGAATAACCAATTTAGTTGCGACATTTCGAAATTCTGGGAATTCGTCACGCTCGCCGCCTCTCAAGCGATGCTTTAATATTAGACAACGATTAAGTACTGTATTATTAAAGAATGGCGTTTTTTTATAATCATCAGTGTCTCCATGATCGACGAACACTTTTCGCAAATTCAGGACACGGGCTGTAGATGCGCTATTTTCTAGAGCGCTTAAGCTTCTGGTTTCGTTAGCAGACATTCTATTAAACCCATTCCGATGTGCCGCAGGCATTCAAATTTTTCGCGAAACCGGGCTCAAGTCACATCATGTGTGATGATTATATCCCTAGCACACATCGGAGCAACCTACGCAGGATAGAACTTTACATATCAATCTGGTGCTGAAATTTGGCGCTTTTCCATCAACTGAAGAACAGCGGACCGCCTAACCAACAATCGCCAAATCCAGCAACCTCGTATATCACCCAGAGAGTATTAAGCCCTCCGTTCCGGGATCACGCCATGTCCAGCTTGAAGTCCATATTGATCATCACGGCCTTGGGATTTGCCCAAGCCGCGAGCGCCCAAGTCGTTCAGCCTAGCCCTGCGCCTGCCCCGACCCGCCCTGCCCTGCCAATCGGTTATCTCACGCCAGAAACTTGGCCCGATGCCGCAAAGATCCTACCCCTACCGCCCACCACAGGCTCAGCCCGTGAGGCTGTTGATCAAGGTGTCTTTCGTACCACTCGAGCCCTTGAAGGCACGCCGCGCTGGGCCATGGCCCAAGCTGATGTTCCGACACAGTCGGACGCTCTGCTCAAGGGTTTCAGCTGTGCTGTGGGCGTCGATCTTAGCGCTCAGATTGCACCCAAGCTGACCATACTGCTCAACCGCACCGCGATCGATATGGGTCGGCAGGTCTCCGCCGTGAAGGATGTCTTCAAACGCAAGCGGCCCTATCTGATCGAGGCGGGCAAGATTTGCGTGCCTCCCTCCGTACTCTTGGATGCCAGCCCAGACTATCCGTCCGGTCATTCGACCTGGGGCTGGAGTATGAGTCTGATCTTGGCTGAATTGGCCCCTGACCGGGTCACACCAATCTTGAACCGGGGCCGTGCCTACGGTGAAAGCCGCGTGGTTTGCGGAGTCCATTCTCCCAGTGCCGTTGATGCGGGGCGCACCAATGGCGCCTCGCTGATTGCCACATTGCATGGCCAAGCCGCCTTTCGTGCGGATCTCGAGGCCGCGCGCGAAGAGCTTGCGGCCTTGAAGGCCAAAGCCGCACCCATGCCCGCAAGCTGTGCTGCCTCGTTAGCGCTGGACGCTCAAGCCGTCTTTTAAGACGGCCTAAGCGCTCCTTGCGACCTATTTACCAGGGCTGACCAGCGCCTTGTAGGTCAGCTCTTGCGAGATCTGACGCAGGTCCAGCTTGCCCGTGCCCGCCATCCGCTGGATCATGCCAACGAAATAGAGGTCATTGGTCGGATCGATCCAGAACCAGGTTCCGGCAGCCCCGCCCCAGCTGAGCGTGCCCTTGCCGACAGGTGACTTGGCCGCAACCGGATCATTGACGACCATAAAGTCGAGACCAAAGCCCACTGCCTCATTAAAGCGTGAGGCGGTTGAGCCGTTGGAGGTCACCAAAACCTCTTGCGGGATAACATTGGTGCCCATCAGAGCCACGGTCTCGGGCTTCAGCAGGCGCTGACCATCCAACTGCCCCCCATTAAGGATCATCTGAGAGAAGCGGCCATAGTCGCTGGTGGTCGACACCAGACCACCACCACCAGATTCCATCTTGGGAGCCTTGCTATAGTCTTGGACGGTAAAGCCCATGATTGTGTTGGTTTCGGCCAGCGGGCTCTCGGGGGGATAGCGCACATAGACGGCAGACAGGCGATCCAGCTTGTCCTGTGGCACCACGAACGAGGTGTCGGTCATCTTGAGCGGGCCAAAAATGCGGCTCTGCATGAAACTGCCCAGGGTCTGGCCAGACAGGCGTTCGACCAGATAGCCCTGAACATCGACGGCCGCGCTATAGGCCCACCCCTCACCTGGCTGGAACTTCAGCGGGATCTTCGCCATTTCCGTAATAGCGGCCTGAAGGCTCGGCGACTGCAAAATCTTTCGGTCGCGGAACATCCGGTCGACCGCGTGTTTATCATCAAGGCCATAGCCCAAGCCCGCCGTATGGCTCATCAGTTCGCGCATGGTCGGCGAGCGCTTGGCGGGCACAGTGATCATCTCACCCTTGTCATCCACGCCGGTCATGACCGTCAGATGATCAAATTCGGGGATGAACTTGGAAACCGGATCATCCAAGGTCCACTTGCCCTGCTCAAACAACATCATCATGGCCACCCCAGTGATGGGCTTGGTCATGGAATAGATGCGAAGCAAGGCATCCTTGGTCATTGGCTTGTTCTTGGCGATCGAGGCCTGGCCATAGGTGTTGAACTGAACAACCTTCCCGTGGCGCACCAGCAAAGTGGTCATGCCCGCGACATGGCCATCTGTCACGGCTGCAGCCATTGCCGAATCTAGCGCCTTTAGCTTTTCAGCATCAAAGCCAACGGTCTGCGGTGCAACCGGCTTGATGACCGCATAGTCCGACGGGCGATCCTTGGCATAGGTCGGCGGTGCGCTGCCCAGCACCAAGGCTGAGGCTAAAAAGACCGACGCCAAGAGATGTTTACGCAGCACCATGATCCACTCCCCGAGAGCTGTTCGTTATTGGGGACGCTGATCGCCCCTTCAACCCAGAGGCTAGGGTTATCTGACCGGCATGACAAGTCAGGTGCGGTCTCAATGCGGAACTCTATTGTCCGATCCCATTCATGGCCTTAGCGTGGCGTGGTCAGATCCGAAGAAAGGTCGCCCTCCATGCTCGCTGCCCATGTGTCCGTACGTCCCCTTTCACCGACCTGCGGTCTTGAGGTCGAAGGCCTTGACCTTAGTCGCCTCGGCGACAGTGAATTGACGTGGCTGCGCTCGGCCGTCGCCGACAATGGCGTGGTCGCGGTGCGCGGACAGGACCTCAGCCCCGAGCAACATATTGCCTTTGCCCGCCAGTGGGGCGAGATCGACTATAATCGCTTTTTCCCCATCGATGAGCGCTATCCCGAAATCGCGCTGGTTCAGAAGGAAGAGAACCAGAAGGTCAATATTGGTGGCGGCTGGCATACGGACCACAGCTACGATGCTGAACCGGCCATGGGTTCCATCCTGCTGGCGCGCGAACTGCCCCCCAGCGGCGGCGACACCCTCTTTGCCAGCATGTATGCGGCCTATGACAGCCTATCGGATGGGCTGAAGGCGACGCTGGAAACCATGCGCGCCGTCCACACCGCCGACCATATCTACGGACATGACGGGGCCTATGCCAAGACCGACATTGCCAGCATCTTTCGGGGTCATGACGAGCATACGCTCGCGGTCCATCCGGTGATCATCACCCATCCGACCAGCGGGCGTAAGGCGCTCTATGTCAATCCGTCCTTCACCACCCGGTTTGACGGCTGGACGCGCGAGGAAAGCCTGCCCCTGCTGCAATATCTCTATGCTCAGGCCATCGCGCAGGACAATGTCTGCACCCTGCAATGGAAGCCAGGCTCCGTCGCCATCTGGGACAATCGCGCCAGTTGGCACTTTGCCAAGAACGACTATCACGGCCACCGCCGCGTGATGCACCGCATCACCATCGCCGGCTGCGCCCTTAGCTAATGATGGAGCCTCAGATGTCCCAAGTTCAAGCTGCCAACGATGCCGATAATGCCGAGGTCCTCTACGCCATAGACGGACACGTCGCGATCATCACCCTGAACCGGCCAGAGCGGATGAACACCATCAGCCGCGATATGCTCAATCAACTGACCCAGCATATGCTCAATGCTGACAAGGATCCTTCCGTGCGGGCCGTGATCCTGACCGGTACGGGCCGGGCCTTCTGTGCGGGTCTTGACCTGACCGAGGTCACCCGTCCGGGCGAAGGCGGCATTTCCAATGGCACCACCAACGCCACTAATATTGACCTGAAATTCACGCCGCCGACCGTCATGTTCAATATGGAAAAGCCGACCATCTGCGCCCTCAATGGCTCAGCGGCAGGCTATGGTCTGGACACGGCTCTGGGCTGCGATATCCGCATCATGGCCAAGGGCGCAAAGCTGTCCGCCGCGTTCGTCAAGCGTGGGATCGTGCCGGAGTCTGGCGGGACCTGGTTCTTGCCCCGCATGATCGGCTGGTCCAAGGCCGCAGAACTGATCTTTACCGGTCGCACCCTCAATGCCACCGAGTCTGAGGCCATGGGTCTGGTTTCCGTCGTGGTCGATGAAGCCGAGGTCATGCCCCGCGCCATGGCTCTGGCCCAAGAGATCGCCGCCAATGCCCCGCTCGCCGTTCAGGCGTCAAAGCGGATGATGCGGATGGGCCTGTCGGAGAATTTCAACGACCATGTCCATCACGTGTTCTTGCAACTGATGCCGCTGCTGAAAACCGCAGATGCCCGCGAAGGCATGCTGTCCTTTATGGAAAAGCGCCCCGCTGTGTTCGAAGGCCGCTAAAGGCTTTCGACCGCTACGATCTCGACCTCGCCGCCGCCGACCTCGACCACATCGCCCACCGACTTGCCCAATACGCCCCGGGCAATCGGTGAGAGGTAGGAGATGGCCCCCTTGGCCGGATCTGCCTCGTCTTCACCGACGATACGGAAGACCTGCCGACGGCCATCTTCGCGGTCCAGGGTGACACGGCGACCAAACATCACCTCATCCGGCGCTCCGGTCGGCGCGATCAGTTGCGCGGTGGCGCGGCGAGCTGACCAGTAGCGTAGGTCTCGCGTCGCACGGGCCATCGCCGTGCGGTCCGTATTGATCTCCCCGCCTGCCTGCGCCGCGCCATAGGCCGCCTGTGCTTCGGCCAGCGCCGCTTCGATCAAGGCCAAGCCGCTGGCGGTCACCAGATTGGGGTGGGGCGAGATCGGACGATCGGGCAGATTCGCCGCCGCCGCTTCGCTATCCTCTTCCTTGGTGAAGGCCACGCTCATGGGTTCAGGTTCCGCAAGGCCCAACCGGCCCTGCTTCCTTGTTCACGACCCCCAACAGCGGGTCAAGCCAACCCGTCAACGCCCTGTGAAATTCGCCGGACGTTTTTCGACAAAGTGGGCCACACCCTCTTTGAAATCTTCGGAGGCAAAGCTGGCGAGCATGTCCTGGTTGGCATCGTCAATCGCCTCGCCCAAGGACTGGAACAGGCCATTCCAGATCTCCCGCTTCATCTCGCGCATCGATCGGGGCGAGACGTGCTTGGCCAGCATATGGGCATAGGCCATGACCTCACGCTCTAGGTGCTCGTGCGGCACGACCCGGTTGACCAGTCCCAGACTGTGGGCCTCTGCGCCCTCGATCACGCGAGCGGAGAAGAGCAGGTCTGCGGCATTGGCGATGCCCACCAGGCGCGGCAAGAGCCAACTCACCCCATGTTCCGCAATCAGGCCGCGGCGTGAAAAGGCTGTGGTGAACTTGGCCGTATCGGCGGCAAATCGAATGTCGCAATAGAGGGCAATGACAAGGCCCAGTCCTGCGCAGGCCCCATTGATGGCCCCAATGATCGGCTTGGGCACCGAGGGGAAGTAGGAATTGGCGGTCTGGAAATCCTTGCGGCTGGCCGGATCAAATGGGGCATCCGCTGCGGCGGCCGCTGATCGGGCCGAACTATCGCCGGACTGAATGGTCTGCAAATTGTTCATATCGGCCCCGGCGCAGAAGCCGCGCCCAGCGCCAGTCAAAACAATAACGCTCACCGCAGGATCATCGCTCGCCGCCCTCATGGCCGCGCGCACATCCACGGCCATCTGACCGCGCCAAGCATTGAGCCGGTCCGGGCGGTTCAGGGTGATGACCGCGACGCCATCATCGACGCGATAGAGAATATCTTCGTAAGCCATGATCGTTTCCTCATTTTGATTTTGCTTAGACTACCCGGTTTTTGCGACGACGCGAGCCCCCTACCCCGGCTGCGCTTCGCAATGACGCGGAACCCCATCACCAATCCCGTCTTCCCCGCGCAGGCGGGGACCCAGACCCTTACACGCAGGCTGGAATCAATGATCTGGATCCCCGCCTTCGCGGGGAACGCGATGTAGAGAGGGGGTGTAATCCCCTCACCCAACCCTCTCCCCCAAGGGGCGAGGGCTTTACTTTGAAACCGCGTCATTGCGAGCAAAGCGAAGCAACCCAGGGGACTGACGCGAACGTGAGGTGATGTTGCCCTAGGTTGCTTCGGCGCGGCGCGCCTCGCAATGACGAGGGTGCGCGGTCCCCGATAGACGATTGTACTTCCCCCCATCTCAGGCCAGACTTACGTAACAAGGTGGGGGAAATGAAAATGGGCAAGTCGTGGCGGCTCTATCTGGCCGGGTGGGCGTTGATTTTGGCGGGCTCTTGGCTGGCGGCGACGATCCAGACGTCCGGCGGCGTCAGCGTCACCGATGTGCGCTTTACCGGTGCCAGCGGAACGCCCATGAGCGCGCTGCTCTATGTGCCCAAGACCGCGACCGCCAAGACCCCTGCCCCCGGCATCCTCGCGGTCCATGGCTATATTAACAGCCGCGAGACCCAGAGCGGCTTTGCCATCGAGTTCGCCAGGCGCGGCTATGTCGTGCTGGCGCTGGATCAGACCGGTCACGGCTACAGTGGTGGGGTAGCCTTTTCCCAAGGCTTTGGCGGGCCTGATGGCTTGGCCTATCTGCGAAGCCTGCCCATGGTCGACAAGGATCAGATCGGACTGGAGGGCCACAGTATGGGCGGCTGGACAGTGCTCGCCGCTGCGGCTGCCATGCCAGACGCCTATCGCTCTGTCGTCCTCGAAGGCTCATCCACTGGCGCGCCCTTCGCCCCCGAAGGCTCACCCACTTGGCCTCGCAATCTTGGTCTGGTTTTCAGTCAGTTTGACGAGTTTTCAAAGATCATGTGGCATGTCGATCAGGCGAGCGACGCAGCCAGTAGCGAGAAGCTCAAGGCTGTCTTCGGCACCCCTGACGCCGTGGTTCCGGGCAAGGTCTATGGCGATATTGCCATGGGCACCGCACGCCGCCTCAGCACGCCGCCGGTCACCCACCCCGGCGATCACATCTCCACCGCCGCCATCGGCTATAGCCTCGACTGGTTTGCCCAGACCTTGAGCGGCGGCACACCGCGCGCCGCCTCTGACCAGATCTGGATATGGAAAGAGGTGGGTACCGGCATAGGCTTTATTGGCTTTGTCGTGCTGTTACTGGGCACCTTTGAACTGCTGATCAGCCTGCCGGCCTTTGCCGCCCTAAAACATCCGGCCCAAGCGGCGCTGGTGAGCCGAAACGGAAGTTGGAACCGCAAGCTCCTGACCACCGCCTTCTTGCCCATCGTCACCTATTTCCCAGCCTTCATCGGCGTGACCCTTTGGCTCAAGCCCTTTGGCCTGATGCCACAGTCAATCACCAATCAGGTCATTGTCTGGGCCTTGGTCAATGCGGCTATAGTCCTTGTTCTGCGCGCCGTTCAAAAGGCCAAGCCGCAAGAGAGCTTCGACAACCATTGGGGCATGAGCGCCATGGTGGCCATGCTGACCGTAGCGATGGGCTATCTATCCTTGATGATCGCCGACCGTCTGTTCACCGTCGATTTCCGGTTCTGGGTCGTTGCGCTCAAGCTATTCAGCCCCCAGCAGTTCAAGATCGCCCTGATCTATGTCTTACCGTTCACGGCCTTCTTCCTTGTCACCCTGCGCGATCTGCATGGCCGCTTGACGGTTCGGGGCGATAGCGCCAGAGCGCAATATCTGTCGGCCATTGCCGCCTTGGCGCTGGGCTTTGGGGTATTTCTCGCGGTCGATTATGGCGTGCTGTTCGCGACAGGACATCTGCTGACCGGCTTTGATCCGCTCAGCACCGTCGTGGCGATCCAGTTCCTGCCGCTGATGGCCGTCATTGCCACCATCGCCACCTTCACTTGGCGCAGGACCAACAGCTACGTGCCCGGCGCTCTGATTTGCAGCCTCTTTGTCACCTGGTACGTGGTTGCTGGAACCGCGACCCATGTGATCTAAGTTCAGTTACAGAGCGCCGCCATTTTTGGTATGGTCACTGTGAACGACGGCACATGATCGTCGCAATCGAAACTATGGGTTGGATATGACGGAGAAGATCCTCGTGATCGGGGCTGGCATTGCCGGTCTCTGTACGGCACTGGCCTTGGGTCCCACGGGAAAGTCCCTGACCCTGATCGAGCGCGATGGACCACCTCCGCAAGGCAGTCCGGATGAGGCCTTTCACGACTGGAATCGCCGCGGCGTTGGTCATCTGCGCCAGAGCCATGCCTTCTTGGCGCGCCTAAACACCATCATCAAGACCGACCACCCCGCCCTGCGCCAAGAGCTACTGGATGTCGGGGTAAGGGAGCTGGGCTTTGAGGGCATGTTGTCGCCCCTGCAAAAACCGACCTATCAGCCGACGCAAGAGGATGCCGACCTGTCGATCCTGACCAGTCGGCGCACGACTTTGGAACTGGTGATCCGGCGGTATGTCGAGCGCCTGCCCAACATCACGATCCGCTCGAACCTGTTCGTTCGAGGCCTCATCACCGAAACCAACACGGACGGCATTGTCACGGTCACGGGCCTACGCGGCGAGGATGAGAGAGGGCCGGTCGAGTTGCTGGCCGATCTGGTCATTGATGCCAGCGGTAAGAACGGCTCGGCCATTGATCAGCTGATGGCGGCCAATGCGCCGATCGCTGAGACCAGCGAGAGCGCCGGCATCCTGTATTTCACCCGCCACTATCGCCTTCATCCCGGTCAGGTCGAGCCGTCGCGTGATGACAATCCCCCGGCCACAGGCGATCTGGGCTATCTGAAGTTCGGTGTCTTTCCCGCCGACAATGGTTGCTTTTCAATCACGCTCTGCACGCCAGAGATCGAATATGAGATGCGCAAGGCCATTGTTCACCCCGAGACTTGGGATGGCATTGTCGCCAATATTCCGGGCCTGAAGGTCTGGACCGACAAGGCCCTATCAGAACCGGTCAGCAAGGTCTTTGGCATGGGCAACCTGCACAGCCGCTGGCGAGATCTTGCCCCCGGTGACATGCCCGCAGTGCTAGGCTTCTTTGCCGTTGGCGACACCCTGATCCGGACCAACCCGCTCTATGGCCGGGGCTGTTCGTTCGCGGCGGTGGCGGCCTATGCCCTGCGAGACGTGCTCACCGCCCACAGCGATCCCAAGGCGCGGCTGCTGGCCTATCAGCAACGCCTCCATTCCGATCTGAAGCCCTATTTCGACGTGATGCAGCGGCAAGATCGGGGCGCGATCAAGCGAGCCGAACAGATTTTGACCCCCGACTACAGGCCGCGCCTGCGCACCCGCATCCTGCTCAGCTTCTTTGAAGATGGCATCGGTCCAGCCATTCGCACCGAAACCCATCTGCTGCGCGAGGCTATGCGCGGGTTCCACATGCTGGAACATCCCGACGCCTGGCTGCGTCGACCGGCCAATCTGGTTCGAATCCTCGGCTATTGGGCCAAGAGCAAAAGGAGCAAGGCGGCGGCCTATCCGCCCAAGCTCGGGCCTGATCGGAGCGAAATGATGCAGGCCCTTGGCCTATCGGCTGAGGCCGACATCGCGATTTTGGCCCAGCAACGCACAAAACATCAATTGGCAGCCGCTGCCTGACCTTCGCGTAACGATTTCGACTGGCGTTACACGCAACGGCTTGTCACCATAGGGATTGAAGAGACTTGGACGGCAAGCCCTGCCGCTCGTGCTCGCACATACAAAACCAACGCCAAGATTGGATTGCTGGAGGATCTATGTATTACGCTGAATTGAAGCAGGCCCGCGCCGAACTGTCCGGTCCCGGTTCGCCGCTCGAAGTCCATGAGATTGAAGTGCGTGGGCAGACCCTTCTGGCCTATAAGAATGCACCCCCGACCATCCGTGATTTTTGGCTCTCGACCATTGCCTTCGCAGACCGTGACTATCTGGTCTATGAGGACGAGCGCCTGACCTATGGCCAGTCCCACGACAAGGTTGCCTCGATCGCCGCTTGGATTGCGGCACAGGGCGTAAAGCGCGGTGATCGGATCGCGATTGGCATGCGCAACTATCCCGAATGGATGCTGATCTATTGGGCCAGCCTGTGCCTCGGCGTCGCCGTCGTCGGCCTGAACGCCTGGTGGGTTGCAGACGAGCTCGAATTTGCCCTCGAAGATTCCGCGCCAAAGATCCTGTTTGTCGATTCTGAGCGTCTTGCCCGCATCGCTGAGCGGCCCACCATGGCCGACGGCATCAAGGTTGTCGCCATTCGCACCGCCAATGTTCCAGCGGGCGTCACCCCTTGGTCAGAGGTCGAGGCCACCGCGCCGGTTCTGCCCGACGCCACCATCGATCCTGATGATGACGCCTGCATCTTCTACACCTCGGGTACCACCGGTCGTCCCAAGGGCGCGCAACTGACCCATCGCAGCTGCATCGCCAACCTGTTCAACATGGTCTTTGCCGGTCAGGCTCAGAACCTCGCCATCCAGCGCGCCACCAACACCCCGGCACCAGACCCCGAGTCGATCCCTTGGCCGACGGCCCTGCTGACGACGCCCCTGTTCCACGTCACGGCCAACAATTGCGGTGCCTATGCCACGACCGCGGGCGGCGGGGCCATTGTGCTAATGTACAAGTGGGATGCTGGGGACGCGCTCAAGCTGATCGCGCGCGAAAAGGTCACAGCCATGAGCGGCGTGCCCATGATGTCGCGCGAACTGATCACCCATCCTGACTTTAACAAATATGACCTATCCAGCCTGCTCTCCTTGGGCGGCGGCGGCGCACAGCTGCAGCCGGACCTGGTGGCCAAGATTGACAGCTCGGTGGCTACGGCCCGTCCAAACACCGGCTATGGCATGACCGAGACCAGCGGCATCATCACCTCCATCTCGGGTGACTTCTTTATTGACCGCCCTGACAGCGCCGGCCCCCCGGTCGCCACCTTGATTGTCAAGGTCGTTGATGATGAAGGCAACACGCTGCCGGTCGGCGAGGTTGGCGAGCTTTGGGTCAAGGGCTCACCGGTGATCAAGGGCTATATCAACCGTCCTGACGCCACCGCCTCGACCATCGTGGATGGCTGGCTCAAGACCGGCGACGTCGCCCGCCTCGATGAAGAGGGCTTCATCTATATCGTCGATCGCAAGAAGGACATGGTTCTGCGCGGCGGAGAGAACGTTTACTGCGCAGAGGTGGAGTCCTGCATCTTCCGCCACGATGCGGTGGCGGAATGCTGCGTGTTTGGCGTTCCCGACGACCGTTTGGGTGAAGAGGTCGCCGTGGCTGTGGTCCTGCATCCCGGCGCCAGCCTAACGGCCGATGCTTTGCGCGAGCACTGCGCGGGTCTGATCGCTAAACACAAGGCCCCGCGCTATGTCTGGTTCATGGACGAGGCCCTGCCGCGTAATGCCAGCGGCAAGTTTCTCAAGCGCGAACTGCGCGAGAAGCTCAGCACCCAAACGGCAGGGTAACCCCCTACCCCCGCTGCGCGGGTACTTCCCCCCAAAGGGGGAAGTGGCCCGAAGGGGGCCTTGTTTTGCTCCCGCCTTCCCCGCGAAGGCGAGGACCCAGACCCTTTCGCTTAGACGGAACGTGGCCCTCTGCCGCGTCATTGCGAGGCGCATCGCGCCGAAGCAACCCAGGGGATCATCAATTCAGGTTCGTGTCAGGC
>JBEGNZ010000006.1:0-104065 GCA_041182245.1 Pseudomonadota bacterium | reverse complement strand
TGTAGCGCGGTGGATTCTATTCCGAAGTGCGAGTTTCTAGGATTTTTAGAAACTTAGCCCCTTTGGAGATTGCGCTATGGGATCGCGATATTCACAGCTCAACCTTAGTGAGCGCCACCAGATCGCGCGCTGGCGCGATGCTAAGGTACCAGTGCTCGACATGGCACGGCGATTGAGCCGGCATGTCTCGACCGTCCACCGTGAACTGCGTCGTAATCGAACCGATGCCGGCGCTTGGCTGCGAGGTTATTTCGCAATAGGTGCCCAGCAAGTCAGCGACCTACGCCGCCGTCGCCGTGCAAAACTTCACGCACCGGGTTCGATCGCGCTGAGGTCTTACATTGTTGAGCAGCTCGGTAACGGCTGGTCGCCCGAGCAGATTGCGGGCCATTTACGCCGAACCCGATGTCTCAATGACTATGTCTGTCACGAGACCATCTATCGGTATGTCTACAGCCCCAAAGGCCGCGCAGCGGGTCTTCCAATGCTCTTGCCAACGCGCCGTGTGCGCAGACGCGCACGCTACGCGCGTCGTCCACGAGGCGTTAGTATTCCGCCCCAGAACGCTTACGCGGCACGGCCAGTTGAAGTGGCCAACCGTGGGAACCTAGGCCATTGGGAATGCGATCTCATTATGTTTAAACGAGAATCTGGCCAACACAACGTGACCACACTGGTGGATCGCAGCAGCCGATTTGTGTTTTTGATCAAGAACACCAGTCGCCATTCCACAGGGGTTATGGAAGGTGTCGGTACCTGCTTAGAGCCCCTCCCGAGCCCGCTGCGCCGCACGATCACTTTCGACCGGGGCACCGAGTTTGCCTACTATTCGAAACTTAGATCCAGGCTCGGTATGGAGAGCTACTTCTGCAAGCCGCAAGCACCTTGGCAGAAAGGCACGGTGGAGAACACGAACGGCCGGATAAGGCGGTATCTGCCCAGCGATACGAACATGGCAAATGTGTCCCAAGCAGATCTCGACCGACTGGCATCCAAGCTCAATTCAATGCCGAGAAAATGTTTGAGCTATCAATCGCCGTTGGAAGTTTTTGAGGCGTCTGTTCGGAGCCAGGTCTCCTGACGGAGCCCTGGAAGTAATCACTTCAGCATGGGGTGAAGAGGGCGGCGAGCGGGCTCTGCGCTACACGAAGGCTTCGCGCCCGCCCGCCGCCCTCCCCGCACATATCGAGGCTGACAGAAACCGAAGCTTGAGCCATCATGTCGGCAACTAGAGACGCAGTTGGTTTAGAACCCACACGCGCATTTAGATATGTCACCCTCTGGCGATAACGCGCGAGGCTCTCAGGATGATGTTACATTTCAAGAGCGACAAAGAACTGTGTCCGCTTGATGTCCTTCGACAACGGACAAACTAAATCTCGGAATGGGTGCCGGATTTAATCCTTCCAGATCCCCTCCCAACGCATAAGGGGGCATGCTTGGCCTGAGGCAAAAAGTTTTGACAAAGCCAAATTATACGCAAGCCGAACGGCCTCGTTCGTGCGCCTCTTGCAATGATCATCAATCGAAAATCTAAACTATGGTGGAAATCTCATTATGGCGGTTATGGACATAGGCCGTGTCAAGGTGGGTAGTCGAACTTAGCACGAGACAGAGGATTGGCGTGCGGCCGCCGCTCTCGCCCAGGGTTTGGTAATGCCTCTAACCAGCGCCCACCAAGACCAATTTATGACATAAAATTCTCTATTGCGCTTTATCAAGCCCTTTATTAAAGCATATTAGAGAGTTTTAAGGATCATGATATGTCCGAAGTCTATTTGACGGTAACGCAGGCTGCCAGGCAGTTGCGGCTCCACCCCAAAACGGTGTTGCGGCTCATTCACGAGCAACGACTGCGTGGAACCCGCATTGGCAAGTCATATCGAATTCAACCCTCTGACTTGCGGGCGTTTGGCGGTGGCCAATCCCAACAGGAGCGCGATCCGATGGGGGTTCGGGTCTCTTGCGCCGTCGATGTACCAGATCTTTCGATGAGTGAGTCAGAACGGTTAGCGTCGATGCTCAACGCCTTGGTGACAGGCCGCCAGGCAAGCCCTGATCCCCTACATCTAAGCACGATATACGATCCGACTTATCGCTGCCTTAAGATCGTCGCTGTGGGAACGCCAAATGATGTGGCCGTAATCCTTTCGGCCTTTGATCCATTTCTCACGGCTTTACGATGACCCGTATATATCGCAGTCTTGAGGCCAAATCGGCTGTCGAGGCCGACTATCGGGTGGTCCTTGATCAGTGGCCCATTCCGCATGAAGAGTACCGGATTGCAACCCGTCAAGGCGAAACCTTTGTGGTTGCCTCAGGTCCACTCGCCGCTCCGCCACTTGTTCTTTTCCACGGTGCGCAGAGTAACAGCGCAGCATGGATGCTCGATGTCGCCCTCTGGTCTGCTGCGTTCAGGGTCTACGCAGTTGACCGTATCGGGGATGCCGGTTTTAGCGCCTCGTCTCGCCCCCCTCTGGCGGGTGATGACTACGCACTATGGCTCGATGACGTCATGTCTAATCTCGGATTGCAGACCGCGAGCTTTGTTGGAGTTTCCCTCGGTGGCTGGCTCGCACTGGATTATGCGAAACGTCGACCCGGCAAGGTTAATCGGCTGGCCTTGGTCTGTCCGGCGGGTATAGGTCGGCAGAAGAATTTTCTCCTGCGGGTTGCCCCCCTCCTCCTTCTCGGGGCATGGGGACAACGAAAGGTTCGTGAACTGGTGTTCGGCCCTGAACCGATCTCATTACCAACCGCAGTAAGACCGATCGCCGCCTTGATGAGGTTGATTGGCCAAAGCGTTATCCCTTGGTCTGTCTCCATTCCCCGTCTTGACGACACGGAGTTGCAAGCGCTTGACCTGCCTATGCTTGTCATCGTCGGCGGCAAGGACGTACTCATTGACTCTAGAGAGACTCGTCTTCGCTTAGCGCGACATGTGCCATCTGCTGATGTGCACTATCTCCCCGACGCACGTCATTATATCCCTGATCAAGCGGCGACCCTTTTTGCATTCCTGACGGCGCAATAGCGCCTTGTCCATCCAGCTTGATGTCTGATGGAACAGGCAGTCTTGGCGCCAACAGGCTAGGGAACCTTGATGACCGCTGGCAACCGATAGCGGCCATCGCGCAGTTCTTCGCGCGGCAGGTAGGCGCGCATCGACAGACTGTAGGGACCAGAGGCCGGGGCGGGCAGCCAGTTGGAGGTACGTTCACCGCCAGGGTCTGTGCGCGAGATCCACAGGTCGAGACTGCCGTCGGCATTACGCTTGATCCCCGGCGTCCGATCACCAATGGAATAGCGGTTGATTGGGTTCTGGGTCAGGAACTTTTGCTTTTGACCATCGATCTCATACATGGTCAGCGACCAGAAGGCATCGACCGGCGGGTCCTTAGGCAGGCTCAAACGATAGACCCCGTCCCCCGTAAACTCCCCGGTACCATCTGGGCTCGCCGGGTTCATATACATGGCCTCCTCCGGGACAAGCGCTCCCAAGCCGACCAAGGCGACGATGGCGCGATAGGCATAGTCTTGGCCGAACAGTCCCAGACTGGCTTTGGGATAGCTCCACCCTTGAAAATAACTCGCCTTGCCGGCATAGGCTGTGACTAAGGCTCGCGCCTGCGCCACACCCTTTTCGACCTCGGCCCACTGCTCAGGCGACAGGGTCTTGAGGCCTTCAGCACCAAGGCTCTTGGTCCAGCCGAGGAACGAACGATCGGCGGCACGCGGTGGGTCCGAGGCCATCAAATCGGCGACGTCTGCGAAATAGCTAGCGGCCTTGGCATCGCGATCAGCATAGGCGCGTGACGCTGTAACCTTGGGACCGGTCAGAATGATCTTATCTTGCACGGCGTGGGCGGCGGCCATGTCGGGCTCACCATCGACCAGAACCCGGACGATCATCCAGCCGTGCGGCGTGGTCATTTGAACGGTGGATTTCGATGTCGCCGTTTGGCCCGGCCCGACGATGGTAAAGGTGCCGCCGCTCTCGCCGATTGTGCGCTGGCTGAGTACCGCATCGGTGTCGGTATACATGTTGAGGATATGGACAGAGACGTAACGCTTGCCCACCGCAGGTACCGTCAGTGTTACAGGACCCTTGGTCAAGTCCAACCAACTGGCAGAATAGAGCGTATCGTTGTTTGGGGCAGTAATGGCCCGGTCCTGCCAACTGTTGAGCGTCCGTCGATGGGCCAGTCTGTTGACCGGAGAGGCTGTGCGCGTTCGGGCATTGGCCATCTCAATGAGTGGCAAGGAGAACAGCCACGCATTCATGGCAGAGGTCTTCAGGTCGCCTTCACCGGCAAATGCGGGCAAGGCTGGGAGCAGGCCGAGCGCCACTAAGGACGTCAAAAGATCACGCCGCTTCATAATTTCTGCCTCAATGTTAAGCTTTGGGACAATTCCTCCTCAGCGAACCCGCTAAGGAGCTTAAGCGCACCATCCCCGCCAAGATCTTATCGACCAAGACGAGGATGGCGCAGGGCTTTCGCCCCTTAGACTAGTACTAGTAGGTCATCCGAACCGTTGCACCGATGGTGCGCGGATCGCCGAGGGTCGAGAACAGGGCACCGTTGTTGCCATTAGCAACCTTTGTCGCCAGATAGTCCTTATCGAGCAGGTTCTTCGACCAAATATAGGCCGACCAGCCCTTGGGCGAGCGAAGGCCAAGTCGGGCATTGATGATCTCGCGGCCAGGCATCTCAGTATAACGCGAGTTGCCCGTGCTGCCGACCTTCGAGCGATAGGAGGCATCGAGGCCGAGGAACAGTTCTGCTGGGCTCGCGCCAACTGTGGTCGGATGCGTATATTCACCGCCCAATGACGCAGCCCATTTTGGAACGCCAGCCACCTGTCCACCGGTCAGACTACAGAAGGGCTTGGTGATGTTTTCCAAACCGCAAGGCGAGCCCGGGAAGTCGGTATAGATCGCGTCCGTATAGGCCGCGGAGCCATAGATCGACAGTTGCTGGACGGGACGGGCCGCCAGGTCCAGTTCCACGCCGCGCGAGCGAACTTCGGGAACGTTGGAAATATAGGTCCTCAAAAGGACCGGATCGGTGATGTTGGCCTGATAGTCGGTTGCGGTCTCTTGGAACACTGCGACGTTCAAGGTCACGCGACCATCTTGCAGGCGAGACTTAAAGCCAGCTTCGATCGAATCCATCTGCTCAGGCTTGACCACTTTGGGGACGATTGCTGGCAGTTGCGCCAGATTGATACCCCCGGTCTTAAAGCCGCGCGCGGCGTTGGCATAGACCAGCAGGTCGCTGGTGGCCTGATAGGACAAACCCACCTGACCGGAGATGTTGTTATCCTTCGAGGAGGCAGAATAGGCGAGGTTTGATGCAAAACCAGCCCGCACCGCGATCATGGTTGGAAGCAGGAAGGCCGGGAAAGGCGGCGAGGTTAGGGCCGTACCACCAGAAACATAACCACGATAGTCGCCTTCCTTCTTGTCGTTATTCGACCGCAGACCCAAGGTAACATCCCACTTGGGCGCAACATGCCAGGTCGCTTGACCAAAGACCGCATAGCTGGTCGTGCGGATGTTCGCATAGCCATCGCTCTGAACGCCGGTCAGGATGGCAGCCGGCAGGAGCGGGCTGACATACATGTACATAGCATTTGCGCCATATTCTGCCGTGGTGTGGTTCTTCAGGCTTTCGCGGAAATAGTAGAGGCCCGCGACATAGTCGAGCTTGGTGCCACCAGACGAGGCGATGCGAAGTTCTTGGCTATATTGATTTTGCTCATCAACCACCTGGGACTTGCGGATGGCATCAAGTGGGGTGGAGTCCAGATCATTCGCTGGGTCCCAGTTCCAATAGCGCCAAGACGTGACCGACGTGATGGTTGCCTTTTCAAGCTTCCATTCTGCAATGGCCGAAAGACCACCAGACTCTTGGCGCGCATAGATCTGTGCGTTGGTGTTCGACTTGCGGGCAAAGGGATCGACGACGGGAGTATAGCCAAGTGTTTTCGCGACCGTGACAAAGCTCGCGCCGTTGGATGGCGTAACAATTTCTGAGAGCAGCAGGGTGCAGCAGTTGGTGTTCTGCTTGGCATAGTCTCCGACCAGACGGACATTAAAGGCCTCATTAGGCTGGAAGAGCAGTTGGCCACGGATCATGGCATTGCGGTTGCTATTGTCCTTAGAGCCATCTTGTACGTTGGTGATCATACCTTCGCGGGTGGTGTAAGAGACTGCCAAACGGCCCGCCAGCTTGTCAGCAACAATCGGACCTGACACCGACAGCTTGCCCTGACCGAAGTGATAATCACCGCCTGTCAGTTCAAGGCTGGCATGCGGAGCAAAGGTTGGGGCCGCCGTGGTGATGGTCACCGCGCCTGCGGTCGAGTTCTTGCCATAGAGGGTGCCTTGCGGGCCACGCAGCACTTCGACGCGCTGAATATCGATCAGATCGAAGGTCGCTGACGCCGGACGGGCATAATAGACCTGATCGACATAGAAGCCCGCGCCGGGCTCAAGGCCGTCATTGGCGAGGTTCGCGGCGCTGCCAAAACCCCGGATGTTGATCTGCGAATTGCGCGGATTATAGGACGAGAACTGCACACTGGGGATCATTTCCGTCAGTTGCGTAATGGTCGTCGTGTTGGTTTTGGTCAGAAGTTCGCCACCGAGCACGGACACGGCTGCGGCAATGTTCTGGACATTTTCATCGCGGTGGCGGGCGGTAATGACCACCTCTTCGACGCCTGCGCTTTTCGTACCCTCTTGGGCCTGTACCGCGCCAGCGGACATCAGGACCGGCAATAGAGAGGCACCCGCCAGCAGAGCCATACGCATGGCTGATCCGTTCATTTTCATAGTTCCCCCTTGGCCGACTCACATTGACACTTGAGTTTCGGCATTTGCATTTCAGTGTCCTATTGCTCCGAAATGATGACCGCCTGTCAAGTCAATCTACAAATGAGTATCAATTTGTACGATTTTGGGAGATGGTGATGTAGGGCAGCCACATGACTTGCTGTCAGAAATTGGGCTATAACCATTCGATGCCTAAGAAGCCGCCTGTGACGAAAGCTGATGTCAAGCTGGGGAAGACCCGGTTGATTGATGCTGCGACCCGTTCTCTGGTTGCCCATGGTGTATCCCAAACCTCTTTGGCGAAGATCGCCGAGGAGACCGGCGTTACGCGCGCAGCCCTCTATTATTACGTTACCGACCGCGCCGATCTGGTCTTCCAAGTCTACCGACGGTCCTGCGAACTGTTGGCCCGAGGGCTTGAAGAGGCGGTACAAAGCCATCCCCGCACGATGGACCGCATCACAGGTTTTGTGTCGAACGTGCTGGGCCCAGAGGCTCCCGACATTGCCTCCATCACCGAGATCGGGATCCTCAATCCGTCGGATAAGGAAACGGTCCAAGGCCTGCATGAGGGCGTGATTGCGCGTCTATCGGCCATTTTGAAACAGGGCACTGAATGCGGCGAACTGCGCCCCATGGACCATGAGGTGGTGGCCCGCACCGTGATCAGTCTGATCGGCTGGGTGCCCTACACCTGCTTCTGGACTGAGCGTATGGTGCAAAGCCCAATCGACAGGCAGGTCGTGGTTCGGTTGCTAAACGACCTTCTGGCTGAAGGCTGGGCGAAAGACCGCGCCGCATCCGTCTCGGTCCAACCTTTGAATTTACAGGATCTTGTAACCCAAATCACGCCATTCGACCGGGACAGTCTGGCCAAGGCCAAGCGCGAGCGCATCCTTGCCACCGCCATCCGTCTGTTCAACTGGAAGGGCATCGACACGACCTCGCTGGATGAGATCGCGGCGGAACTCAAGGTCACCAAACGCACCCTCTATCAACGGGTTGGCGACAAGGAGGCCCTCATCCAGGCCTGTTACGACCACAGCGATTGGATTTGGCGCCATATCTACAACCCGACCGATCAACTGACTGCCGATCAAAGGCACGGCCTAACCGGTCTGCTCCGTAATTTTGCCCTCGCACAGCAGCATCCTGATCTTCAGCCGCTGCGCGCCATGCGCAGTCTCGAAGCCTATGCGCCCAACAATCAATCCTATTTGCGCAAGCGGGTCGGTGGTTTGACCCGAGCGCTCTATCGGTTGTTTGAACAGGCAAAAGACGTCGGAGATATGCGGAATGTCGATCACGGTCTGCTCAGAGTGATCATTCTCGGTGCGTCGGCTTGGCTAACCGGTCGACCTCAGAATGTTGATGAAAGCGTCAAGCTCCAGACCAGCATAGAGGTTTCCGATGTGCTGCGCCTTGGACTCACGGCGATCTAACCTCTCAGCGCCTCGCCCGAAGAATTATGATACTGAAATGTAGAATGGCTTGACAGGAGGGTCAGTCCCACGACCATGATGCGGCTCGAGAATTGGCATAGCGTGCCAGACAAGGGACCTGAGCGGGGGAAGATCATCATGACGAAACGCAAGAGGCTTCTGGCTACGACCCTTGTTGCCGCCTGTTTGGCGACCAGTCTTTCAGGAAACAGTTTCGCCAAGTCCCCTGCCCCCAAATCAACCAGCCCAAGCTACGATCTGATCCAACCGGTCGCGCCGCAAAGCGTCGGCATGAGTGCTGAGGGCCTGAAGGCTCTGGATGCTGCCATGGCCAAGGCTGTGGCCGACGGAGACGTCGCTGGCCTATCGACCCTTCTGGTCCGGCACGGCAAGGTGGTTCAGTTCAACACCTATGGCCAAGCCTCAATTGATCGGGCCAAGCCCATGGCCAAGGACACCATCTTGCGCATCTATTCGATGACCAAGCCCATAACCGGCGTGGCCTTGATGATGCTCTATGAAGAGGGCAAGTGGAAACTGGACGATCCGGTCAGCCGATATTTGCCAGAACTGGGCAACCTGACAGTCATGTCGGGCATCGATGAGCAGGGCAATGTCCTAACGATCCCGGCCAAGCGTGCGCCGACCATGCGCGAATTGATGAGCCACACCTCCGGCTTTGGCTATGGCCTTGATCCGCGTGACCCCATCGACAAGATGTTCCGTAAGGCCGCTGTCCTACAGTCCAATGACCTCGCCGATCTGGTTACCCACACGTCGAAAATACCCTTGAAGTTCCAACCGGGTGAAAACTGGTCCTACAGCATCGGCGTTGATCTTCAGGCCCGGATTGTCGAGGTCCTGTCAGGCCAAAGGTTCAGTGATTTTCTACAACAGCGCATCTTTACACCGCTGAACATTAAGGATACCGCCTTCTATGTGGAGGCCAGCAAGGTTGATCGCCTCTCCGACGTCTATGCCACCAATCCGGCGACGGGCAAGCTGATTGCCCTATCGCCCAAGATGGGACCGCAGGTTCAAGATTTCACAAAGGCTCGGGGTCTTGAGTCAGGCGGCGGCGGACTGACCTCGACGGCCAGCGACTATGGCCGCTTTTCTCAGATGGTGTTGAACGGCGGGACGCTTGATGGCGTGCGCCTGCTCAAGCCGCAAACCCTCGCCCTTATGGGCGTCGACGCCATCGCTCCTGGCATCCACCCAGACGGCAGCCTGATCGCGGGCATGGGCACCAGCGCCTTCGCCTTCAAGGACGGCGTCGGCTTTGGCCTAGACTTCATGGTGGTTTCTGATCCCAATGCCGCGGCCCTACCGGTCGGTAAGGGCACGCTCAGCTGGGGCGGCGCCGCGGGCACCTGGTTCTGGATCGATCCGACCAACGACCTCTATTTCGTCGGTATGATCCAGCGCATGGGAGCCAAACCCGGCGGCGCGGACTTGCCCGGCCTCGCCCAAGCCTTGACCTACAAGGCCCTGACCCATCCCGAGAAATAGGTTTCAGCACCAGATTTGATGTTGGTGCGATACTCACGTCCCATTGGTCTTGCCAACGCGTCGGGTGCATCCGTACCGGATTGTATTTTTGTTTAACTATAAAAATAGCTATTACAAAAAATTTGACGACATAGCGTGAATTAATTGAAAATACTCGAAATAAATTGAATTCAGATAATAAAATTGGCGCGATCAGATCAGCAATTTTATTATTTTTAATTTCGAAAAATTACTAAAATCGCTCTGAAAATGTCTCTGTTTATTCAGCGATCAAAAGCTGCGGCGTGCCAAAAGGTCAATAATTTGACCGACCAGGGCCGCAGGCGTGAAAGGTTTGCCTATATGGGCATCAGCACCTGCCTCCGTCACTAACCGTTGATGTTCAGCCGCAACGTTAGCGCTCAAGGCCGATATCAACGAGGGTGGATGCCCCCCGATGCGTTCGAACTGTCTTATCCGTCGAATTGCCTCAATCCCATCCATGATCGGCATCTGTAGGTCCATTAGAACCAAATCAAACGATCCATTTATAAAGGCCTCGACCGCCTTGGCTCCATCATCAACAATGGTCAATTCCACACCTTGTGGCTCTAGAATGATCGAAACCACACGCTGGTTGGTCGGGTGGTCTTCGGCCAAAAGAACTCTTAATCCTGATATCGATTGGGTCTGAACGATGTCCGGCTTGCGGGGTTTAAGCGTCTTTACCCGCCGCAACGGGATCGAGACTGTGAAGTCGCTACCTTGTCCTCGGCTCGACGATACAACGATCTGTCCCCCCAAAAGGGTTGCTAAGGCCGAAGATATGGGCAGGCCCAATCCTGTGCCGCCATACTTACGCGTGAAGCTCACATCAGCCTGCTCAAACCGATCAAACAGTCGCGCCCGGACCTGCTCGTCAAATCCAATGCCGGTGTCGCGCACCCTAATCGTAAGCAGATGGCCAAGGGGCTCAGCCGGCGACTCCCGCAGCGTCACCGATAGGTCTATCGACCCCTTGTCCGTAAACTTAACGGCGTTGGACAACAGGTTGGTCAAGATCTGATTGATACGCAGAGCGTCACCTTCAAAGGTCTCATCCGTTAACCCGTCAAAGCTCACATGAAAATCGATGCCCTTTTCACGTATGCGCACCGCCATCAGATCAGCAATCAGTCGCAAGGTGACGGAAGGCGTGAAGGGTGCGACCTCTAAGGTCAGTTGCCCGGCTTCAATCTTAGAAAAGTCCAGAATGTCCGACAGGATGGCTTCCAATCCCTTGGCCGATTCCGATACCAGATGAATCAACTCCTGCTGATTAGCGTTCAAGGCGGACTGAGCCAACGCTCCTGCTACCCCTAGAATTCCCGTCAGAGGAGTCCGAAGCTCGTGGCTCATATTGGCGAGAAAGGCGGACTTGGCCTGATTGGCCGCTTCAGCGGCATCCAAAGCTTGACGCATCTGTATGCGGCCGCGCTCCAGTTCAGCATTTTGCTGGAGCAACTGACCTTCGAACCATTTTCGGTCGGTCGTATCGGATTGAACTGAAATGAAACGGGTAACTGCACCAGCCCCGTCTCGAATCGGGGTCAGGTTGATGACCACCCAATAGGGTTCACCGGACTTGGTATAGTTCAGCAGCTCTTCGCGGATAGAACGATGGTCACTTATAGCCTCTCGGAGGCGCTGTACCGTGTTCATATCAGTATCGGGGCCCTGTAAAAGGGCCCCGGGCTTTTTCCCAATCATATCGGCAAGATCGTAACCTGTGCGTTTAGCAAAGGCATTATTGACCCATACGGTTAGACCGGTTGCATCAGTAATGACCACCAAGTTGTCTGTGGCGCTAGCCACTGCCGAAAGCATGGCCACGTCATCTTGAATGCGCTTTTCCGCCGTTATGTCGTGCAATACACCGACAAATCCTCCGTCAGGTAAGGGTGAGAGCGCGATACTGACCCACGCAATGGGGCCATCCTTAACGAACAATCGTGCCTGACGAATGGTTCTTTGACCATCGGCGCTTACCATTTCTTGGCGAAGGAGGTCTGCATCCATCGCCAGAAAGAAATCGAAAATCGGCTGCCCCATGCAGGCTGCTGTGGCCTGCCCGCATAGTCCCGCCCAAGCATCGTTCAAATAAACAATGGTACCCGCCTGATCGACCTCGAAGACCACTTCAGAAAGCAGGTTGATGCGCCGCTGCATTCGGCTTTCCGCAGCAGCCAGGGCCTCAACAAGCCGAGAGGTGGCTTCGACATGGAGATCAATGGTCTTCGCGTCGTCAGTCAGTTCCATCGTTACTTCCAGGTCTTTGAAGTGGAACTAGACGGAGGAAGCCGTCAATTCGGCCAACACCTCAGTCGCCGTCGCGACACGCCCGTAAAGTGGAAAGACGCTGCTACAAAAGAAGTCCTGCTCGACCTTGGTGCGCGAAGACGTACAGTCAGAAAGGATAGTCACATTATACCCACGCTCGTATGCAGCACGGCCGGTAGAATCGATACAGAGCGATGTGACCATCCCCGCGATCAACACATCCTTGATGTGTTGATCCGACAAAACCTGTTCCAGCGAGGTGTTCGAGAAAGCATTAAACCCGACCTTGCCGGTAACATATTGGATTACATTGCCAAATTCATCCAGCTGCGGAATATTGGCGGCCCCCGATGAGCCCGCCTTAAACGCTCCGGATTCCTTGATCGTGTTTAGGATGCCCACCGGACTCGCCATCGCCCGGTAGTCTGGGCTCAAGACGATCGGCGTAGAAACGATCGTAAGCGGTGATGCGGAAACCGACCTAATAAAGCTCATGGTTGTTTCAAGAACCCTGTCGATGCTCGTCGGATCCTCAACCACACCCCGCAAGATGCCATCTTTGGCGAAATAGTCGTTTTGATAGCCGACCAAAATGAGTGCTGTTGAAGCGTAATTCACGACAATCTCCGAATTTTTTGTACGCGCTACAATCTTGCGATATCGACTTGAAGTCACAGTATATTTTAGAAATTTACATGTTTATAGTAGTGAAATTGAATTTTCCTGAGGCGCATAGAATTTCGTACTTACCCGCGAGTGGGCAATCCGGCGCGTCATGCAAAATGATTGAGATGATAGCAGGGGTTGTTCAAACGCTTCTGAAAAAAGCTTTCGGGCACTCGCAAAAAACCTGTGATTTGATTTTAACGGTTCCAGCCTCCTATTCGAGAGAGGGAAGCCGTGATGGGCCCAACTGTCTTCAGACCGCAGAAACCCAACGCCCTTCAAATATGACCCCTTGGACCTTAATATCCCTCAGCCGGACAGCCCCAACCTGATAGGGATCCTTGTCCAAAACCGCAAAATCAGCCTTTTTACCCGACGCGATAGACCCAACCAGTGCATCCATTCCGATGAGTTGAGCCGCCTCGATTGTGATCGCGCGCATGGCCTTATCGAGGCTCAAACGCTCCTCAGGACCCTTTAGATGCCCCCCAATTGTAATGCGGTTGGTTGCAATCCAAGCCAAATAGAGCGGGTCAATCGGGGCCATGTTGAAGTCACTATGAAGCCCCAAAGGCACGCCCTTGCGTTCTAATGATCCAAGTCGGTTCATATTGGCGGCGCGATCAGGACCGAGACCGGTTTCTGCGTAAGCGTCACCCAACACCCTAATGTAGTTTGGCTGGGCAGAGACCATCAGGCCCATGCGGGCAATGCGGCGGTTTTGAGCCTCTGTCGAGTAGCCGAGATGTTCTAAGGTGATGGTTTGACTGCGCCGGACAGTTAGACCTTCGAGCCCATCGAGCACAACGTCTAGGCCTTCGTCTCCATTGACATGGATATGGAGGTCAAAGCCTGCTTCCCAAAATCTGTGAAACTGGGCCTGGACGACATCCGGCATGGTGATCCACTTGCCGATATGACCGTCCGAATAGCCGGGGGTATTCATCCGCATATTCTGCGCAAAAAAAGCGCCATCGGCTAACATTTTGACCCGTCGATCCACCCGTACATGAGGGCTACTTGAGCGAGATTTCATACCCGCGTACCAAGCATCAAGGTCTTGTTCTTTGTTGAACTCACTGGCTATGGGCATCAACATGACGCGAGAAGGATTGTCGCGTCGCTCGAACGCGGCCTTTATAATCTTAGCTTCGGTCTCAAAACCCGCAAAAATGCCAGTCCCCATGTCCGATACGGTCGTGACGCCACTTGTCAGCATCATTTTTTGTAGGGCGGCCATTCCGTTGGTAATCCGCTCTGGGGCAAGGATCACATTGCGTAGTTTTGCCAATGCGACGGGAAGCGCCGTCTCGGAGAAGAGGCCCTTGGCCCAGTTGGCGTGCTGCGGATCGGCGCTCGCCACGGTTAAAGCTGCATCAAAAGCGGCCTGTGAACCCATGCCCCAAACTTCGAGGGCCTGACTGTTCACGATCACGTCGTGAAAGCTGCGCTGCCAGACAATCAAGGGCCGATCAGGTGAAATCGAGTCTAAGACTGCCCGGTCGATCACCCCATGAAAAAGCTCGTGGTAGCCCCAAACGATTAGGGGCGTGACCGTCGCTTTCGCGACCATTTCAGTGAGACGCTTGCGGTATCCTTCTGGCGTTCTGACGCCCGGATAATGACCAGAGGGCAAAGTCCAATCGTCCGGTGCCAAAAATGGCAAGTTCAGCATCACTGCCGACTGCATCGGATGGATGTGAGGGTCCAAAAAGCCTGGCATCAAGATTTGATGCGCGAAACGACGATCGACCGTGACATCACGGCCTACAGTCCAAGGCTTCAACTCTTCGAGCCTATCGGCCACAGCCAAAATGATGCCGCCCGATACAGCAACGAACCGAGCCGAAGGCTGCGACGGTTCCATAGTAACAATCTTGGCGGCTTCGAAGATTGTTACGGGTTGACCGGCGACTGCCATCACTAGCGGACTAACGGCCGCTATGGCCAAAATATCGCGCCTATTGAATGCCATCTTGTCCCTCACCCTACCCTACCCCGAATATGCCCTTAGGCTTTCATCCTCGCACAGCGGCGTTGAGGGGGTCTAGAGGCTGCCGTGCAAGACCAATGACCTGTAAGTCTGACCCGGCGCGACCAATGGGCAAAAGAGACTAGGCCTTTGCCGCATAAAGCCCATCTTCTTGCGAGATCAGTACGTTAGAAAGGAAGCCATAGGCTTCACCCCATGCGGCCATAACTGGATCATTAGCAGCGTCACCCAAAACGTCCTTTATTGCGGCAAGCAGGGCCGCCCCAACGACAGGATAATGGGCAGCATGAACATCTGTAGCGACATGACGTGCAGCAATGGTGGCGATCGCGGGCGCTAATACATCAAGCCGGTCCGCATTCTGAGCGAAGGCCAAGATCGCAGAGGCAAGGCGCTTGGGTTGTTCACCGCTGTCTTGGGCCGCCTGATCAAATAGGGCCTTGATCTTGGCGTCCAAAAACAATCGTTCATACATACGCTTAGTGATCGCAAGACCATGGACTTGTAAGGTCGGTGCGGTAGATTTGATAATCGCGATGGTTTCAGCAGACATGGGCGTAGACATTGCAGTGCTCCTGACAAAAGCATGGCGAAGGGTGGCTTTAGCAGCGATGTTACGCCTTGAGCCGCAACCCGCCGGAATCATGCATCAGATTTACATGTATCGATCCGATCAAAACATGCAAACCAAAAGCATGTTTCAATGTTAGATTTTGCGTTGGCCTGAGGAGACGATCGTGAAACTCACGCGCTATACGGACTATTCCTTACGTGTGCTGCTCTATCTCGGCGCGAAGGGTGATCGACTGTCATCAATCGCGGAAATTGCCCGCACCTATGCCATTTCGCAGAACCATTTGATGAAGGTCGTCAATAACTTGGTACAGACGGGCTATGTCTCGAGCGTCAGGGGCCGATTGGGTGGGATTCGATTGGCGCGGGACCCGGCGGAAATCAATATTGGGGCCCTCGTTAGACAAACGGAGGATGGGTTCAAGCTGGTGGATTGCGCAAATTGCATCATCTCGCCGGTCTGCGTGCTGAACGGCGCGCTGGATGAAGCTGTTGACGCATTTATGGCGGTGTTGAACCGCTACAGCCTTGCTGATCTTCTGTCCAAGCGCGCGGGCCTGCGCAATCTGTTTGGCATGACGGACCAGCCCCCTGTTTTGGACAATAATTAGGTACCCTAAACAATTGACCAAGGAATTTTACCCCGATGGCCAATTAGACCATAGGGCGAAGTTATGGATCGAACAGATCAATCGGTGGCGCGATTGCATGGTGTGATCTGCCGGTTGAAATCGCGAAGTGGCTGGGCCCAGGCTTGGGACCGCGATATGGCGGGCCCAATTACGCTAGCGCCCACACAGCTGACGTTCGAGTTTTGATCCCCGCAGACATCGGAATCTGGGAGTCTGGCCCCAAACAGGTTTGACCACAGACGATTTGACATCTCATACCAAAAATAATAAATGGTCAGACCAATACATATGTCCGATTTTGGGAGGGATCCATGTCACTTAAGTTTTGGCTGCTCGCTGGCCTCTCGACACTCGCACTAGGCCAGCCGGTTGCCGCGCAAGAAGCGGCGGATAAGGGCTCCCAAGGTGCAGGTCTCGAAGAGATTGTGATCACGGCCCAGAAGCGCGAAGAAAACCTTCAAACCGTGCCCGTCTCGGTCACTGCGCTGTCCTCAGAAGCCATCGCAAACCAGCGCATTGCAGACTTTTCGGACCTGACGCGCGCCGCGCCATCCTTGACCATCACCCAGCAGAGCTCGTCACCAAACAATTCGATCATTCTTCGTGGCATCGGCACCTTCGCCTTTTCAATCGGCGTTGAGCCCAGCGTGGCCGTGATCATTGATGACCTTCCGGTCGTCCAGCAGGCTCAAGCCTTTGATAATCTTGCTGATGTGCAGCGGATTGAAGTGCTCAAGGGCCCGCAAGGCACGCTGTTTGGCAAGAACTCTTCCGCCGGTGTGGTCAATATTGTGACTAAAGATCCCGGCCGCGACTTTTCAGGAAATGTCTCGGTTACCGCCGCCACGGATGGCGATGTGCGCTCCGAAGCCATTGTCAACGCTCCGATCGGCGAGAATGCGGGTCTGCGTCTGACCGGCTTCTATCACGACTATCCCGGTAATGTTCGGAACTTGGCCACCGGTAAGAAGCTGAATGATCAGGCCAATTACGGCCTGAGGGCCAAGTTCAAAGCCGATTTGGCCAGCAATCTGAACTTCACCTTGACCGGTGCCTACGCCCGTTCAGTGCAGGACGGAACCGGTAACGCTATTCGCGCAATCGTTGGAACCGGCACGCCTCGGGTTCTTGGTTCGCCCACACTGCCGCTTTTGCCAAGTTTGGTCGGCATCAAGGTCGGCGAAGGCAACTATGCCGCACGGGTTGATACGGTTGGCGCAACGCGTAACACCACGTCCAGTATCGCGGGAAAGTTCAATCTTGACCTTGGCTTTGCGAGCCTGATTTCGGTAACTGCGTTTCAAGATTGGAAATACCAATTCGAAAACGATTTTGACGGCACGGACCTGAACGTCCTATCCGGCTTGACGGGCGGCGCGGCAAACGGCGGTATTGCGCAATTTGGGCCCTATCACTCAAAAAACCTAACGCAGGAACTGCGCCTGGTTTCCAGCGGTAGTGACTCCCTGAAATATGTTCTTGGCGGCTTCTATTCAGACGCGAAGACCACGCGTGGCTTTAATCGTGGCCCCGTGGTCGCGGTGGCGAGCTGGGAGGCCAACAATCGCAGTCGTAGCCTTGGCGTCTTTGCCCAGCTTGACTATCGCCTCCCCACCAACACCACCATCAGCGGCGGTGCACGCTTCAACCAAGAAAAGATCAGCGTCGATTTCGTCAATCGCGCTGCCAATGCCGTGGCCAACACCTGCGCCAAGGGCAACAGCCTCTGCGCCGGCTCAAACACCGACAGTGTTGCCACATGGAAAGGCGCGGTCTCGCAAGAGTTTGCGCCGCAGGTCATGGGTTATGTTAGCGTTGCTCGCGGCTATAAGGGCTATGCCTACGACATTGTTACGGGCTTCAACCCCGCCCGGATCAATGGGGCGCTGAATGGAACCGCTCCTGGCCTTGTGGGCGTCGGTCCCGTCAAGCCTGAGACGTCCACCTCATATGAGGTCGGTGTGAAGAGCCGTTTCTTGGATAGCCGCATCCAGTTGAACGTTATTGGGTTCCTGACCAATTACGACAATTTCCAAGCCCAGTCCGCGGTCTTGGTCGGAACGCCGCCAGCCCCGCAATTTGTCCTCAACAATGTCGGCAAGTTGCGCACCAAGGGGGTCGAGGTTGAGTTTTCGGCCAAGCCGAATGATTGGCTCCGCCTAGATGCCGGTGCGGCTGTAACCGACGCCGTAATGGTATCGTTCAAGGGCGCTCAGGGCTATCCGGGTATGACGGGCCAGGTTTGGAATGGCACAGCTTCGGCCTTGGTCGGTAACTGTACAGCCGCCGCCACCGCCACGGCCGCTAATCCCCGCACGACCTGCAGCTATCAAGACCGCTCAGGCGCATTGTTGCCAAATTCACCCAAGCTGAAATTCAATCTTGGCGCGACGGCCAACTTCCCGCTGAGGGATGATGTCGAGGGCACCTTTATCCTCAACTACCAACACCAGAGCTCTGTGAACTTCGACCTACTCGGCAATCCACTGACGGTTCAAGAGGGTTATGGCGTCGTCAATACGAGCCTCGGTGCCAATATGGGTCGGATTAAAGCGACTGTGTTCGTCAACAACCTATTCGATAAGCACTATGCTGCTAGCCTTTCCGACGGCTTTGGAACCTACGGCGGTAGCGCGACCAACGATATTCACGTGATTAGCGCCTTCCTGTCTCGGGACTCGCGCCGCTATTCTGGGGTCAAGCTCAGCGTCGGCTTCTAGACTGCCCTGACCTAAAGGGGTCGGCCTTCCTTGATGGGGGCGACCCCAATGTCATTGATTTTGTTAAACAGCCCCTATCAGGCAAGGACACCGTGACATGCGCAAAATTCCCCTGAGATGGTGGATCATCAGCCTCGTCACGCTGGGCACGATCCTGAACTACCTTTCCCGCTCGACCCTATCGGTCGCGGCTCCGACCCTTAAGACTGAATTTGCCATGACGACCGAGCAATATAGCTGGGTCGTTCTTGCCTTTCAGGCCAGCTATACCGTCATGCAAACCGTCGCCGGAAGCGTTCTGGATGCTTTGGGTACGCGTTTGGGGTTCTTTCTCTTTGCCGTCGCTTGGGCCTTCGCGAGCATGGCCCACGCCCTCTCAACAGGTTGGCAAAGTTTGGCCTTCTTTCGCACGCTGCTGGGTGCAAGCGAGGCTGCTGCGATCCCTGCCGGTGCCAAGACGGTATCTGAGTGGTTCCCTCCCCGGGAACGCCCGCTCGCGACCAGTATTTTCCAGATGGGAACCAGTTTCGGCAATATGATTGCCCCGCCTCTGGTTGCCTTTTGCATCTTGGCTTGGAACTGGCGCGCCGCCTTTGTGGTCACGGGCGCACTGAGCCTGCTTTGGGCGGGCCTATGGTGGTGGGGATATCGCAGTCCAGACCAACACCCCCGTCTGAGCGCTGCGGAGCGGGATGTGATCAGCTCGGGTCAGGACGACGGGCTTGGCACTAAGCCTGCGACCCGTAAGGATGTCTTAAAAAGTCGAAGCTTCTGGGCCATTGCTATTCCTCGCTTTTTCGCCGAACCGGCATGGCAGACCTTCAACTTCTTTATTCCGCTCTATTTGGTCTCGGTCTGGAATCTAGACCTCAAGAGTATCGCTCTTTGGGCTTGGTTGCCCTTTCTGGCTGCTGATTTTGGCAGTTTGGCCGCCGGTGTAGTGCCCAACTGGTTGATGAGGCGCGGCGCATCACTCATCGCCTCACGCAAACTGACCATGACCTTTGGAGCCCTGTGTATGATCGGTCCGGCCTGTATCGGACTGGCGGGATCACCTGGCGTGGCCATCGCGCTGTTTTGCGTCGGCGGGTTCGCCCATCAGATGCTAAACGGTGCCCTCATCACCCTTTGTACCGATGTCTTTGATAGCCGCACTGTCGGGACAGCCAGTGGCATGGCCGGAACATCGGCTTGGGTCGGTGGCATGTTGTTCACACTGCTCATCGGGCAAAGCGCGGACCTTTTTGGGTATAATCCGCTGTTCGTGACACTCGCGGCACTAGACCTGATCGGTGCCGCTGTCCTTTGGGCGATCCTTAGGACTCCAAAGCCGGTATCGCCCCCGGCCGCATGATGGTCCAACGGGCTTTAACGTGGCCAGCCTGTGCCGCCTCGGCCTGATTTCGTCCGTTCAGCCTCGCGCTCAAATAGCCAGCATTGAAGGCATCTCCTGCGCCGCTGGTGTCGACCGGCGTCACGACGGAATCCGGAGCGATAAGGTCCCCGTTTGGCAAACGGCAGCCTTGAGCACCCAGCTTCACCACACATTCTGCGCAACCCAGTCCATGCCAATGCGCTGCGACCGCGTCAGCATGAGGTTCACCGGACAGTTGAGTTTCATCTTCGAGGGTTGGTAAGCCGATGGTGGCCGTGGCGATCGCGGCGTCCCTAGCGATCTTGGCATCGGCCCAATTGGACCAGAGACGAGGGCGATAGTTACCGTCGAAGGCGACGTGAGCCCCCCGAGCCCGCACCTTGCGCGCCAATTCTAGCAGACGCTCGCGTCCAGCCGGAGAAAGAACCGCTAAAGAAATCAGCGAAAATACGACGAGGTCCGCTTGCTCAGCCTGCGCTAGAGCGTCATCAATCTCAGGCAATTCGAACAGGGCCCGCGCCGCGCTCGCCTCGCGCCAATAGGTAAAATTGCGCTCGCCAAAAGGGTCGGTCTGAATGGCATAGAGACCCACAGTCTTTACCGGATGGGTAAGGACCATGCGGGTGTCCAGCCCCTCGGCTTCGAGCGACTGACGCATGCTAGCACTGAAGGGATCATCACCCAGTGCGGTGAGATAGGCGACCTCGTGCCCCTCGCGCGCCAGATGAATGGCTGTATTAAGCGTATCACCGCCATAGCCTAGGTGCCACCTGCCCTCCCGTTGAGAGAGCTCGATCATCGCTTCACCAATCAGAACGATCCGCGCCACAGTCCCTGTCCGAGCCTAACCTATTGACAGACTGGATTGTGAGCGTTGGGCACGGCAACAAAGGCAATGGCTTGGCCAGGAATGGATAGATCGCCCTCGCCCCGCACACCCGCTAGTCCGCTTAGATTACCGTTGGCATCAGCCTGGGGGGCCTTTCCATTGATCAGCACGGTTTTTGTATCCAAAGGCTGGCCTGTCAGGACCCAATTCTTGGTCCCTTTACCGACAGAAAGAGTTTGAGCACTCGGGCTAATATTGAGGGCGACAAGGCCGACGCCGCCCTTTATGTCTGCCAAGCAATGGGCATAGAGCCGAAGCTCTGGCGAGGGGCTCTGAGGTGCGGCCAAGACCCTGTGCCCCATGGTCCGGTGCCAGAGCACTGCGACCCAATAGTTCGGGCGGGGGGTCAAACTGTCCTGATCAATCAGCGCATAGTCTGACGCCGCCAGCGTATTGTGCATGACCACCTGAACACCCCTCTGGGCCAAGGCCCCAAGTTGGTTGAGGTACCGGAAACTGTCGAGGAAGGTTGACGACCACGGGCTTCCGCCACAGGCCGCCTGTGCCGTTTCCGTATTCCAGATCGGCTTGCCCGGCTCATAGCGATCTCGCAAAGCACTATAGTGGTCTAGATCCAGCAGCGTCCGATCCAGCCATTCGGGTTTCAGGGCATCCGCCTTTATGGCTGTCCCAATCTTCATCTGCTCGCACCGTTGCGAGACAGAGCCATAGAAATGATAGCTGACACCATCCACGCTATTGGGGTTCGCCTTCATCATATCTTCTGAGCTGACAAAGCTTCCGCCCAAGGAATTGACCGGGATATTTTTCGTCAGCGACCCTTCACCGACGCCGCCTGGACCGAGGATCTTCATGGTCGGCACAGCCTTTTGGGCCCAGTCTCGGAAGGTTCGGAACTCAGCAGCATAGTTGTTGGCATCATAGCCTTCAGGCATGCCGATGGTGGCCCCTGGCACGTTCGGTTCATTGAAGAACTCAGCCGCATAGAGGTTGCCGCCAGAGGCCTTGGTCAGGTCGACAAACCTCTGGGCCTGGTCGGTTGTCCAAACGCCTTGCGGGTTTCGCGTCCCTGCACTGACCGCAAAACTGGTGACGATGGGGGCATCGACAGCCTTTGAAAAGGTGACAACCCCTTGCCACTGCTCACGCGTCAGAACCTGCTTGTAGCCTTCCGGAGGTGCGGTGCGAGTCTCGCCTTCGGAGAGAAGATAGGTGTTGTTCGACCAGGTGCCGCTCACACGCATAAGGCTTGGCCCAAGGTGTTTGGCAAGGTTGATGAGTTTCGGATTAGACAGGTCGATGGGCGGGCGCTCGCGATAGACCTCACCGGCAGGTCCACCATAGGGGGCCCAGAACCGACCGCCGGTCACTTCAACCATTTCAATATTATAGGCTTGGAATCGGTCACTGACCGTTCCGACCGTCTTCAGCTTGGACAGGTCCATGCCGTGGGCGGGCAGGCCTAGGCCAGCGGCGATGGCGAGGGCAAGAAGGCTAGGGTTGGTGAGCTTGGGTTTCATCGTCTGAATCTCCTTACCAGTTCCACATGGTGCCATCTTCCAGTCGCGCGACCGGCAGATAGGCAGGCTTGTACGGATATTTGGCGGCTAACGCCTCGTCGATATCTACCCCGTGACCCGGTGTCTCACCGCAGAACAGTTCGCCGTTTTTGAAGTGGTAATCGTGAGGGAAGACCGCATCGGTCTCTTCGCTGTGGCGCATATATTCTTGGATGCCGAAATTGGGCACCCAGCTGTCGAAATGTAGAGCACAGCCCATGGTCACCGGCGACAGATCCGTTGCGCCGTGGCTACCCGTCCGAATTTGATAGAGGGCGGCAAAATCGGCGATGCGGCGCATATGGGTGATACCGCCCGCCCCGACGATGGTGCAGCGGATATAGTCGATGAGCTGGTTCTGGATGAGATCCTTGGCATCCCAGATCGTGTTGAAGATCTCACCTACAGCCAGGGGGGTCGTGGTGTGATGACGTACCAGCTTAAAGGCCTCTTGGTTTTCCGCCGGCGTGCAGTCTTCGAGCCAGAACAGTTGATAGGGCTCAAGCATCTTGCCGAGATTGGCCGCCTCTTGCGGCGTATAACGGTGATGACCATCGTGCAGCAGGTGATGATCGAAGCCGTAGGTCTTGCGCAATTCCTCAAACAGCTTGGGGACATAGTTTAGAGCCTTGCGGGTGTCCCAGCCTGTGACGGACGGCAGCGCGGCATCGGCAGGTTCGTAATAGAGCTTGCCGCGACCTACCCCATAGGCATCCTTGACCCCGGGAACGCCGGTCTGCGCGCGGATCGCCTTGTAGCCCATATCGATATAGTGACCGACCGCATCGACGGTTTCGGCAATATCGCTGCCATTGGCATGGCCATAGACCATCACGCCATCACGAGACCGCCCCCCCAACAGTTGGTAGAGCGGCATGCCCGCCATCTTGGCCTTGATATCCCAAAGGGCCATGTCGACGGCTGCAATCGCGCGCATGGTCACAGGTCCTCGGCGCCAATAGGCACCGCGGTAGAGATACTGCCAAATGTCCTCGATGCGGCGCGGGTCCACACCCAAAAGGCAAGGGATGACATGGTCTTCGAGATAGGACACCACGGCCAATTCCCGGCCATTCAGGGTGGCATCACCAATACCGTAGACGCCTTGATCGGTCTCAATCTTCAGGGTCACGAAATTGCGCCCAGGGCAGGTTACGATCACCTTGGCGGACTGGATCTTCATGGGAATCTCTGTGCAATAGGTCTGGTCAGTGTGTAAGTCCGTTCTTGACCAGATTAGTCTGGCCTGTCAACATAATTGGTAAGACCAAAAGGAGCATCCATGAGCAATCTGGAAGACAAGGGGCAGGACCGCCTCTATCAGGACCTCGCTCGCAGCCTGCTCGAGGAACTGGCATCGGGCCGATATCCCGTAGGGGCCAGGCTGCCCGCCGAACGTGAGCTTGCCATCCGCTATAATGTCAGTCGGCCGACTGTGCGCGAAGCCATCATCGCTCTCGAGGTACAGGGGCTGGTCGAGGTGAAGGTGGGGTCCGGGGCCTATGTTCGCCAATTGCCCGGCAAAGAGGCCCTGCCCGGATTTAACATCAGCGCGTTCGAGTTGACCGAGGCCCGCCTGTTGTTCGAAGGCGAAGCCGCCGCCCTTGCCGCCACGCAAATGACCGAAGAGGATTTGGCCGAGATCGAACGGCTGATCCAAGACATTGCGAAAGAAAATAACGATCCCAGAGGCACCGAACAGGCAGACCGGGCCTTCCATCTGGCCATCGCACGCTGCACGCGTAACGGAGCGATTTTTGACGCCGTCGAACGGCTTTGGGACCTGCGAGCGACCTCCCCTGAGGCGGCTTTGCTGCATGAAAAGGCCCGCACGGCCAATATCAAACCCGTGGTCGATGAGCATGCGGCGATCTTGACCGCCTTACGCGCTCAGGACCCCGCTGCGGCCCGCGCCGCGATGCGCGCTCACCTGTCTCAAGTCATAGATAGCCTGCTGTTTGCGACCGAAGAGCGGCAGGTGCAGGAGGCCCGACAGATGGCGCAGGCCAAGCGTGATCGTTATGCACGGGCGACGACGACATGACCCTAGGACGTCGCCATCTTCTAGGCTTAGGTTTGATCGCCGGAGCCTTAGCCACCCATCAAAAGGCCTTGGCCCGTGACAGAACGGTCGAACCGCGCATTCCCCTTTGGCCCAAGGGCGTGCCTGAAGCCATTCCGACCGGCCTCAAAGAGGTTGTAACGGAACGATCGACCGTTCCCCAGATTCAAGACCGAGCCATTCAAGGCGTGACGGTTCCTTGGCTGGAGATGGTCCGTCCGGCTCAAGCCAATGGCGCAGCGATCATCATCATGCCCGGCGGCGGCTATCGCTATATGGCGTGGGACAAGGAAGGCCCAGACCTAGCGCACTGGTTTGCCAGTCGGGGTGTAACGGCCTTTAGCCTCGGCTATCGCCTGCCGCACGACGGCTGGTCCGGCGGACCCGATACGCCCTTAGCTGACGCCCAACGCGCGGTCCGACTGGTCAGGGCCAATGCCGCGCAATGGGGAATCGATCCGACAAGGATCGCCGTTATGGGATTTTCTGCCGGTGGCCATCTGTGCGCCAATCTCGCCGCACAGTTTGATCATGTAGTCTATCCCGCGCAGGATGCAGCCGATGCGCTGTCGGCGCGGCCGGATCTGGCTGCCCCGATCTATCCCGCCATCAAGATTGACCAGCTATCCGGCTCGAAACCTCAAGGTGAGGCGCTCGTTGGCCGTGCCCTGTCCTTGCAAGAGCTTGAGCGTCATTCGCCCCATTTGAACGTACAAGCCAATGCGCCGCCGCACTGTCTCGTCCATGCCGAAGATGATCCGCTCGTCTCGCCCGACCATAGTCTTGCCCTGCGTTCAGCCTTACGCGCCCGTGGGATTTCGGTGGAAACCCACCTCTATGCCAAAGGCGGTCATGGATTTGGCCTGCGCAATACAAAAGGCCTTCCCCTCGCCGACTGGCCGCAAAGGCTCATGTCCTTTGGGCTCAGCACAGGTTGGTTAACCGCATGACGCATCCCCTCAATCTTCACCCTGATCGCTTGCTGCCGGTCGATCCTGCCACGCGCGCCTTGGCACGCAGTCTCTATGGGGCAGTCAAAGACCTGCCGATCATTTCCCCTCACGGGCACACAGACCCCTCGTGGTTCGCCCACAATAGGGCCTTTGGTAATGCTGCCGAGCTATTGCTCGTGCCGGACCACTACGTGTTCCGGATGCTCTATTCGCAAGGCGTGCCGCTGAAGGCACTGGGCGTAAAAAATCCAGATTTTGACCCTCGATCTGCGTGGCGGCTCTTTGCCGAGCGCTATCACCTGTTCCGAGGCACCCCGACGCGCCTCTGGCTCGACTGGGTTTTTTCCGAGGTCTTTAGGTTTCAAGTCCGACTGGATGGGCAAACAGCCGATCTCTATTTCGACACGATCAATGACGCCCTGACGAGTGACGCCTTTCGGCCGCGCAACCTGTTTGAACGCTACAATATCGAAGTGATTGCAACGACCGAGGGCCCGCTCGATGGGCTTGAGCATCACGCTGCGATCAAAAAGAGCGGCTGGAAGGGCAAGGTCATCAGCGCCTATCGACCGGACCCCGTGATCGACCCCGACTTTGAGGGCTTTGCCGACAACCTCAAGGCCCTCAGCGACTTGACGGGCGAAGACTGCATGTCTTGGAAAGGCTATCTGGCCGCCCACCGTCAACGCCGCGCCTTTTTTGCCTCCATGGGCGCAACCAGCACAGATCACGGCCACCCAACCGCCCAGACAGCAAACCTGACGTCGAGTGAGGCCGAGGCCCTGTTTTTGATCGTGAGCTCCGGCAAGGCGACGGCGGCAGAAGCGGAACTGTTCCGCGCCCAAATGCTGACGGAAATGGCGGCGATGAGCGTGGAGGATGGGCTGGTGATGCAGCTCCATCCTGGATCCTATCGCAATCACAACGCCGATCTGTTTGATCAATTTGGCCGCGATATGGGGGCCGATATCCCCACCCGTACCGATTATGTCCAGGCCTTAAAGCCCTTGCTTGACCGTTTTGGTAACGATCCGCGCCTGTCCTTGATCCTCTTTACGCTCGATGAAAGCACCTATGCGCGGGAACTGGCCCCTTTGGCCGGGCATTACCCAAGCCTGAAGCTGGGTCCAGCCTGGTGGTTCCATGACAGTCCCGAAGGGATGAGGCGGTTTCGCCGCGCGACGACAGAAACGGCCGGCTTCTACAATAGCGTTGGGTTCAACGATGATACGCGCGCCTTCCTGTCCATTCCCGCTCGCCATGATGTCGCGCGCCGCATCGACTGCGGATTCCTCGCTGAGTTGGTCATGGAACACCGGCTCGAGGATTGGGAAGCGGCGGAACTGGCCCAGGACTTGACCTATAACCTCGCCAAGAAGGCCTATCGTCTATGAGGCTGTCAGACGGCTCCTTGACCCATCTGGCTCCCGACGTGATCCGCCCGAGCTATGATTTTCGGGCGCAAGAGGTCGGACTGGTTCATATCGGCATCGGCGCATTCCATCGCGCGCATCAGGCTTGGTACACGCACTTGGCCATGGAGGCCGGAGACCGCAATTGGGCCATCACGGGCGTCTCTATGCGCTCGCCCTCGGTCGCCTTGCAGATGAATCCGCAAAACGGCCTCTATACCGTCACGGAACGGTCCGACGCCGGGGCCATGACGCGGCTGATCGGGGCTGTGCGAGATGTGATAGTCGCACGCCAATCCACTGAAATGTTGATCGAAAGTGTAGCGGCACCGACGACCCATATTGTTAGCTTCACCATCACGGAAAAGGGCTATTGCCGCGCAAGCGATGGCCGTCTCGATTTCGATCTGGCCGCACAGAGCGGTCTATTTGACAGCCTCGCTAAGGCCCTTCGTCGTCGCCACGACGCTGGACGATCGGGGCTCACCCTCCTGTCGTGCGACAACCTCACCGAAAATGGTCAGCTCTTGGCCGGGTTGATGCGAGACTATCTGGATCGGTACGATCCAAAGCTCACCCGCTGGTTTGAGACAGAGTGCGCTTGCCCCTCGACCATGGTCGATCGGATCGTGCCCGCGACCACAGAAGAAGACCGCACCGCCGTTGCTGCACGCATTGGCATGGATGATGAGGCGGCGGTCATGACCGAGCCCTTTAGCCAATGGGTCATCGAAGATCGCTTCGCCGGTCCTCGGCCGCGATGGGAAGCGGTTGGGGTCGAGCTTGTCTCAGACGTCCGGCCCTATGAGATGGCGAAGTTAAGACTGCTCAACGCCGCCCACTCCGCCCTCGCCTATATTGGCCTGTCTCAAGGCTATCACTTTGTCCACGAGGCCATGGCCGATCCCGTGATCCGAGCGCTCATCGTGCAGCTAATGACTCAAGAGGCGGCTCCCACGATTGATACCGCCCCCGGCCAAGATCTGGATCGCTATGCGGGCGCACTCATTGATCGCTTCGACAATCCCGCCCTTCGCCATCGCCTCAGCCAAATTGCCATGGATGGCAGCCAGAAAATCCCACAGCGGTGGCTTGAAACCCTCGCGGCTAATCAGTCAATGGGCCAAGCCTGTCCGGCGATCTTAAGGGCTATAGCGGCTTGGATGTCCCATCTGCGCGGCGCCAATGGGCCCGTGGACGATCCACGCGCGGCGGAGCTCATTGCTGGCGCTTCTGGTCCTGATCCTGCGTCAGCTCTGTTTGGTGGGCATGGGCTCGTAAGATCGAGATGGCTCCCCCAACCGATTGATCACGCAATCATGACTGACCATCTGTCTAAGGCCTGAGGCTTCCATGCGCCGAAATCTTCCGACATCTCTAATCGCCGTTTTGGCGCTTGGGCCGACCCCTGTTCTGGCGGCTCAGCCTCACCTAGAAGCGCGCATAAAGCCCGTCATCGCGTCAGCGGGACTTCAGTTCAAGGACCTCAACGCCAATGGCAAACTCGATCCCTATGAGGATTGGCGGCTGTCCCCAGAGCGCCGCGCGGATGACCTCGTGCAGCATATGACGCTCGAGGAAAAGGCGGGCATGATGTTGATCGCCACCAATAATCCAGACTGTGGCGGTGGCCTTTCAGCCCGGGGACAGGATCTGATCGACCATCAGAAGATGACCCGGTTCATTCTGCGTTCGAAGGTCGTCTCTGAGGCCCCCGATTGTCGGGTTCCCCTGACTGGGGTCGCCCTAAGGGGCGGTTATGCGCAAACCCCGCTGCAAGCGGCCACCTTTACCAATACGGTACAGGAACGGCTCGAGGGCGCGCGCCTCGGCATTCCAGCCCTGTTTAAGGACAATGCACGTAACCACGTCGAGACCAATCCGATGTTTGGCATTGCGGCAGGGGCCGGTGCCTTTACCGAATTTCCAAAGGAGGCCGGTCTTGCCGCGGCGGCGCTAGGGGCTGGGGCACCTGTCGATCGTTTTGGGACCATCCCCAACCGGTTACGCGGCGACATGTCGGTCCTGCGCCGCTTTACCAAGGTCATGGGCCAAGAGTGGAGCGCCATCGGCCTTCGGGGCATGTATGGCTATATGGCTGACTTGGGCACCGAGCCGCGCTGGTCGCGCTTTCATGAGACCTTCACGGAAGATGCGGACCTCATGTCTGACATCATTGGCACACTGGTTGAGGGACTGCAGGGGCCGGTTCGTGCCGATGGCACATCCCTATCGCCAAGCTCGTCAGCGGCCCTCACCGTCAAGCATTTCCCGGGCGGCGGCCCGCAGGAAATGGGCTGGGACCCGCACTATACCTTTGGCAAGGCTCAGATCTACTCCGACCCCAGTGGAAAATACGGCTTTGGCTATCAGCTAAAGCCTTTCCGCACCGCCATCGACCACGGCGTCTCGTCCATCATGCCCTATTATGGCGTGCCGATCGACGTCACCTATGAGGGGGTCAAATATGATGAGCTCGGCATGGCCTTTTCCAAACAGATCGTGACCGATCTGTTGCGCGTCAAGTTGGGCTTCAAGGGATATGTGAATTCGGACAGCGGAGTGATCGAGACTCGCGGATGGGGCCTTGAAAGCTTTCGGATCAATCCAGAGACCCAGCAGCCCTACAGTCCGACGGACCGCACAGCGATCGCCGTGCGCAGCGGCACAGACGTCTTGTCCGAGTTTTCGCAAAATCAAACTGTGATCGATTTGGTCAAATCCGGACGCCTGAGCGAGACCCTCCATATCAATCCTGCCGTAAAGCGGCTGCTGATTGAGCAGTTCCAACTGGGTCTGTTTGAAAACCCCTATGTTGATGCAGCCAAGGCAGCATCCAAAATCGGGCGCGATAGCGACAAAGCCATCGGGCTCGACATCCAGAGACGATCTGTAGTCCTGCTGCAAAATCGAGGGGGGCTGTTACCCCTTCCGGCCAAGGCCAAGGTCTATGTGATGGGCTTCGCGGCCAATGCAGCGCGCGACGCGGGCTTTAGCGTGATCGACGGCAATCAAAAGATTGCCCCCGACGTGCCATCCGATACGCAAGCGCTATTGATCAAGGTTCAGGTCAGTAATTCGGGCTCACGCGCCTACCTTTCCAAAGGACCGACCACAGGCGCAAAGGCCGTTTCTGACCCGTTTCCGTTGACCGACCCGCGCACGGGAAAACGGCAAGCCACTTGGGGCAGCCTTGATCCTTGCGTCTATGCGCCAGACAAACCCACCTATGCGGAATATCCCGATGGCTGCCTCGACAGCGGCTTGATTTTCGGCGGAGCCCTGCCCTGGGAAACCAATATGTTGTCCCTATCCGACATGGCCAAGTCCCAAAGCTGGACCATGTCTCCGTCACTGGACCAGATCCAATCCGCCATCAAAGCCTTCGGAGATTCCAAACGGGTCGTCATCTCAATCTATTTCCGCAATCCTTACGTCCTAGATGACGACAGCGGCGTCAAACAGGCCGGTGCATTGCTCGCGACCTTTGGCGTCAGTGATCGTGCGCAACTTGACATTATCGCGGGCAAGGCACGCCCCGTTGGCAGGCTACCCTTTGCGCTTCCGGCGACATCGAAAGCCATTCTTGAGCAACATTCCGATGCCCCCGGCTATGCGGACACCCACGATGGCGCGCTCTATCCGTTCGGCTATGGGCTCGCCTTTTAGGTAAAAGGATAGCCAGCCATCCAGAAAGACCGGATCGGGTGACGGCCAAGGCTATCGATTTGTATAGTTTAACGGCGAGCCGCCAGCGCCCTTGCCACCACGGGTGCTAATTTCGCTGTGATGACCTGAACGCCTCTGGCATTGGGGTGGATACCATCGGGCTGGTTCAACTCGCGCTTTCGAGCTACGCCTTCGATAAGGTTGGGATAGAGCGGCACGCCGTGAATCTTGGCTAAGCTCGCAAAAATGGCGTTGAAATCCCGCGCATAACCGCCGCCAACCTCGCTTGGCGCGGCTATTCCCGCCAGCAAGACCGCGATCTTACGTGTCTTCAACTTCTTGACGATGAGGTCGAGATTGGCCCGCGTTCTTTTCGGATCGAGGCCCTGCAAGAGGTCGTTACCGCCAAGCGCCACAATCGCCAGATCGGTGTCCTTCTGGACGCTGAATTCCACGCGCTCCAACCCACCCGCCGTGGTGTCGCCGCTAACGCCTGCCGCGCGGACCACATTCGGGATGCCCATCCGGCTCAAGGCCTCATGCAACTGGTTGGGCAGTGCCGCCTTGCCCGGCAAGCCGTAGCCGGCGGTAATAGAGTCTCCCAGAATCGTTATGACCACAGGGCGGGCCGCAAGCGATGGCCAAGCCGCCACCAACAATGGCAAAGCGAAAAAGGTTCTGCGCGTGGGTTTTGGCGTGGACATAACGATCTATATATAACCGTTGTTGCGTCACTCAACTGCTGGGGATTTTTTTGGTCGATTTACCGCCGCTCCTATTGGACAATGTAGGCCTGACACTGCCGTCCTCCGCCGGACCTGTCGAGATTTTGCGCAATCTCAGCCTAACCCTTCGCAAAGGCGAGCAGGTGGCACTGGTCGGTGCTTCGGGGTCGGGAAAGTCATCACTGATCGCCGTAGCCGCCGGGCTGGAGCAGCCTAGCGCTGGACGGGTGGAGCTGTTCGGTCAGGATCTCAGCAAGCTGGACGAAGATGGGCGCGCCAAGCTTCGGCGCGGTCGCGTCAGCCTTGTGTTCCAGTCCTTTCACCTGCTGCCCAACATGACGGCCGAGGAGAATGTTGCGGCACCGATGGAGATTGCGCGCAAGCCCGGGGCCATGGAGCATGCCCGGCATTGGCTGGACCGCGTGGGCCTGAGCGCGCGGGCACGCCACTACCCGCATCAGATGTCCGGCGGCGAGCAACAGCGGGTCGCCCTCGCCCGTGCACTGGCTCCCAGCCCAGCCCTGCTATTTGCCGACGAGCCAACCGGCAACCTCGATAGCGCCAACGCAAAGATGGTGGCGGACATGCTGTTCGAACTGGTCGATCAGACCGGTGCGGCGCTGCTGCTGGTTACCCACGATCCCATCCTCGCAGCGCGTTCCCAACGCACCGTCACCCTGCGTGACGGCTGCCAGGTTGAACCTTCATGACACCCTTATGGTTGCGGTTCGCCGCCCGGGAGTTGCGAAGCGGCGTAAAGGGTTTTCGCATTTTCTTGGCTTGCCTCGCGCTGGGCGTCGCCGCTATTGCGGCCGCCAGCTCAACCGCCGAGGCCTTCCGTCGAGGCTTGGCCAGCGAAGCGCGAGACATCCTTGGCGGGGATATCGCAGTCTCGGTGAATCAGCGGCAGCTGACCACCTCAGAGCGTCAGAAGCTGACCGAGCGCGGCCGCGTCACCTTCTCGGTCTCATCGCCCGCCATGGCGCAGGTGCCCTCCGGTGACCGACGTCTGGTGGAATTCCGGGGGGTCGACAACGCCTATCCCCTAGCCGGTGTCGTCGTACTAAAGGGAGGATTGCCCCTCGCTCCGGCCTTGGCGTTACGTGATGGCGTCTGGGGTGCCGCAGTTGAACAGGCCCTGCTAGACAACCTCAATCTCAAGGTTGGTGACCCGTTCTTGGTTGGCAATGTACCCATGCGCGTTGCCGCAGTTTTGGAACAGGAACCTGACCGCCTGTCGCGCGGGTTCCAGCTAGGCCCCCGGGTGTTAACCTCTCGCGGCGCTCTTGAGCAGGGTGGCATGCTCGAGCCCGGGCTACCCTTCGGGGAAACAGCCCGGATTGCCCTCAAGCCCGGCCTCGACCTCGCCCAAGCCAAGACCGGTGTGCAGCGGGATATCAAGGACGGCATCCGGATCCGCGACCGCAACGACGCCGCGCCGGGCGTCAGCCGCATCATTGACCAGTTAGAGTATTTTCTGGGCTTTATTGGCCTAGCCTCGCTGGTCGCCGGTGGCTTAGGCGTGTTTGGTGCCGTCAGCGCCTATGTGGACAGCCGCAAGCCGACGATCGCCACCCTGAAGGCGCTGGGTGCCGAAAGCGATCTGATCCGCGACATTTATCTAACCCAAATCGGACTTTTGTCGCTGGTGGGCATCAGCATTGGCCTAGCGGTTGGTGCAGCAACGCCTTTGGTGCTCGGAGCCGCGATCCAAGGTGACCTGCCCGTCCCGGCGCTGTTCGCGATCTATCCAATGCCACTGCTCAAGGCCGCCGCGTTTGGTGCTCTATCGGCGACAGCCTTCTCGCTTGCCCCTCTGGCCCGCGCCCGCACGACGCCTCCGGCGAGCCTGTTTCGGAGCGACATGACCGGCAGACTGACCTTCGGTCCTGAAATGATTGGCGCCCTACTGGCCGCTGCGGGTCTCGGCGGTCTGGCCATATGGACTGCACCCACGCCGTTTGCCGCGACCCTCATGATCAGCGGCGTAGCGGTCGCCTTTGTGGTGCTCTGGGCCGCCGGCTGGGGTGGTGCAATTTTGGCGGGGCGCCTTCGAGGCGGTACACGCGGATCCTTAAGAATTGCCCTCGCCAACCTAGCAGGGCCTCGCTCGGCTGCCCGGACGGCAGCCCCCGCCATCGGCCTCGGCTTCGCTCTGTTGGCCGCGGTCGTCCTTATCCAGTCCAGCCTGCTGCGCCAGATCTCGATTCTTGCGCCCCAGACGGCCCCTGCCCTTATATTCACCCAGGTACCCGCTGAACGGGTCACGGAATTTGACGCTGAGGTCGCCCGAGGCTACGGCCGCACACCGGACAACAACACCTATCTGCGTGCGCCCTTTCTAACCGGCCGAATTACCGCCGTGCGTGGCCAGCCTGTCATCAAGGATAGGTTGGGGCGAGAGGGGCGCTGGGCCTACGATAATGACATCAGCCTGTCGGCCCTTGGGTCTGAACCGCCGAACGCTGGGGTGGTACAAGGCAAGTGGTGGGATGCGGACTATGCCGGTCCGCCGTTACTGGCTATGAGCCAAGACCCCGCCCGCGCCGCCAATATCAAGGTCGCCGACGAGGTCACGCTATCTGTTCTAGGCCGCGAGATCGTGGCGAAGGTCGCTGTGATCCGGCGCGTGGACTTTGGCAGCTTTGGTGCCAGCTTTCCTCTGGTCCTGACGCCGAACGCTATCGAAGGTGCCAATCCGCGCCATGTTGCCATCGCCAAGGCCACTCTGGCTGAGGAAAAGCGGATTTTTCGGAGCCTCGGCACCACCTTTCCTGAGGTGAATATTGTCTCGGTGCGCGAGCAGTTGGAGGCCGCCACAGAGCTCTTCGACCGTGTGGCCTTGGCCGTGCGTGGTGCCGCAGCGGTGGCCTTGATGGCGGCATTACTGGTTCTGGCCAGCGCCATAGCCGCCCGGGCTGTGGAACGTACCCGCGAGGCCGCGATCCTCAGAGTTCTGGGTGCGAGCCGAGCCCAGGTGCTAAGCGCCTATTTGCTAGAATATGGCTTAGTCGGACTCATTGCCGGCGCAGCAGGGGTGGCTTTGGGCTATGCTGCCGCCTGGCCGGTTGTGGTCCGCGTCTTTGAGGCCGAGTGGAGCGTTGACTGGGGCGGCGTCTTTACGCTGCTGGCCATAGCGTCCATCTTGGCCGGAATAGGTGGGCTGCTCGCCGCATTTCAATCGCTATCGCAACGTCCTGCGCCTGCGCTGCGAAGCGAATAGTACCAAATGTCAGTTTTACCGCCGACCCCGCGGCCGATAGCGGGGCAAGGACCAGTCAAAAAGCAGTCCGCCGCCACGAAGCGTGAAGCCCAAGACGATACCCGCCGATAGCGCGAGTTCGCGAGGCAGACCAATGGCGTCCGCTCCGACATAGGTCGCGGCGGCCACGAGTGCCGCCGTGAAATAGATTTCATGAGAAAAAATAATCGATCGTTCTTGGCTTAGGACATCTCGGATAATCCCGCCAAAACAGGCGGTAATAATCCCCATAACGACAGCGACGACCGGGTGCGCACCTACGCTGATGGCCCGCTCTGCCCCGGTCGCAGCGAACAGGGCCAAGCCAATCGCGTCCAGCCACAAAATCCAGCGATGTCGAGATTGCACCAGATGGGCGGTGAAAAAGGCGACCAAAGACACCGCGGCGCACAGCAAGAGATAGACAGGCTGGTCAATCCACAGGATGGGGTGAATATCGAGCAACAGATCGCGAATCGTGCCTCCGCCGATCCCGGTTACCGTTCCCAACATCACAAAACCGACGGCATCCATCTGATTGCGTGATGCCACCAGTGCTCCGGTCATAGCGAATACTATGATCCCCAACCAATCGAGGATGACGATGCCATGTTCAAACATTAGGCCCCCGTCGGTGGATGAACCACCCGTCTAAATCGTTGATCTCAGCGTCGACCCTAGCCAAACCCAATATCGGCTACAGAGGCTCGATGCCCCAGCGGTCATAAAAAAGGCCACGCAGGACGGAGCATCCCGCGCAGCCTTTGCAGCCCCAAAAGGGTTTGCGAATATCTAGCGCTTCTTGCGTCCGCCGCCTCCCAAGCCTGCGGCCTTGGCCAAGCCCGAACGGGTTTGGCTATATTCGGACGAGGTCATGGGATAGTCTTTGGGCAATCCATATGTAGCGCGATATTCATCAGGGGTTGTTCCATGGGTAGTCAGGTGACGCTTAAGCATCTTGTAAGGCTGCCCATCGATAAACGAAATGAGCGCGCTCGGCGTTATACTCTTGCGAATTTGACCTGCAGTTGGTTTCTGCGATGGAGCTGACGCCTCCGCGATCGCAACTGGCGCATCAATCGCAACCAAAGCTTTATATACAGAATTTATTAGGTTTGGCATTTCTGCGGGTGGAACGGAATTATTGCAAACGTAGCTTGCTACAATGTCAGAAACGATACTGATTAATTTGTCAGTCATGAATTACCTCTCAATCTTTGCGGCTAATTACTCTGATCGAGACAATTGATCAACTTGAAATGTGGGTTTTTCCGCGATCTTTTGAAGAGTAAGGATCAAAAACTCTCAAGAGTAGGCCCATTGATAACAATCTTTGGTAAAATCCGGTTGACCATCAATTCCATGTCTGTCGGATCATGTACTTCAGTGAAGATCACGATGGTATATTGGGTGCGGCCTAACCTGGCTGCACCCGCCCCAAGCCCGGCCGCACAACCGCGTGCGACGCGGCAAGGACGTTCCAGTTGCAATTGTGGCGCTCACAGCGGGCTCCCTTAAGGCTGCTGGCTTTCAAGGTGCCGGTGATTGTGTGGCCATGATCCAACTGTCAGCCTTGATCAGGCCAGTACGCAGTGCGAAGCGCAAATCAATATAGGTCGCGTGAAAAGTACCCGCGACGCACGATTCTCCTTCTCCTCCGTGGTCGACGGTATCCAAGTGGAGAAAGGCGATCTCAGCACCTCTAACTTAGCCGTTACGGACCTTGCCACTCCGGTTCCGCCGGTCTAGCCTATAGTTCCCTCGCGCATGGCCGCAAAATAGGGTCCATTTGTCGTGTCTGAAGTGAAACAAGACGCCGTTGTTGCAAACACCGGCCCCCTCAAGGGCCTGCGCGTTGTCGAAATGGGCCAGCTGATTGCCGGTCCCTTTTGCGGCCAATTGCTTGGCGATATGGGGGCAGAGATCATCAAGATCGAACCCCCCAAGATCGGCGACCCCATGCGCGCTTGGGGCCGCGGGGACTATCCTCTTTGGTGGGAAGTCGTGGCCCGCAACAAGAAGTCGGTTTCGGCGGACCTTCGGGTCCCTGAAGGCCAAGACCTCGCGCGCCGACTGATCGCCACAGCCGATATTCTGATCGAGAACTTTCGCCCCGGAACCCTCGAAAAGTGGGGCCTGTCGCCACACGACCTGATGAAGGACCATCCGGGACTGATCATTGTGCGGGTGTCTGGATATGGCCAAACCGGCCCCTATTCAGACCGGGCAGGCTTTGGCGGTATCGGCGAGGCAATGGGCGGATGGAGACATATTGTCGGCGACCCTGATCGTGCCCCCTCACGCATGGGCATCTCTATTGGCGACAGCCTTGCAGCCACCTATGGCTGCTTGGGTGCGCTAGCGGCCTTGCGTCACCGTGACCAGACGGGACAGGGCCAGGTGGTCGATTCATCGCTCTATGAATCGGTGCTCCAAGTCATGGAAAGTATGATCCCGGACTACACCACGACCGGCTATATCCGCGAACGGTCCGGCTCTTTCCTACCCGGTATCGCTCCGTCCAATGTCTATAAGTGCAAGGATGGCGACTATCTGATCGGTGCCAATCAAGACACGGTCTTTGGCCGCCTTTGCGCCGCGATGGGCCGTCCGGAACTGGCCAAGGATCCGCGCTATGTCGACCATGTCAGTCGAGGCAAAAACCAGCTTGAACTGGATGCGCTGGTTGAAGACTGGACCAAGACCCTGACGGTGGATGAGTTGGAAGCGCTGATGATCACGGCGGGCGTGCCGGCTGGAAAGATCTATCGCGCGCCGGAAATGCTGGCCGATCCGCACTTTGCCGCCCGCGAGGCCATAATTGATGTGGAACACCCGCGCTGGGGCACACTCAAGATGCAAAACGTCTTTCCAAAACTATCTGCAACGCCCGGCAATGTGCGCTCCATCGCGCCGCAAACGGTCGGTCAAGACAATGCGGAGGTCTATGGCTCGATCCTGGGCCTGACAGCCACTGAACTTGTTGATCTTCAGGCCCGAGGCCTGATCTAAAGATGGGCAAGACCGCCCAACCAGACCTGACCTCTGACTATGCCAAGGCGGGCTTCGGCGGTCGCATGACCTAAAGGGGCAACTTAGAGCGCACCCGCTGACCCATTCAGCTTTGCGGACCGGGTTCCAAACGGGCCAATATCCGCTATAGAGCAACGGCGCATTGCACCACATCCGCCTGACGCCTACCGAACCGGATGACCGGGTTGGTATATCGAAACCTCAAGAGTAGCCGATGCAACTCCCCTCCTCTGTTCACCAAACTGAGAATCTGCTCTTTTCAGTCCTTGTCCAATTGATCTTGATGATTGGTGCTGCGCGCATCATGAACACGATATTCAGGCGTTTTGGTCAACCTGGTGTTATCGGTGAGATTGTCGCGGGTCTGATGCTAGGACCCTCGCTGTTTGGTCACTTTTTTCCCAATGAGTCAGCACTGCTATTCGGTCTGAAGGCGTCAGAGCCCATAACAGTTATTAGTCAAATCGGACTTGTTCTGCTCATGTTTCAAATTGGGGCGGATTTTGAATTTCAACACTTAGGAAAACAAACCGTTCGTCGAGCGATAGGACTGATCACCGCAGCGTCAGTAGGCGTTCCTCTGGTTATAGGTTTCGCGATCGGACACTGGTCCGCGCCGATTTTAGCCCCTCAGATCGACAGCCTCACCTATAGCCTATTCTGCGCGGTAGCCTTAGCCATCACCGCAGTCCCAATCTTGGGGCGGATCCTGCGCGAATATGGTTTGACCCATACACAGATCGGCGTCACTGCCATCACCTCAGCGGCGCTGAATGATGTGATTGGATGGGTACTTTTGGCGGCCGTCACCGCCTATGCGGCACAAGCATTAAGCGGATTAAATACGGCCCTTCAAATATCGGGTATTATCGGCCTAGCGGCCCTATGTTTAATTGTTTTACGCCCTCTTGTTGGGCGGCTCGTGGATCACTTTTCTACCGAAAACGAAGCCTTAACACCAAATCTAATGGCCATTGTCTTCAGTCTGATGTTTGCCTTAGCGATCTGTACCTATAAGCTCGGAATATTTTCAATTTTTGGCGGCTTTATGGCCGGCATATTGTTTCACCAACGCCCAAAGTTCGTCGCGGCTTGGCATAAACAGATCGGCCAAATGGTTATGGTGTTTTTCCTACCGGTCTTTTTCACCTATACGGGCCTACGAACAAACCTCTTAGGGCTAAGCGAGCCTCAAGATTGGTTGTGGCTGACAATTATCTTGACCGGAGCCATCGCAGGCAAGGTTGTACCGGTCTATCTCGCCAGCCGCTTCACCGGTTCGAGTCACCCTGAGGCCACGATCCTTGGTGTATTGATGAACACCCGCGCCCTAATGGAACTGATCGTGCTGAACATTGGCTATGATCTTGGTTTCTTGCCTCAAAAGACATTCACCATGCTGGTCATCATGGCAGTTGTTACGACCTTGATGACTGGACCGTTGCTCAAAATCTTGCTGCCCCAAATTGGACACACCCCACCCAAAAACCATGAGGCCTAGGACAACCTTCTAAAGGTGCGGCAGCGCCTCGAGAGGGTGAACAAAGACCTCATTGCGAACGATCTTGTCCCCTTCAAGGACGACCAGATCAAATCCGCGCAGATAGGTCACAGGCCCGTCTGGTGGACTGATGGTGCAAAACCAGCGGCCGCAATAACCATTATGGGTCGCCCAAAGCTCATGGGGTTCATAGGTCATGGGCGGCGTGGCCCCAAAGAGGCCCGTCAGATAGGCCCCCAAGGCCTCCTGGCCTTGAATACCGGCGGCGGTTTGCGGGTCAGCATAGATCGTGTCAGATGAGTAAAAACCCAAAAGAAGCGGAACATCCTTATCGGTCCACGCCTGCAACCAGCGACGGTTAAAATCTTCTAAATCAAGGCTCATGGTTGGAGCTCCGCACCAAGGACGCGCGCGCGATAGGCGGCGGTAAAGGTTTCGGGCGGTGCCGCTTCGGGCCCACCCATTACAGCAAAGCCATGAAGACCCAACAATGGATCCCTCGCTGCGCGCTCAAAATAGCTGTGGCGTCGTTGGCGTGCCTGATCCCCAAACTCGGCATCCAAAGAGGACTGAATCTTGGCGACGAAGCGTAGGCGGCGCATTCGCTCGGCGCGCTCCTCTGCATAGGGGGCCAAGAGGGCCGAGCCCCAGTCTTGCGAACTAAGCAACAGGTCGCTGACAATGCGGACATCGCGATAGGTGATGGACAGGCCAAGGCCGATGATCGGGTCATTCCACCCAGCCGCATCCCCCACCAGTACAGCCCCTTGCGCAAAGGGCCTGTCTGTCCAGGTGTCATTATTGGCATAGCTACGCAAAGGCCCCGCCGGGCGCCCATCGGCAATGTGACGGTTGCGCGGGCTGCAGTTCATCCGAAAGCTCTCTAGAAAGCGCTGCGGACCGTCGGGACCCGAAAAGCGCGAGCGTTCATCAAGACTATAGCTGCCATAGACCCGCACCTTTCCGTCACCTTGCGGAAAGGCCAAAAAGGCAAACTCACCCTCTGTACCGATGGCTTGGGTATGTTCATCCCAACCGCTCACCCCCTCAACCAACATGCCGCCGAACATGTGATGGGGACGGTCAGCATTAAGGGTTATGTCGGCTGCCTCTCGGACTAGGGAGTTACGGCCATCGGCCCCGACGATTAGGCGCGCCGAGGCGGTTTGCGTTACGCCGTCCAGTTCATAGGTCACAGTGGGCGCTGATCCGGTGACGACCGACACGACATTGACACCGCGAAGAGCCTGAGCCCCGCAGCGTACCGCCTCGTCAAAGAGGGTCTGACAATGTTTAGGATGTCCAATACAGAGGGGACCCGGAACATTGGGCAAAAACATGCCGAGCGGCAGGGGGGCCGCTTCGGCCACCTCAGGCTTACGGGCCTCGTCATAGGTAATGTGATGGGTCAGGTGGTGGCCACCCGCCCCCATCAGGAGGTCATAAAGACCCAGTCTTTGTACCTCTGCCACGCCCCAAGGGGCGATCCATTCGCCGCGCACCTGATCTTCAAACTGTTCGGACCGTTCAAGAACAAGAACCCTATAGCCAGCGCGGGCCATAACAATCGCCATGGCAGAGCCGCTAATGCCGCCGCCAATCATGATAAGATCATACTGATCCATCGTTTCGTCCCCGTATTTTTATGATCGCCAACAGCGCTAGATCACCCTGCTGATGCTTAGAATTTCGAACCAGCATAAGGGTTATGGCCAAAATGCAAAGACCTCCTAGACGGCCAAAATTATGAATGGTGTTCGATCTGAGATGATTTATTTCGGTAAACAGATGGGGCTACGAACCTACGCCTCGCACCGCCTTCAGAAGGTCTAGATCCAGATGGATAGTTTTATCGGTAAGGTCGCCGTTATCACCGGCGGAGCCAGCGGCATCGGCCTCGCATTAGCCCATGGAGCGATCCAACGCGGTGCCAAGGTCGTGATTGCCGATATCCGCGACGAGCCTCTGGCCCAAGCCTTGGCCGAACTTACAAAGGCGGGCGGCGATGTCTTGGCGGTCAAGACCGACGTCTCAAAATTTGAGGAGGTCGAAACCCTAGCTCAAGCGGCCATCGACCGGTTCGGCAAGGTCAATTTGATGTTTAATAACGCGGGTGTCTTTGCCTCCGGCCTCGCGTGGGAGACCTCGGTCGAGGAATATGATTGGGTCATTGGGGTCAATCTCAAGAGCGTCATCAATGGCATCAAGGCCTTTGTGCCGCGTATGATCGCTCAAGGCGACGACTGCCACGTCATCAACACCTCATCGGGTGCTGGGATCACGGTCAATCCGGGGTTCAGTTCCTATTCTATGACCAAGCACGGCGTCGTGGCCCTATCCGAAGCGCTCTATCTGGATCTGGCCACAGAGCAGATCGACACGATAGGCGTGACCATCGTCATGCCCGGTGTCGTCCAGTCCCAGATCATGTTCCCCGAGAAGACCGGACCAGACACCCTTCAAACTGAGCTTCTCGGACGATTGAAAAACCCAACCCTAAACGCGCTAGAACAATTTATGCGACAGTCTGTGGACGCCGGGCTGCCCGCTGCGGCCCTCTCCGACATGGTGTTTGACGCCATCGAAAAACGTGACCTCTATGTCCTGCCGAACTTTACAGATGAAGCGTCGCAAGCCCAGGCTCAGGCCATAGCCATGGGCCGCTGCAAGGCTACCAACCCCTACCCGACACTACTGGCCGGATTGCTAGAGGCCCTTTCAACATAACAGACCAAGAAGGGCGTGCGCGAACATGTTGCAACCAGACATCCAGGCGGCGAAGGCGCAGTTGAAACAGGAAGGGTGGTGTGTCCTTCCCAATATTTTGGACGACCCTCAATCGGCTGTCGCGCTTGGCCGTCTGTGGGCAGCGGCTGATGAGAGCCGCCAACGGGGCATTGCGACCCATATGCCAATTCTGGACCCGAACGACAGCAATGTACGGGTCTTCTATCTTCTGGAACGGGACGCACTGTTTCGCGATCTTATCCAACACCCTGTAGCCATTGAGATGGTCAGGTCACTTCTGGGCGAAAATTTCTTGATCTCGAATTTTACCGCCAATATCGCCAAGCCTGGCGCGCGGTCCATGGCACTCCATTCGGATCAATCCCTTGTTATGCCGCAGCCTTGGATCCATCCTTGGGCCATGAACATCATCTGGTGTCTGACCGACGTTACACCCGAAAATGGTGCCACTCTCTACATTCCAGGGAGCCACCATTGGCAAACCCGCGCCGATGTGCCGCCGAATGCTCACCGCCTCTTGCGACCATTCGAGGCGAAGGCTGGTTCCATCATCGCCATGGAAGGCCGCCTCTGGCACACCTCAGGAGCCAACATCACTGCAGACCAAGATCGCGCCCTGCTGTTCGGATATTATAGCCGCACCTTCCTGCGGCCTCAGGTGAACTGGAATGTCGGCCTGTCCCCATCGACCCAAGCTGAACTTTCGCCGCAGATGAGGCGGTGGCTGGGTCTAGAGCTCAACGCTAATGGGGGCGAGGATGCGGACCTACGTTATCTTGACGTCCAAATGGAAGACACGAACCTGACTTAATATGACCCTCCCACGGGGCCTTGACGCCTGATCGGTATTGGTTCGCAATGGTGCAAATTAGACCCATTGCGAGGGAGGCTAGGCCATGGCCTATGTCGAGGGACAGACCATCCACGATGCTGACAGCCATATTATGGAGCTGCCGGGCGCACTCAACAGCTTCATTGATCCTAAACATCGCGCGGCCTTTATCGAGAAGACAGGCGCAGAAAGTCAGCTATTCGAGTTCTTCGCCAACGCAGCAGCCCAGCATGATGATCCGGAATTTCGGGCCGGTGCGGAAGCCAATATCCTTCTTCGCAAAAACCACGCGGCACTAGGGTCCTTTCGTAGCCAAGATCGGGTGGCAGCCCTCGATCATCTAGGCTTTGCCTCGCAACTGGTCTTTACGACAGCGTGCCTCAGTAATTTTGGCCTCGAACAGATGGGCGAGATTGATCTGTCGATTGAGGCGGCCCGGGCCCACAATCGCATGATGACCGAGTTTTGCTCTGTCGATCGCCGCCTTCTGGCCACCGGCTATGTGCCGCTCATCGACCGGGCCAGAGCGCCTCAAATTGCGCTTGAAGCTCTGCGCCTTGGAGCCAAGGCCTTGATGATCCCCTCACGCCATCCCCCCGGCTTTTCACCCAGTCACCGCGAGCTGGATGCCCTGTGGGCGGTCGCTCAAGAGGCCGGCGTACCGATCCTCTTTCATGTGGGCGGCGAGGAGAAGATGCAAAATGCCTATCTGGAAAATGGCCTGCCCTACGTCAAAGACTTCCACGGCGGCGATGAGAACTTCACCTCGCTAAGCTTCATGTCCATTCCCCTCAGCGTCTGGCAGACCCTGTCAGCCCTCGTCATTGATGGCGTGTTTGACCGCTTTCCGCGTCTCAAGTTCGGAGCCATTGAACTGGGGGCCTCATGGCTTCCGAGCCTTATGAAGTTCTTGGACTCAGGGGTTGCCGCCTTTGGTAAGGAAGAGCGGCTTCAGACCCTATCGGGCAAACCCAGCGAGATCTTGCGTCGCCAATTGCGCGTCACACCGTACCCGCACGAAGATACGCGTTGGATTATCGAAAATTCAGGTGAAGAGATGATCCTCTTTTCATCAGATTTCCCTCATGTCGAAGGCGGGCGCAACCCTCTGAAGCGGTTCAACGATAGCCTTTCCGGCCTAGACGAGAGCGTCAAACGGCGGTTTTTCAGAGATAATTTTATCGACATGATGGGGGCGGGCTTGGACCCAGCCCTTCACGACATAGCTCAACTGGCAGCCGCCTAGGGGAAACGGCACCGCGGTAACCCCTCGGCAATAGGTTTTATGTTAGTGATCACTAACGTAATTGTCGGGGGTGTTTTGTGCTGCAATCTATTCAAGCCAAGCTGGTCGCCGCTATATCCGCCCTAGCGGTCATGGCAGCTGTAATCGGCTTGGCCGGTTATTTTTCGATGACCCACGCCACGAGCAAGATCGACACGATCATCAATGACCGTGTCATACCGATGCAAAGCTTGAAAACGGTTAGTGATCTATACGCCATTAACATTGTCGACACTGCGTGGAAGACACGAACCGGTCAGATCAGTTGGCAGGAGGGCCTAAAATATGTTGAGGCTGCCAACGGTTCCATCCATTCGAGCTGGAAAGCCTATACGGGCACCTTTCTTACGCCCGAAGAGAAAATCTTGGTCGCCAGCGCCCAGTCGGCGATGGTACCGGCCGATCGCGCCGTGGAGCGCCTAACCGAGATCCTAAGGTCACAAGATCAATCCGCGCTGGAAACCTTTACCACGCAAGAGATGTACAGCGTCATCGATCCGGTAACGGACAAGGTCAGCAAACTGACCGAGCTGCAGATGCGGGTCTCAAAAGAAGAGGGTGCGTCTGCCAAGGCAGCGGCTAAACTCGCGACCCTGGTAATAGTGATCATCGCTGTCGCAACTATCATCACCTTTATATTCGCCTTCAACACCGTCGTGCGTGGGGTCGCGCAACCCATCCTTTCGATGGCAGGCGTCATGCAAAGATTAGCAGACGGGGACCATCAGGTCACGGTGCCGGGTGTGGGGCGTAAGGATGAGGTCGGCAAGATGGCGGTCTCGGTGCTTGCCTTCAAAGAAAGCGGCATTCACCGGGCGCGCCTAGAGGCCGAAGCCTCTATATTTCAACAGGAGCTCGACAATAAACTCAAGGCCTTGGAGCGTAGCTTCGCCGCCGCAAACCACGATCAGCAACAGGTCGTGCGGGCGATGGGAGACGAGTTGCTTCGCCTTGCAGATGGCAACCTCACCGCGCGGTTGAACGACCCGGTTGCGCCTGAATATGAAAGGCTACAATCAGACTTCAACAGCGCCGTTTCACAGATGCAGGACGCCATCCGCGACATCGCCGCCAGTAGCGGCATCATTCGCAATGGCACTAGCGAGATCGCTCAGGCATCGGATGATCTGGCAAGGCGTACCGAACAGCAGGCCGCGAGCCTTGAGCAAACCGCCGCCGCCCTCAGCGAAATCACATCGACGGTCCGCCAAACGGCGGCCGGTGCGGAACGGGCACGAGACACAGTCGCCAAAGCTAAAAAGGATGCTGAAGAGTCCAGCGACGTCGTTCAAGCTGCCGTCACATCAATGGGTCAAATACAGACCTCCGCCAACCAAATCAGTCAGATTATTGGGGTGATAGACGAGATCGCATTCCAAACCAACCTCTTGGCGCTCAATGCGGGGGTGGAAGCCGCGCGCGCTGGCGACGCTGGTCGAGGCTTTGCCGTGGTTGCCTCCGAGGTCAGGGCCTTGGCCCAACGATCCGCAGACGCCGCCAAAGAAATCAAGATCCTGATCTCGGCCAGCAGTCGCCAAGTCAGTGAAGGCGTCGCCCTTGTCGGGCAAACAGGACAGGCCTTGACCCGTATCGCCGAACAGGTCGCAACCATCAATGGCGTCGTCACCCAGATCGCATCTTCGGCTCAAGAACAGGCCGCAGGTCTTCTGCAGGTCAACACCGCGGTCAATGAAATGGATCGGATGACCCAGCAAAATGCCGCTATGGTTGAAGAAAGTACCGCAGCAGGTCACTCGCTTCGCAGCGAGGCAGACAACCTCATGACCCTTGTGTCGCGGTTCGAGACCGATGGGGCAGGCAACCCATTTGACAGCCGTCGCCAACAGCGAATCTGATCGGCCTGGCCCTTAGCCAGCGGACGATCTGGATAACTGGTGCTATAGGCTGATCACGCCTAGGGCCTGCTCTGGCGCGTTTGCTCCGCCACACCATACTTCAGGACACATCTGAGACCATGACCACGCCCTCCCCGCTAATCGAAAAACTCAATTGGCGTTATGCCACCAAAAAGATGGATCCCTCCAAGACTGTGTCGCAAGACAAGGTCGAGCGCATCCTCGAAGCCGCTCGTCTGGCCCCCACCTCTAGTGGCCTGCAGCCCTATGAGATCATTGTCGTTACCAGCGCCGACGTGCGCGCGCGCATTCAACCGATTGCTTGGAATCAGGCGCAGGTCACAGAGGGTTCGCACCTGCTCGTCTTCGCCGCGTGGGACAACTACACGCCCGAGCGCATCAACCACATGTTTGATCTGACCAACGATATTCGCGGCTTCAAAAATGAAGGCTGGGAGAACTATCGGCAGATGCTGCTGGCCACCTATCCGACGCGGACAGCCGAAGCCAATTTCCAACATGCGGCTCGCCAAGCCTATATCGGCCTATCGGCTGCGATGATCGCAGCGGCATTCGAAGAGGTCGATAGCACCCCGATGGAAGGTTTCGATGGCAACGCCCTTGATGAGATCTTGAACCTCGGCGCACGCGGCCTGCGTAGCGTTGTGATTCTACCGCTGGGCTATCGCCAAGCCGAGGGTGACTGGCTGGTTAATCTCGAAAAGGTCCGCCGCCCACGCGATCAGTTCATCACGGAAATCGCCTAGAATATGGCCCCGCCCTTAAAGGGCGGGGTTTTTCGATATGAGCCAAATTGCCCTTGCCATACAAATCGTCCAAGCTCCGAGTGGATGAAGCTTGGTCGCTTTGCTTCAGGCTAATCGAACCAAAGTGGAGCTGCACGAAATGTCACGCCTGTTGAACCGATCCGGCCTCGTTCTGATCGCTGCGCTGGCCCTTTTATCGTCAGCAGCTGCCCGCGCGCCGTCCCAGACGCTCGCCATTATGGGCGCGACCGTTTTCGATGGCACCGGAGCGGTACCCTTCAAGGCCAACGTAATTATCACTAATGGCCGGATCGTAGCCATTGGGCCGAATGTTAAGGCCCCGCGCGGAGCCGACATTATCAAGGCCGAGGGCCAAGCCCTTCTGCCCGGCTTTATTGACCTTCACACCCACTGGACGCCCGCGGGTGTGCCGTCCACCACACCTCAAATCGCTGAGGCCTACCTCTCATCTGGCGTCACCACGGTCGATGATTTCCACGCAGCCCCCGAGTCCTACGCGCCGCGCCGGGCTTGGCTCGAGGCCATAGATGCCCCGCACGTCAATTTTGCCGCCCGGATTTCAACTCCGGGGGGCCACGGTGCCGACTGGGCCGACACGGCCACCACCAAGTGGGTCAATACACCAGATGCAGCGCGATTGGCCGTTGAAAGCCTGATTCCCTATCGCCCAGATCTGATCAAGACCTTCGCCGATGGATGGCGCTATGGCGTGGCTCCTGACAATAGCAGCATGGATGTTACCACCCTGTCAGCGGTCGTCGAAACGGCTCACAAATATAATCTCAAGGTCCTGACCCACACAGTAACCGCCGACCGGGGCGCTGTCGCCGGCAAGGCCAAGGTGGATGTCATTACCCACGCGATCCAAGACCGTCTTTTAGACCCAGCGTCTGTCGCCGCGATCAAGGCGGGGGGGACCAGCATCACCCCAACCTTAGCCGTCTATGAACCCACAAAGTTTGGCCAATCAGCCAAGGATGCCAATGATCCACGCTATGCCCAATCCTTCAAAAAATTTGATATTGCGCTGGCCAATGTCAAGATTTTGCACGATGCCGGCGTGACCATCGGCCTTGGCACGGACGCCGGTATGCCCGGTACACCTCACGGTGTTTCAACCCTCCGAGAGATGGAACTCTTGGTCCGCGCGGGCCTTACACCAACCGAAGCCTTAGTTGCAGGCACATCCGCCAACGCCCGCCTGATCGGCCAGTCGGCAGACCGCGGCACAATCGCACCTGGAATGCGGGCCGATATGGTGCTGATCAAGGGTGAGCCTTGGAAGGTGATTTCAGATGTTCGCAAGATCGACCGTGTGTTTCTCGATGGTCGCTTAGTCTATGGCACCGGAGCACCGCCCATGGTCGCCAATGTCGCAAAGACCCTTAGCCCAATAAAACTCACCAAGCCTCTTATTGATGATTTCGAGCGCCAAGATGGCCGCACCCAATTGGACACGCTGCGTACGGACGAGTTTGATGGAGGCATGGATCGATCCGTTTCAGTCAGCCAAGTTTTCGCACGTCCGGACGGAGGAAATGGGCTCAACATATCCGCGCGCATGTCGATCAAATCCGCGCCCGTTGCTGGCGTCACCTTGCCCCTGTCGCGCGGAGGAGTTCAACCCATGGATATTCGTAGCTTCACTGGCGTTCAAATCGATATCCGGGGTCAAGGGGCCTATAGTGTGGAGTTTGATGGAACCGGCGGGAGTTGGAACGAGACGATATCGGCCAATGGGCAGTGGCGCACTGTCAAGGTTCCCTTTGCAGCCCTAAAGGGTCGTTCGCCCTGGAGCGGTGACGACGTGACCGCCCTTCAGATTACAGCGACACGGCCTGCCGGACAAAAGGTCTGGATGGAGCTGGATAATGTGACCTTCTATTGATCTAGAAGTTCATCTGGCTATTTTGTTACCGCATAAGGCTGATTGAGGGTGCCGTGGGGGCGCGCGTCAGTCCAATAGATTTCACCTTCAGGGGATCACCATGACGAATAACCGAGGCGCAAAGCTGCGCGCGTTGATTTTTGCAACGACCGCAATCTGTACAGGCTGGAGCCATGGGGCCCTCGCGCAAGACTCTAAAGTCGCACCCATCGATGAAATCATCGTCGTTGGATCGCGCATTGAAGGGGCCAAACTCACCGCAGCCTTGCCCGTTTCAGTCATAGGTGACGAGCAGATCAAGGCCATCGCCGCCATTTCGGGCGATGATCTTTTCCGCTCTATCCCCCAGATGGGCGACGTCAACTATAACTCATCCTACCTGCCCGGCAGCAGCAACTCTGCGCGCGGCGATATTGGTTCAGTGAACCTGCGCAATCTGGGCTCGGGCAATACGCTGGTCCTGCTCAATGGCCGTCGCGTGGTCAACCACCCCACCAGCCAAGCCGATGGGCTGAGCTTGGTGCCAACCTTGACTTACAATACCAATGCCATCCCCACGACCGGTCTAAAGCGTCTGGAAGTGCTGCGGGACGGTGCCGCCGCCATCTATGGCGCAGACGCGGTGGCCGGCGTGGTCAATACGGTACTGAAGTCCAATTTTGATGGTTTTCAGGTCGAGGCTCAATATGGCTCGGCTGAAGGCACGGACATGTCGGAGACAAGCGTCAACGGGCTTTGGGGTCACAATTTCGAACGAGGCAATCTGACCGCCTTTTTCAACTACAATGAGCGTACAGCGCTAAATTCGACCAATCAAGACTTTACCACATCTGCTGATCGCCGCGCCCTGTTTGCTGGAACCCGGTTTGACGGTGCGACATCAGTTGATGGGCGCTCAACCACCACACCTTGGGGCAGCTTTACAGCCGCGTCATCCGTACGGGTAGGCACCAGCCTGATCACCAGCACCGGCGGGGCTTTCCACATTCAACCCACGACCAATCCAGGCTGCTTGGTCAATCTAGGGAATGGCATCTGTCTTGACGACGCTGCCACAGCCACCTCGGGCGATGACCGTAATCTGCGCTTCGATAACTCCGCCCTTAGTCTGTCGGTTATGCCCGAAGTCAAGCGGATCAATGTCTTCTTGACCGGCAACTATCAAGTTACAGACCAGATCACCGCCTTTACCGAGGTTGGCTTTTACAACGCCAAAACCTCCTCCTTGCAGGCCCCCGTTGCGACCACCTCGGCTCAAGTGATCACCGCGCCGGTAACCAGCTACTACAACCCCTTCGGCCCAACCACCCTCAACGGAGCGGCCAATCCAAGTCGTATCGCCGGGACCACAGCGCCCGTCGGCGGCCTCGCGGTCACGCTGACCAGCTATGCCTTTGCCGATGCCGGCCCCTCGCGCGTCGATGTTGAAAACAATCAGAACCGCTTCTTGGTTGGCCTGAAGGGTGAGCAGTTTGGCTTTAAGTGGGAAAGCGCGGCCTTCTATTCGCAAGCCAAGGCTAAGGATATTTCCGACGGTATCAGCGCAACGGCGCTGCAGCAGCAGATCGGCCTTTCGACCGCCGATGCTTACAATCCTTTCAATGGTGGCAATGTCGCACAGCCTAGCCTTGGCGATGGCGCGGTCAGTAACAAGACCGCCCTCGATGCCATTCGCGTCCGCACCTCCCGTGAAAGCACCAGCACCTTGGGCTCGGCGGATTTCCGCATCTCCAAGGCCGATCTCTTTGCCCTTCCGGGCGGTTCAGTCGGTGTGGCTGCTGGCGTTGAGTATCGCCGTGAAACCCAAAAGGATGACCGCGACGCCCGTGTCGATGGCACCCTCACCTACACCAACTCGGTCACCAAGGTGGCCTATGGCAGCGATCTGGTCGGTACCAGTCCGTCGCCGGACACCAAGGGCCAACGCAAGGTTTCTTCCGCCTATATCGAGTTTGCCGTGCCTGTAATCTCGCCCGAAATGGGCGTGCCGATGGCGCGCAATATCGAACTACAAATTGCCGGCCGCTTTGAGGACTATAGCGACCTTGGTAATGTGGCCAAGCCGAAGGTCGCGATGGCGTGGGACCTGTTTGACGGGGTTCGCATGCGCGGATCATGGGCCCAAGGCTTCAAGGCTCCAAACCTTGAGCAGATCAATGCCTCTGTGATTACACGGGCTAACACCCGTACCGACTGGGTGCGATGCGAAGCTGATCTGCGCGCCAAGCGTATTGCAAGCTTCAGCAACTGCTCACGCTCCTTGAGCGTTTCAGCCCAGCGGGCCGGTAACCCCGACCTACAGCCCGAAGATTCCGAAACCTACGGCTATGGACTGGTTTTGGAACCAAAGTTCATTCCGTCGGAATTTGGGCGTTTCATCATCACCGCCGACTATTGGGATGTGACGCAAGAGGGCATTGTGGGTCTGTTCGGTGAAGGCAATGCGCTAATCGCAGACTACCAGGCGCGCCTGACAGGTGGCACCAACCCCAACGTGGTCCGCGCCAACCCGACCGCCGACGACATCACCGCCTTTGCTGGAACAGGCCTTACGCCCGTTGGTACCGTGCTCTATGTCAAGGATCAGTATGTCAATCTGTTGCCACAAGAGGCACGCGGCGTTGACTATGCGTTGAACTGGAGCCTGCGCGGCACCCCTTATGGCGATTTCAACCTTCAGGTCACAGCGGCCAATCTGCTAAAATTCTATCAGAAGCCCTCCCCGCCCATCGCTGCCCTCTTGGCGGCGCGGGCTGCGGGTCAAATCAATGCTGGTACGACCATTACCGGCGGCGGAAATCTGGTGCGCCAAAATGGTAAGCCAGAATGGAAATGGAGCTCGTCTCTCACCTGGAGCCTGAACCAGTTCACCGTCGGGGCCTTCACCCAATATATCTCGCCCCTTGACGATACCGGCCTGCTGGACTCGGTTGGGTCGCCTTGGGTGATCGACTCGCAAATCACCGCCAACCTCTATGGTCAGGTGGAGTTCGATAAAGGTCTTTTGGCCAATAGCAGCCTCAAGATCGGCGTGCGGAACCTGACCGACGAGAAACCGCCCCTGTCTTCTAATGGCTATCTGGGCTCGGTCTACCAGCCCTATTCACGCTACTGGTACATGAGCGTGCGTAAGTCCTTCTAAACCGGCTTGGCCGCCAACTAGATAACGGTTGGCGGCCAATTGCTTTTAAGCGCAAACAACCACTCAGAAACCTATCAAGTCAAATTTTGGGAAATGGTGCCGGTTGCAGGAATCGAACCCGCGACATCCAGTTTACAAAACTGGCGCTCTACCAACTGAGCTAAACCGGCGCTGGCCTGCTTATGCCGCAAATTGGGGGTGGACGTCACCCTGAAAGTGTTAGCTTGGCCGATAGAATTAGAGCCTCAGGCCCTTCATCACCCACCAGGTCAGAGCTGCCGCCGCGCCTGCAACGAGAGCTGCGCGCCACAAGGGGGCGAAGCGAAGCTTTGGATCCGTCTGAAAAGACTTGTAACCTGTAATCATGGGCGTGATCAGATTGGCGCGTTTATAGAGGGCGTAGAAGGCAATCGCGCTGAGATGAAGCACGACCAGAAACTTGATCGCTGTAAAGCTGAGATCATGCCACTCGGAAAACAGGCGGCCCGTTTCAAAACTGACACGATCAGACAGGGGCCCTGACTCGAGACCGTCAACATCGACTGCAAAGAGACCTGTGACCACTTGGCTCAGGATCGCCGCCAAGATGGCCATGACGCTCCAGCCGCCCAACGGATTGTGCCCAACCATTTCGCCCGCCGAGCGCCTTGACAGGGTCTTGGCATAGGCGAGGGTCACCACTGGACCTTTTACAAAGGTAGAAAAACGGGCGCTGGCGGATCCGGCAAGGCCCCAGATCAGACGAAAGACGATGAGACCCAAGATCCCATAGCCTGCCCAAAGATGCCACTCCGTCTGATTAGCCTCAACCGACCACCAGGCGAGGCCCATGAGGATGACCAAGGCCCAATGGAACATGCGCGTTGGCCCATCCCAGAGCTTTGCGCGCACCTTCGCGCTATTGGAAGGCTCACCAGTCATAAAGGGGCGCTACTACTCTTCAGGAACTCGGAAACTGTCGTGACAGCCCTTACAGGTGCCGCCAACGGCTTGGGATTGGGCCTTCATTGCGCCAACATCACCGCTAGCCGCGATCGTCTGGAATTTGGTAGCTTCAACCTGCAACCGCTTTACGGCAGATGCGAACTTCACAGGGTCACTCCAGACCTCAGGCTTGGCATCAGTTGGATATTTTGACTCCGGACCGCTTCCCTTTGGAAACCAAGTCGGCAAGGCATCGGCCGAGCTCTTCAGCTTGACGGCACGGGATGAAATGAGCGCCAAATTGGGCGCATCTTTCTTAAGCTCGTCGCGGATGGCCTTAAAGACTGCACCCTGCTGTTTGAAGTTTTCTTGGCGTGTATAGGCCGCCTTAGCCCCCGGTGAGGTCGGTGCCTTTGCCTTCTGCTCAGTAGCACTGACGCTGCCACCGACACTGGCCAACCCTACCGCGATGCAAAGAGCGAGAAGCGTTTTCTGAACGGCCATGTCCATTGTCTCCGGCTGGTGTGACTTTGTTGGGTCTTACCCCTCTAGGGAGCAGCAAACCACGCCTGCATGCTCGTGACCAGCCTAGGATTTCGCGGGTCTCTGGCGGCCTGAATAAAGAGATTAATGTTCGGCGTTGGATCATCGACGCCGATTCAATCAGCCCAAAGATCTATCTAGTGAGACGTGAAGATTGCCGCTTACCCAGTAATTGGAGTGGCCCTACTCGCCTATTCGCTCATCAGCCTCGAAATCCTTCCACCAGAGGACAGACAGGCTCTCTTTGACCTCTGCACACGCTTAGGCGGCCGCAACGGCGAGGGGCGCCTTTGATGGCCACTATCGGATGCTTAGGGCCTGATATCGCCACAGCGATTGATGCGCGCGATCAGGCTATTGCCTGATTCGATATTTGACTGCCTACCTTTGACGATGAGCCGCTCCGTTATGTCGAAACGAGCGCTTATGCAATCGCGGCTCACTGGACCTGGTGTGGTGCGGGCTAGGTCATCGGCTAGCGGTTTGGACGATCATGCGCCGCGGGGCAATTCCGGCGTTTAATCGGTCTAAAATCTCGCCCTATGGTTAGTCATAACCGTCAATCAGCGAAAATCGGCGGATCGCCGGCAGCTTCATTGCGCTTGGTGAACCAATCTCCTAACCTCTAACGATAATCTTGACCGCCACGACGAAGAGGGCGGGCCCATAAAATCGATCGGGAGCTTGATATGTTCGACTATATCATTCGCGGTGGCACCCTGTTTGACGGATCAGGCGCGGCTGGAACCCCCGGTGATGTCGCCGTAAAGGACGGTTGGATCGTCGAGGTCAGCGAGATCATTTCAGGGCCTGCAAAAGAAATTATCGACGCGTCAGGGGCCATCGTCACCCCCGCTTGGATCGATATCCACACCCACTATGACGGGCAGGTCACATGGGATCCTTTGCTTGACCCATCGGCGAGCCATGGCGTCGGCACCATCGTCATGGGCAATTGCGGCGTTGGCTTTGCGCCCGTCCCACCCAATGGCTATGCCGACCTGATCGAGCTGATGGAAGGGGTCGAAGACATCCCCGGCACAGCCCTCTATGAGGGAATGCCTTGGGGCGCTTGGGAGACCTATCCGGAATATCTCGATTTTCTGAGCCAACGCGAATATGCGCTGAATGTCAGTTCCATGATCGCCCACGGCGCGGTTCGAAACTATGTGATGGGTGCGCGCGGGCGTGCCAACGAAGATGCCCTTCCCGAAGATTGCGAGCAGATGGCTAAGATCGTTGAAGAGGCTTTGCGCGCTGGCGCGGTTGGTTTTTCGACCTCTCGTATTATGGGCCACCAATCGATCCATGGAGATCAGGTTCCCGGTACCTTTGCCGATGAAGGCGAGTTGACCTCGATTGCCGAAGCTATGGGCCGCGCCGGAGCAGGCGTCCTACAGGTCATTCCCTCTGGAACATTGGGCGCAGGCGCGCCAGGCTCCGAGGAACATTCAAGCCTCAATTCCGAAATCGATCTGATCTGCCGGTTGAGCTCGACCAGCGGCAGGCCAGCGACCTTTACCCTGTTTGAAACAGCCGATGATCCCAACCAGTGGCGCAAGGTCGTTGAGCAGGTCAAGGCTGGCAATCTGAACGGATCTAATGTGTTTCCACAGGTCGGTAGCCGTCCAACCGGATTGGTCTTTAGCCTGACCTCCTATCATCCCTTCATGGCCAAGCCGACCTTCATGCGACTATCGTTAAGCCTCGATCATGACCAATTGGTCGCAGAGATGCGCAAACCTGAGGTCAAGGCCCAGATCATGGGTGAAGAGAACTCACCCACAGAGTTCCCCGGCAAGATGGAGACCGTGATCGTCAACGCACCCCTGTCGATGGATATGGCCTTCCCTCTTGACGAAAACTCGACATACGAACCGAAACAGGAAGATAGCATCGGCGCTAGAGCTAAGCTGGCCGGATATAACGACCCCCAGTCTTATCTTTATGACTACCTAGTCGGCAATGACGGGCGTGACTTCGCCATCGTCTTCTTCACCAACTATGCCGACTACACCCTCGATCCGGTTCGGGACATGCAGATGGATAGCGCCACGGTTACAGGCCTCTCCGACGGCGGTGCCCACGTCAATCTGATCTTTGACGCGGTCAATCCCACCTATCAGCTGACCTATTGGGGCCGCGACCGCAAGCAGGGTCAAAAGACCATGCCGCTGGCCCACCTGATCCACCGTCAGACCCGGCGCAATGCCGAACTGTTTGGCTTTCACGACCGAGGCCTCATCGCGCCCGGAATGCGCGCCGACATCAATGTCATCGATTTCGACAATCTAAAACTCGGCACCCTCGAACTGCGCCGTGATTTACCCTCTGGTGGCCAGCGCCTGATGCAGGGCGCAAGCGGCTACCTCGCCACGCTCATCAACGGCGTCATGACGCGCAAGAATGATGTTGATACCGGCGAGCGGCCTGGGCGTTTACTGCGAAGTTCGCATTAGAGATATTGTCGATCTCACCGCTATGTTTCGGTTAGGACCTAAGAAATCGGTTCCCAACGCTTGGCGTCACCGCCAGAGCAGTCTCCACGGTTTCCCGCCTGGCCAGATTGATCAGATGGGCACGGCGGGCAGCGTGGCTGGTTATCAAGTCCTTCTTGAAGCATTGGTTCGCCGAACGCCCCATGATATGCCGAATTGCGATTTTCCCGGCCCCTTCTGAGCTGTTCGCCCGCTTCGTTGACAGCTTTTACATCAAAGGAAATTCATGGATTGCATGAAGCACTACGCCGATGTTGAGGCGCCCGTTCCAAGTGCCACGTGGACGGCTCTGGACGAGCGCCAGCGCGTCGATCAGATAGTGGGCGAGTTGGCCGCCGGACCCGCGCAATTCCTATCCCAAATCCAAGTCATCACGGCACTGGCAGACGGCCAGGTGATCGTGCTGATGAAGCAGTCCATTCCGGCCAACCAACGCGGGCCCTTTCTGCTCGATCTAGAAGCCTATCTGAAGGAGACCATCGACCCGGCGCTCACCGTCTGGCTGGAACCGGTGGGTGATCGAAACTCCCTTCGCAATCTTCGTGGCATCGAGGTGAAAGCATCATGACAAGCGCTGCAGTCCAAACCCGCGAAGGGGCCCTGATCCTCGATTCCCACAAGCTTTCGTGGCATTATGATCGTGTCGCAGCATGGGAAGCGGGCGAACGCATCGCTCCAGTGAGCGTGGACATGTCCTTGACGCGCGCCTGCAGCGCGATGTGTTCCTTCTGCTATGCGATGATGCAGGAGTCACAGGCGCGCAGCAGCATCAAGGAAAGCCATGCCCTGAACCTGCTCGATGACTTCGCCGAAATGGGCGTTCGCAGCGTCTCGCTGGTCTCCGACGGCGAAAGCACGATCTCTAAGGCCTATGTTCCGTTCATCCAGCATGCGGCAAAACTCGGCATCGATATCGGAAACGCCACCAATGCCTGGGAATGGGAGCCCGAGAAAATTGAGGCCGTGCTTCCGCATATGACCTGGCTGCGCTTCACCGTGGCCGCCGGCCGCCCGGAAAGCTATGCCAAGATTATGTACAAGGGGCCCGAGCATACTGAGGTGTTCGACCGCGCGATGAGCCATATCCGGTTTGCGGTGGACCTCAAACGCAGGAAGAACCTGCCGGTCACCCTCGGTATCCAGATGGTTTTGATGCCTGAGTTGAAGGATGAAATCTTACCCTTCGCGCAACTCGGCCTAGACCTCGGTGTAGACTATGCTGTTATCAAACATTGCTCAGACGACGAGCAAGGTACACTCGGGATCGATTACAACCAGTACGAGGCCTTGCATCCGCTTTTGGAGCAGGCTGAGGCTATGAGTAACGAGCAGACCAAGATCATTGTCAAATGGAGCAAGATCAGAGACGGCGACAAACCCACCTATCAACGATTTTACGGTCCGCAATTCCTGCTTCAGATCAGCGGCAGCGGCTTGGTAGCGCCATCTGGCATGTTCTTCAATGCTAGGTACTCCAAACTCCATATTGGCAATTTCACTGAAGGACGCATGAAGGACATATTAAAGTCGGATCACTACTGGCGCGTCATGAAATACCTAGCTTCGCCCGCCTTCAATGCGCAGACCATGATGGGCACCCTGCCGATTCAGCACTATGTGAGTGTTGCCTTGGATAATCATCTCAAGGATACACAGCGCATTCAGCCCGGCACGGGTGAGAAACCGCTTCACGTTAACTTTCTATAGTCGCGATAGAAAACGATGGTTTGGCGGGGTACCGGCCATCGTCAAAGAGAGCGACAGGATCGAACGACAGACCATTCAACATCGGCGCTTGCAGCACCGCAAGCTAGCCGCTTAACATCCCTCCCGAGACGCCGTCTGCACTCCGTGAGTTGTGCCAAATGTTCTGAAGACGAACATTCCATCAGATAACTAATATTCTCTAATCCCTAGGGTGTTTCGATGAGTGACAAATTCGCAATTGATAGTCACAAACTAATATATCATCCCAAAAGAGTGGCACAGTTGCTTGACGTCGGTGACGATTGGAACAAGGCGAAGACTGTTTATCCGATCTATGTTGAAATTTCTCCGGTCGGCGCTTGCAATCACCGCTGCACCTTTTGCGCCGTTGACTACATCGGTTACAAAACGAATATGCTCAGCATAGATCTATTGCGTGATCGTTTGAAAGAAATGGGGACGTTAGGCGTCAAGAGCATTATGTACGCCGGTGAAGGCGAGCCGATGCTGCATAAGCAGATCCACGAAATCGTCAAGATGACCAAAGAGGCGGGTATAGACGTATCCTTCACGACCAACGCGACGGTAATGAACGATAAGTTCATCGAGGAGGCCTTGCCTCATGTGTCCTGGATCAAGGTTTCTCTAAACGCTGGCACCGCTGAGACCTACGCAAAGGTACATCGCACCAAAGAGCGTGATTTTGATCGGGTCATACAAAATTTGAAAAAAGCAATTCAGTCGCGTCGTGAGCGCAGCCTCCCTGTTACCTTGGGTATACAGACATTGTTGCTTCCAGAAAATGCGCACGAAATGGAGCAGTTAGCCCTATTGGCGCGTGATGAAATCGGTTTAGACTATTTAGTTATAAAACCCTATTCGCAACATATGTTCAGCGATACTCATCAGTATGATGAAATTGACTATAAGCCTTATTTAGATATGGCGCACGAATTGGAACGATTTAATACTGAGAATTTTAGTGTAGTTTTCCGCGAGCACGCCATGCGGAAATATTTGGAAGGTGATCGATACAGTAAGTGTCAGGCCACCCCCTTTGTTTGGGGTTACATCATGGCTGACGGCTCAGTCTATGGCTGTAGCGCCTATCTGCTGGATAAGCGGTTCGATTACGGCAACATCAACAACCAAACTTTTCAGGAAATCTGGGAGGGCGAAAAGCGTCAGCAAAGCTTCCACTATGTACGGCACCAGCTGGACATCAAGGAATGTCGCCGCAACTGCCGAATGGACGAGGTGAACCGCTACCTTCACAAGTTGGTTGAGAACAACGTTCCCCACGTCAATTTCATCTAAAGAAGACGCGCACGTGAAAACACTCGTTACAGGCGGCTGCGGCTTCATCGGCAGCCATCTCGCCGAGCAATTGCTCTTGCAAGGGCATGAAGTCACCATTGTGGACAACCTGTCCTGTGGTCGTCTGGCCAATATCGCCTCGTTCAAAAATCATCCGATGCTGCGCGTGGTCACTGCCGATATCGTTGACCGAGGGCAGATCGTTGAGGCCTTCACCGACATCGACTGGGTGTTCCACCTAGCCGGAATTGCCGACATTGTGCCATCGATCGAGCGGCCCGATGCCTATTTCCAGAACAATGTTGTCGGTACGATCAACGTTTTGCAGTGCGCCCGGGACGCTGGCGTGAAACGCTTGGTTTATGCGGCTTCCTCCTCGAGCTATGGCATTCCCAGTCAATATCCAACGCCGGAAACCGCACCCATCCAGCCGCAATATCCCTATGCCCTGACCAAGTATATGGGCGAGGAACTGGTGCTCCATTGGGCGCAGGTTTACAAGCTAGCGGCGGTATCGCTTCGCCTGTTCAATGTCTACGGGCCCCGTTCGCGAACAACAGGTGCCTATGGCGCGGTATTTGGGGTTTTCCTGGCTCAGAAGCTGAAAGGCAAACCCTTTACCGTGGTTGGTGACGGTCAGCAGACCCGAGATTTCACCTACGTGACGGACGTTGCCAACGCCTTTGTGCAAGCGGCTCAGTCAGAGATTAGTGGCGAGGCTATCAACGTCGGTAGCGGCAATCACTACAGCGTCAACGCCCTAGTGAGCCTGCTTGGCGGTGAGAGAGTATATATCCCCAAGCGTCCTGGCGAACCTGATTGCACCTTCGCCGACACAACCAAAATCAATCAAATGCTGCACTGGGGCCCGCAAGTCAGTTTCGAACAGGGCGTACAGAACATGCTGGATGTGATCGAGAACTGGCGCGACGCGCCGGTCTGGGATCCATCCAACATCGAACAAGCAACCACATCATGGTTTAAGTATCTGGGCTCTAATTCATAAGGTCAGATCAACAAGCTCGTACGGCGAGTCTGCTCGCCTCTAAAACGGCCCTTGGAACCAATCTCCTGGAACATCATGCGGATATTGGCGTGCAGCGGCCAACGAGTCCGTTTCTAGGTCCAGGTCCACCAACTGAGCAATCGCCGCTGCAACATGTTCCGCCCGGACATGGTAATTTTCGGTCAGCGCAGGGCTGGTCGCTTCCGGCACATCGGGCATGGCCAGACGCATTGGCGCAACACGAAGATCTGACCAGCAGCGGGTGGAGATATGGGCAATGATTTCGCCCGCTATCCCGCCGGTCTCATGGCCTCCATCCAAGGCCAGCAAGCGCCCGGTGCGCCGAACCGATGCCTCGATCATTGGCCAGTCGATAGGCCTTAGGCTGCGAAGGTCAATCAGGTCACAGGACACACCCTGCTTGGCCAGATGGTCAACGGCATGAACAGCCTCAACGCTCATCAGTGACATGGCCACGACCGTGACATCGGATCCCGAGCGCATCAGGCTCGCCTTGCCAATCGGCACGCGATAGTCGCCGTCCGGCACCTCGCCTTTGACATTGTGCAGCCAGCGATGTTCCAAGAAAATCACCGGGTCTTCGCCAAAGATGCTGCTCAACAGTAGTCCCTTGGCATCGGCGGGCGTCGTGGGACTGACCACGCAAAGACCAGGAATTTGCGCGAACAGGGCTTGAAGGTTCTGCGAATGGGTCGGCCCCTGCCCCCAGCCGCGCCCCAAGATCATCCGGATCGTCATCGGCACCGACCGTTTGCCGCCGAACATGAACCGCCATTTGGCGGCATTGTTGATGATCTGGTCCAAGGATAGCAGCGCAAAGTCGAGCCGTTGGTGGGTCAGAACCGGCCGCAGCCCCCCGAGTGCTGCCCCTATAGCAATGCCCGTCATGGCATTTTCAGAGGTCGGCATGTCAAAGACTCGCGAAGGGCCATAGTCCTTGTGGAGATCTAACGTGGTACCGAAGACGCCCTTTGGATCAGGAACGCCCAATCCATAGACGAGAACCGATGGGTCTTTGGCCAAGGCAACCGAGAGTCCGTCACGAATGGCGTGGGCATAAGTCATGAAAGATATGACACGACCTCCTTCGAATAGAGGTCGGTGAAGGCCTCGGAGGGCGCGGGAAAGGGCGAGGCCTCGGCAAATCTAAAGGCGTCATCGACCTCTGCGCGGATAGAGCGCGTCTCCGCCTCAATCCATGCCTGATCAATCCTACGGTCATCAAGCAAGGCCTTCGTCAAACGGGCAATCGGATCGCGGGCCTTCCACGCCTCGAACTCGGCCTCAGAGCGATAGCCAATCGTGTTGTCGTAAAAGGGGCCGCAATGTTCGCGCCATCGATAGGTGGCCAATTCGACAAATTGAGGTCCGTCACCGCTGCGTGCCCGATCAGCAGCCGCCTTTATGAGGTCATAGCTGACCAGAACATCGTTGCCGTCGCCAGATACGGAGGTCAAACCCATCGCGGCGGCTGTGCGCGCGATAGAACGATCCGTTGGCTGCCTGACCTCAAGGGGGGAATAGACCGAATAGAGGTTGTTCTCGCAGACAATCAGAACCGGCAGCCTATGGACGGCGGCAAAGTTCGCCGACTCGTAGAAGACGCCGGTTTCCATCACCGCATCACCCATAAAGATGCAGACAATCTCTTCCTTCGCTGCAATGGCCCGCGATAGGGCAAGGCCCACCCCGACCGGCACCGTGCCGCCGACGATGGCTGTTGAACCCATAAAGCCAACTGTCTCATCGACAAGGTGCATCGAGCCCCCCTTGCCGCGCGAACAGCCGGTCACCTTTCCGTAAATCTCAGCAATCATGGCCCGAAGATTTCCGCCCTTGGCCAGATAGTGGGCATGGGCCCGGTGACCGCTCACGGCCATATCTGTGGCCATCAGAACCGCACCGGCCGCCGCCGCAGGAGCCTCTTGCCCAATCGACAGGTGTGTCGGACAGCGCATCTTTTGCTCGCTATAGCGCTCGGCAATGGTCTCCTCGACGGCCCTGATCCGCATCATCTGGCGCAATAGGCGGCGGCAAAGATCTGGGCTCATGGGATGAAGGCATCGGGGCCGGTATCCCGCTTAGTTGCCGTTTGCGCCGTCGCACAGTCCGCCTCAGCTGTCTGTTGCATGAGCCATTGCATGACCATGTGCCCCACAATCAGCTGAAGATCCTCGCTGATCTGCATGTCATCGACCGCGAAATGGATAGGGATATCCACCATCGCCTTGGCCTTACCGCCGCTATAGCCGAGGATGCCAAAGGTCTGCATGCCAAGCCCCTTGGCCGCCTCAATCGCCTTCAAAATATTGGGTGAATTGCCACTTCCAGACAGGACGAGCAGCAGGTCCCCCGGCTGGCCAAAGGTCTTTAGCTGCAGAGAAAAGATCTCAGAATAGTCGGTGTCGTTGGCCAAACAGGTCAGGACCGCTGCATTGGCGGGTAGGGCGTGTGCACGAATGCCTGATGTACGGCCACCGACGGCGCCATAGACGAGATCATTGGCCAGATGGATGGCGTTACCGGCGCTGCCGCCATTGCCACACAGATAGACGCTTTGACCCGTTTTCCAGCAGTCCAGCAAAGCGGCCGCTAAGGTGCCCACCGGTTCAAAATCAGCCGTGGCGAGGACCGCCTGCAGCCTTTGGCCATAGAGCGAGAATGTTTGAGCGGGGGACAATGAGCCTGCCATTAGGGTCGAGCTTCCTGCATCCAACGAAGATTATGCCAGCGGTCTTGATCTTTCAGGCCGCCGTGTTGGTAACTGGCAACGCCCACATGGCTTGGCGTCAAGCGTTTCGGCACTAAGACCGACCCCCTATAGCCAAAGCGCCCCGTCACAAGCCGTTTCATCTAATGCGATCTCAGATCAAGATTGGTGGGCCGTGGGAACGTCAACTGGGCCTGCTCAAGGGAGGCTGGACTACCTATGTCCATAAAAAAGCCCGTGTGCTCGAGCGCAAAAATATGGGGCAGTAGGTTTGGGATAACTTCGGTCGAAAGATCCAGCGCGCTTCGACCCTTAGCCGCCATATGCTCCAGCACCTTGGGGGAAAAAACATAGACCGCGCCATTGGCCAAATTTCCAGGTGGATGCTCCACCTTCTCGTAGAAACCCGTCACCCGAGACCGGCTGTCGAGTTCAACAATGCCGCACTGTTGGGGTGTCGCAGTACGAAAGGCCAGCAACGTCATCAGGACGTCGCTACCCGCTGCTAGGTGGGCGTCGATCAAGGACCCTATGGAAGCATCGGTCAGGTTGTCGGCGTGGATGACCAAAAAGGCCTCATTCCCGAACCAAGCGCGATTGGCCAATAGGGTTCCACCCGTCCCGAGCAGTTGGGATTCATGGACAAGGTCAATGTGATCACGCCACGGTGAAGATGAGACAAAAGCCTGAACCTGCTCGGCCAAATAATGGGTATTGATCAATACGCGATCGATCTGACCATCCGCGAAAAGCGCCTCTAGCCAATAGGCCAAGAGCGGCTGGTCATGAATAGGAACCAGACATTTGGGGGTTTTATCGGTCAAGGGTCGCAAGCGTGTCCCTAATCCCGCCGCCAAGAGCACAGCCCTCATGAGGCATACTCGTGCATTTTTAAGATCGGAGAGGTAAGCTCACGCAACAGTTCCGCAGCCGTAAGTTGGGTGTTTCCAATGTGAGAGACCTGCCAAGCGGCAGCGATGGACCCGAGATAGGTCGCCTGCCAGATATCCGCACCCGCTCGCAGCGCCATAGCCGCGCAGGTAAAGAAGCTATCACCGGCACCCGCAACATCCTTAGGCGCATTGTTGAAGGCGGGTAAACGGTCGGTATGGTAATTCTCACCCTTCGGGGCATAGATAAGCAGCCCCTCCCCCGCTAGCGTGATGACCAGATTTTCGACATCGGCGGCTCTTTGCAGGCGCTCGGCGATGATGATCAGGCCAGCCTCTTCCTCTCGCAGCGCGAGCCGGACTTCATGTTCGGTCGGGGTGATCAAACACATGCCCTTAAACCGCGATATGTCTGACATTTGAGACGAGGCTTGACTGTCCGCAGCCATCAAGACGCCGCGGGCTTTGCCACAGGCCGAGATTTGATCGACAACCGGCTGCGCAAGGCATCCATAGTTGAAGTCGGCAAATAACAGCACGTCAGCATCCTGCAAGGCAGCCTCTGCAGCCTTGATCAACTGATCTTGGAGTTCTGGACTGACGGAAAGCTGACGCAGATGGTTGACCCGTAAAAGGGTTTTGCCGGATGCACGGAACCGCTGTTTTAGGGTCGTGGGCCTCGTCGGATCGGTGAAGATCTGAACAGCGACCCCTTGATCAGTCAGCTCGGTTCGGGCAAATTGAGCCGCATCATCCTCGCCCGCGACGCTAATGAAGGTCACCGCCGCTCCAAGTCCCCGTGCGTGGGCCGCTACAATACCAGCCCCGCCGACATAGCGCTTGCTTTCGACTGGGGTCACAACCAAGGTCGGATCTTCTCGTGACATGCCGAGCGGATCACAGTTGATATAGTCATCAACGATCAAATCGCCGATCACAACGACCTTTAGTCGGCTGAAGGCCTCAACGGTCGCTGCCAAGCCATCAATACCAAACCCATTACGACGAGGGAAATCAGTCGGTTTGACGATGGTCGACTTGGCCCTCTTGCCGCGATCTGACGAAAGCAACTCGGTTGAGTAGAACCGCACCTCACCCGAACTAAACAGAAGGGTGCCGCCATAGGAATCGACCACGGCCTGCTCGACGTTTTGGAGACCTTGGTATTCCTTGCCCTTAACCACATAGTCCGGCCGTAAGCGGGCAATAAAAACTTCCGGCTCCTCGGCAAGCGCGATGGCCTCATGGACAGCGGCAATGGCCCGCACATCCTCCAGCCGCATAGCCTGCTCTACAGTGACGCCTTCGTTGCCACCTGCATTGACCCCCACCACCAATCGTCCACCAAGCTCTGCGGCAAACCGAAAGAGACGCAAATGACCCGGGTGCAGAATGTTGAAATTGCCCGAGATGAAAATGATCTTTTCGCCAGCCGCACGCGCACGCAGATCCTGCGCCAATATGCGCATTGCATCATCGCTTGAGGAGGCGGGCTGGATCACCTGTTTAGCATCCTAAAATTCGGCAAACTATAGACAGTGTTACCCATGGCGGAGTGCAGGCCCTTCTGCCGCTTTTTTCACCAGACACCATTCGTGAATCACAACGGAACCATCAGGTTAATTAAGTTACCCCTTACATATCACGCGAACAAGGTTAACGTTTGCGCGAAACACTACTGCGGGTAGGCGCTGGCGAAATCACAGCGCCCACCCCTCTGAAGGCCGGTATCGGGGTAATCTATGGACGAGCTTGAACAGCTGATTACACAACTCACCAACCTAAGGGACCAGATTGTAAGCGGATGCGAAGATCACTGGATCTTGATGGTTCCAAGTTCGATCGGCGAACTCGCAACGGTATGCGCCTTGCTTCCAGCCTTTCGCGCTCACCACGGGGGAAAGGTTTGTATCGTAGCTGACAGCGGCAAACGTGATGTGCTCAAGCTGTTTGCGGACCAGATTGATATGGTTAAGTTCGTGCCATTGGCGGCCATGCGCGCCTTGAGCACCTATAGGATCATCAACCCTTTAGATTTCAGGGTCGGTGTTCCCCAGAATCTCTGGATCAATCAAAATGGTGATGGACGGGGCTTTGCCTTACATGAGCTGTTCAGAAGCCAACATGGGCGAGGCGGACTATCGTTCATAGATCTCATTAGATACGCCATGAACCTACCGTGGGAGGCGCCGATTGTCCGGGGGAATATAGGGCTCGATGTTAACGTCGAAGCCATGAGGTATGCCAAGGTCAATCAAATCGAACCTGGCAACTCCGTCATTTTTTTTACAGGCAACAATACGAACAAGCCTGCTTCGGCGAAATTCTGGAACCTACTATCTCAAGCCTATGCCGACGCGGGGAAAAAGGTTTTTTACAATATGCACGGCGGGCTTTTTCAGCCGGAAGGTCTTGATATCCGCGGCACTCAAATTCACCTCACCACCAATCTAGCGATAGCGATCTGCGAAATGGCCGGTCACATGGTTTCGGGATCGAACGGGCTCGTCGCCTTAGGCCTGCTATCAAACACCAAGTTCAATATGGATGTAATTTTGACTGATAGTTATGACCCAACAGGCGTCGGTAATTTCATTCCCCTAAGCCCTAGTGCGGGTTCTCATTTTCTGGTTATGCCAGAGTTGTTTACCGTTATCTCACGGGCCTATCGGGAATGGTTTGTCACCGATAGCTCAGAAGATCTGAACGACACTGTGTTCAGCATCGTAAATGACACTATCGCTGCGGAGTCGGTTGCATAGGGCCCCGTCCCTCGAGGACCTATAGTTGACCGTCGATGACCTGAGTTAACGGTGTCATCCGCCGGGCTAAGAAACGCTCATAAGCAAGTCCTGTCATTGAGATCAAAGACCCCAGGAACGCGTTCTGATCAACCAATCCCGAATGTTGGTTCTGCTGTAACTCACGCCAAGCATCCATTTTGGACGGCTCTTCGACCAGCATCAGAAGACGCTCGAAATAATCGACCTGATCCGTTGCGCGGTGTTCTGCGGGCACCAAGGAGGCGACATCTCCTTCGTCAAGGGTGAGCAGAACACTTCCCGCGCTTAGGGCATTATTGGCACTATTGCCGCCGCCTGGTCTAAATGGATTGGCAAAGACGTCCACGAGCGTCATCAACTCACTCAAGGCCGGTTCAAAAGGGATATGGCGAAACTGAAACCCGAAGCCTTGCTCGAACGCATAGACCAGATGCTCTGGTAAGGCACCGACAACAAGCCAGACACATTCTGGATGGGCCTTGAGAATGGCCTCCATTCCGTTGACAAAAGCCTCGTCCAGATCGATGCCCAACCGGTTACCGACGGTGGCCATAATGAAATTGTTCTCGTTCCAGCCCAACGGTTGCCGCTTGCGGGGGGTCGGTCGACCTTCAATCAAGGTGGGGCCGCTCTGGCTAAAGACATAGTTCTTGATGAAGGATTGCGGCGCGCCGCGGCGTGCCCACCGCTCGGCCACATAGTCGGGCTGATGGAAATACCAGTAGACGTCAGCATATTGCACCGGCGCTTCGTCCCCGCAGACAAACATCACGGTTGGACCAAACAGGCTCATCAGGCCGATCCATGGCGACAGGGCCGGCTCGCACCAGAAATGGAACGTACAGGCCCCTCGCCCGACCACATCGGACAAAAGGTCCTCAACCACATCCACGCAAAAGAAGCGGATGCCCCTGCGGCGGATGAGGGGCCCTAGACGCTCATCAATATAGGCCTGTAATCGCGGCGTTATGGAGCCCGAATAGTAGATATCGATCCGCTCAATGGCAGGATCCATTGCCAACACGGCGACATAGTCGATTGCACCGCGTGACGGTGAATGGAGCGGGTCCTGCAGCGTCCCGACAAAGACGGAATGTTCCTTGCGGGCCTTGCTGCGCGCCACAGTCGGCTGAGGCAGGTTTGGTCGATCAAAGACATTTCGGAATATGGCGACAGCACGGCCAATGATACGCCGCGAACAGTCATCATCAATCTTTGGGCCGCGCCACCAAGTCAGAGACCACAGGTCTGAAATGAGCTGCAATATTTCATCATCAGCATAGTCTGCGGACTCAATCAGATCTGCTAGCCGTGGAACAAAATTGTCATTGTCCAGACCCACGCTGAAGTCACTGGGCAGCATTGCTTCCCAACGCGCGGCGATAGACGTGACTTGGGCCGTGTAGTTTGGCTGGGCCTCGGCCAGTAGAAAATTGGCGATGGTCATAGTTTGTGCTTTCTAGAGGCTTTATGGCACTTCAGGTTCAAGTCATGGCCCTTTGCAGGGCGCGCGCCAGTCTATCGATCTGTCGCCCATCCATGTCCGCAAAATAGGGAAGACCCAGGGTCGAGATCGCCAACCGGTCGGTCACGGCTAGGCTATGTGTTGGGCAGTCTGCAAAGGCCGGTTCACGATGGCAGCCGAGCGCCCACCAGCTGCGGGTCGCGATATTCTGGTCGGCGAGTTGAGCAACAACCGCCTTAAGGCGCTCCGGCGGTATAGACACGATGCAGGTGCTGGAGACCCATTGCTCACCCCATCCGGCCTGAAAGCCAACCTCATGCGTCGCAGCTAAGGCCTGCCTTAGCGCCATCGCTCTCGCGGCATATCGCGCCCTTATTTCAGGCCAAACATCTAAGGCCGCAAGACTGACCGCACCATTGTACTCGCTGAGCTTGGCATTTGTGGCGAGGTGGCGGGCTATCCGGTCGCCGTAGAAGCCAAAATTGGTTGAGGCCCTAAACCGTTCGATGAATGCAATATCATCAGCCACGATAAAGGCTCCCTCGCCACTACCAAGAACCTTTGTAGCATGAAGGCTGACCATGGTCGGCAAACGTGGGTCGCGCGCACTGTCGAACGATGCGGCAGCATCCATGAGAACTGGCACCCCAGTCTCTTCGCGAAACCGGGCCCAGGCTGAGACATCAACCGGCCTACCAAAGGCTGCCACCACCATAACAGCCTCAACCCGACCCGGTGCCTTCGCCATGACATGACGAACATGATTGGGATTGAGGGTCCAACCTTGTGGATCAACATCAACAAACCAAGGTGTTAGTCCCGCCTGCCGAACAGCATGGGCGGATGCCACGAAGGTCCAGGCGGGCATGATACAAAGCCCGCCTGGCTTCGCGCCAAGCGCTTGCAAGGCGAGGCTCAGGGCTTGGGTGCCATTGGACGCCGTTGCGACATAGGCCGTTCCGTCAAAGCGCGCTGCGAGTCGCTTTTCCGTTTCTAAAATGAGCGGTCCAAAGTTCGTGTACCAGCCTGAACCGTCTATCCTCTGCAGATAGGGCAAGATCGCGGCGGTGTTGGGCATAGAGGGTCGCGCGATCGGAATGGGATCATTTTCCCACTCTTGGACCGTGTCATCGCTAGCCGATGCACGAAAATCACTGCCCATATCCGCTCTCGATTGACGCGCCGCCTACCTCGGTACAGGGATCTTGGTTAATAAGCCGTAAACTAATTACGCGCATACTAAATATAGAATAAATGGTGACGCTTTGGTTGTGAGGTATGGTAAAAAAATTGAGCAAAGCTAATAATATGAATCATTACGATTCTTATAAATATTTGCTCATCGATTTTAGTTAATTATATTAGTAATTCTATAAAATAAATAACAATATAATACAAATTTCGGAATACGGCATGCAATAGCGGGGGATTTATGTTAAAACTTGTCGTGATCGGGCCCGGACTAATGGGGCAGAAACATATAGAGCTGATTGACCGCAATCCCCGATGCACGCTGGTGGGCATCGTCTGCCCCGAAGAGGACCAACATCAACTGCACGACAAGCGACATAAGGCCCTGGCCTTTGCAGACCTTGAAGCCTGCCTAGATAACACGCGGCCATCAGGCGCGATCATCTCTTCGCCGAACATCTTCCACTATGAACAGGCGCGGCAGTGCATCCTAGCCGACATCCCCGTTCTGATCGAAAAGCCCATCACAACCGATTTGAGCGAGGCCCAAAAACTGGTGGATCTGATCGCGGCACGACAGGCCAAGGCAATCGTCGGGCACCATCGCGCCCACAGCCCCCTGCTCCAAACAGCGCGCCAAGTGGTGAAAGACGGGTTGCTAGGAAGGCTCATTGGTATTCAGGGCAGCGCCGTCTTTTACAAGCCGTCTGAATATTTCGCCGCTGGTCCCTGGCGGACTGTGACGGGCGGAGGGCCAATCTTGATCAATCTGATCCATGAGATCGGCATTATGCGGTCGCTATGCGGCGAAATTTCAGGGGTTCACGCCCTGTCATCACGGCATGCTCGCAAATTCGAAGTGGAGGATACGGTCGCGATAAACCTCGCCTTCACATCCGGTGCGCTGGGCAATTTTCTATTGTCGGACGTAGCGGCTTCGGCGCGAAGCTGGGAGCAGACATCGCAGGAAAACCCCATCTACCCGACCTATGTCGATGAGGACTGCTACCATCTTGCTGGCACGCGCGGGTCCTTGGCGATCCCAACCATGCGTCTAAAGCGCGTACCTAACGATCAAGAACCGTCTTGGACAAGGCCGCTCATCGAAGAAACCCTTACGGTAAACCGCACAGACCCCTTAACCGCCCAACTGGACAATTTTCTGGATGTGATCGAGGACACGGCCGATCCAGTCGTTTCGGCATATGATGGATTGCAGAACCTAAGGGTTATTGAGGCCATTCAACAGTCGGCCCAATCTCAGTCCATGGTGTGGCTCAATGACTAGGGTCGCCCTCTTTGATACCAACCTGTCGGCTGCTCCGATCCATGCCTATCTGGTCGAGGCTGGGCATGAGGTCTTTGTCATTGGCGGCAATCCAGATGATTATCTCGCTCGGTCCGTTCGCAACTATATCCAGCTCGACTATTCAGACGAGGCAGCAGCCCTTGCTTTGGTCGATGAGCTCGCTGTTAAGTTCATCGTCCCGGGCTGTAATGACCGATCCTATCTGACCTGCGCTGCGATCGCCGAAGCCAGGGGTTTCCCCGGCATCGATAGCGTTTCGGTGACAGATATCCTGAACAATAAACAGGCGTTCCGCCAGTTCGCTCAAGGGCATAGCATTCCGATTCCCCGTGTATGGAGTGCCGATGATCTACCAAAGGATCGACCCCTGATCGTCAAACCCGTCGACGCTTATAGTGGCCGCGGCATCACGGTCCTGCAGTCAATTTCTGACCCTGAAGTGGCCCAAGCCATAGGACGCGCCCAGCAGTTTTCGAAATCCGGGCAATATCTGATCGAAGATTTTGTATCCGGCCAGCTCTATAGCCACACGGCCTTCATCGCCGACGGTCAGATCCAAAGCGACCACATTGTCGAGGAACACGGCTCGGCAAATCCCTTCACCGTCGACACCAGCTGCGTGCGCTATGATTTAGCGCCCGCAGTTTTGGAGTCTATTCGGCGCGATATCGCATCAATGGCCCGAGCGCTTAAGCTGCTCGATGGGCTGGTCCATACGCAGTTCATCCTTCATGAGGGCCAATATTGGTTTGTCGAGGTGACCCGGCGCTGTCCAGGCGACCTCTACAGTCTGCTGATCCAGTTTTCAACCGGGGCGGCCTATGCGGAAAACTATGCGCGGCCCTTCTTGGGCCAACCCTTTGATTTTAGCCTGCGATCAGCGCCCAATCAGCATATCATGCGTCATACCCTTTCCCAGCCTGTCGAACAGGTCTTCAACGCCATCAATTTCCACCAAGACCTTCAGATCGAGCGCTACTACGCCCTCAGCCGCGCAGGTGATCTTGTAGCGGCAGCACCCTTTGGGCGCATCGGTCTACTGTTTGCGAACGCAAAATCTAAGCCTGCTTTGGATGTATTGATGACCCGCACGGTCCAACGTGACCTCTATTCCATCACTTCGGCCTAGGACCGTTTGATCATGACCATCGAGTCGCGGCAGGATTTTATCTTGGCCATGGAAGCCTGTTTACGCTCTCAGCCCAAAAACCAAGAGCTCGCCCGGTCCGTGCTGTCGGGCCAGTCAAGGCTTCCCTGTTTCATCATCGGCAAGAACCAGCAGAGCCACGATCTCGCCGCCGTCGCAAAGGTCGAGGCCATTGTTCAAGACCATGCCCGAACCGGGGACCAATGGGAGGGATTTGCGGTCATTGGTTTTGATGCCCTACCATCCGATAGCATCGTCATAAACTGTTCGACCTCGATCAGTCCGGTCGCCGTCAATGATCGGCTTCAACAAATCTCTGGTGTGACCTTCTTGAACATCCATGAGGTAATTTCCGCATCTGATGGCGCGGTCCCTTGGCCGTGGTTCGTCACCGACCAACGACAAGACTGGCAAAACCATCAAAGCGAATGGGTCGAACTTTTTGAGGCCATGGCAGACGAGACGTCTCGTCAGACCCTCATCGATGTCCTCCGCTTCCGGCTAACTGCGGATGCCGACTATATGTCGGGTTATCGCGTACGCCTAGTTGAGCAATATTTTGAAAGCTTTCTAAACCTCAATGGCGAGGTCTTCATCGATGCTGGCGGCTATGACGGAGACACGACCGAGGAGTTTTGCCGCCACGATCCCCATTATAAGAAGGTCGTCCTATTCGAGCCCTCACCCATAAATATCGAGCGCGCGCGCCTGCGCCTAAAGGATCTCGCCAATATCGATTTTCGCTCTGAGGGCCTGTCTGATACCAAGGGCACTTTGCGGTTTGACATAGATTCCGGATCCGCATCAGGGGTCTCGCCAACCTCGACCCAAACGATTCAGGTCATCACCCTCGACGAGGCCGTTCAAGAACGCGTCAGTTTGATCAAGATGGATCTAGAAGGATGGGAAACCAAAGCCCTTGCAGGCTGTATCGGACACATCAAAAATGATCGCCCGAAGCTGGCTATAGCGGCCTATCACAAGGCGTCGGATTTCCGAGACATCTTGCGGCAGGTTCGGACCTATCGGTCAGACTACCAAGTCTACCTGCGTCATTACACCCAAGGCTGGTCCGAAACGGTGATGTTCTTCGTATAGGCGGCCTTACCCCCGCAAGCGTACCCGGCCTTGGTCAGTGACCCTATCAGACGGATAGAGCACCACGCGGTCGCCCGGTCGAAGGCCTGTTCTGACCTCGGCCTTTTGATCGGTCAGGATCCCGATGTCGACAAAGGTTCGGTAGGTTCGCCCCTTTCGGATCTTAAAGACCGCCCATCTGCCGTCTATGCGTACCAAGGCCCCAATCGGTACGGTCGTCACCCGTTCTCGGCGGCGAAGGAATACCCGCCCCCAAAGCCGATAGCCCGGTCCCAATGAGGACCATGACCTTGGGTCCCCGTTCAGTTGCAGCATCACAAGCACCCGCTGCTCTTCTACTCCTAGGGCTGAAACCTTGGTAAAGCCCTGCGGCTCTATTCTCCTGACCACGGCCGCGATGGGTGCCGCGCCACCCCAATCATAGACCTGCGCCGCCATCCCTTCAGAAATCCGCACCGCGTCTTGGGATAGAAACTCAATTGCCGCTTCAAGTCCGGCCTGGTCACTGACCTCAATCAAGGCTGTGCCTGCCGATACATATCGAGCGCTTTCTTGTAGCACGCGGGTGATGCGGCCGGTGGCTGGCGCAGTCACTGAAATGGAAAAAGGCCCTAAGCGGCTATCGGGACCAATCAAGGCTGCCTGCGCTGCCGCTACCTCAGAATGGCGCACACTCATCTTAGCCTCCGCGGCCATAAGCGCGGCGCGTGCGGAGCGTTCCTGAGCCAGCGCAGTTTCCAGAGCCTGTGATGATGCAAACCCTCTGTCAGATAGGATCCGGATTCGGCGCAGATTCGCTTCGGCCCGTTGAGCTTCCGCCGCCATCTGATCGCGTTGCGCAATCGCTGCAGATTGAGCAGCTCTAGCCGCTGCCAGAACGGCTTGAGCCTGGGCCCGCGCGCGAGGATCGAGTGGATCGGCGGAAGCCGGGTAGATTCGAGCCACCACAGTCCGATCGGCCACAACCCGATCGCCGACATGAAGATCAAGCCGTTCTAGCCGTCCCGCCACCGGTGATGAGACCATATAGGCTTCACGGACCTTAGCGACCCCCTGATCGTACACAGAGACTGAAAGGGGCCCCTGCGAAACTAAGGCACTATCGACTTCAACGGGTCGCGGGACAAACAACAGGCCTATCGCGACAACCACTAGGCAAGCCAGACCCAAACCGATCGCAATCCTCGCGCTCAAAGCTCGTTTCATCGGCTAATCTCGCGTCTTCAAGACGGTGATGAGATCCAGCTTCCAAAGACGCCGGGCCACGGGAAAGGCAGCCACCAAGACTGCGACCAAAAAAACCAAAATAGCCACGCCATAGCTAGACGGCCCGATCACTGGAGGCAAACGCACCTCATCGCGCGAATAGGCAGCCGCCAAGCCCTGGGCCAAACCATAGCCGCCGATAAGACCGAACGGGACGGCCGTCAAACTGAGCAGGGCTAGTTCCCCCATCAAGATATAGGCACACTCAAATTGGCTAAATCCAAGCACCTGCAGGGTGGCCAGATCCCGTCCGCGCTCTGAGAGTGAAATGCGACCCAAATTGTAGGTCACGCCAAAGGCGATGGCCCCGGCGAAGGCCAGATAGAAGCCTATCGAGGTCTTAAAGGACCGTTCCATGATGTTTCGCCAAAGCATCACCGTGTCGTCGCGAGAAGAGGCTCCGATGATTTGAGGAATATTAGCGATGGATTGATAGAAGGCCGGCTTTGCGTCGGCCAAGATAAGCAGCTCAGCGCCGCTGACCACATCGCCTTCCCCCATCAGTCGGTTCAGATCGCGGCGCGCCATATAGGCGTTTAGGCCACTATAGTCGCTCGCCAACCCAACGATCGGCAAGGCCAGCTTCGCCCCACGGCCCTCCATGATCTCCGTCCAGATCAAGCCTCCCGGTCTGACATCCAAACGTTGCGCGAGGGTTTGACTGAGCACGATCCCAGACGCTCCCACCCTCACGGGCCTACCCTCCTCGTCCAAAGGTCGATGCAAATGCGCATCAGGCTCAAGGCCGATAATGCGAACCGTTTCTGGATGGCCCGCAGACCTAAAGCGGGCAAGGACCGCCCGAACAGGCTCAGCAGACACGACACCGTGTACGCGGCGAAGGCTGGCCACCGCAGCAAATGCGCGGGGCTCGGTAAAGCTGGCGGAGTCGCTCCATCGCTGGGTGTGGTAGAAGGTGGCATCAACGACGCGCTCAAGGCTATCAAATAGAAACTGAACACCGACCAACAGGGCAAGACTGGCGCAAAGGCCCGATAGAGCCATAGCGGCACGGCCTGGAAAGCGTTGAACTGTCCGAAGGATCATCCGCGTGGCCTGATCCAGATAGGCCTTAGGCAAAACCCGATCCAGCAAGCCCGCCCTGAAGGTTGCCGGTCGCGGCACCTGCATCGCAACGGCAGGAGAAAGACGAACCGCCTTGCCCACCGCGACCAGAGAGCCAGTGACGGCCGCGGCGAGCGAGAAACCTGCCGTCAAGACAAAAGAGGTCCAATCAAATTGAACCGCCAACTGCGGAAATCGAAAATATTCGCGATAGAGCCCGACAATCGCGCCGCCCAGCCAGCCCCCTAAAAGACCACCCAAGATCACGCCCACCAGGCCAATCGCACCGGCGAGACGCAAATAGTTCCAGCCCGCAACGCGATCACTATAGCCAAAGGCCTTCAGCAAGCCGATCTGCTCACGCTCAACCTCAACAAGCCGGGTGATCAGCAGATGAACCAACGCCATAGCCACAATTAAGAATATCGGCGGCAATATGACTGCCGATGTGGACAGCTCTTTTAGCTCAGCCCGGAGGAACGCGTGAGACGCCTGATCTTTTCGGTCATAGGCCGGCTGAGCCCCATAGACTTCAAGCTGAGCATCAATAGCGCGCAAAAGAGGCTCAACCCTCGTTCCCGGTAGCACGCGAAAGGCAAAGAGATTGACGATGCCGCTGCTGCCTGCTGCACGCTCGACCGTCGATCGGTGCGCCCAAAAGACTCCTTGATGAGCGTCATCGGGCAGGAACGAGTCCGGCGAAGGCACATAGACAAATTCAGGAGACAGGGCCGCGCCGACAATGACCAAAGATATCGTCCTGCCGCCGAGGGTGGCCGAAAGCCGGTCACCCAGCCGCAGCCCCGCTGCATCTATAAAGGTCTTCAGCGCAACCACCTCGTTGGTCGGCCCAGCCTGCGCCATCCGGCCTTGAACCAGATCAATTCCATTGAGGGTGCGCGCTGGTCCCTCCGACAGGGAAATGAGCCGCGCCGTTGCAGGCCGGGTCTGACCGCTCAGATGGAGTAGACCGGTTGCCTTAAGGCGAGCATCGACCTCGGCCACACCCTCAATCTGGCCCAATACCGAAACTCGTGATCGTGGAACCCTTTTGGCCTCAGCAAAGAGATCGGCAAATCGAGTGTCGGTATAGAACCGCATCTGGGCGTCTATGAGCGCCTTATGTGCAGAATTGGCCATGACGGCCACTGAAACACCACAGGCGATCAACAAGGCGATGGCCAAAACCTGCCATTTCAGGTGCCAAAGGTCCCGCGCCAGCTTGCGCTCAAGCACCTTGCTGGTCACCAATCCATCTCGCGCGCAGAGGCCCTTGTCGGGTTAAGGGCGATATCAACGACGCGGCCGTCTCGAAACCGTACGACCCGGTCACCCATGGCCGCAATCCCGACATTGTGCGACACAATCATGGTCGTCGCCCCGACCTCTCGCGACACCTCGTCGATAGCTTGAAGAACCAGAATGCCGCTTTCACTATCCAGTGAGCCCGTAGGTTCGTCGCAGAAGAGCAAGGTGGGTCGCTTTGCTATCGCCCTGGCCACTGCCACCCTTTGTTGTTGGCCGCCTGACAGCTGAGATGGAAAATGATCCATACGGTCCGCGAGCCCAACCCGATCTAAAGCCTCTTCAGGGGTCATGGGATTGCGCGAAATCTCAGTGATCAAGGCGACATTTTCTCGTGCTGTAAGGCTCGGCACGAGATTGTAGAACTGAAAGACAAAGCCAACGGACTCGCGGCGAAACCTCGTCAAGGCGCTCGCCGACGCCCCGACGAGCTCAAGCCCCCGAAAACAGGCAGACCCGGAACTGGCCGCATCCAGCCCACCCAGAAGGTTGAGAAGCGTCGACTTGCCTGATCCAGACGGGCCCAGAAGGACCAGCATCTCCCCGGCAACAATATCAAGATCAACATCTCGAAGGGCATGAACATCCCCCGCCCCCGTCTGATAGACCTTGCTCAGACCTCGAACGGTAAAGACGAGCTCAGGCGCTAGGCTCGGTATTGCAACGGACAAGCGACGTCTCCGCGCGCGATGAAGGGCTTACGGCGCGAGGGTAACCATAAAATGGCAGTCTGGGTTCAAACGCTGATATTGCGCAACAGAGTGCTGCAAAACTTCTGCCGCTAGGCCTGCCCGCCGATCATGCGGCCCGATGCGGGAGTGGCTCTATAGCGCTATTGACCTTGTGAAAGACTTACCCGTCTATCTAGGTGTTCCCGAAAACGACCCTCTCGTTTGCTACGTCCCAAAGGCCCCCGGACCTAATGACCAAAAGTCGCATGATCGCGTGGTTCAAAAGCTTCATCCCAGCGCCTTGGGCGATGGGGTCCAAGGAACGATTTCGCGCCAGCCTCGGGGTGTTTCTGGGCCTTGGAACCACGGCCGTGGTCAGCACATTCTTGGCTGACGGGCTTGAAACAGCACCCCTGTTGATCGCACCGATGGGCGCATCGGCCGTACTCCTTTTTGCTTTGCCAGCCAGCCCCTTAGCCCAACCCTGGTCGGTTATCGGTGGGCATCTGGTGGCAGCAATGGTCGGGGTTACGACCCTGCACTTGATCAGCGCACCGCTTCTGGCCGCGCCCCTCGCTGTTGCGATCGCCTTAGGGTTAATGACGATCCTGCGCTGCGTCCATCCGCCAAGCGGGGCCATTGCCCTTATCGCAGTTTTGGGTGGCCCTGATATTACTGAGATGGGCTACGAATTTGCCTTGGTACCGGTCCTGTTGAATTCGGTTTTGCTGACCGCCACGGCGCTGGTCTTCAATAACGCCACAGGCAAGTCCTATCCCCACATCGCTCATCCACAGCCTCAAACCGTGTCGACCGCGCTCAACCTCACGAAAACCGACATTGATGTGGTCTTAAGTGAATATGGCGAGGCACTGGATATCAGCCGCGACGACCTTGAGGGCCTTTACCAAAGGCTTGTAGCGCGCGCTGAAAGTCGACAGGCTCTCCCCTAACCACGGTTAGCAATGCTGGGCCTATCAAGGCCGCGGCTATGCGGTCCCCTCTCTCGTCGCCAAAGGGCAAGGGTCGAGAACAGTGCCAACAGGCTTAAGCCGCCGAACATTTGAAGCATCGGACCATAGCCAGCCGGATTGGCCGCTCCGGCATTGTTGGCATCATTGAGCCTGCCCGCCAGATAGTTACAGGCGAACAGGCCAAGATTTTGCAGCACATTAATGACGCCAAAGGCTGTGCCCAAGCGCTTGGGTTCGACCAACATGGCGGTCGCTGGCCAAATGACGGCAGGAATGACCGAGAAACTGATCCCCATCAAAACGGTCGAGATCCAAAGGCTAAGGTCGGTCGCGCCCAAGATAAAGAAGGTCACGGGCATTAACATCGCGCCCATGGTCAAGAGTAAGGTCCGATTCCCAAACCTGTCAGCCGCCAATCCAAACAGGGGCGTGGCAAAGATCGCTGCGAAAAAGACCCAGCTATTAAGAAGGCCCGCATCGGCCAAGCTCAGATTCTTGGCATCTTGAAAATAGACGATCGCGAAGGTCGAGCGGAACGGGAAAAAGACGGAGGCAAACAGCACATTGAGCCCGAGTATGTACCAAAATGATCGGTCAAACCCGACCAAGGACTTCACTGTAATGGGCTCGAAGGCCTGGCTCTTTGCTTGGGTTCGTCCCTTATCGACCAGCATAAAGATCAGCGCGGCAATCAAGCTGACGCCCGTCAGTCCTGCCGCTAAAAATAGGGGAGGCTGCCAACCCTGCTCATAAAAGGGCGCTGCCCAGCGCGGTGAAATATCGGCCATATAGGAGCCAACGCGGGCGAAACTGAAAAAGAGAGACATGGCCAGAGCCGCGGCTCCGAATGAAAACCATTGGGCCAAGGCCGCCAATAGCGCGATGAGAAGCGTTGCCTCACCCACACCGAAAATCAACCGTCCGGTGACCATGACGGCATAGGGCTCTCCAACGGCGGTCAATAATGCGCCCAAAAAGCACAAGGCCGCTGCGCCAAAGGCTGCCCTAGCGGCACCAACGCGGTCGATTATCAGGCCTCCGACCAAGGCTAGCGGGATGTTGGGTAAACTATAGACGGCGTTGAGCAGCCCAATGTCCGTCTGACTAAGACCGCGTTGCGACCGCAAAAGATCGGCGACCGGTCCGATGGCATCATAGGCATAATAGTTCCCCGCAATGGCGATGCTGGCCAAAACGAGGATCAGCCAGGGCGGCGTTGAGCTCTTGGTCATCTTACGCAATCCTCGCGCCCTGACGGCGCAGTTCGGCCTGAACGAGCCCCATGTCGAGACTGTCAAAATCTTGGCCTGTCTTGATGGAGACCGCCGCCGCAACGCCCGCGCCCTGCCCTGCGACCGCACAGCACATCATGTTGCGCACAGCGGCATGACTGATCTTGTCGCCGCCGATGGCCCGGCCCGTGACCAACAGATGCCCGACCCCCTTAGGGACCATCGAGCGATAGGGCACATGAAAATATCGGCCAGTCGTTGGCAGGATCAACAGCCCATAGCCGTCGATAAATTCGGGGAATATGCCGATGGAATCGTCGAAACGCGCCTCACCGCGGACATCCTCGCCGGTCATGTTGTAGGCCGCATCAATCTTGCGGGTATCACGGATGCCCAGTGTCATGCCGAAGTTGCGGAGTTTAGCGTCCTCACAGCCGGGCATAAAATGTTTGAGCGCCTCGACCGCCTGCATGGCCTGCTTACGCCCGCCAATCTCGCCGATGGTCAAGTCGTCCGGGTCTGTGCCATCCAGATAGAGGTGCACCATATTCAAATAGGTCAGGTCACCCTGATCCGACACCGTGCCCCAGGTCCCGGCAATTGTCGCCAGGTTGGGCGACAAGAGCCCCGCCTCAAGGGCCTTTTTAAAGGGCTTGCGTAGGAACGGAGAGAACATATCGTCCTCTTTTCCGTCGGTCGTAATGTCCCATTCGCCATTGCCTGCCCAGTCCTTATAGGTCTGGGGATCGGCCTTTACCTGCTCGATAAATCGGGTCTTGTTCACACCGCACATTGAAAACATGACCGAGACCGACATCATTTCGGCCTTGGGTGTCTTACGGGTTAAGGCCCCTGCTCGCTCGGCTATATCAGCATCGCCCGTCGCATCAATGACCCGTTTAGCAAAGATCGCTTCTCGGCCAGCCTTGCTCTCGGTAATGATGCCGCAGATCTCGCCATTTTCAACAATGGGAGCAACAAACATCCGATGCAACATCGGGGTGACGCCAGCCTCCTCGACCAAAACATCGGCCACATATTTGAAGGCTTCGGCGTCAAGAGAATGGCTGATCGATTGGGGTTCGGGCATGGCCGCGCCCATGGTCTTGGCGCGCTCTTCGAACTCTCGGCCTATGCCCTCACTATCGATGGTCTGAGGGTGGCGATACCAGGCAAAGCCTTCAACGCCGACCTGAGTGATGTTGCCGCCAAAACAGCCATAACGCTCCAAAAGCGTCGTTTGAACGCCTGCGCGGGCACAGGCCAAGGCAGCCGCAAGTCCCCCGGGACCCGATCCAACCACCAAGACGTCCGTCTCATGGATGATGTCGATGGAACGGGAAGGCTCAAGGAAGGTTCGAATGGGCATCCACAGGTCCTTAGCCAAAAGATGGCAGCGCGTCAGACTGCTGAGGACTTTCGATTCTGCAAAGCCCCAATCAAATCCTCAACACTATCAATAACCATATCTGCGCCCGCCGCCATCAGGTTGCCACGGACTTTCGACAGGCGGTCTTCGCGATCTGTGGGGTCGAGGGCCTGATAGGCCTCCAGCGACAGACCCATACCATTGCCAGAGGCTGCCAAACCGATGGTGAAACACCCTGCTGCTCGGCCCTCAGCTATACCGGCTTCCGCGTCATCGACCTTGATGACGCGTGAAAGGGGCCACACCCCCAATTCCGCGCAGGTCTTATAGATCATAAGGGGGGAAGGCCTACCTTGCGGGGTTTCTCCGGCGCAGACCAGATGGTCGGGCGCGTAACCTTGCTCTGCGGCTCGGATCAGAACGGGCTGCATCATGTCGCGCGTATAGCCCGTGGATGATGCGACCTTCAGCCCTGCGGCCCGCAGATCGGCGGCAACCTTGGCCGCACCCGGAATTAGCTGGGCAGCGCGGCCCGCCGCCTGCGTCATCAAGGGACCAAGATCGACCATAAGAGCGTCAACATCGGCCTCGACCGGCAGGGCACCTGTGGCAGCACGCCAGTCCTTGGCCACATCAGGACGCGCCAGCAGAGCCCGGACATGGTCCGCCTTCGCCTTGCCCATATCCACGCGCGCAGCGGCCTCATCGAGCGCCACGCCCCGGCGGGCAAAGGCCGTAACCAAGGCCTCAATCGGGGCACGGCAACCAAAGTCGACCATGGTCCCGGCCCAGTCAAAAATCACCAGATCAAAGTCGTTCAAACCTTGGGTGCTCATGGGGCCTTATCCTTACCAAATAGGTCATTGACCACCTCTTCGCCCAAGGCAAAGCCGGTGGAAGCCCCCGCCCCGGTCGTGACCATGACGAGGCGTACATCTTGGCACGGTTGATCTATCAGGACCGTTCGGCCGGGCGCTGATGCATAGGTTCCGGTCCAACGCTCCTGAACAGGCGGCGGCGCATGACCAAACACCGCCTCATATTCATCAAGGATCAATTGATCGACGGCCTCGGAAGCAAACGGATCGGGCGTTGGGCCATAGTGGTGGCTGTCACCGACGACCAGACTGCCATCGGCGCTCTGCACCACAATCAGGTGAATACCATTGGCCAGTTGATCGGCCTGCTCGGCCTCTAGTCTGGCGCGCACAGCTTGAGCCTGAGGCAAGGCGGCATAGCCCGCATAGCGCACAAGGCCCAAATCGGACATGACCGCGCCAGACAGCCTAAAGCCGGGATCTGCCAGTCGAAGCATCTGCAATTTGCAGCGCGTGACCCCGTAGGCCCCGACGCGCTCTGGAAAGAGGCTAATCAAATCGTCGCCGGGGCAGACCGCCACACAATCGGCCTCGATGGTGCCTTGGGTCGTAAAGACCTTGCCGGTCTCCACACCGACAACAGCCGTCTGACGCATGAAGGTTACCCCATAGCGCTCCGCGAGCCAGGCGGCGACGGCCGGGATGGCTTGGCGCGATTCGACCCGCACCTCATGGGGACTCCAAAGGCCGCCCAAGAGCTGGGAACCGGCCAGATAGCCGTGATCAGCCTTAAGCGCCCTTGCGTCCAAGAGCTCACAGCCCTCGCCCATTTCGGTCGCAAGAAAGGCTTCGAGTAGGCCAATACTTTCGGGACGGCGCACCGCCATGACCAAGCCGCGATGGATCAGGTCAATCTTGGCGGCCTCAGCCACCTCAACCCAAACATCACGCGAGCGTTTGGCCCTCGCCCACATATCGCCGCGTTCCTGTCCGGTTATGGTGATGAAACCAAAATTTCGAACAGAGGCCCCATTGGCTTGGGCATCGCGATCAATGACAACGACCCGCTTTCCGCGCCGTGCCGCGGCCAAGGCACAGGCTAGACCCACAATCCCTGCGCCAACCACTGCTAGATCATAGGAACGCGGCATAGAGATAGTTTCCAAACGAAAGGCTGAGACGATTCTAAAGGCGCTGTGTTTAGCTCAGATCTGTGACAAACCTAATCCTACTGCGACGCGCCTGTCATGGAATCAAAACAGAAGGCCTGCGGGGCGTTAATAATTAGAACTGCTGCCCTAACCTTTTTCGGAGCCCTGCCTTGACCACCCTCACCGTGAACGACCGGATCAGGCAAACCTTGGCTCAAGCCAATCCCATCGTTTTCACCCTCGTTGCCGGGCTTGCGGGCTTTTGCGCCTATTTCTCCATGTACGCTTTTCGCAAGCCGTTTTCAGCGGCCACCTTTGAGGCGGTAGACGGTTGGACCTTTGTCTTGGACTATAAGATCGCCCTCGTCTTGGCGCAGGTGGCCGGTTACGCCCTGTCCAAAATGATCGGCATCAAGGTCATTGCCGAGATGGACCCCTTACGCAGGGCCGGGGCGATCTTGGTTCTCATTGGATTATCATGGCTAGCCTTGGTCGCCTTTGCTCTTATCCCCGCGCCATGGAATGTGGCGGCCCTGTTTCTCAATGGCTTGCCACTTGGGATGATCTTCGGATTGGTTTTTGGTTTCATGGAAGGCCGCCGCGTCTCTGAAGTTCTGGGCGCGATGCTCTGTTCCAGCTTCATCCTGTCCTCGGGCGTCGTAAAATCTATCGGTGTGCTGATGATGACCTCAGCGCATGTCAGCGCCTTTTGGATGCCCGCTGCCGTGGGGTTGGTTTTCATGCCACTGTTGGCGGTCTCCGTGTGGATTTTGAGCCTTTTGCCGCCGCCGTCCCCTGAAGACGAGATACAAAGAACAGCGCGCGCACCCATGAACGGCGCTGAGCGTTCAGCCTTTTTGCGCCAATATGCACCCGGCCTGATTTTACTGGTGCTGTCCTATGTATTGCTCACGGCATTTCGCGATTTTAGAGACAATTTCGCGGCCGAAATCTGGACGGGGCTGGGCTTTGGCAAGACCGCAAGTGTCTTTACCGCTAGCGAGGTTCCCGTCGCTGTCATCTCGCTCGCCGCCTTAGCGGCCGTAATGACGGTTCGCGACAATCTAAAGGCCCTTCTGGTCATCCATGGCGTCGTGGTTGCAGGCTTCTTACTGCTAGGCCTGTCGACCTTGGCCTTTCAAGCCGGTCTCCTGTCTCCCCTGACTTGGATGATCCTAGCCGGTGCGGGCCTCTATATGGGCTACACACCCTTCAACGCGATGTTGTTCGACCGCCTAGTGGCTGTCAGTGGACAGGTCGCGACGGCTGGCTTTCTGATCTATGTGGCGGACTCATCGGGCTATGTCGGCAGCGTCGTCTTGCTCCTCTGGCGCAATTTCGGCGGCGTCACCCTCGACTGGTTGCAATTCTATATTCAGGCCGCCTACGTCACGAGCGTGGTTGGAGCCGTTCTTGTTTCGGCGGCGGGGGTCTATTTCTACCGTCGGCAGCGCCAAATGCGCTCAGAAGCAGCATCCCTGTAGGCTCAGCGGCCTCAGGGGGTTTATCAATGACCGGCAGCGCTTCTTGGGGATGATAATGCGGGGACAGGTAAGCCCCTAGGTGATGCGTTTGTGCACTGCCGTGCTCTGTGGCTGTTCGTCATCTTCATTAGCGTTCCTAGCCTTGGCTTGGCGCAGGCGCAAGTCGTCTGGACAGACGAGGCCCGATTCACGGCCCTTCTCAGCGCTGTCGAGGGGTCCTACCGGCATGGTCTCACACCCAGAGACTACCATTCCGCAGACTTGGTTCGGCTCACCCATCAGCCGGGACCTGAGCGGGATCGGGTCGCTAATGAGGCGCTCGCCCTTTTGCTCACCCACCTTCATCGGGGAAAGGTCAATGCGGGGCACTATCGACAAAATAGACCCGGGCCCGGCGATCAAGCCTTGATCTTGGAAACCGCGAGGGCTGAAAATCTTGCCCGAGCCATTGACGTTGCAGCTCCATCACAACCGCTCTATCGGGCTCTGGTCAGCCAGTTAACCCAGCTGCGCCAGATTGAGGCCAAGGGCGGCTGGGTACCGATTGGCAAAGGACCCACACTCTCAAAGGGTATGAGCGATCCAAGGGTTGCCGCGATCGCGGTGCGACTACGCCTACTGGGCGACCTGTCCAGCCAAGCGCGGGACGATGCCCTGTTTGACGAGACCTTGGTGTCCGCGGTGAAGACCTTTCAGCGACGGATGGGACTTGATCCCTCAGGGCGGGTCGACGCGGGCGTCCTTAAAGAGCTTAACCGGCCCATTGCTCAGCGTATCAGGCAGTTGCGCGTCAATATGGACCGCTCAAGGGCCCTGATGAGTGATTTGCCGTCCCGGTTCCTGATGATCAATATTGCAGGCTTTGAAGCCTATCTGATTGACGACAATCAGATCATCTGGCGATCCAAGGTTCAGGTCGGCAAGCCCTTTCGACAAACCCCGCAGCTTCGCTCTGCCATCGATAAAATTGTGCTCAATCCAACCTGGACGGTGCCACTGACCATATTGAAAGAAGATATCGCACCAGCTGCCGCCAAGGACTCCAATCTTATCGCTGAGCGCGGCCTCGTCGTTACAGACCAAAAGGGAAAAGTGGTCGACCCACGGAGAATCGACTGGATCGGCCCCCTGCCTTACCGGCTGCAACAGGCCCCCGGTCCGGACAATGTGATGGGACGGGTCAAGTTTCTCTTCCCCAATGACTACGCGGTCTTTCTGCACGATACCCCAGCCAAGGCCCTATTCGAGCGCCCTTCTCGAGCTTTCAGTTCCGGGTGCGTGCGCCTCGAACGCCCCCTTGAACTGGCAGATCTGATCTTGGCGGCAGACCGAAAGGGCTGGACCAGTGACCAAACCCAATCGTTACTCGAGACCCTGACGACCCAGACCCTGACATTGCGATCACCCGTGACGATCCTCCTAGCCTATTGGACCGCTTGGGTCGATCCAGAGGGCGTGAACAACTTTCGTCGCGATATCTATGGTTTAGACGACCGATGGGCGAAGGCACTGGACCGCCACAACCTCTGAAAATTGAGGCGTGACCTCGCCTTTACAAGCGGTTATGGGACGATTAGCCGGGGGGCACATGATCGACGAGGAACGATGTCTGTATGCCCGATAAAAGACCACTACTGACGCGGCGGACCCTGTTCGCCGCGCCGATTATGGGCCTCGCTTGTGCAGGAGTAGCGCACAGCGCCCCCCTCAATAATGCCATTTCCCCCGCCCTCAGACAGCGGGCCTTAGAAGCAATGGTTCGCCATCGAGCAAGGGTGCCCAACCCCGATCTTATGGGCGTTGTCGATTTTTCACGCGCCTCCGCCAGTCCAAGATTTCACCTGCTAGATTTATATTCAGGACAGGTTCAAACCCTTTTGGTGGCCCATGGCCGTGGATCAGATCCTAATCATTCTGGATGGCTCAAAAGATTTAGCAATACTGAAGGCTCATACGCCTCTTCACCCGGAGCCTATGTAACTGAAGATATCTATCACGGTAAGCATGGCAGGTCCTTACGGCTCAACGGACTGGACGACACCAACAATAATGCCAAGCCTCGCGCCATCGTTGTTCATGCCGCTTGGTATGTCAGCCCGTCGATGGTGCGCGACACAGGAAAGTTAGGGCGAAGCGAAGGGTGCTTTGCGGTGGCTCAGACAGATTTGGAGCAGGTCCTAACCCGCCTTGGACGTGGTCGGATGATCTATGCCGATAAGGTCTAGAGCGAGTCGGTTTGGTCAGAGGCTTTCAACGCCGCCAAGATAGCCTCAGTCTGCTCGCCCAAGGAAGGGGCCCTATGGGCAGGCATCCTCTGGCCATTGATCATCACCGGACTGGCCAGCATATGCAGACCCTCAGGCTTGGCCGGATGGGCGACAATGTCCCTCATACCCACCTCTGCCACAAAAGGGTTTTCTAGGGCGGTCTTGAGGTCCTTGACTGGGGCAAAGGGCACCTGACCGGCAAACAGGTCGCTCCAGTCCTGCGCCTTACGGGTCATAAAGAGGCTATCCAAAGCTTGGGTGAGCTCGGCCAAATGGGCGCGGCGAGCCGGAATGTCTGTAAATCGTGGATCAGCGGCCAAATCCATCCGCCCCGTTAGCGTGCAGAACAGGTCCCAAAATTTGGGGGTCTGGCACATTAATAGTCCCCAACCATCAGCCGTCCGGACCAGTTGCGACGGCGCAATGGATGGGTGGGCCCCGCGCGGCAGTCGTTCAGGCTCGTAGCCCTCGTTCATGGCCCAAACGGCAGGATAGGAGGTTTGGTGGAGGGCAACGTCAAACAGGGATACATCCACGTCACAGCCCTCGCCGCTGGTGCGAGCGTCCAAGATCGCGGAGACAATGCCAAGGGCAAAGACAGAGCCGGTCATGAAATCGACCATCGACAGACCCAGCCTCGTCGGCGGTGCATCCGGCTCGCCGGTCAAGCTCATCATCCCGCTTTCGGCCTGCATCAGATAGTCATAGCCCGGCCAGTTGGCCCGGCTATTGTTGCGGCCATAGGCCGACAGGTGGGCACAAACGATCGACGGATTGATGGCCTTCAGATCATCATAGGTCAGACCGAGCTTGCCCGGCTTATCGCCGCGCAAATTATTGACGACCGCATCAGCACCGGCGACGAGCTTTTCAAAGATCGCGCGGTCCTCTGGGGTCTTTAGCTCTAGCGCAAGCGATGACTTTGACCGCGAGAAGGTCTGGAAAAAGGCCGTGTCGCCCTCCCCAAGAAAATAGGGTCCCACCGAGCGGCTCACATCACCGCCCATTGAAGGGGCCTCGATCTTAACGACCTCAGCACCCAGTTCGGCCAGCAGCTGTGTGCCGTAGGGACCGGCACCGTAGAGCTCGACGGCGAGGATACGGACACCGGCTAGGGGACGTTTCATAAAAGGGTCCTTAATGCTTAAACCGGTGACCTCGGTCTTGGGCCAAAGCAGCTATAGGATAGGCGAGCCTCAATGGCCAATGGTGCGGCGAGCGCCCATCCTTGGAATGGGTGATCCCGGCCGCCTATATTTGAAGGCGGTGATGGCTAGACGAGGCCGGATAGCAAAAAGGCAGAGCCAAACCAGCAAAACGACCCCGTATCGCAAGACACTGTAGAGGGCACGGCCAAGACCCAGAAGATCAGACGAAAGGCTTGGACGGTTGAGGGTGAGGTCGAACATGATCGGGTCTCCGTTTGAACGAAAACCCTTATGAAGGACCCTTACGTCAATTTCGGACGCCGACATCCTACGTCAAGGCGAGGGCGGTCAATTTCAACTGCTCTGCCAGAACCGATTTCAACCGGTCGGGCGCAAGGATCCTTATCTTGTCGCCCCAACTGAACAGATGCCAAGACAGTTCGGTCATGCCGCTAGCCCGAAAAGCGATGGTCACCGAGCCATCGGCCTCATGGGTGACGGTCTGGTGGCTGTGGAAACGCCAGCGCAGTGCATCCTCTGCGCCATGGGGCAGAACCTTCAAGACCACATCCTCGACATCGTCCTGGTAGATGCCAAAGCTCTGATCGGCATAGTCTTGCAACGAAAAGTCTTCTGGCGGGCTGGCAGGCACATCAAGGACCTCAATTTGGCCCATACGGTCTAGCCGCCAATTGCGCGGAAGGCCGACCGCTTGGCCCTCCGTAAGCTCTGCGGCAACCAGATAGTTGCTACGACCAAAAAGAAGGCCAAAGGGAACCACATCGCGCATTCGCCCTGGCGTGCTGCCGCCATCATAGCGAAGCCGAAGGGCGCGCATCGACTTGATCGCTTCGCGCACCCGCGCCAAAACATCATCCTCTTCAAAGGGACGCGGGCCAGCCTGCACGGCGATGGTTTCGGCCTGAAGTAGGGCTTCTACATCGGGTGCCAGGCGGCGACGAACACCCGGACGCATCGAGGCCATCAGCTTGGCCTCCAAGGTCGCGAGCGCGCCCGCACGATTTTGCGCGCCAGAGCTGCTGAGGGCTTCAGACGCAGTCCTTAGCGCCGCCAGTTCTTCAGCCGTAGGGGCTTGGAAAAGACCATCGAGGCCCGAGGGAATGCGAAAGCGTCGGGTTGGCGGATCATCAATATCCTCCATCTGCGGAAACACTTCGCGCACCGCATCGCGCATACGTTCTACCGTGCGCCGTCCGACCTCTAGCCGGGACGCCATCTCATCCAGCGTCAAGCCTTCGGCGGTTCCGGCAAGCATCCTGGCAAGGGTCAACAGCCTCTGGGCCTTATCATGTCGCATGGGACGCTCCTATAGATACGTCCGAATTTGACGCATAGCGTGCGGATAAGGTCAAGACCGAACCTCGTGACCTGAAGAAAGCCCCTCATGGCCCCCTATAAGCGCTTCGCCTCAACCTACCGCCCCGTCAAGGCCGCAACCCCTGTTAGGTCTCCGCTCACCGGTGCCATCATTGATGCGGTCTTGCGCCATGCCGATCTTCATGAAGATCTCGGCTGCGGACGCACCTTGATGCGCATCAGCCCCAAGCGACTGGGTGATATTCAGGTACGATCGGCCCTCGGCAACCAGTTGGACCGCGCCTTGGGCGTCAGCATCATCTGGAACGAACGCGAAGGCGAAATCCTGCGGGTTCTTGATCGGCCCGCAGGTCAGCATGCAGCCTAAACCTAGGCCTGAGCATCCAAGGCTGCGATCAGCGCCCGCAACGCCTCTTCGGCGAAGGCCTGCATATTGGAACGGCGATCCGGACTTGCGGTCTCTAGGGTCAAGACCCGTTCAATGGGTCCGCTGACTCCAATACAACTATGGCCCGCTGCATCACCGTAAGGATTGCCGATCGGACCGGCGGCCCCTGTCTCCGAAAGGCCCCAATCGGTTCGAAACCGCTCCTTAGCCGTTCTTGCAAGCAACAGGGCATAGGGCTCACTGGAGGAGCGCATCCCCTCGACCGCATCGGCTTCAAGGCCCATCAGCTTGCGCCGCGCCCGGCCGGTATAGACCACAGCGCCACTCAAGAAATAGGCCGATGCGCCCGGCACCGCCAAAAGGGCTGCTGAGAGCAGGCCTCCGGACGATGATTCGGCAATCGCGATGGTTTGTTTGCGATCCTTAAGTCGCTGACCCGCCTCTTCTCCCAAACGCCAAAGCTCATCCATCGTCATAATCTCCCGTCGGTCGCGCTAATATTGACCCGTACAAGGGTTTTTACATGATTCAAGCTAAGGTGCGCGAAAGCTTACAGGAGACCGATAAGATGACCTTCGATGAGTCGACCACGCGCCGAGTGGCGCAGAATGTCCGGCTTCTCGAGCGCCTGTTCAACGAGGCCCTCGCCTATCTCGACGGCGAAGCCCGTCAGCAGGGTGTTCAAAAGGCAAGGGATGCAAGCAATCACGCGGCTGACCTTTCGAGTCTTTCGGCCGATGAAGCGGTCTATCTCGTTAGGGCGCTGACCTGTCTATCGACCCTGACCAATATTGCAGAAGACGTTGCCGGGCGCCGTCAGTTGGATGATGGCCAGTCGGGCGGCCTTCCTGCCACCTTGACCGGGGCCATAGACCTTAAACAGAGCGAGGGTGTCTCAGAAACAGACATCCTGTCGGTATTGGACAGGATGCGCCTAACCCCTGTGCTGACGGCCCACCCGACTGAAATGCGCCGTGCGTCCGTGGTCGACCGCGAGTTTGAAGTCGCCCGCATCTTGGCTATGCGCCGCCATAGCCTGCCGCGCACCCTCGATCTTTGGACGCAGGACGAACTGTTTCGGGCCATAGCCCTTCTTTGGAAGACGAGGCTCCATCGCCCGGACAGGATTACGGTCAGTGATGAGATCGATAATACATTGGGCTTTGTTCGGAGGGCGATTTTGCCGGCACTGGTTCGGCTCTATAGTGATTGGGACCGTGATTTGCCGGAACAGGCCCCCTTCCCTCTGGTAATTGGCCTCGGATCTTGGATTGGCGGCGACCGCGATGGTCATCCCCATGTCGATGATGTGACCTTAAAACTGGCCCTCGTCGAACAGGGTCAAGTTATATTTGCTTGGTATCTTGAACAGTTAGACCAGCTCGAAACAGAGCTAACACTGTCGGTGACCTTGGCCCCAGTCTCGGATGAGGTCATGGAATTGGCCAGACGCTCGGCGCAACATTCTGTGCATCGCGCAGATGAGCCCTATCGCAGGGCCCTGACCTATATTCACGACCGAGTTCTGGCCACGGCTCAGCGACTGAACGCCTCCCCTATAGGTGCCCCAAAGGCCGCTGCCCAAGCCCAGCCCTACGGGGCTGTGTCGGAACTTGTGCATGATCTGTCGATCGTTCGCGACAGCCTAATCTCACATGGCGGTGAGCGATTGGTGGGCACGACCCTTAAGGTCTTGCTACAGATTGTGCGTTGCTGCGGCTTTCACCTCCTATCACTCGATCTTCGCCAAAATTCCGATGTGCATGAACGGGTCGTCGCCGATCTGTTCGCCCAATCGCCAACCCCGATCGACTATCTTGGGCTTTCAGAGGACCAAAGGATCGAGCTGCTAATTGAACAGCTCTCTGACGACCGCGTCCTGAGATGGCCCTTTGCCTCCTATTCTGCGGAAACTAAGCGTGAGCTTCGGATACTGGACGCGGCGGCTGAGACCGTGTCGGCCTATGGTTCAGAGGCTATTGGAGCCTATGTGGTATCCAAAGCCGCATCTGTCTCTGATATTCTTGAACCCTTGGTCCTGCTCAAACAGGCTGGCCTCGTCTTTGGCGGTGCAGCGCCTCGGTCGATGCTTGGCGTGGCACCCCTCTTTGAAACCATTGGCGACCTCGAAGCGGCACCCGCCATCATTAATCGCTGGCTCAAACTCCCAATCGTAAGATCACTCCTCGGGCCCAAAGCGACCCAAGAGGTGATGTTGGGCTATTCTGACAGCAATAAGGACGGGGGCTACACCGCCTCGCGCTGGTCTCTGCACCGATCGTCTTCCGACATTCTCAAGGTCTGCGATGAGCAGGGGGTGGGGCTGCAACTGTTTCACGGCCGGGGCGGATCTGTCGGACGCGGCGGCGGTTCGAGTTTCGCCGCCATCCTCGCCCAGCCCGCCGGTACGGTACGCGGGCGTATGAGGGTAACCGAGCAGGGCGAGATGATCGCGCGCAAATTTGGTGATGAGGTATCGGCGCGCAAATCCCTAGACAGTGCCTGCGCCGCCGTTTTCCTCGCCACCTTGCGCCAAGAGGGCGACACGACCTCTACAGCCTTGGATGCGCGGTTCGGCACGGCCATGGGTGCCATTACCCAAGCCTCCTGCGAAGCCTATCAGGATCTAGTCTATCGCGACCCAGCCTTTGCGGGCTTTTTTCGCACCGCCACACCGATCTCTGAGATCATCGACCTCAAGATCGGCAGCCGACCCGCCTCCCGCACCAAATCTGGCCGTATCGAAGACCTGCGCGCCATTCCATGGGTCTTTAGCTGGTCACAGTCGCGATTTATGCTGCCTGGCTGGTATGGCTTTGCCTCCGGGGTTCAGGCGGCAAAGATCAGCATCAATCAACTGAGCGATATGGCTGAGGGCTGGGGCTTTTTGGACACCTTTCTGGCCAATATGGAAATCGCCTTGGCCCAGAGCGATATGGCCATGGCCAGTGCCTATGCCGGTCTTGCACCCGACCGCGTCCATGCTGAACGGATCTTTGATACCATCCATAGTGAGTGGAAGGCGACGCAGGATCTCATCCTAAGGGTCCGCGGGACGACAAGGCTGCTAGAAAGCCAGCCGGACCTCGAGGCCTCTATTGCCCTGTCAAAGCCTTGCCTCGATCCCCTTAACCGGTTGCAGATCGAGCTCTTGTCCCGGCGTCGGCGCGGAGAAAGCGGCGAGGCCATACAGCTGGGCATTCAATTAACGCTCAATGGTATCGCCGCAGCCTTGCGCAATACGGGTTAGATTATCAAGATTCAAATGGGGATCTCGATTTGCTCAACTCGCGACGGCGAGTTAGGCTGTAGTTAGAAACTCAAAAAGTGTCATGAAACCCAAATCAAAACAGCGAAAGTCCGCCCCCGAGACCGCGCGTGGAGTCGCGTCTATGGAAGAGGCAACCCAATGGTTTGCCCGACAAAATATCGAAGAGATCGAATGTTTCGTTCCTGACCTTGCAGGGGTTGCGCGCGGCAAGATCATGCCCGTGCGCAAGTTCCTCAATGGCGGAACCATGAATCTGCCAATGTCCGTGTTCTATCAGACCATCACAGGCGATTTTCCGGACCTAGAAGGGCTGATTGGCGCAGTTCAGTCCGATACTGATATCTTCCTAGTCCCCGACTTTGCGACCCTCGCCAGCGTGCCATGGGCCCAAGACCCAACGGCGCAGGTCATTCATGATGCCTTCCATCCTGATGGTCGTCCCGTCGATGAGAGTCCGCGCCAAGTGTTGCGCCGGGTCCTGTCGCTCTATCGCGCCAAAGGATGGGAGCCGGTTGTCGCCCCGGAGTTAGAATTTTATCTGGTCGAAAAGAATGTCGACCCCGACTATCCGCTTAAACCGCCGACGGGCCGATCCGGACGCCCTGAGACCGGTCGGCAGGGCTATTCGATCTCTGCTGTTAATGAGTTCGATGCCCTGTTCGAAGACATGTACGAATATTCCGAACGCCAAGGCCTTGAGATCGACACCCTGATACACGAGAGCGGTGTCGCCCAGATGGAGATCAATCTGCGGCACGGTAACGCCTTGGAATTGGCCGATCAGGTCTTCATGTTTAAACGCACCATTCGTGAGGCGGCGATGGAGCATGAGATCTACGCCACATTCATGGCCAAACCCATGGCGTCAGAGCCCGGCTCGGCCATGCATATTCACCAGTCGATCATCGATCCCAATACGGGCCAAAACCTGTTTTCTGACCCGGGTACCGAGGGGCCAACGGAGCTGTTCTATAGCTTTATCGCCGGTCAGCAGCGCTATATGCCCGCGATCATGGCCATCTTGGCGCCCTATGTGAATTCCTACCGCCGGATCAGCAAAGAATCCGGCGCGCCAGTGAACACCCAATGGGGCTATGACAACCGCACGGCGGGCCTTCGTATTCCGCCTTCAGACGCCGCGAACCGACGGGTCGAAAACCGCGTTCCCTCCTCCGATGCCAATCCCTATCTGGCCATCGCCGCCGTTCTGGGCGCTGGTTATCTGGGTATGGTCTCAGCCCTTAAGCCCGAACCCCCAGTCGATACGGACGCCAATCTTCGCGGAGTTGAATTGCCCCGTAGCCTGATTGAATCTGTCGAATTGCTAAGCTCATGCGTTCCGCTGCGCGACATACTGGGGGGCAGCTTCATCGATGCCTATTCGCGAGTTAAGCTTGCGGAATATGACGCCTTTATGCGCACGGTCAGCCCTTGGGAGCGGGAGTTCCTGCTGCTCAACGTCTAATCCCGATGGCAGCGCGCAACCAAGGCCATCCAGCGACCTCCTGGTACGCCCAAACGGCAAACCCCTTCCCGGACCTTGTGTCCTTGAAAGGCGAACATCGCACCGCGGTCTGCATCATCGGTGCGGGCTATACCGGACTGGGCGCAGCCCTACGTTTGGCGGAACAAGGTGTTCCCACGATTGTCTTGGAGGAGGCGCAGGTCGGATCCGGCGCGTCGGGTCGCAATGGCGGCCAGATCCACACGGGTCAAAGGCGCGATCAGTTCTGGCTTGAAAAGACGGTCGGGCCCGATGATGCCATGGCCCTTTGGACTCTCGCGCAGGACGCTAAGGCCCATCTGCATAGGCTGATTGCGCAACATGCCATTGCTTGTGATCTGAAGTCGGGAATGATCGAGGCGCGCCATAGACCCAACAGCGGGGACCATGACCGCGCTTGGCGTGACCATATGGCCAAGCGCTACGGCTACGACCAGATCCGACTAATTGGGAAAGACGCCCTCGCCTATGAACTGGGTTGCGATAGCTATTTCGGAGGAACGATCGATGAAGGCGGCGGACATCTTCATCCCCTCAATTTCGCCCTTGGTCTTGCGCTGGCAGCCATAAACAATGGTGCGCAGATTTTCGAACGGTCGCGGGCCCTATCTTGGCGTAAGACCGCCCGCGGTATGGAGGTCGTCACCCAGCAAGGCACGGTGATTTGCGAAAGGCTGATCCTGACCGGTGACGGCTATATTGATGGACTTTCACCCACCATTGACGCCCGGGTCATGCCGATTAACAACTTCATCTTGGCAACGGCCCCCTTGGGCGACCTTGCCGATGAGATTATTCGTAGCGACGCTGCCGTGGCTGATAGCCGCTTTGTCGTGAACTATTTTCGCAAATCCCCAGATGGGCGCTTACTGTTTGGTGGCGGCGAGAACTATTTGCCCGGATTTCCCTCCGACCTAACAGGATTTGTGCGGCGGCACATGCTTAAGGTCTATCCAAGGCTCGGCGCAGTGCCAATCACCCACGCTTGGGGCGGCAGCCTCGGTATCACCATGAACCGAACGCCCTATGTGCGAGCCCTAGCGCCCGGTGTGGTGGCGGCAGCGGGCTATAGTGGCCAAGGCTTGATGCTGGCCCCCTATTTTGGCAAACTTTTAGCTGATGCGAGCCTTGGCGAGATGTCCGGGCTTGATCTGCTATCGCGTCTACCCACCCCACCCTTTCCGGGCGGGAAACTCTTGCGATGGCCCGCGATGGTCGCAGGGCTGAGCTGGTATGCCCTGCGTGACCGGCTTTAGTCTTTAGGGTCAGTGTCGTCTAGAAATGTCGCGATCAAACTTGAAATAAGCTGAGGATTACGCACAGCAATGATCCCAGCGACCGCTGCCACAGCGGCACTGACCAAAGGCTTTTCTCGTACGACCGCCATCAAGGTTGCGAAGATGGGCGCAGGTTCGGGCAAGGCCTGAACGGGGCGCTTTTCGGCCACCGCAGGTCGACTGGCACAAAAGGCTACGGTGAGTGCCACCACAGCAAAGAGACCCGCGACGAGAACGGAGGCGATAACCTCACCCCAAAGACCCCTTAGCAACACAAAAAGGCCTAAGGCTGAAGCCACAAGACTAACGCCTGAGCAGACGACAATCACTGTGGCCATTGTGAGGGTCTGAATCACCGTCTTCCGGATCATCTGCGCCGCCCAGTACCCAAGAGAAGACCAATGACGACACCAACGCCTAAGGCCATTGCCGTCGCCGTAAGGGGTCGATTTCGAACCTGATCTGAAACAGCCTTCTGAGCCGCTTCAAACTGGTCTTCTGCACTCTCGATGATGGGTTTGGTCTGCGCGCCAAGGGCCTTTAGCCCTTCACGAAACATGGCTTCAACCCGGTTTATGAGGTCAGCCAAGGCGGCTTCAGTCACCGGACCGTTTGAAGCATCAGATTGATGCGCACCATTGCCCGGACTGACTGGCGGTATTGTGGTGTCCTGTTCAGTGGACATGTCGATCCTCCTTTGAAAAGCCCAAGCCTAAGGTCTGGCCTGCAATGCCAATATCGAGTGCATCAATCCTTTGAAAATATAAGAAGACCCTAAAGCCGGCGCTAGGGCGGCGCCAAGCGATCACCACCCTCCAGACTTGCGGCAAATTGCGCATGACACCCACCAGATCAGTCCGATCTGCTCACGGCGGTAAGATTATCGTCCGCATTTCGATCAATAAGCTTGGCATAGGGATCGACCCCGGCGAACTTCGGCAAACTCGGAACTGTTAGGACAATGGTTTGAACGCCCGAGCGCAAGGGGACAGACTTAAAGGCCAGTATTTTTGATCGATCAAAATCCTTCGCCTCTGGCTTGACCTTAAAGAGCCCGACATCCACCGCTTCGGCCATGGGAACCGCCGTTTCCTTACCCTGCCCATCGGCATTTAGCTTTTTAGCGTCGACGGTAAGGGTGAGATCATATTGACCGTCCTTGCGCTGGGTGGCGACCGCCTTGGTGGTCTTGACGTCAAAGACGGTGATCTTCTCAAACAGGTCTGTAATGAGGGTCTGTTTGTCGTCGGGTGCTTCCGCGCGCAAAGCGGCAACGAGGTCGAGCGATGTCGGATAGGGCGCGGCTTTGAAGGCATATTTCGCCAACAGCGACCGAAGGGCTCGGTTGATAGCCGCCTCCCCGATCTCGTCCTTCAGGCGATACATGACCAGTGAGCCCTTGCGATAGTGTATATAGGGCTGGTTTTCGACATGGATCAAAGGCAGCTCTTCAATCACTTCCGTGCCGCGGCTACGCAGATAGCTATCAAGTTCATATTTCAGGAACTTGCGGATCTTTTCGGGGCCATAGAGCTTTTCCATGACCATCAGGGCGGAATATTGCGACAAGGTTTCGGACAGAACCGTTGAGCCCTGTTGATCCGCTCCGATGATCTGATGAGCCCACCATTGATGCGCCAACTCGTGGGCGGTCACATAGGTGACGAGGTCAATCTTTCCGGGGTCCTTATAGTTGGCAATGAAGCCTAGGCCTTCGGAATAGGGGATCGTGTTGGCAAAGGACTGCGCGAATTGGGCATAGTCCGGAAATTCTAAGATGCGCGCCTGTCTGAACTGATAGGGACCGAACTGGGCCTGGTAATAGTCCAAAGACAGCCTCATGGCCCGCATCATCCGGTCAATGTTCCACGGATGTTGAGCGTCATAATAGATCGCCAGATCCACGCCCCGATAGGTTTGCGACTTGACCTGATAACGGGCCGATTGGATCGAGAAAAACTGCAGGATGGGGGCCTCGGTCTTGAACCGAACCGTGCGCCGACCCTGGGATAGCTTCTCCGAAACCCGATAGCCTGGCGCGATTGGCGTTTGGTCGGCGTCGGTCGTGACCGTGATGTCGGCTTGGACCCAATCAGAATCATGGCGAAGATAGTGATAGCCCCGCGACCTGACATCGCCGAGCTTAGCCATTCGCAACTCAGACGGCAGGCCATATTTTCGCCGTTTGCTGCGATCGGTTAGGAGGGGTGCCCGGCTGACCCCGAATCCGGGCGCTATTTCTTGGTCATTGATAAAAGTACCATTGTCGACAAGGCTGGTTTCGGTACCGCTATTTTTAAAGCCCTTTTGTTCCAGGGTGGTTGTAAAGGATAGGCTGCGCCTTTCCCCCGGTTTAAGGGGCGTGTCGAAACTGAAAATCCGGTAATTATACTGATCATAGGTTTTCTTGGGCCGAGCGCCCTCAATGGCGAGGGCCTCGACCTTGAGATCGCGATTAAACTGCACATGCATTTCGCGCAAAGGCGCATCTGTGTGGTTTTCAAACCGATAAACGCCATTAGTAACCAGGCGATGCTGATGGGGACGAATATCAACCTCAAGGGTCACATCAAAGATCCGCGGCTGTGCGACCCTTTCAAAGGGTAGCAGATCTTTTTCATAAGCCGCCCGCCACTTTTCATCGTCCAAACGTGTGCGGTAACTGTTCCAAACATTTGTGTTGGTAAACACATAGGTCCCTGTGGCGACAAAAACCGTCAAGGCTGCACCAAGAACTAAACCCGGCGTTCCCCTTAGCCTTGCCCCAAGACGGCGAAGCCTCGGCATGAGCCTTGTATCTACCCCCCGTCGCCAAAGGGCGTAGGACATCACGCATAGAATGAGGGCAAAGGCGGTCCAATAGAGTCTGAGCCAAGCATTAGCGACCCAGAAATGACCCTGACCATTCATGTCGGATAGGGGCACATAGGGAGCCGCCCCATACCGATAGAGCAGATGGTCCCAGCCCAAGCTGGCCATGACCTGCCTGGAGATCAGATAGATGACCATCAGACCCCAACCGATAAACTTCTGGGGTGACAGGGTCTGCAAAAAGACGGCGAGGATCGCGATCATAAGAAAACTTACGGCGTCTGGAATAACCAGCCACAGCAGATATTTCCCGATCTCTAAGTTGAAGTACCCCTTGATCGCCTGCAAGGCCATCGCGGTCATAACGCCAACAAGTAGCGTCGAAATCAGCACCATGGTTATGGCGAGGGTCTTGGGCACAAAAAAGGCCCAGTCCGGAATCGGGGTTGCGTCTATAATCTCATGGGTTCGCCGATCATGCTCGCGCCAGACCAGTTCACCCGCATAGTAGATGGCGACAATGATTGGGATGATGCTGAAGGCGCTTTCGAGGGTCGAAATCATGACCCGAGTGACGGGATAGATGGTCCCCCCATAGAGGTCATTGGCATACCAAAGTGAGGCCCCGGCATTAACGATGCCGAGCGCCAAAAGCACGATATAGGCGGGGCTTAGAAAGACTTGCCGCATCTCCAAGCGGGTACGGACCAACAGCAGGGTCCAACTTGACTGCGCATCATATTTTGGCGCTGGAAGTGGGCCGCTACGAACCGACGGAACCGAATCCGTGGCACCTTCAGCCCGCGCCGCTTTCGGCCGCCGAGCGGCCGGGGCTTCAAACCGGAAAAGACTATAGGCTAGGGCCAAGAAGCCTGCCGATAGGACGAGGCTAAAGAGCCTGTTCCACATCAAGAGCCCGCTCAGGGCGGGCGTTAAGAGATTACGATCTGCCGCTGTCCAATATTTGGTGACCAGGCCATAGGCCGCCAATCCGAAGGGCTCGAACAGCGCTACACCTTGCTCAAACTGTGGCTTGTCGAGCAAGATTGTGGCCGTCAAATAGATAACGAAGAAGGCGACAACACCGACATAGGTCGCCATCATCGATCGCGTTATCGTCGCGACAGAGAAGAACACCGCGCTGGTTAAAATGAGCGCGGGAAGGGCCAAGACCCCATAAGCGAACCCGTAATCCTGTAAGCGGTTGGGACCCAAGGTTTCCCCATCCACCCAGGGCATTAAAGAGCCTAGGAAGAAGGCTAGTGGAACACTCAGATAGGCCACGGCAGCAGCGGCAACGCCCCCACTAAACCGACCGAGCAGATAGTTGGCTTTAGTGACCCTCGTAGACCGGATGATGGGACCAAATCCGGTCTCGTCATCGCGAACAACCACATTAGCGACAAAGGCCGCAGTCACGAACATGTAGAAGAGGGACAAGATCAGATGGGTCTGGGCGATCGCGAACGGTGAATTGCGGTGAACATTTCCCCCAGACCCGATCTGAATCTGGTCGATCGTGACCGACCCAAAGGTCAATAGGAAAAAGAAGATAAATACCGCCCAGAACAATGGCTGTCTAAGCTGGTAGCGAAATTCAAAGGTCGCAATCTTGCCGAACATGGATCAGGTTCCCAGCTCAGGCGACGCGGCGCGAAGCCGATAGGACGGAGAAATAGACGTCCTCCAACCCACCCAAGACCGGTTCAAACCCCTCACCCGGCGACCTATCGGCCAAAACGTGGACAACCGTAGCCCCCGCAAAAAGTCGGGTGGAGATGACCTCATGATCCTTTCGAACCGCCTCAAGATTTTGACGATTGATCGTTTTTTTCCAAACCCGCCCCTTCAGGCTCTCAATTAGTCCCAAAGGTGCGCCTTGGCTGAGGATGCGACCCTCAGCCAAAATGGCCATCGAAGGGCAAAGGTCGGCAACATCCTCAACAATGTGGGTCGAGAGGATGACAACGACATTTTCGCCGATCTCAGCCAACAGATTCAGGAACCGATTTCGTTCTTCAGGGTCGAGACCAGCAGTGGGCTCATCGACAATGATGAGACGAGGATCACCGATCAGGGCCTGAGCGATGCCAAAGCGCTGGCGCATCCCACCCGAAAATCCCGCCAAGGCCTTGTGACGCACGGTCCAAAGATTGACCTGGTTAAGAAGTGCCTCGACCGTTTCCTTCCGCGCAGCCGGTTGGGCCACGCCCTTCAGAACCGCCATATGATCCAACATGTCATAGGCCGACACGCGCGGATAAACGCCAAAGTCTTGGGGCAGGTACCCTAGTTGACGGCGCAGAGCCTCTGGATTGGCTAGAACATCGATCTCATCAAAGCGTAGATGACCTGATGTTGGGGTCTGTAATGTGGCGATGGTGCGCATTAAGGTCGACTTACCCGCACCGTTGGGACCGAGTAGGCCGAACATTCCGTTGGGGATGACCAGGTCTATGCCCCGCAAGGCATGGGCCCCATTCGGATAGACATGATTCAGATTCTCGATGATCAACATGGTCAAGGGTCCTGCCGGCCGGTCCCGATCTATTGAAGTCAAGACATTCGTGCGACCTTAGGTATTATTCAGTGCGCGGCCCGCCTAGGAAATCAAGTTAAACAACCGTAACCCATAGCTCTTGAGACTTTACCAAACGTTGGAAGTCCGTAATTTGGGAGCATGTCCAGCTTTGCATTTCCGCCGCCCGCTCGCCCGGCCGTTCCAGTTGAAGGAACGTCAGCGCTTTTCCCCGTCCGCCGTATCCTGTGCGTTGGACGCAACTATGCGGCCCATGCACGAGAAATGGGGGCGAACGAACGCGATTTGCCGTTCTTCTTTTCCAAACCCGCGGATGCGGTTGTCATATGTCCGCCCGGTCAATGTGTGACGGTCCCCTTCCCTTCAGCCACTTCAGATCTGCATCATGAGGTCGAACTGGTTGCTGCCCTTTCGAGCGGCGGCTCAAACCTAACACCTGAACAGGGGCTTGCGGCGGTCTATGGCTATGCGGTGGGCGTGGATCTCACGCGCCGCGATCTTCAAAATAGCTTTAAGGCCAAGGGTCAGCCTTGGGATGCGGCCAAGGGCTTTGATCTTTCAGCGCCCATCAGCCCTATTCGCCGCAAAGCCAACTGTCCCTTGCCTCAAGCCGGAACGGGCCCGGCTCAAGGGAAGATATGGTTATCGGTGGATGGGCAAACTCGCCAGGATGGGCGGCTGGAAGATATGATCTGGTCCATTGGTGAAACCATTGCTCAAGCCTCGCGTCTGTGGACCTTAGCGGCGGGAGACTTGATATTTACCGGAACACCTGAAGGGGTGGGACCTATTCGGTCAAGTGAGTCGGTAGAGGCTAATATTGAAGGCATCGGTAATATATTGTTTAAACTACTATAAATTTACGATAATTACAAAAGTATAGTGTTTATTATAATCAATAGGTTGTAAATATATTTAGCGGACTCCCTGCTTAGCTGATCTATTTATCAAAGATCATCAAGCAGGAGCGACTTTTGGATCGTCGTGGCCGAACCCTTAATGGCCCATTTCTTGGACACGGGATTCGGACGTGGCTGACTTGGGCTATTGCTCTGTCGGCAATACCCCTAAGTTTTGCCTTCGGCAGTTACCAGCAATTGCGAACCTATGATGAAGCGCGCGGCTCGCTTCAGACCATCTCCGATCGCGCGGCCATCGAGGGGGCTTGGGTTTATTTCACATCTCGCAACATCACCGAACAAGACCGGAAAATTGCGAGCGAGGAGAAGGTCGGGAGCATTCTTCACCGATGGGAAGGCTCGCAGCAACGCGTCGAAAAAGTCGTGTGGAAGGTAACAGCAGACCCCATTCAAAAGCGCTTTGATCTGGATGTTATGGCTGATAGCGCGACCACTCTCAGCTCATTGCCTCTTATCCCGCACATTCCCATAAAGGTTTCGTCCTCCGTCGATCCCATCAGTCGTTCTCTGGAGGTGGCCCTTATCGTCGACAGTTCCAGCTCGTTAAGCGACTTAGATCAGTTCACCGCGATGCGCCGTACAGCCAAAGATTACGTGAACGATCTCTTGGACGTGGCCGGATCGAGCGTGAAGGTTTCAGTCATTCCGTGGGCCGCTCTTATCAATATCAATTCGGAAGCCGTTGAGCTTGAAGATCAGTCGGCGGTCCGCGATATCGACTATTTGGCTACGGGTTCTCGGCGTGTGCCCCCCGAACCATCACAATCGAGGCTGTCTGTGCTCGCAGAGCCTCTAGACCCTTCCACCCCCCTCAGCCTTCTGCGTCTAATCGACCTTTCTCGTCCGACCGAGTGGCGCGGTTGTGTGCGGTCAGCGGATGGTGAGGTACGAACCGATGCGGATAACGCTATTGTCAAACCGATCAATGACCAACCTCCCCTCAGCGGTCTCTGGCCAGCAGCCCTATTGGGCTCAAGCATTCAAACGCCTTTTGTCGGACAATGTTTGGACTACCAGATGATTGATCAGGCTATCGAGCCCGAAAATACTGACGCGGGTCGCCCCACCCAAGCCAAGTTCCGCGGATCTGTTTTAAACCGTGACAGGCTCTTCAAGCGGCTGCAGAAGACACAGATGGTAAGACAGTGCGTGAAATGGAGTTACTCCAACTCTATCCATCAATGTCTCGATCAGGCGGGTCTGACTGTCGTAACCGAGCACCAAAACGGCACGCTAAACGCCTTTCAGCCCACAGATCAGAAGTGCTCAACAGACCTGACCTCAAACAATCCCGTCCAAACGGGGACCAATCGTGCCTGTTTGTCGGATCCTAACGAAATCAAATATCTGATGGCTGACCGAGCAATCTGTCCTTGGATGATCGATGCCTTTCAGCAGACCGCGCCGAGTATTTGGGGAAGGGCCTACAGCCCTATTGCCGGTCCGAACCTCAACTGTCCCGCCGCGATCCTTCCTCTATCGAGCAACCGGCGCCAGATTTTGGACAAGTTGAACGAACTCTATCCTGTCCCTGGTGGGAGCCAATCGGATGTGGGACTGGCTTGGGCGCTGCGCACCTTATCGCCAAGTCCCTACTGGACACGGTTTTGGGGACTTAACGAGGCGCAACGGGCATCCGCCTTCGGGTCCTCGGGTCGCAAGATTGCAGTCTTGATCACCGATGGCCGCAATGAGGTGCCGATCGATTTTGAGGGATATTATGGCTGTACGGGAGAAAACCGTCGCGGCAGTGGTGACTGTTGGCGATCGAAAAATGTTGCAAATCTGACTAAGTCCAGCCTGAACGCCCTCACGCTTTCCGCATGTCAAGTTATGCGCGAGACTTACGGCATCAAGATCTATGTCATATTGACCAACAGCACCGACCCTGCCGCCAAACGCCTCGCGACCCAATGTGCTGGAAATGAGAATTTCGTTCTCTCGCCGAGTGGTGAAGATTTAGAACTATTGTTGAGATGGTCTTTTGGTGATTTGTTTAACCTCTCGAAAAAAAGCAGGTCAAATCCGATTTTATAGTCTGAACTATTTTTATATAGATATGGGAGGTTGAGCATGAATACAAAGCTTATATCTCAATATGTTTTTAGATGTTGCAATGCGATTGGCGGCAATGTGGCCATTATTGTTGCTGCCTCCCTCATCCCGATCTCGTTAGCGCTTGGCGCCGCTATAGATTACCGGCGCCTTGTCTCGACCAAGGCCTTTGTTCAGGAGGCCGCAGATACTGCGGTATTGGCGGCAGCTAAGGTCTATTTTGCAAATAGCCTCTCCGATAGTACGGCGAGGATGGCGGCGGCTAATCGCGCGGCGCAAGCGAGTTTAGATCTTTCTCTAATTGATCGGGCAGAGCAGATACAAAACCTTAATTGGTCACAGCAGGTCGACGGCACTGCAGGAAAACTCATCCTGACGGTCACTGGCGCTTCACCCAATATTTTTGGTGGTCTTTTTAACGTTCCCGAGCTCCGGTTCCGAGCCTCGGCAGAGGCATCTTCTGGTGGAAAGTCGGTCGAAATTGCTCTGATACTGGACAACACCTCATCCATGTTCACTGGCGCGCGATTTACGCTTATGCGGAATGCAGCCAAAGACTATGTCAACCAGGTCTACGCCTTGGGGGGCGACCGCGTGAAAATCGGCATCGTTCCTTGGACGACGGTGGTGAATATCAACTCTGAGGCCATAGTTGCGACGGACCCTGCCGCGGTACCTGCTACAGCCCCGGCGATTTCGGGCTCAGGCCGCTATCCTGAGCCCCCTGCGCTTGATCGACCGAGCCTATTGGCTGAACCGCGAAATGCGTCGGTCCCTCTGACAACCGCGCGACTGTTGGAACTGGCGCGGCCGACCAGATGGCGCGGTTGCGTGCGGTCAGCAGACAATGAAGTTAGGGTTTCTGCCAGTGGCGCGGTGACCCAGGCCATCAGTGATGCACCGCCCCCAACGCGCTTTCCGGCTGCCCTATTGGAGTCATCAGCAAGTCCACCCAACTTATCATATTGTACCGCCTATATAGATGTACCGCCCGGGCCGCCGCGACC
>JBEGNZ010000005.1:0-119709 GCA_041182245.1 Pseudomonadota bacterium | reverse complement strand
ATCTCAGCAATGACCTCGCCCGCCTTGACGGTGTCACCCACCGCCACATGCCACTTGGCCAACACGCCCTCCTCCATCGTCGGAGACAGGGCTGGCATCAGAATGTCGATGGACATGGGCTTAGCTCCCGTAATCGAGTGAGGCGGCGGCGGCATCCAAAATCGCCTCCACATCCAGGCCATAGGTCCGATAGAGATCGGGCAAATCACCCGACTGGCCGAAATGATCCATGCCAAGGGCCGAAACGCGAGACCCCTTGACCCCTCCCAACCAAGACAGGGTCGCAGGCGGTCCATCAATCACAGTCACCAACGAGGCACCCGCGCCCAAGGGGGCCAATAACTTTTCGATATGGCTCGGCTCGCGACGTCCCTTGGCCCGCGCTTTCAAGGCCGCTGACCAATCCAGATGCAGCCGGTCGGGGCTCGTGACCGCTAGGAGGCCAATGCCGGGGATATCTTCGCGCAATTGCTCAAAGGCTTCCATCGCTTCGGCCGCGATGGCACCCGTATAGACCACAGCCATTTCCGCGCCGGGGGCGGGCACGACCTGCCAATAGGCCCCGGCGATCACATCCGCGATCTGGGCCGCGCTCAAGGTCCGGTCTGGCTGTTCGAGTGCCCGAGTCGACAGACGCAGATAGACCGAATTGCCCTCAGGCTGCTGCATGAAGTCAAAGGCCCAGCGCATGATCTCGACCAGTTCATCGACAAAGGCCGGTTCGAAATAGCTGAGCCTGTCCTGCGCCATACCGATCAGGGGCGTGTGAATCGACTGGTGCGCGCCGCCTTCGGGGGCCAGGGTCAAGCCGGACGGTGTCGCCACCAGCAGGAACCGCGCATCCTGATAACAGGCATAGTTCAAAGCATCGAGGCCGCGGTTGATGAAGGGGTCATAGAGGGTGCCGACCGGGATCAAGCGCTGGCCGCCGAACAGGTCTCCGGCCAGACCCAAGGCCCCCAGCAGCAGGAACAGGTTGTTCTCGGCTATGCCCAGCTCGATATGCTGGCCCTGCGGTCCCATCAGCCACTTTTGCGGCGAGGCGATGTTGCTGTCCTTAAACTGGTCATGGCGGGTGTCGCGCGCAAAGATGCCGCGCTGATTGACCCAGCCGCCAAGGTTGGTCGAGACCGTCACATCGGGCGAGGTCGAAACAATGGCATCGGCCAGCGGGCCACCCATGCGGGCCAGATCATTCATGACCTTTCCAAAGGCCACCTGCGTCGATTGCTTGCCGGTAGGCCTTGGGAAGGTGGCGGCATCAGGGACAGCCACCATCGGCGCGGGCGCGTCCGGCTCACGCTTGCCAAAGGGGGCACTATCGATGAAGGCTCGGTAGTCAGACTCCGAACGCGGCAGGCCCGCAAAGGGCTCCCATTCCTGACCCTTGGGCACGCCCATCCGGGCTTGGAAGGTCTCCATCTGGGTCGGGGTCATCAGGCCCGAATGGTTGTCCTTATGGCCCTGAAACGGTAGGCCAAAGCCCTTAATCGTATAGATAATGAATAGCTTGGGCCGCTGGTCAGTGACCTCGTGGAAGGTCTCCAACAACAGGTCCATATCGTGTCCGGCCAGATTGGTCATCAGGGCCGCCAGCGCCTCATCATCATACTGGGCCAGCAGCTCAGCAATACCGGCATGGATGCTCAGATCTGCCAGCAGCTGCTTACGCCAAGCCTCTCCGCCTTGGAAACTCAGCGCTGCGAAGAGGTCATTGGGGCAATCGTCAATCCAGTTGCGCAGATGCTCGCCCCCGGGCTGAGCAAAGGCCGCCTCAAGCCGATAGCCATATTTCAATGTGATGACGTCCCAACCCACGGCAGCGAAAATGTCGGTAAAGCGCAGGAACATACTGTCGGAGGTCGTGGCATCGAGGCTTTGGCGATTATAATCGACGATCCACCAGGTGTTGCGCAGGTCGTGCTTGGCCCCCTCGATCAAGCATTCATAGATATTGCCCTCATCCAGTTCGGCATCGCCCAGCAGCGAGATCATCCGCCCCTGCCGCGCCGGGGACATGCGCTCATGGGCCAGCATGTAGTCCTGTACGATTGAGGCAAAGGCCGTCATAGCCACGCCAAGGCCCACTGAGCCGGTCGAGAAATCCACATCGTCCTGATCCTTGGTCCGCGAGGGATAGGACTGGGCCCCGCCCAGCGACCGGAAGCGCTGAAGCTGGTCGAGGGACTGGCGGCCGTACAGATATTGGATGGCGTGGAATACCGGGCTGGCATGGGGCTTGACCGCGATACGGTCTTCAGGCCGCAGGACCGAGAAATAGAGCGCTGACATCACCGTCGCCAAAGATGCGGACGAGGCCTGATGGCCGCCGACCTTCAGGCCGTCGCGGCTTTCACGCAGGTGATTGGCATTGTGAATGGTCCAGGCCGACAGCCAATGGACCTTGCGGTCCAGGTCCCGGATCAGGTCGCGGTCATCATTTCGAGCAGGCGACGGGGCGCTTTGGGCAGACATGGACAGGAACCGCTTTCGTGGCGTTGTGGGTTCTGGTCATATAGGCTAGATTTAAGAGTGATTATTGCTCATTTGGACCCTTAAATTCCACATATGTAGTCGTTATGAACTATCGACTGCGCACAATTGAGAGCAAACAGACGTGAGCGAAAAGCTTGATCGATATGATCTGAAAATCCTCGCCGCCGTGGCCGATGAGGGCCGTTTGAGCTGGCGCGATTTGGCCGAGCAGATTGGCCTATCCTTGACCCCGACCCTGCGCAGGGTGCGGCGGTTGGAGGAGACGGGCTATATTCTCGGCTATAGCGCGCGGCTGGACGAGACTCGGCTGGGCCATGCGATCAGCGTCTTTGTTTCGGTTACCCTTACGGCCCAAACAGAAGAGGCGATCTCGGCTTTTGAGCGCGAGATCGCCAAGGCTCCAGAGGTGATGAGCTGCTATCTGATGACCGGCGGCGCAGACTATCTGCTGCGCGTCGTCGCGCCGGATCTGGCGGGGTACCAGTCCTTTCTGATGAACAGCCTGACGCGGATACCGGGTGTGGCCCACATCCAGTCCAGCTTTGCCCTGCGACCCGTCATTCAACGGGCCGCACCACCCCTTACCTGAGGGAGCGTGAAAAAGGACATTAGGCCCTCACCCAACCCTCTCCCACAGGCAAAGGGCTAAGGATGGATAAGCCCTCGTCCCCTTTAAGGGCGAGGGCTCAAGTGAGCGGGACTTCTCTAGATATCCAAGCAGATCTTACCGAAGTGCGTGCCTGAGGCCTGATGGCGGAAGGCGTCAGCGATGGATTCAAGGGGGTAGTGGCTGTCGATGACGGGGCGGATACCCGAGACGTCAATGGCGCGGATCATTTCTTGCTGCTGGCGGCGGTTGCCAACGGTCAGGCCCTGAACGCGAAGTTGCTTGCTCATGATCATCACGGTCGAAACGGGTCCAGCATAGCCTGCCAAGACCCCGATCAGGGCGATGTGACCACCAATGCGGGTCGCTGCGATGGACTGGGCCATGGTGCCCGAGCCGCCAATTTCCACCACATGATCGACGCCGCGCCGACCGGTGAGCTTTTGGGCGGTCACGCCCCACTCTTCGTCCTTGCGATAGTTGATCAGGTGATCGGCACCCATGGCTTCGAGACGCTGCAACTTCTCATCCGAGGACGAGGTGGCAATGACTGTAGCCCCTGCCGCCTTGGCGAACTGAAGGGCGAAGATCGAGACGCCGCCGGTGCCCTGCACCAGAACCGTGTCCCCGGCCTTGAGATTGCCATTGGGCACCAGAGCGCGCCAAGCCGTCAGGCCAGCGCAGGTCAAGGTCGCCGATTCGGCGTGGCTATAGCCCTTGGGCGCATGGGTGAAGGCGGCCGTTGGCATGGTGACGATCTGACGGGCAAAGCCGTCGGCGCTGTCACCGGGGACATGGCCCATATTGGACAGGTCCGCATCGCCATTGGGCCAGTTGGGGAAGAAGGTGCTGACCACATTATCGCCCACCGCAAACTCACTGACGCCTTCACCGACGGCGGTCACGACGCCTGCCCCATCTGACATGGGAATACGGCCCTCAGGGGTCGGGATGGCACCGAGCACGACCATATAGTCGTGATAGTTCAGCGAGCTGGCATGGATGCGGACGGTGATCTCACCCGGGCCGGGGGCGGCGGCCTCTGCGGTGCCGACCGTGAGATTGTCCAACCCGCCGGGTTGTTTGAGGCGAATAGCTTTCATGGTCGTTCCTCCGGGTCGGTCCCTACAGACCTGTTTATGTTTTCGACTTTATCTTGAACCAGCCGACAGACCTTGCCAACCGTGTCGCTGCGTAAGCCTAGCCCTTGAGCGCTAGGTCCAGAGCGTCCTTGTCCAGAGCCCCCTCCCAGCGGGCGACCACGATGGTGGCGACCGCATTGCCGATAAAGTTGGTGATGGCTCGGCACTCGGACATGAACCGGTCAATGCCAAGGATCAGGGCCATACCCGCCACCGGCACCGAGGGCATGACCGACAGGGTTGCCGCCAAAGTAATGAAGCCTGCGCCCGTCACGCCCGCCGCGCCCTTGGAACTGATCATGGCCACGGCCAGCAGAAGGAGCTGATCGCCGACGCTCAGATGCACACCGGTCGCCTGAGCAATGAACAGGGCCGCGAGGGTCATATAGATGTTGGTGCCATCAAGGTTGAACGAATAGCCGGTCGGGACGACCAGACCGACAATCGGCTTGGCACAGCCCGCCCGTTCCATCTTATCCATCAGGCTGGGCAGGGCCGACTCCGACGAACTGGTACCCAAGACCAAGAACAGCTCAGTCTTCAGATAGGCGATCAGGCGAAAGATCGAAAAGCCATTGAACCTGGCCACCAGACCCAAAACCACCACCACAAACAGGGCCGAGGTCAGATAGAAACAGGCGACCAGCCCTGCCAAATGAACAATAGATTCAATGCCATATTTACCAATGGTGAAGGCAAAGGCCCCGAAGGCCCCAATCGGCGCCGCCTTCATCAAGATCGCAACCAGGCGGAAAAAACTATGGCTCAGGGACTCTAGAAGATCGACCACAGGCTTGCCCCTATCCCCGACCAGAAACAGGGCAATGCCGAAAGTGATCGAGAAGAACAGGACCTGTAGGATATTACCGTCGACAAAGGCGCTGGCCACAGTGTCGGGAATGATGGCCGTCAGGAACCCGACGATAGTGGTCTCGTGGGCCTTGGCGGCATAGTCCGAGACCTTGGTCGTATCGAGGCTAGCGGGGTCAATATTCATGCCCGCGCCGGGCTGCACCAGGTTGGCCACAATCAGGCCGATGATCAGGGCCAGGGTCGAGAAGGTCAGGAAATAGGCAAAGGCCTTGGCCGTGGCCCGGCCAAAGGTCTTCAGGTCGCTCATCCCGGCAATACCGGTGACAATGGTCAGGAAAATGACCGGCCCGATGACCATCTTGACGAGCTTGATGAAGGCATCGCCCATCGGCTTGAGTGACTCGCCCAAGGTCGGGTTGAAGTGCCCGATCAGGGCCCCTGCCGTGATCGCGACCAAGACCTGAAAATAGAGATGGCTGTACCAGGGAGCCTTGATGGCCCCATCCGTCATCGTCTCTGCCGTTGCCATTGTTCGCCCCACCTTCATCTTGTCTGCAAGATTGCTGGCTACGGGGCCTGACGCAAGCCTACATGACCAAGAACATCGCGGTCACAGCAACGGCCATAATCACGGTCGCGGCCCAGCCAAAGATTCTTTGACCCGGCGTGGCGACAAAATCGCCCATGCGCCGACGGCTGGTGGCAACCACCATCATGGCCGCCATGATGGGTACGGAGATGACGCCATTGACCACCGCGCTCCAATAGAGCGCCTTGATCGGATCAATAGGACTAAAGCCAAGCGCCACGCCCAAGATCATCGCCGCCGCAATGACGCCGTAGAACCCGCGCGCCTCGTTAGCCTTACGCTCTAGCCCCTCAGGCCAGCCACGCGCCTCGGCAATGGCATAGGCCGCCGATCCGGCCAGCACCGGCACGGCCAAAAGACCGGTCCCGATAATGCCCAGACTGAACAGCAAAAAGGCCCCCTCCCCGGCAACAGGGCGCAGGGCCATGGCCGCTTGGGCTGCCGTCTCAATCTTGTCGATACCTTGATCATGTAAGGCCACAGCCGCAGCCAAGATGATCGCCATGCTGATCAGATTGGAAAAGGCCATGCCGACATAGGTATCCAGACCAATGCGGCGAAGCTGGGCCGGGGCCTCTTCGGGATGGGTGCGCAGATCATGATCGAGCGGCGCGGCATCAAGGTCCTCGACCTCTTGGGAACTTTGCCAAAAAAACATGTAGGGGCTGATGGTCGTACCAAAGACCGCCACCACCATGATCAGGGTGTCACGGTTCCAGGTCAGGTGCGGCCAGACCGTGCGGGCGGCAACCTCGAGCCAAGGCACCTGTACCGTCATGACCACTGCGACATAGGAAAAGAGCGACAGGGTCAGCCATTTTAGCACCCGCACATAGCGGTGATAGGGCATCAAGACCTGCAAGAACAGCGACAGGACCCCAAACATCAAGGCAAAACCGTGCTCGCCAAAGCCAAGGACGAGGGCCGAGGCCTGTCCCATGGCGGCAATGTCAGCAGCGATGTTCAAGGTGTTGGTGAAGAACAGCAATCCCACCAGCACATTGAGCACCACGGGCGGAAAGGTCTGTTTGATATTGCTGGCCAGACCTTGCCCGGTGACCCGGCCAATCCGCGCGCTGATCGATTGAATCGCAGCCATCAAGGGAAAGGTCGCGACGATTGTCCAGAGCATATTGAGGCCAAAGACAGCTCCGGCCTGCGAATGGGTCGAGATGCCGCCCGGATCGACATCGGCCGCGCCGGTGATCAGCCCCGGACCGAGATTACTCAGAAAGGTGGCCTTACGAGGCTTCGGGGACACCAGGGGCTTGGGAATCTGCAACTATGTCTTCCAATCGAGGCGGATCAAAAGCCTTCTGCCCTTGGCCCGCCCCTGTCTATAGAATTAGACAAAATCAGGGCCGCGTGACGATCGGGAAGTCCCCGCCCCCCTTGTCAAACAGTTCGGTCAGCTTGCCGAAGGCCCGCATATCGCCGTCGATCTTGGCCTTGCCGGTCATCACCGCCGAAGCCAGTGACGTGCCCATCAGGATGCTCTGCAAGAACAGGGGACGGGCTACGGTCAAGGTCGCATCGACCGGACCCGGTGCCGCACCGGGCTCGGCGATGAGAACGCCGTTGCGCACACGGATATAGACGCTCTCATTGCGGTCCGGGAACACCATGGCCAGCTTGAGATTGACCCCTTCTGCCTTGTTGCCATCGAGCCGCACAGACAAGAGATCGAACAGCATCGCAGTGGGCAGATTGGCCACCATATCGTTCGACATAGGTATGGTCGCCGACTTCTGCACACCCTTGCGCAGTTCGGTCGCCCCCATCAGATAGATGTTACGGCCCAGTGAGCTTTCCTGCTGATAGCCCAACTGATCATAGGCGCTGGCCAGCATCTCGCGGGCGGCGACATTGGCGGCATCAGCCATGACCACATTGTTCAGCAAGGTTGCGGCCCAGCTATAGTCACCCTTGTCGATCGAGAGCTTGGCCAGAGCCATGACCTTATCGGCCCCGCCCATGGCCGCAACATAGCGCTTGCCCTCTTCGGCAGGTGGCAGATCGGCGAGGTGAACCGGATTACCATCATACCAGCCCATATAGCGCTGATAGACGGCGCGGCTGTTGAACCTCATGGTTCCGTAATAGCCCTTATTGTACCAGCTATCGTTCAGGGCCTTGGGCAGAACGACCTTGGCCGCGATCTCTTCGCCGGTCAGGCCTTGGTTCATCAGCCGCACCGACTGGTCATGCAGGAACTTGTAGGCGTCGCGGTGATTTTCCAAGAAGCCATTGACCTCGGCCCTACCAAAGCGCGGCCAGCCATGGCTGGTCACCATGATGTCGCTATTGGCCCCATAGAGCCGCACCGACTCGGTCAGATAGTCGGCCCAGGCCTTAGCATCACGCACCAGAGCGCCGCGCGGGGTCAGGACATTGTGCATGGTCACATTGGCATTTTCGGCCATGCAGAGGATTTTCAGGTCTGGCAGGAAGAAATTCATCTCCGCTGGGGCTTCGGTTCCCGGCGTGATCTGGAACTGGACCCGCACCCCATCAAGGACCATCTCTTCGCCCGTCTTGCTGATCGAAACCGTGGGCGCGATCAGGGTGATGGTACCCTTGGAGACGGCTAGACCAATGCCGCTGCCCATCTGGCCTTCAGGACCTGGCGCTAGAAAATGGCCGAACTGATAGGTCGCGCGGCGGTTCATGGCGGTGCCGGCGATGATATTTTCTGAGACCGCATGCTCCATAAAGCCTAGCGGGGCGATGACCTGAACCTTGCCCTCATCGACATCCTTCTGATTGATCATCCCTTTGACGCCGCCGAAATGGTCGCCGTGACTGTGGGTATAGATCACCGCCACAATGGGTCGGACGCCGAGCTTTTCATTGACCAACTCTAGCGCCGCCTTGGCCACCTCAGCGCTGGTCAGGGGGTCAACCACGATCCAGCCGGTCTTGCCCTTGATGAAGGTGACATTGGAAATATCGAAGCCGCGGACCTGCCAGATTGTGTCGGACACTTGGAAAAGACCGGACTTGGCCAGGACCTGATCATGACGCCAAAGGCTCGGATTGACCGTATCGGGAGCATCCCCCTTGACGAAACTATAGGCATTCAGGTCCCAGGCAACCGCGCCATCCGCGCGCTTGATGATGGGGTCGGTCCGGGTGCCAAGATAGCCGCGTGAGGCAAAATCAAAATCCTGACGGTCCGCAAAGGGCAAGGTCTTGGCCAGCGCGCTTTGGGCCGCCTTGGTCGCCGCAGAGGCTGGATCGCCCGCATGGGCTGGAACAGCGGCGAGGGTGGCCATCGCCACGAGGCTCATCAGGGTTTTGCGCAACATCATCTCTCTATCCATCCGTAGGTTCAACGCTCTGGCCGATGGGATGAGCGGTTAGCCGAGTCGCACCCGACCCGCCCCATCTGTTTTGCCTAAAGGGCCTTATCCATGCCCGGCAAGATCAAAGGAGGCCGATCGCCGCCCATCTGCTCTTGGCTTTCAATGTCGACGTCAAAGGTGACGAGGAAGCGCGAGATCATGAAATAGTAGCCACAGGTGAGAACCAGCTCTTGCAGGGGTCGAAGTCCGATCAGGTCCAGCATCTGATGAAATTGCTCATCGCTGGGCCGTCCGAGCGTCAGCACCGTCTCGACCATAGCACAGACCGCCTGCTCTAGCGGCGTCAGTGCCGCCATGTCCCCAGCAATGACCGCATCGATCCGCGCGTCAGCAATCTTGAAGGCCTGAGCAATACGGCGATGTTGATAGACCTCATAGGTCGACCCGGTGATCACCCCAACCCGTAGGATCACAATCTCGCGCAGCCACGGATCCAGCGCGGTGTGAGACAAGAGCTGATTGCCCAGCTTGGTCACCCCATCGACCAGATCGCCACTATGGGCCAGCATCGCGAACAGGTTGAGCGGCGGCAGCTTATCCATCGCTGCCTTGGCCCGGCCCTCAAGTTTGGACCGATCAAAATAGGGTACGCGCGCCATGAGCATCCTCCTTGGGCACCCGTCTTGAGCGGCGGGCTTTGGAGACTACTGTTTCAGATTTTGCAGGCGCAGGCCATGGGCACTTAGGCGGAAAGACGCTCAGATTGCGGCCTGTTCAGCGGGGCGTAGGACGAGGCACGCAGCCCGTCGAAGCGGGCAGCCGCCCGCCCGAAAAGGTCCACGGGATCAAGATCCAGTGCGCGGGCGATAGTGTAGAACTCCAAGAGTTCCACACGCCGCTGGCGTTGTTCAATGGCGCAAATATGGGACTGCACCTTGCCAATCCGGCGGGCCAGAGCGCGCTGGGTTAGACCGGCGGCAAGACGGGCCTCAATCAGCAGGTCCACAAGTTCGGCATAGTCATCCGTAAAGATCGCGTTCATGGCACTCACTCTGGATAGGCAGCAACAGCGGCGGTAGCGCGGGCGGTAATCTCGCCCCAATTTCCCGCACGGATTAGGTCCAGCGGCGCAATCCAAGTGCCGCCAACACAGAGCACATTTGGCTCGGCCAGATAGGCTCCGGCATTGTCCAGACTTACACCGCCGGTGGGGCAGAACATGGCCTCTCCCAATGGCCCCGCCAGCGCCCGAAGCATGGGCACGCCGCCAACGATCGAGGCGGGAAAGAGTTTCATCGTCGTCATACCGGCGGCCAAAACAGCCATCACCTCGGACGCCGTGGCCACGCCGGGAACAAAGGGAATGGGCGAGGTCTTGGCGGCGGCCAGCAGGTCAGGCGTCGATCCCGGCGATAGGGCAAAGCTTGCGCCCGCCTCAGCCACAGCCTGCAGATCCGCAGGCGACAGAACCGTTCCGGCCCCTACCGCCATCTGCGGCACGTGACGGGCGATGGCCTCAATCCCGGGCAAGCCTGCAGAGGTGCGCAAGGTCACCTCAATAGCGGTAAGCCCCCCTTCGAGCAGGGCATGGGCCAGAGGCACGGCCTGATCCACCGTCTCAATCGTCACCACCGGCATGATCCGCGCCTTGCGGAACAGGGCCTGTATATCCACGGTCATAGGGGCGACTTTCCTTGGGCTTGAGCGGGAAATAACAGATTGGCCGCGCCCAAAAGGCCCGGCTGCGGATGGCGGATCAGGGCGATCGGTAGGGTCGTCAGCAGGTGCTGCGACCGGCCCTTGGCCTCAAAGCGCGAGCGAACGGCCGCTGTATTTAAAAAAGGTGTCATGCGCGGGGCCATACCGCCGGCAATGGCGACGGATGACGCCCCATGGATCAGGGCCACATCGCTCAGCACTGAGCCCAAGATCAGACAGAACCGTTCAACCGCCTCGACAGCCAGAGCGTCGCTGCCCAAAAGGGCCGCTTCCAGGATCGCCGGTGCCCCGGGCGAGGTCTTTGCCGCCCCCCGAATTTCCGACAGGGCCTCATAGAGATGGCCAAGTCCCGGCCCAGACAGGATGCGCTCATTGGATATACGCGGGAACTTGCCGAGGAGGAGGCGAAGGATTTCGATCTCCAAGCCATCGATGGGCGCAAAGCTGACATGCCCGCCTTCACTGGCCAAGATCACCTCTGCCCCGTCCTCGGTCAGCATCCGGCCACCGACGCCAAGGCCTGTGCCCGGCCCAACGATCGACACCACGCCCGTCAGACGCTCTGGCCACGCCGGACCGGGCAACGACTCCACATCCTTTGCCGTCAAGGCACCAATCGAATGGCCAATGGCTGTGAAGTCATTCACCACCTCGAGCCGGTCGAGGCCAAAGGTCTGTTTCAATCCCTCGATGCTGAAAGACCAGTCGCGATTGGTCAGCTTGACGTGATCGCCGGTAATGGGACTGGCAACGCCAAAGGCCGCTTGGGTCGGGCGAAGGCTAGGCTCTAGCCCATCCAGATAGGCCTGCAAACACAGGGCCAGGGTTGGAAAATCCTGCGCCGCCAAGTCCTGCCGATGGTCGAGGCTCAGGGCACCATCAGGCTGTCTGCATGCGACTGCAAAGCGGGCATTGGTTCCACCAATATCCGCAACCAGTCCGATCTGTGAGGTCCTATCACTCATTCTCACGTCCTAAACCGGGCTAAAGAAGCCGCCGCCGCGATCCGCGGGCAAGGCAGCAGCTCTAAAGCCTGCAAACAGTTCACGCCCAAGCCCCTGGACCGAGCGGGCGTCGGGAACAAAGGCTGGTCTGGCCGCCAATAGATCGGCGGCCACCTCGACCTGCAAAAGGCCCTGTTCTGCATCTAACAGGACCATGTCACCGTCAATGATCTTGCCAATCACGCCGCCATCCAGCGCCTCAGGCGTCAGGTGGATCGCAGCAGGCACCTTGCCGGAAGCGCCGGACATGCGACCATCTGTGATCAGTCCCACCCTTTGCCCCCGATCAAGCAAGGCCCCAAGAACCGGGGTCAGATTGTGAAGTTCGGGCATGCCGTTGGCGCGAGGCCCCTGCCCGACCACCACGGCGACGAAATCGCCGGTTAATTCACCGGCCTCGAAGGCGGCCTTCAGCGCCTCTTGGCTGGAAAAGACTTTGGCGGGGGCGCGAACCCGATGGTCCTGAGGCTTCAGGGCCGAAGTCTTGAGCACGGCGCGGCCAAGATTGCCGGATAGAAGCGCCATCCCGCCATGGGGTGAGAAGGGATCAGAGGCGGGCCGCAGGACCGACAGGTCGAGGCTTTCGCGCGCAGCAGGCCGCCACCGCAGCACACCCTCATCCAGCCAAGGCTCCTCAGTCTGTCGGCGCAGGCCAAAGCCGCTGACGGTCTGAACATCCTCATGCAGCAGGCCCGCCTCGATCAGTTCTCGAAACAGAAAGCCACATCCGCCTGCAGCTTGGAAATGGTTGATGTCGGCGACACCGTTTGGATAGATCCGCGCCAGAAGCGGGGTGACCGTGGACAGATCGGCAATGTCTTGCCAGGTCAGGTGAATGCCCGCCGCTGCCGCCATAGCCACCAGATGCAGGGTGTGATTGGTCGACCCCCCCGTCGCCAGCAGCGCCACCGTCGCATTGACGATTGACTTGACCGTCACCACCGCGTGGAGGGGCGTATAGTCCTCACCCAAGGCGCTGATCGCCACGGCCCGCTGGGTCGCGGCACGGGTTAGGGCGGTGCGCAGGGGCGTACTCGGGGCGACAAAGGCCGCGCCCGGCAGATGCAGGCCCATAGCCTCCATCAGCATCTGATTAGAATTGGCCGTTCCATAAAAGGTGCAGGTGCCGGGGGCATGATAGGATGCCGCCTCTGCTTCTAACAACTCAGCACGGCTCGCCTCGCCTAAGGCATAGCGCTGACGTACCTTGGCCTTTTCCGGATTAGGCAGGCCTGACGCCATAGGCCCAGAGGGCACAAACAGACTGCCCAGATGTCCAAACCGCGCCGCCGCGATAAAGAGACCCGGCACGATCTTGTCGCATATACCCAGATAGAGGGCGGCATCAAAGACATCGTGCGACAGGCCAATGGCCGCCGACATGGCCACGACATCACGGCTGATCAGCGACAGTTCCATGCCGCCCCGGCCTTGGGTGACGCCGTCGCACATGGCTGGAACCCCGCCCGCCACCTGCGCCGTCGCGACAACTTCACGGGCTGCGGCCTTGATTTGGTCGGGATAGGTCTCATAGGGCTGATGGGCCGAGAGCATGTCATTAAAAGCGGTGACAATGCCGATATTGGGACGCTCGGCCAGCTTAAGCGTCAGCTTTTCCCAGCCCTCGTCGGCGGCAGCAAACCCGTGGGCCTGATTGCCACAGCTTAGTCGCCCGCGCGCCGTGCCTGACGCCGCAGCCTCGTGCATCTGGGCCTCATAGGCCGCGCGACTATCGCGGCTGGCGTCGGTGATCCGGGCCGTGACCCCTGCCAAGACGGGGTGAAGGGGGATGGGCGCTGAGGTCATAGGATCAATCCACCCATTCGCGACCGGACCGCTCGGTCAGGCCAAAGGCACCAGAGGGGCCCCATGAGCCGGGAAGATAGGGCTTGGGGCTCATGCGCGCTTCGGCCCAAGCCTTTTCCAAGCCATCGATAAAGGTCCAGGCCTGTTCGACCTCGTCCCGGCGAACAAAGAGCGTGCGATCCCCCCGAAACACGTCGAGCAACAGCCGCTCATAGGCAATCCGCCGCCGCCCGCCCTCGCCGCCATAGCTGGCCGAAAGGCTCAAGGACAGGGGCATATTTTGTAAGCGCATGCCGCCCTGATCCAGACCGGGGCGCTTATTCATCAAGGTCAGCTTGATGTCCTCGTCGGGCTGCAAATCGATGACCAGACGGTTAGGCGACAGATCCTCTGATCCGGCCTGCTGGAAGATGGAGTGCGGCACGGGCTTGAACTGGATGACGATCTTGGTCCGACGCTCGGCCATTCGCTTGCCGGTGCGCAGGAAGAATGGCACGCCCGCCCAGCGCCAATTGTCGATCTCACAGCGCAAGGCCACAAAGGTCTCAGTATCGGTCCGACGGCCCACCTCTTCCTGATAGGCCTTGGTTGGGGCCCCTTGGATGGAGCCGGCCTGATATTGGCCACGGACACTGTGCTGTTGGGCTGAGGCATGGGTGAAGGGGCGCAGCGAGCGCAGCACCTTGACCTTTTCGGTCCGCACCGAGTCCGGATCAAGATCGGACGGCGGCTCCATCGCCACCAGACACAGGAGCTGAAGCATATGGTTCTGCACCATGTCCCGCGCCGCGCCATATTCGTCATAATAGGGCCAGCGATCACCAATGCCTTCGGTCTCAGCGATCGTGATCTGAACGTGATCGATCGTCCGACCGGTCCACAGCGGCTCGAAAAAGGTGTTGGCAAAGCGCAGGGCGATCAGGTTCTGCACCGTTTCCTTGCCCAAATAGTGATCAATGCGGAAGATCTGCTCTTCGCCCGCCACGGCCGCCACGGCGCGGTTGATAGCCTTAGAGCTTTCAAGATCACGGCCAATCGGCTTTTCCAGAACCAGACGGCTATTGTCCTGAATAAGCCCAGCCGCCTTCAGATTGGCACAGGCCGCTGCATAGAGACTGGGCGACAGGGCGAAGAAAAAGGTGAGTTGGTCAGCAGTGCCCATGACCTCGGCCAGATGGGCTGCGCCCTCTGGAACGGTCACATCGCCAGTGACATAGCGAATGCGTGAAAGGAATCTGTCCAGCACGTGTGAGTCGATACCATCACGTCCCGCCAAGTCCGCACGCAGTCCGGCCTTAAAGCTCTCGTCCGTGCCCTGCAGGCGCGCCACGCCAAACAGGCTCAGTCCTTCAGGCAGCAGGCCATCTGCATCCAGATGCAGCAAGGACGGCCACAACATCCGCTTGGCGAGGTCCCCAGTGGCCCCCAACAGGACCAGAGCACGAGACCCGCTGATCGATGGATGATCTAAGGATTGCATGTGGCTAGCGCGTCCCTGCGGTCGTTTCTTATCAATTGACAGCGATGTCATAGACGCAATTTGACGGGTTGACCAGACTAAAGGTCAAGATTTTGGGAATGGATGGGTCAAAAGCCCGTTTGGTTTCACCCGCACTAGCGGCAACCAAATCGGTCGTTCCGTCATGAGGCGAGGAAAAGTTGAGGAAATAGCAGGTCCAAGGCCCCGGATGGGAATCTCAAGGAAACCAGACCCTTTGGTGTATCTGAGGCCAAAAGGCCCTCTCTGATCGCATCTGCGAGCACAATTCGAGCAGAGGACTGCGGCATGCCTGTAATGCGACTGGCATCGCCTCGCGGGAACTCCCCTCGGATCGCAGCCTCTTGTAGCAATCGAAAGGTCTCGGGTTTCAGGTGGGCGCTTCTGTCGACATAGTGCTTCAGGCGCGAGGTTAGATTTTCCAGATCAAACAGGCTGGACATATATCGGACCTGATCGAGACAAACCCGCAGAAACCATAGGACATAGGTCTCTAGGGCAGCGGCCGAGAGGTTCCCCCGTCCATCGCGGTCGCCTTGGCGCGGTTGATCGGCATGATCCATCATCAGCTTATACTCACTACGGCTCTCAAGCCCCCGCGCCAGACCCCTCGATACGGACCAGAGACCATGGGCTCCAACTCCTGCGATCTGGAACATGGCATGGCTCATCAGGCGGCTGACCCGGCCGTTGCCGTCTGAAAAGGGGTGGATGTAGTTGAACCGATGGTGAGCGACCGGAATGGCCAACAACTTGCCCGCACTGCCCATCTTCGACAGGTCATAGCGCTGCTCAAACCGCTCCATGAAGGCCATAACCCTATCGCTCGACGGCGGGATGTGTTTTCCGACCTGATTGTCATGGCTGGGCTCGGAGCGAAACTGGCCTGGCACCATGCGAAATTGGTGCTCACCTAACCCTATCGTCACCATCTCGTCTGCCGCGTCGCGATAGAAGGCTTCATGCACGCTGCGAATAAAGCCGATGGATGATGGACTCGGCAGCCTCCTGTTTGCGGCCAGCACATCAATATGGGCCTGTACACGGATATGGGCTGCGGCCTCGACCTGAAGGTTTCTACGCCCTTGGTCCGTGTCAAAATCTCCAAGAAGCGCGCGTTCAATATCGCGCGGTAGAGTGTTATGGCCTTCGATGAGATTGCTATAGTAGGCATTCATCATCCGTACGAGAGAGGCCAACTGTTGAGCGGTATGCGGGTGCAGGAATTTGCCAAGGACCACAGCCTGCGCCGTTAAATCATTCATGACATCCAAGATGTCACCCCTCGGATGCTCCAAGAGTGTCGGTTCGATCCGCCCAACCGTTTCCATACACCCATTTCCTAGCGATAAATTAGACGGCAATCTGGACGAAAAATCCATATTTGACAATAGATAACGGAAATTCATGAACGCCGATCTAGCGATCTTTTTAGCGATCATCGCGACCATCCGAACCTTGGCAACCATGACCGGCTTGCTTTCCTTTCGGCCCGGACCGCCAAATATCAAATTCCCCTAAATCGGGCCTGATGGAAGCCATCCGCTTGCCCACGTGCTAGAGCATGCGACCAAATCCTGACTGAGTGCGATTCATGACCTCTGCCTTGCCGCCCCTTGCCAACCGCACCGATCGGTTCTTTCCCTTTTACGCGATGGAGTTGGTCAAACAGGCTTTGGCGCTGGAGGCGCAAGGTCGCTCCGTGATCAATATGAGCATCGGCGAGCCGGACTTTACCGCGCCGCCTGCTGTCATCGAGGCCCTGACCCAGGCCGCCCAGGCCGGGAAGACCGCCTATACCCAAGCCTTTGGCATCACACCCCTGCGCGAGGCCATCGCGCACTATTACAAGACCGAATATGGCGTCGAGATTGCCCCTGAACGGGTGGTGGTGACTGCGGGGGCCTCAGCGGCTCTGACTTTGGCCGCCTGCGCCCTGGTCAATCCCGGCGATAAGGTGCTGCTCAGCGACCCGACCTATCCCTGTAACAGCCAATATATCAACGCCTTCGACGGGGTCCCGACACTGATCCCGGTCAGCCCCGAAACCCGCTTTCAACTGACCGCCGAACTCATAGATGCCCATTGGAGTGAAGGGGTGCGCGGAACCCTGATCGCCTCACCCGCCAATCCCACCGGCACATCCATCCCGTTTGAAGAGCTGGGTAAGATCATTGAGACCGTGCGCGCCAAGGGCGGGTTCACCATCGTCGATGAGATCTATCTGGGCCTGACCTATGACGGCAATGCCCGCTCGGCGCTGGAATATGGCGATGACATCATCGTCTCCAACAGCTTTTCAAAGTTCTTCAACATGACCGGTTGGCGGCTGGGATGGTTGATCGTGCCCCCCGCCTTCGTCTCCACCTTTGAGAAGTTGGCCCAGCACCTGTTCATCTGCCCATCCGCCTTGGCGCAGCACGCGGCCCTAGCCTGTTTTACGCCCGAATCCATGGCCATCTATCACCAGCGCAAGGACGAGTTTAAAGCCCGCCGCGACTATATCGTCCCAGCCCTCAAAGACCTTGGCTTTGGCGTGCCCGTAGAGCCGGACGGGGCCTTCTATGTCTATCTCGATTGCAGCGCCTTCAGCGCCGACAGCACCCATTTTGCGCATCATATGCTGCAGGAAATCGGCGTCGCCATGACCCCCGGCCTCGATTTTGGCGTCGATGCGCCCGAACGCTATCTGCGCCTGTCCTATGCGACCCAGTTAGACCAACTGCGTGAGGCCGTGGAGCGGATGAGGGTCTGGTTGCCGACCCAACGGCTTGTCGAGCGTCGCTAAGACCCTATCGCCGCCCTGCCCCTTCCCTCATCGGCCTTTGCGCGCTAACTCAGGGTCATGACCCTTGATCCCATAGCCCTTGCGCAGGCCCTGATCCGGCGCCCCTCCGTCACCCCGGCCGATGCCGGGGCCATGGATGTCTTGCAGTCAGCCCTGTCCGACCTTGGCTTTGCCTGCCGCCGCATGCCCTTTGAGGGTATTGAGAACCTCTATGCGCGGCGCGGCGTGAGCGGGCCCAATCTGGCCTTTGCCGGTCACACCGACGTCGTACCGGTCGGCGATGCCGCCGCCTGGACCACCGGCCCTTTTGAGGCCCAGATCATTGACGGCGTGCTCTATGGGCGCGGGGCCGTTGATATGAAGGGCTCGATCGCCGCCTGGACCGCCGCCGTCAGCCGCGTTCTGGCCAAGGGTGAGGTTTCCGGCTCCCTATCCTTTCTGATCACCGGCGATGAAGAGGGTAAGGCCATCCATGGCACTGGCCCTGTCGTTGAGGCCCTGATGGCTGAAGGCGAGACCATCGATCACGTGGTGCTGGGCGAGCCGACCAGTGCCGCAAGGCTCGGCGACCAACTCAAGATCGGACGGCGCGGCAGTCTCAATGCCTGGATCACGGTTGAGGGTGTTCAGGGCCATGTGGCCTATCCCCATCAGGCCGCCAATCCCATCCCGGTCCTGATCCGCTTGCTGGCGGAAATTCAGGCCCATGTGCTTGATCAGGGCCACCCACGGTTCCCAGCCTCGAACCTTGAGGTCACGACCATCGATGTGGACAATCCCGTCACCAATGTCATTCCGGCCAAGGCCACGGCCCGGCTGAATATCCGGTTCAACCCCTTGCATGATGGCGACAGCCTGATTGCTTGGCTCGAGGAGGCCTGCGCCAAGGCCGCGATGGGCTTTGATGGGACGGTGAGTCTCGAGCCTGTTCTCACCGGCAATGCCTTCATTACCGAGCAAGGCCCCTTCGTCGAGGTGCTGGCGCAGGCCGTTCAATCCGTGACAGGCGAGGCACCGATCCTGTCCACCACTGGCGGCATCTCCGACGCCCGGTTCTTGCGTAAGCTCTGCCCCGTCGTGGAGTTGGGTCTGGTAGGGGCGACCATGCACGCGGTCGACGAATGCACACCAGTGCAAGAGATCGAAGACCTGACCTGCATCTATGAACAGGTCATTTTAGGATATTTTGCAGCCTTTTAGGGTGGGGGACCTTCTTTTTCATCCGTTTTCCCCGCGAAGGCGGGGACCCAGAACCATTCACTAAGCCTGTGGGTTCGTGAACCATCCTCGTCCTTCGACGGGGTTTAGCACAAGGAAGCGCTCGCCTATTTCAGTCCCATCAGGGTCCGCAAAACGGGTGTGCGATTGGCGATCCAATAGCCGACCCAACAGGCAAGGCCAGTGACGGTAATGATCACGCCGGCCTCAACCAAGACCGGCAGACCCATGCGCTTAAGGGCAAAGGCGGTCAGGACAATTGCGGTCTGATGGATGATATAGAAGGGAAAAACCGCTCGCGTCAGCAGGGTCAAGGCGGGGCTGCCGCGACGAATGTGGCGGTTGGCATAGCCAAATAGGGCCGCAATCACCAACCAAGCATAGGTCGAGCGCAGGATATGGGTATCAAGCCCAACCGGTGTGCCATTGGCCAGATGAAAGCCGAGGCGGTGGCTGAACAGCGCAATGATCAGGGCCCCCGCGGCGGCGTAATGGCGCCAATCCACAAACCGCGCCCAAGCCTTGTCCATCTTGGCCAGACCTAGGCCTAGGACAAAGGCAAAACCAAAATGCAGGTGGGCATAGAGATCATCCCAAAGGATGATGGTCTCTGGATGACTCGGATAGACGAGGGCTCGCAAGGCCATGAAACCGGCAATGGGGAACAGAAAAAGGCCAGGCCCTGCCATCAGGCGGTTCAATGCGCGGTCAAGCCACGGCAACAGCGTCCAAGCCATGGCCGCGATCATGGTATAGAGCCACAGATAGCCCACGAACCACATATGGTTATAGGTCGGCAGGAAGATGCCAAAACTCTGATCGCCGCTGAGATAACGGCCCCAAAATTCCAGATAGCCGCCGCTAAAGCGTCGCATCTCGGTCAGTTGAACCCAAGATTGCGGCGGGACGATCACCAAGGCGGCGAAAAGAAAAGGCACCAAAAGACGCAGGCTTCGCTCGCGCATCAGCACGCGCCCGGAGGCCCGGCGATCGGCAATCTTTTCGCCCATGAACCGAGTTGCGATGCCCGAAATAACGAACAACAGGGTCAGCCGCCAAGGGTTCATAAGACCCATGGCTAGCGTCAAGTCGGGCAGGATATGGGTGCTTTTGACGTGCCACCACCAAGGGGCATAGACCATGCCCACATGATAAAGGATCAGCAGAAAGAAGGCCCCAACGCGTAGGGCATCCAGATCAAAGCGCCGAGAAGAGGCCGTGGCGTTCACTCAGGCGATGCTTTCCCGAGCGCGGGCCTCGACCTTGGCACGGGGCACGAGACGCAGGGTCGAGCTGGCCTTGGCCATGACCTCGCCCTTGGTGTTCAAAAGATGGGCTTCCATGAAGCTGGTCGACTTGCCGCGCCGCTCCACCCAGGCCTCGGCAATGACAAGACCGGGGCTGGTTGGAGCAAAGAAGCTGACCTTCAGTTCGAGCGACATGGGCGTATAGTCAAAACCCGTTACCGCCATGATGCCATGGGCCATGGCCGCATCCAGCCATCCGGTGATGAAGCCGCCCTGAACCACGCCGCCCGAATGGCACATGTGCAGTCCGGCCAAATATTCCAACTTCGCCCGGCCAGTTTCGGCATCCATCAGGATGATCCGTTGCAGGCCCAAGGTCTGGGACAGGGCATCTTTGGGCGGTGAAGCGGTCTGGTCGGTCATGGCAAGCTCCAATAGGGTAGGAATTGATTATCGACCGGACCGGGGCCTGTCTTGGGTTATTTTGTCGGGGTTCTGGCAAATGTCATACAAACCGGAACGGTTCAGCACGGAAAGCTACCGCTTGACGTGGCGGCACGGCTGGACAAGTGGCTGCGATTGGGAACAGTAGAGCTTGGCTGATGATGGAGATAACCCTTCACAGCGCGAGGGAGGCAAAATGACCATGGGCGAGACCGTATTAAGACAGGACCGCGGTGGTATGGCCACCTTGACCATCAACCGGCCTGACAAGCTCAACAGCCTCAATGTCGAGGTCTTTCAAGATCTGGACGCCCATCTGGCGGCGCTGGAACAGCAGACCGACGAGATCGGCTGTGTGGTGCTGCGCGGCGCGGGCCGCTGTTTCTCCGCCGGTCACGATCTGGGCGACATTGCCAAGGGCGAGCGCTTGCCCCGCGCCAATTTCCAATCCCATGTTATCGAGCGTCTGGCCAATCTGCCTCAGCCGGTGATCACGGCGGTTCACAGCCATTGCTATACGGGCGCGTTGGAACTGGCCCTCGCCGGAGACGTGATCCTCGCCTCGGCCAATGCGAAGTTTGCCGATACCCATGCCAAATGGGCCTTGACCCCGGTCTGGGGCATGAGCCAGCGCCTGCCGCGCCGCGTAGGCCAGGCCAAGGCCATGGAGATGATGCTAACCTGTGCGACCATCAGCGGCCAAGAGGCCTGCGCCATAGGCCTTGCCAATCAGTGCCTGCCGGATGAAGGTTTCTTCGAAGCTGTTGAAGCCTTTGTCGATCAGGTACTGACCAATTCGTCCTTCAGCCACCGGGCCAATAAGCGGTTGCTCACAGGAACGGACGGCCTGTCCCTGTCGGCGGGTCTGGCCTACGAAGTCTATCAAAACGAGGGCGTTGGGCCGGATATGCAAGCCCGGATCGCCGCCTTCACCGCCAAAAAGGGCTAAGCTGTCCTTTTCACTTTAAAGACTAAAACTGGGAGAAGATCATGACTGAAGCTTGGATCATCGACGCCTGCCGCACACCGCGCGGTATTGGCAAGGTCGGCAAGGGCGCGCTCGCCGACATTCACCCTCAGCAGCTTGGGGCCACGGTCCTGAAGGCGCTGAAGGAGCGTAACAATCTCAACACCGCTGAAGTCGGCGATGTGATCTGGGGCTGTAGCTCACAGCGTGGCCCTCAAGGCGGCGATATGGGCCGTATGTCGGCTCTGGACGCTGGCTATGATGTCCGCTCCAGCGGCGTGACCCTCGACCGTTTCTGCGGTTCGGGCATCACCGTGGTCAATCTGGCCGCTGCCACCATTATGGCGGGTATGGAAGATCTGGTCGTGGCCGGTGGCTGCGAAATGATGTCGATGGCTGGTCGTCGTTCCAGCGATGATGGCCCACCCATGATGGACGGTGGTAATCTGCGCCTGCGCGCCAGCCATCCTCAGTCCAATCAAGGCGTCTGCGCTGACGCCATCGCGACCTTGGAAGGCATCAGCCGCGAAGCCGTTGACGATCTGGCCCTCGAAAGCCAGCGCCGTGCTGCCGTCGCCATTGCTGAAGGCCGCTTCGATAAGAGCCTCGTTCCCGTCTATCATGAAGATGGCACCTTGGCCCTCGACCGCGAAGAGTTCCCCCGTCCCCAGACCACCCGCGAAGGTCTGGCCGCGTTGAAGCCTTCCTTCGAAGCCTTGGCCGACTTCCCGCTCGACGATAAGGGCACCACCTATCGCAAGCTGATCTTGCAGGTCCATAATGGCCTCGACATCAAGCACATCCACCATGCAGGCAACTCGTCGGGCGTCGTGGACGGTGCTGGTGCCCTGCTGCTGGCCTCGCCGACCTATGCCACCAAGAACGGCATGAAGCCGCGCGCGCGCGTCATCACCTCGGTCAATATGGGTGACAGCCCAACCCTGATGCTGAACGCGCCCGTTCCTGCCGCCCGTAAGGCTCTGGCCAAGGCGGGTTTGACCGTGGACGATATCGATCTGTGGGAAATCAACGAAGCCTTCGCCGTGGTGGCTGAAAAGTTCATCCGCGACCTGCGCCTTGACCGCGATAAGGTCAATGTCAATGGCGGCGCTATGGCTCTGGGTCACCCGATTGGTGCCACCGGTTCCATGCTGATCGGCACGATCTTGGATGAGTTGGAACGCCGCGACCTCAAGCGCGGTCTGGTCACCATGTGCGCCGCTGGAGGCATGGCCCCGGCCATCATCATCGAGCGTATGTAAGATCTAGACGCTTGATTTAAGACCAAGGGCCTCTGCGAAAGCAGGGGCCCTTTTTCTTGGTCAGAGGGCGGCGATGAGGTCCTGTTCAATCGCCCACAGCCGGTCCTGACCCCAACGGGCCTCAGCATCATTGACCCGGAAGGAGGGTACACCCCAGAGACCACCTGCGAACATCTCTTCGCGATTAGCCTCCGCCATGGTGCGCCAGCTCTCATCGGCCAGAGCGGCCTTGACAGTGGCGTCGCTCACCCCTGCGCGCTTGGCCAACTGTGCTAGCCCAGCCTCGGTCGTCGCATCGATCCCGTCGGCAAAGGCGCCTTGCATGAACGACAGGGCAAAGTCATAGCCTTGCCCCTCTTGGATCGCATGATGAAGCACCGCAAGGCCGCGCTCGACGCCAAGACCCACCGGATCAACCATGGTCCCGTAACGCAGGCCCACCCGCTCGGCTTCACGCTTGGTGTCCATGGCGATGTAGTACTTTTTTGCTTGAGGCACGGGCAGGCCGCGCATGACCATCGGCATGATGAACCGCAGGCGCAGCTCGGCCCCATAGTGATCTGCCAAGGCCTTGGCGCGCGGCAGGCAGATATAGCTGTAGGGACTGCGGAACGAGATGAAGGCGTGCAGCACAGGCCGCGGCTTGGCGGTCTCACGCGTGGCCTCGGGCAGGGCACCCAAAAGGATCTCATGCGCCGGATAGAGCGGGGTGCCGCCAGTCCGGTCCAAGCCCTGCTCGGTCAGGCGGCTTTCCAGGAAGTGTAGGCGGTCAATGCCCCAGTACCATTCGCCTTCAAACTGGAGGGTAGCCCCCAGATAGTGCCCGAGCGATAGGCGAAGGGCCTGGCCCTGCGCCTGTTGAGCCTTGGCAGCTTGAGGTGTGGCGAGGGTCAGGCTGGATAGGGCGGCCTTATCATTCGACCATAGGGCTTTGCCAATCTTGACCGCGTCAGACAAGAAGGTCCCGGCCTCAAGGGCTGCGGTCAGGGCGCGATTGGCCAGATCGGTCATCTCCTCCGAGGGCAGGCTGGCTGTGGCCGGAAGCTCCAAACCATTGACCGAGGCCAGCAGCGCCGCATCGCGAAGGCCCCATCCGGCCAGCTTCTCGCGCTCTGGCGCGGCCGCCTCAATCGGGGCTGGGACCAGATGACAGCGAAGATCAACATCATAGCGGGCGGCAAACTGCCCAAGGGCTTGAGCGGTCAGATGGCTATAGGGATCGGCGGCCTCATGGAAATAGTGCACGACAGGTCGCGCGCCCTTCAATTGCCGCACCATGGCGCGGGTATTGCGGGCGCTCTGACGCAGTTTAGGACTGGTCATCAGCGTGGTCACGGTCCGCATGAGGAAGGCTTTGATCATGACCCTGAAGGTTCCCGCTGTCTCTGTGCCGCTTTTGGCCGATGGAATGCCGATTTATGGCGCTGTGGCGATCAAGGTCAATCCAAGGCTTGACGATCCGAAGGGTTAATGGCGCTATCCATGTCAAAATAATTGTCTGGAGGACACCCTTATGAACGTCGTCAACGCCGTCTACCCCGAACCCGAACAGGCCAAGGCCTTTTTTACCGGCGAAGAGGATGGTCCCTTCGTGATGGTCAATCTGCTGAAATTCAAACCCAAGGCCACCTATGAGGACGGCTCCAATCCCGACATGACCGGCAAGGAAGCCTATCAGATCTATGGCGACGCCGTGGCCAAGTTGGTTGAGGGGCTTGGCGGTAAGATCCGGTTCAGCGGCGATGTCACCGGCCTGATGCTGGGTGAGGTCGAAGATCTGTGGGACATGGTGGCTCTGGCCGAATATCCCTCCCTCGCCGCCTTCCGCGCCATGGCGGTCTCGCCAGAAATGCAGGCCATAGGCCATCACCGCGCGGCGGGTCTTGCCGGACAGTTGAACATTAAGACCAAATCGGTTCGCGACTAGGACCAGAGGGCATCCTCGTCCTTCCGTCGGTTTTCCCCGCGAAGGCAGGGACCCAGACCCTTTCACTCAGATGGGAAGGGACCCGCTGGAATTCTGTTTTGCGGGAACGTGGCGGAGGGGGAAGTGGATGAACACCCCCCACTCCCAACCCTCTCCCCCTCAAGGGGGGAAAGGGCTCTATTTTATCATCGCGTCATTGCGAGCGCAGCGAAGCAACCCAGGGGACTGACACGGACCTAGGTTGATGATCCCCTGGGTTGCTTCGGCGTTTCACGCCTCGCAATGACACGGAAGAAGCGAGGACATAGGGCAGGATGAGGAAACATGACCCCCACCCGCCCTCAATAGCCCACGCCAGTCAGATAGAGCCCGTCGGCTGGCGCTACCGGACCGCAGGCTTGGCGGTCGCGGGCTTCGAGTAGGGCCTTGATGTCCGCCGCCGTCCAACGGCCAATACCGACCTGACAGAGGCTTCCGGCCATAGACCGAACCTGACGGTGCAGGAACGAGCGGGCTTCGAAGACCAGATGCACCTCTTGGCCCTCACGCCAAACCCGCGCCACATCCAGCGTCTTGAGCGGGGATTTGGATTGGCACTGCATGTCGCGAAAGGTGGTGAAGTCATGATGCCCCACCAGCACCTGCGCGGCCTCATTCATCGCCTCAACATCAATCGGCCGCCTCACATGCCAGACCCGGCCCTGATCGACGGCCGGGGGGCTGCGACGGTTGAGGATGCGGTAGAGATATCGCCGCCCCGTCGCCGAAAAGCGGGCATGGAAATCATCCGCGACCTTTTCGGCCTCAAGGATCGCGATCGGTTGGGGCATCAGATAGGCATTGAGCGCATCGCGCACCACGGCAGGGTGCCAATCGCGCTCCAGATCCATGTGGATCACCTGTCCGGTGGCATGGACGCCGGTGTCGGTCCGGCCCGCCGCAATGAGACGAATCTTCTCACCGCTAAAGGCGAACACGGCTGCCTCAATGGCCCCCTGCACTGAGGGCAAACGCTCCTGCGCCTGAAAGCCGCGATAGGGGCGTCCGTCATATTCGACGAGAAGACGAAAGCGCGGCATCAGACGAGCCGGGTCCCGGGGGCTATCGCAAAGCCACGCACAAAGATCTCGGCCTCTTGCGCCGCCTTGCCTTCGCGCTGCGCCCGCAAGAGCCGGACCGCACCAGTGCCGCACGCGATCAGCAGTTGATCATCCAAAACCTCACCGGGCGCGCCCGATGCAGGCTCGACCCGCGACAGCAGAGCCTTGACCCTCACAGGGCCCTTTTCACCGGGCGCCTCAAACCAAGCCCCCGGAAAGGGCGATAGGCCGCGAATGTGACAATCGACCTGCTCGGCAGATAGGGACCAGTCAATGCGCGCCTCTGCAGGCTTGATCTTCTTGGCATAGGTGATGCCGTCGAGCGGCTGCGCCATCTCCACGGCTGCGCCGCGTTCCACTGCCGCTAGGGCTCGCGGTGCCAGATGGGCCCCCACAGCAGCCAAGCGCTCATGCAGGCTGCCGGAGGTATCGAGCGGTTCAATGCGGACCGTCTCGGACAGCAGCACCGGTCCCTCGTCCAGACCTTCGCTCATATGCATGACCTGAACGCCGGTGACCGCATCGCCCGCCATGATCGCCCTCTGGATCGGGGCAGCACCCCGCCAACGGGGCAAGAGCGAGGCATGGAGGTTGAAACAGCCCAAACGCGGCGCATCGAGCACCGCTTTGAGCAGAATTTGGCCATAGGCGACGATCACAGCAGCATCCAGATCCAGCGCTTGAAAGGCCGCGATCTCTTCTGGTGCCTTCATCGACGCTGGCGTGCGGACCGGAAGGCCAAGGCTGTCGGCAAAGGCGTGGACCGGGGAGGGTTTGAGCTCTTGGCCCCTGCCGCGCGGGGCGGGAGGCTGCGAGTAGACCGCCACGACCTCATGCCCTGCGGCGACCAACTCGGCGAGGGTTTGAACGGCAAAATCCGGGGTGCCCATGAAAGCAATACGCATAGCCGCTCTTTACCCTTCGGCGCGCCGAGAGGCTAGACCGTGATGGAGGCAGGATTATTTGAGGTGCGGGTCAGCCACTCAAACCGCAGGCACATGGACACAGCCGCCACCGACAGACCCGCCGCAAGACCGATCCAAATTCCAACCCCCTTCAGGCCAAAGGGAATGGCGAGGATCAGGCAGATCGGCGCGCCTGCGAGCCAATAGCTGGCCCCGGCAATGATCATCGGTACGCGAGCATCTTTCAGACCCCGCAGGGCCAGACCGCCGATCACTTGGAGGGCGTCAAAGACCTGAAAGGCAGCGGCAATCATAAGGAACTTTGTCGCATAGGTAATAACTTGGGTCTCTTGCGCGGTCGGGGGTCCGAAATAGAGGCTGGCGATCAATCGACCAGCAAAGGCCATCGCTAGGCCACACAGGCTGATAAATCCAACGCCGATGACCATCGCAACAAATCCTGACAGGCGCGCGGCGGCCATATCGCCTCGGCCCGTCGCCAGCCCGACCCGCACGGTCGCGGCCATACCGATGCCGAGCGGCACCATGAAGGTCACTGAGGCAAAGTTCAGCGCCACCTGGTGGGCGGCCAGTTGATCCGTGCCAAAGGTACCCATCACCAGGGTCATGACATTGAACAACATGGCCTCGAAGATCATGGTCATACCGATGGGGACGCCCAGACGAAAGACCTCGGTCAGCAGCCTATGGGCCGGGACCAACAGTCCCTTGAACGGCCGATAGACGTGAAGGTCCGGATCAAACCGGATGATCAGAACCATAGCGATAAAGCTGAAAATGCCTGAACTGGCCGTCGAGATCCCGGCCCCGACCATCTCAAGGCGCGGAAAGCCAAAATGACCAAAGATCAGCGCATAGTTGGCCAAGGCGTTCCACAGGATCGTGGCCAACATAACCCACATGGCCGCTCTGGGCTTACCGGTGGCGGTGGCAAAGTTGCGCAAGACCAAAAAGCCCAGCGTAAAGGGCATGCCTATGGCCAAGACACTGACAAACTGCCCCGCACCCTTGGCCAGCACGGGATCTTGACCCAGATGCAACAGGATCCATTCGGCAGAGACCAGAAGAGCCGCCATCGGCAGGGCCAATAGCGCCACAGCCCAAAGACCCATCCGCACAATGGTTCGCACCGCCTCGCGATTATCCGGATCGGCCCCCAGACTTTGCGCAATCATCGGCGAGACCGCTGACGACGGCCCGGCCCCGATCAGCCACGCAAAATAATAGATCGTGCTGCCAATCGCTCCAGCGGCCAGCGCGGTCTGGCTCAAACGGCCGAGCATGATCACGTCGGTGGTCATGACCGCCATCTGCGCCAACTGGGTAAAGACCAGCGGAAGCGCCAAGGTCACCAAAGCCACCGTCTCCACGCGCCAAGCGGTCCAACGCGACGGGGCGGCGGCAACGGGCGGAGTCGAAGTTAAAGGGTCAGTCACGGTCATTCTTCATTAAAAGCGACCCGAAGACCCAAGGGGCTAGGGCGTGGCAGGGGACAGGAACAGCCCGATACCGATGCGGATCGAAGGGGTAAACCGAGCAACCCCTAATGTCAAAGTCCTGTGAGGTGATGGCTTGGATTTGTTACCCACCCATGGTAAGGATTTCTACCATAATGATGGGTGTGGTAGAATGCATTTGAACATCAAAAACCATGAGGCCCACGCCTTGGCCCGTCAGTTGGCCGATGCGACGGGCAAGAGCCTGACAGAGGTGGTGACCAAGGCCTTGCGCGACGAACTAGACCGGGCGTTGCAAGCCCCCTCCATGGCGAGCGCTCTGATGCGGATCTCTAGCGACAGTGCAGGTCGCTTCAAACACCCCTATGATCAGATAGAGCATGGCACTATGCTTTACGATGATCTGGGCCTGCCCAAATGATCGTCGATAGCTCTGCCATCATCGCCATCCTGCGCGGTGAACCGGATGCTGAACGATTCAGCCTAGCGCTCGAAAAGTCCCAATCGCCACGGCGCATGTCAGCGGCGACCTATCTGGAAACAAGTCTGGTCATTGATGCCAGCGGCGATGCGGTCTTGAGCCGCAATCTTGATCGACTGATCGAGATTGCCCAGATCACTATCGAGCCCTTCACCCACGAACAGGCCAAACGCGCGCGGCAAGCCTATCGCGATTTTGGCAAGGGCAGCGGCCACCCGGCACAACTGAATTTCGGAGACTGTTTCGCCTATGCCCTCGCCAGCCGCACGGGCGAGACCCTGCTCTATAAGGGCGCTGACTTTGGACACACCGACATCTGGCCTGCCTTAACGCCCCCGCCCCTCACCAGTCCTTAAAGTGCTTGGACAGTTTCAGGCCTTGGCGCTGATAGTGCGAGCCGCCGCTGCCATAGAGACGGTTGGGCCGGGCTAACAGCGGTTCATAGACAAGGCGCGCGACTGTCTGGCCGTCTTCGAGCAGGAAGGGGGTCTCGTGGCTGCGGACCTCGAGAACGCCGCGCGATCCCACGCCGCCTGCCTCCTCGGTGCCAAAGCCCGGGTCGAAGAAACCGGCATAGTGGACGCGGAACTCGCCGACCGAGGGATCAATCGGGGTCATTTCGGCCGCTTGCAGGACGGGAATTTCGACCGCCTCCTTAGAGGCCAGAATATAGAACTCGCCCGGATCGAGCATCAGTTCGCCCCGGCGCGGCTCCAACGGCTCCCAAAAGTCGCGCGGGTCATGGCCGCCGACATTGTCCAGATCGATAACGCCGGAATGGCGACGGGCCCGATAGCCGGCCAGATCACCGGTCAGATCGACCCCGACACTGCGGGTCTCCAGATGGGCAGGCTGCCCCTGTTTGAGCCGAAGCTGGTTCAGCCGCGTGCCGGTGCGCACGAGGATGGAAAAGGTCTGGGGCGCGATTTCAATATAGAGCGGGCCATCATAGCCACTGGCGACATCGTCAAAGGCGCGGCTGTGGTCGGTCAAGAGGCGCACAAAGACGTCAATCCGTCCGGTCGAGCTCTTGGGATTGCCGCGTGCGGAAAGACGAGGGGCCAACTGGAGCCGCTCTTGCACCTCAGCAATATAGACGCAGCCGCGTTCCAGCACCGCGCCCTTGGACAGGTCGATCTCATGCATGGCTACATCGACCATCCGTTGGCGCACGGTGCGGTGAAGGCCAGGCAGAAACGAGGCCCTGATCCGCCAGCAACGCAGGCCAAGGCGCAGGTCCAGACTGGCCGGTTGAACCTGATCGGCATCAAAGGCGCTCAGCGACGTGATCGCACCCTCAGCGATCAACGCGTCAATCGATTGGCTGGGCAAGATGCCCGATGAAAGTTGCTCACTCATTGGCGCGACAGTCCGCGACTCCTCGCCGAATGGCAAGTCTTCAGGTGCCGCCAAGTCCAAGATCATGGCCAGCGCCAAGACGCCCCCTTGACCTGACCCCCTTCGATGCCTTTGATGCCGCGCGCTTTAAGAAGGAAATTGCGATGTCTGAAGATCCGAAGACTTGGGAAGCGGCAACCCGTTTGGTTCGCGGCGGCACCATGCGGTCGGCCTTCAATGAGACCTCTGAGGCCCTCTATCTGACCCAAGGCTTTGTCTATGATTCCGCCGAGAGCGCCGTGGCGCGCTTTTCAGGAGAGGAGCCGGGCTTTGTCTATTCGCGCTTTGCCAACCCAACCGTTGAGATGTTCGAGCAACGCCTAGCCCTACTCGAAGACGCGCCCGCCTGCCGCGCTATGGCGACCGGCATGGCGGCGGTCAATGCGTCCCTGATGGGACTGGTCCGCGCCGGTGACCATCTGGTCGCAGGCCGCGCCCTCTTTGGTTCCTGTCGCTGGCTGGTGGCCGAGTGGCTGCCGCGCTTTGGCGTCGAGACCACCTTTGTCGATGCCACCGATCTGAAGGCTTGGGAAAATGCCATGCGGCCCAATACCAAGGCCGTCCTGATCGAGACCCCGGCCAACCCCCTGCTCGAGGTCACTGACATTGCTGAGGTGTCCAAGCTGGCCCATGCGGTGGGCGCTAAGGTCATTGTCGATAATGTCTTCGCCACCCCGATCTTCCAAAAGCCGCTCGAACTGGGCGCCGATCTGGTGGTCTATTCGGCGACAAAACATATTGACGGTCAGGGCCGGGTGCTGGGCGGCGCGGTTCTAGGGTCACAAGAGCTGATGGACGAGGCCTTGCGCGACATGCTGCGCCACACCGGCCCATCCCTGTCGCCTTTCAATGCTTGGGTTCTGCTCAAAGGCTTGGAGACCTTGGACCTGCGCGTGCGTCGCCAGACCGAGACCGCCGCCGTCTTGGCCGATCTGATCGCGGACCATGCCAAGACCAAGCGGTCCTTCTATCCCTTCCGCAAGGATCACCCGCAATATGAGGTCGCCATCAAGCAGATGAGCGGCGGCGGCAGTCTCTTGGCCTTTGATCTCGGCTCGCGGCAGGCGGCGTTCAACTTCCTCAATGCGCTCGAGATTGTCGATATCTCCAACAATCTCGGCGATGCCAAGTCCATGGCCACCCATCCGCCAACCACCACGCACCGCTCCGTTCCTGAAGAGGAACGTCTGGCCATAGGCGTAACCGAAGGCACGGTGCGCCTATCGGTCGGCCTTGAGGGCGCAGGCGATTTGATCCGCGATGTGTCCAGGGCCTTGGACGCAGCGTGAACCGGATACCGCGCCGTACCCGCTCCAAGGGCTCGCCCATCTATGAGGCCCGCACCCGCGACATCGTCGTGCGGGTCATGTGCTCCTATCGGCCAGAAGACTCTGAGCCCGACATCGGCCTGCACATGTGGTCCTATGTGGTGGAGATCGAGAACCACGGGACCGAGACCGTGCAACTGATCTCACGCCACTGGATCATTACCGACTCCCGCAACGACGTCGTCGAGGTCAAGGGGGAGGGCGTGGTCGGGGACCAACCGACCCTGAAACCCCGCGAAGCCTATCGCTACACCTCCGGCTGCCCGCTTCGTACCGCGTCCGGCAGCATGCATGGCAGTTTCCAGATGCTGACCGACGACGGCCAAACCTTCGACGCCGAGATCCCGCCCTTCTCGCTGGACCTTCCGGATGCCCGCAAGGTGATGAACTAGGGGGCACCTCTCTCCCCCGCGCTCCCCGCGAAGGCTGGGAACACGGATGGGGGGGGTTTAAGCCGCTCTAACTCGCGTCATTGCGAGGCGCAAAGCGCCGAAGCAACCCAGGGGATCATCAATTTAGGGTCGTGTCAGTCCACTGGGTTGCTTCGCTGCGCTCGCAATGACGCGGTTAGATCGGGGATCTTGATCCGCTCTTTCTCGCAGCCGCTTTCCCCGCGAAAGCGGGGGTCCAGTGGGCCATTTACCACCTGTGCGTAAGGGTCTGGGTCCCCGCCTGCGCGGGGAACGCGGGTGGTGGGGTTTTGGTTCATTATGAGGGAAGACAAAACAAGGCCCTCACCCAACCCTCTCCCACAGGGAGAGGGCTTATCCGCTCTTTCTCAGCCCTCGCCCCCTTGGGGAGAGGGTTGGGTAAGGGGTGGGGGCGGCCTTGACCCTTGGGGACAGTTAGCAGACCTTGCACCCTGATCTTTAGCGCAACGAAAGTCTGCTCCCATGGCCAAGGCCTCAAAATCCACCCCCGCGTCAGAGCGGGCCTTTGACCTGATCGTCTATGGGGCCACCGGCTTTACGGGTCAGCTCGTCGCCGAGCATATGCTCGCCACCTATGGGGTCGATGGTCCTGTGAGCTGGGCCATCGCTGGACGCAGCGCCGCAAAGCTGGACGAAGTGCGCAAGGCGATCGGCGCTCCAGACAGCCTTGCCATGATCACGGCCAATGCGTCAGACCCCGCCTCGCTGAACGCCATGTGCCTGCAGACCAAGGTCGTGGTGACCACGGTTGGACCCTATCAGCTCTATGGCGAGGGGCTCATCATCGCCTGCGCCGACAGCGGCACCGACTATGTTGACCTGTGCGGCGAACCGGCCTGGATGGCTAAGATGATCGCTACCCATTCGCAGCGCGCCGCAGCCTCTGGGGCACGGATTGTCTTTTCCTGCGGCTTTGATTCGATCCCCTTCGATCTCGGCGTCTTCTATCTGCAAGATTTGGCCAAGGCACGGTTCGGGGGTCCCCTGCCCCGCGTCCGAGGCCGCGTGCGCAAGATGAAGGGCGGCTTTTCTGGCGGCACGGTCGCCAGCATGCTCGCCACCTTTGAGGCCATCCGCCGCGAGCCAAGCCAAGCCGCCGTCATGGCTGACCCCTTCGCGTTGGCCGGTGGATTTCATGGCCCAGCCCAGCCAAGCGGCGACGGCGTGACCGAGGACGAGAGCCTGAACCAATGGTCCGCGCCCTTTGTTATGGCCGCCATCAATACCAAGGTCGTGCACCGCTCCAACCTGTTGCTTGGCCACGCCTATGGCCAAGACCTGATCTATGACGAGATGATGGTGGCGGGGTCCGGCGAGGCGGGTCGCAAGAAGGCCAAGGCCATGACCGGCCAGACCAATATCCAAAATGGCCTTCTGGCCTTCGGTCCAACCCGCGCCCTCCTGCAGCGTTTTGCCCTGCCAAAGCCCGGCCAAGGCCCGTCTAAGCACGAGCGTGAAACCGGCCATTTCGACGTCCTCTTCGCGGGCGAAGCCAAGGACGGCAAGGGGCTGAAGGTGGTCGTTACCGGCGACAAGGATCCCGGCTATGGCTGCACCTCCAAGATGATCGCCGAAAGCGCTCTATGTCTGGCGCTGGACGTGGACCGCACCCAAACCCCTGGCGGCATCTGGACCCCAGCCGCCGCTCTCGGCCATGCCTTGATCAATCGCCTGCAGGCCAAGGCGGGGATGACCTTTTCAGAGCTGCAGTAGGGTTGGGTGACTTTAGGCTAAGAGAACAAGGCCCTCACCCAACCCTCTCCCACAGGGAGAGGGCTAAGGAAGAAAAGCCCTCGCCCCCTTGGGGGAGAGGGTGGGGTGAGGGGGACGGCGAGAACCGATCAGTCCTCGCCCCTTGCATAGAGGCCTTGGCCTTGACATATAGGGCGTGGAGATTGGTGGCGGGCGGAGTCCTCGCCAATCCGGTCAGGTCCGGAAGGAAGCAGCCGCAACGAGTTTCGCTCCGGGTCGTCGCCAGTCTCCACCCATTTGCTCCTGCGCTCAGGCAACGCGCCGTTCCAAGAGTGTCAGGACCCGCCGCCCGACGGTGCCGGGCCAACCGAGGGCCGAGCCTGAAATGACCGAGCCGGTTGACCAAAACACCCCCCCTTGGGATCAAGACGAAGCGGTAGAGGCTGAAGCCCCCGTTCGTGATGAAAATACCGACGATATGTTTGGAGAGCCGGCCCCGGCCCCTGCGGCGGTTGTTGCCGCGCCCGCGCCTCTGAAGGGCGGCGATTCCGTACCCGGCGCTGCCTATCAGGTGCTGGCCCGCAAATATCGCCCGCGCACCTTTGAGGATCTGATCGGTCAAGAGGCCATGGTCCGCACCCTGACCAATGCCTTTGCCTCGGGCCGGATCGCCCACGCCTTCATGCTGACCGGTGTACGCGGGGTAGGTAAGACCACGACCGCTCGCCTGCTCGCCAGAGCCCTGAATTTCGATGATGGGTCCAGCACAGCTGGCCCTAGCGTTGACCTGACGAAAGAAGGCCGTCACTGCCGCGCCATTATCGATGGCCGCCATATGGATGTGCTGGAACTGGACGCCGCCAGCCGCACCGGCGTGGACGATATGCGAGACCTACTTGACAGCGTGCGCTATGGCCCGGTCGAGGCGCGCTACAAGGTCTATGTGATCGACGAGGTGCACATGCTGTCCAAGGGCGCCTTTAACGCCCTGTTGAAGACGCTCGAAGAGCCGCCGCCGCACGCCAAATTCATCTTTGCCACCACCGAAATTCGCAAGGTCCCGGTGACCATCCTGTCGCGGTGCCAGCGCTTTGACCTGCGCCGCGTTGAGCCTGATGTGCTGTCACAGCATCTGGACCGGATCTGTAAGGCCGAAGGGGCGCTGGTCGATGCCGATGGATTGGCCCTGATCGCCCGCTCCGCCGAAGGCTCTGTGCGCGACGGTCTTTCCTTGCTCGATCAAGCCATTGTTCAGGCCGACCGGGGTCAGGTCGTCGGGGCAGAGATTGTTCGCGATATGCTCGGTCTCGCCGACCGCGCCCAGACCATCGCCCTGTTCGAAGAGACCCTACGCGGCGATTCGGCCGCCGCCCTAAAGACCTATCGGACGCTCTATGGCTTTGGCGCTGATCCTGTGGTGGTCATGCTGGACCTGCTCGAACATTGTCATGGCGCATCTGTCGCCAAGGCCCTCGGCCCCGATGCCTTGAGCCTGCCCAAGGATCAGGCCGCGCGCTTGGCCGCCATCGGGGCTCAGGTCTCTGCTGGAACGCTAGCGCGGGTCTGGCAGATGCTGCTGAAGGCCCATGAAGAAACCCTGCGCGCGCCAGATCCCATGGCGGCGGGCGAAATGGCCCTGATCCGGCTTTGCTACTCCTCCAGTCTGCCTGGGCCCGAAGAGGCCCTCAAGGCCCTGCGCTCTGGCGACCCAGTCGGCGGTAGCGGTCCAAGCAGCGGTGGGGGCTCATCGGGCGGCGGCGGTGGCACGGCCCGGATGATGGCAGCCCCGGCCCAGCCTCAAGCCTATGGCCAGTTGGATGCCAAGCCCGCAACAGCCGCTCCGACCCTGCAATCCTTTGAAGATGTCGTCGCCCTGATCAGTTCGCGCCGCGAGGTCGGCTTGAAGCTGGATGTCGAACGCTTCATGCGCCCCATCGGCTTTCGTCAGGGCGCAATCACCTTTGAACCGGCCCCCGGCGCACCGAACAATCTGGCCCAGCGCCTGTCTCAGCGCCTGAAGGAATGGACCGGCCAGCCTTGGCTTGTTGCGGCCGAGGGCGGCGGCGGCGCGGAAAGCCTGCTAGAGCGCGAAAAGCGTGAAGTTTCCGAACAGCGCTCGGAGGTCGAGGCCGACCCCTTCGTCAAGCTGGTCATGGCCACCTTCCCCGGCGCCGAGATCGTCGAAATCCGATCCTTGGCTGCGCCCGAGGTCACCGCACCGGTCGAAGAGCCCGACGAGGATTGAGCCCCCTGCGAAGTGGCCCCAGCCGCGCTATAGTGCAGCGAATCGTTTTGCCCCTTCACCTGTGATCGGAAGCGCTATTGGCCGCCGCCGGACCTGAAATCGAACGGCTAATCGCGCTTCTGGCCAAGTTGCCAGGGCTTGGTCCGCGCTCGGCCCGTCGGGCGGCTCTGGCCCTGCTCAAGCGGCGTGAACAGCTTTTGCTCCCCTTAACTGAGGCCATGGCCGATGCCGGAGCGCGGGTTCGCGCCTGCCAGACCTGCGGCGCGCTGGACACCTGCGATCCTTGCGCCGTCTGTTCGGACGGCAGCCGCGATGGCCGCTTGATCTGTGTGGTCGAGGAGGTCGGTGCCCTCTGGGCCTTGGAGCGCGGCGGCTCCTTTCGCGGGCGCTATCATGTTTTGGGCGGGCTCTTGTCCGCGCTGGACGGCGTCGGGCCAGAGGCCTTGCGGGTTGAGGAGTTGATCGCGCGAGTGGTGGACACCGATGTGCGCGAGGTGATCTTGGCCCTGCCGGCCACAGTGGATGGCCAGACCACAGCGCACTATCTGGCCGACCGTCTGTCTGGCGCGGCCAATGCCATATCGGTGACCATGCTGGCACGCGGTGTACCCGTGGGCGGCGAGTTGGATTGGCTCGATGATGGTACCATCGCCCAAGCCCTGCGCGCCAGACGTCCGGCCTAAGGCCAACATGGCGTCCGATTGTGACGTAGACCACCTGTAGGCTCTGGCTTCTTCCCCTTCTTCATTGGACGGTTCGACATGACCATGGAAAGCCTTCTTCCCCTCGCCCTGACCGTACTCGCCCTGGTGGGGGTTGTGTTTTGGGGCCTATCGGAACGGCGCCGCGCCGATGAGGCTCAGGCCAGGGCCTCCGATCTGGGCGCACGGCTATCGGCCGCCGAAGAGCGGGGCCGCCTGCTCGAAGATGCGCGCTCGACCATGGCCGAGGCCTTCGCTGCCGTCTCCGCCAAGACCGTCGATCAGGCCAGCGAAGCCTTCCTCAAACGGGCCGAAGAGAACTTCAAGGCGCGCGAAACCTTGGCCCATGCCCGTATGGAAACGGTACTCAAGCCGGTGGCTGAAACCTTGGCCAAGTTTGAGACGCAAGTTTTAGCCATCGAAAAGGCACGGGTTGAGGAAACCGGCGGCCTGAAGGAACAGATCGCCGCCCTGATGACCGCCTCGGTGGCCACCCAAGACGAGGCCCGCAAGCTATCGGCGGCGTTACGGCGCGGGGCGGGCGTGCAGGGGCGCTGGGGCGAGCAGACCCTACGCAATGTGCTCGAGGCTGCGGGCCTGCAGAACCGCTTTGATTTTGAAGAACAGTTCTCGGTGGAGTCAGACGAGGGCCGCCGTCGTCCGGACGTCAAGGTTCATATGCCCGGTGGCGGCGTCTTTGTCATTGATGCCAAGGTCTCGCTCAACGCCTTTATGGAATCGCTCGAGGCCGTAGACGATGCGGCTCGCGACGCGGCCCTGACCCGTCATGCTGCTAGTGTCAGGACCCATATGGGTCAGTTGTCCGCCAAGGCCTATTGGGACCAGTTCAAGGCCTCGCCCGATTTTGTCGCCATGTTCGTGCCGGGCGACGGGTTCTTGGCGGCGGCTTTGGACCGTCTGCCGGACCTGATGACGGAGGCGATGGACCGCAAGGTCTTGCTCGTTACGCCAACCACCCTGTTCGCCCTCTGCAAGGCGGTCGCCTATGGCTGGCGGGTCGAGGAACAGTCGAAAAATGCCGATCAGGTCGCCAAGCTGGGCAAGGAACTTTACAAGCGCCTGTCGGTGATGGGCGGCCATGCAGCGGCCCTCGGCAAGGCGCTTGATGGGGCTGTCGGTCGGTACAATTCCTTCGTCGGCTCGCTGGAAAGTCAGGTCATGACCCAGGCGCGCCGCTTTGAAGAGCTTGCCGTTGATCACGAGGGCAAGGCGTTAACCGCGCTCGAACCGGTGGAGACCGCCGTCCGCCCCGTGACAAAATTGCTCGGGGATGATCGTGATCCCGCTCTAGGCGCATCTTGACCTTACCCCGTCGGTCACCTACCTCCTTCCCATGGCTATTCTTCCGATCCTGACCGTTCCCAATCCGATCCTCAAACAGGTTTCCCAACCCGTAGAGGTCGTCGATGACGCTCTACGCGCGCTGATGGACGATATGTTGGAGACCATGTACGACGCCCCCGGCATCGGCTTGGCGGCCATTCAGGTTGGGGTGGCCAAGCAGGTCATCGTCATGGATCTCGCCCGCGAGAACGAGGAAAAGCAGCCGCGTTTCTTCGTCAATCCGCAGATTATCTCCAGGAATGACGAGTTGGTTGAAGGCGAAGAGGGCTGTCTGTCGGTTCCGGACGTGTTTGACGTGGTTGAACGCCCCAGCAAGGTGCGGCTGCGCTATCTCGACTATCATGGCGTTCAGGTGGAAGAGGAGGCCGATGGCCTCTATGCGGTCTGCATCCAGCACGAGATGGACCACCTCAAGGGCGTTCTGTTCATCGATTATCTGTCCCGTCTCAAGCGCGACCGCGCGGTGACGAGGGTAAAGAAGCTGGTTCGGGGTTAAGCGCCCTAATTAAAAACAAATAAGGCCCTCACCCAACCCTCTCCCTCAGGGAGAGGGCTTTTTCGTTCTTAGCCCTCGCCCCCTTGGGGGAGAGGGTTGGGTGAGGGGGAGTCCATCCGCTCACCCCACATTCATCATCCTGAGCCTGTCGAACGACGAGGATGTGCTCCCACCCTCCACCGTGTTCCCCGCGCAGGCGGGGATCCAGATGAGGGCCAACCCGCGGTCCGGTCTAAAACCTTATGGGTCCCCGCCTTCGCGGGGAACACGGGCTATACCATTACCCATGCTTCGACAAGACCCTAGCCAGTTGCGCCCCAGGGCTTCGGGAGTCATATAGGCCCGATGAGTGAGCCCTTTTTCCATCTTCAGCCGACCCACAACCCGCATCGCTGGTATCTGCCGATTGATCCCAAGATCTGTGTCGGGCCACCCGACAAATGTTTCATGTTTGGCGGCGTCGGTCTGGCCAGCGCGATCCGCGCGATGGAACAGACCTGCGAGCGGCCGGTGGTCTGGGCCACGGCGCAATATCTGTCCTTTGCGCGGCCGCCGTCGGTTGTCGATCTAGACGTCTGGGTCCCGGCCCATGGCAAGTCCAACAGTCAGGCCCGCGTCATCGGCCATGTGGGCGACAAGGAGATCTTCACGGTCAATGCGGCCCTGGGTCAGCGCGACAATGAAATTTCACAGACCTGGGTCAAGGCCCCCGATGTTCCAGGCCCCATGGACTGTCCCTTGCGCGAACATTGGCGTGATCAACGCGACATGCTGCATGGCCGACTTCAAACCCGGGTTGCCTATGGGCAAGACCGCAAGAGCGGCACGCTCAGCCCTGATGGCCGCTCGATCCTCTGGATTAGGCCCACGCCCGGCATTACCATCGACCGGGCCATGCTGGCCGTGATTGCGGATTTCGTGCCGAGCGGCATAGGCAGTGCGCTAGGCCGTTCAGCCGGTGGCAATAGTCTCGACAACACCATCCGCTATTGTCAGTTCGTGCCGACCGAATGGGTCCTGTGCGACATCCATGTTCAGGCCATCCATGGCGGCTTTGCCCAAGGCTCAATGTCGATGTTCGCCCAGAGCGGGGAACTGCTGGCCACAGCCAGTCAATCGCTGATCCTGCGCATCCACGAAGAGCCGAAATGACCAAGGGCGCGGCGCTGCCTCTTGCGCCGCTGCGCTCGATTCAGTCGCTGCGTGGGATTGCAGCCCTGTCGGTGGTTCTGTTTCACATCAGCCAGTGGATGCCGATCCCAGAAGGCATGACCGGCACGCCCTCCATCGGGTCGGCGGGGGTTGATCTGTTCTTTGTCATTAGCGGCGTGGTCCTTTGGCTATCGGTCAGTCAGCGCGACCAGAGTGCAAAACAGTTCCTGCTCGGACGCGTCATTCGGGTGGTTCCAGCCTATTGGGTTGTCACGCTCGTGGTCACGGCGATGGTTCTGATTGATGCTAAGAACCTGACGGCTGCTCATTATGAGCCGCTGCATCTGGTACTCTCGCTCCTGTTGATCCCGCACCTCAATCCGGCTGGCGAGCCCTTCCCCATCCTGCCCGTGGGCTGGAGCCTGACCTATGAGGCCCTGTTCTATCTGATCATGGCCATCAGCCTGTGGCGCAAGCCCTCTAACCCGCTGATCTTTGTCACCATGGCCTTAATAGGCTGTTGGATGTTTGGCTTCATCAGCAGCGAGGCGGCCTTCTTGATAGCCAATCCTATGCTGACCGAATTCATCTTGGGCCTGTTGATCGGCCAAGCCCTGCTCAGCCGCGCTCTGCCCGGCCCTCGCCTTTCAGTCCTACTGCTGGTCTTGGGGGTTGGTCTGTTGGCGGCCCAGCATGCTGCCGTCACCGATTTTGGCTTTTGGCGGGCTCTGGTCTGGGGCGGTCCGTCGGCCTTGATCGTTGCAGGCGTTGCGGGGATAGAGGCTTCAGGGCACTGGCCGCGCCTGCCCCCGCTCGAAGGCTTGGGCGAGATCTCCTACAGCCTCTATCTGGTGCACTGGCCGGTGACCTGGCTGATCGGTCGCCAATGGTCCGGCGTGCATGATCTTGGCTATGGCGCAGCAGTCATCGCGATTTCCCTCCCGACCGCTTGGCTATTCTGGCGTCTGGTCGAGCAGCCGTCCCTAAAGGCTCTGCGACGACGGTTTGAACTGGAACCGCAAAGTTCGGGGCCTATAGTGGGCTGATAAGATCATCCTAGGGAGAACAGAGATGGGACGGCTTCAAGGTAAGCGCACAATCATCACCGGAGCAGGCTCAGGCATTGGCCGCGCCACCTCCAAGGCCTTTGCCCGAGAGGGTGCCAGTGTCCTTTGCGTCGACAAGACCGACGCTGTCCACGAGACCGTCGAAGCCATCATCGCCGCTGGTGGCCACGCGATCGGCATGACCGCCGATGTTGGCGTTGAGGCTGATGTGATCGGCTATGTCGACCGGGCCATCGCCGAATTTGGCGGACTGGACATCATCTATGCCAATGCCGGCATCTCGGGCGGGATGGTGCCCTTCTTTGAGCAGACTGTGGACTATTGGAACGAGATCTTGCGGGTCAATCTGATCGGTCCGTTCTTGGCCATCAAGCATGTGGCTCCGCATCTGATCAAACAGGGTAAGGGCTCAATCATCTGCACGGCATCGGTTGCAGGCATCCGCGCCAATGCCGGTGGCTCACCCTATTCTGCGTCAAAGGCCGGGGTCATCTCGCTGGTTCAGACCAGTTCCAACGCCTTTTACGGCACCGGCGTTCGGGTCAATGCTGTCTGCCCCGGCCTGATCGAGACCGGCATGACCAAGCCGATCTTCGACAATGCCCGCGCGCGCGGCAATGAGGACAAGATCGGCCAACTGAACCCGATGGGCCGCTATGGCGAACCCGAAGAGATCGCCAATATGGTCCTGTTCCTCGCCTCGGATGAGGCCTCTTACGTCAATGGCCAAGCCTTCCCGGTCGACGGTGGCCTGACCTCGACCCTGCCCTTCGTCAAGCCCCGCACGAGCTAAGCGCGAACGCTTAAGCTCAACGATCAGACATTAGCGCGCGCTCAATTGACGAAATTGGGCGCGCGTTTTTGCATGCTGGCGAGCACAGCCTCGATCTGATTGGGCGTGCCAATCAGGGCCGACTGCTCGACACTTTCGGCCAGCAGGATCGCCCGCTGATCGCCATCGTCAGCCAGATTCATCAGCCGCTTATCGGCGCGAATGGCGTCAGGGTTTTTGCTGGCGACGTCGCGTGCGAAGGCCAAGGCCTCAGCATAGGGATCGGCACAGACCCGCGTCGCCAGACCCAGGCTCAGGGCCTCTTCACCGGAAAATTGGCGACCGCTATAGGTCAGTTCGCGGGCCTGATCGTCGCGGATCAGACGGCGCAGCAGGGCAATGCCAGCCATGTCGGGGACCAAACCCCACTTGATCTCCATCACGGCCATGCGCGCATCGGGCGTAACAAAACGCATGTCCGCCCCGAGGGCCAACTGAAAGCCCCCCCCGAAAGCCACACCGTGGACTGCAGCAATGACCGGAACAGGAATTTCGCGCCAGACCATCACGGCATGCTGAGCGCGGTTAGACCCGCCCTCTGTGCGCGGGGTCTCGACCAGACCGGTTCCGCCCTTGCGCTCGCCCGAGGCCATCTTGTCAAAATTGCCCATATCCAGTCCGGCACAGAACGCCCGGCCAGCACCCGACAGGACCACTGCGCGAACACCGGCCTCTGTCTTTAACCGCTCACCGGTCTTGATCAAGGCTTCGAACATGGCGTCATCCAGCGCGTTCATCTTATCGACGCGAACCAGACGCACGTCGGCAACGCCGCCTTGAATATCTACTGTGATGCGATCTTCCATAGGGGTCTCTCCCGAACCTGGCCGGTCGTTTGCTCGACCGCGCCTTTGACATAACGATATATCGAGGCCTTAGCCCTTGTCAGCCCAGACCTTAGGTCAAGCTGAGGATCAAGCGGGCCGAAATTTCATGGCAATGCCATTCATGCAATAGCGCTTGCCGGTTGGCGCAGGACCGTCATCAAAGACGTGGCCCAAATGTCCCCCACAGCGGCGACAGTGAACCTCTATCCGCACACTGAAAAGGGACCGATCGATTGAGGTGCGCACCGCATTTTTGATCGGCCGAACGAAACTGGGCCAACCCGTGCCGGAATCGAACTTGTCCTCAGACCGATAGAGATCGAGATTGCAGCCCGCGCAGACAAAGACGCCTTTGCGCTTTTCGCGGTCTAAGGGGCTGGTTCCGGCCCGCTCGGTGGCTTGGTCGCGCAAGACCGCATATTGTTCAGGCGTCAGGCGCTTGCGCCACTCCGTTTCACTCAGCGTGATTTCGAATTTCTCACCGCTGGTGGCGGCGGCGAAGGCTGATGCCTCACCCACGAGATTGATCAGAAGGGCGGAACCTGCGGACCTTATCAGAAGCTGTCTACGATCGATCATGTCCGTCGCTCCTTATGGTTTACAAAGGTCCTAGGCGGTCCAGCCGGAGGGTGAGCCCTGACGCGTCAACAGAGCCCTGAGATAGTGCGAATAGCTCGATGATCCATTGAAGATGGTCTGGGCCCGCAAGGTCTGCTCATCGATAAAGCCCATATGGAGGGCGACCTCTTCGGGGCAAGCAATCTTAAAGCCCTGGCGCTTCTCCAAGGTGCGGACAAATTCAGCCGCTTCCAACAGGCTGTCGGGCGTTCCCGTATCTAGCCAAGCATAGCCGCGCCCCATCAACTCGACCGATAGGCGGCCTCGCTCAAGATAGGTGCGGTTCACATCGGTGATCTCATATTCGCCCCGAGCAGAGGGCTTGAGGTTGGCGGCAATATCAACCACCGCCTCATCATAGAAATAAAGCCCCGTCACCGCCCAGTTGGAACGTGGCGATACCGGCTTTTCTTCGATGGAAATGGCCCGCTGCTGCTCGTCAAACTCGACCACGCCGTAACGTTCGGGGTCCTGCACATGATAGGCGAACACAGTTGCGCCAGCGCCATTGGTTTGGGCCCGGCCCAGCAATTCCGGTAGACCCTGCCCATAATAGATATTGTCGCCAAGGATCAGGCAGGAGGGCGAGCCCGCGACAAAATCCGCCCCGATGACATAGGCCTGAGCCAAGCCATTGGGTTCGGCTTGGGTGCGATAGGATAGGGACAGTCCCCACTGCGAGCCATCACCGAGCAACTGTTGAAACTGAGGCAGATCATGGGGTGTGGTGATCAGCAAAATATCCCGCACACCCGCCATCATCAGCGTGGTCAGAGGATAGTAGATCATCGGCTTGTCATAGACCGGCATCAGCTGCTTGGAGGTGACGAGGGTCATGGGGTGCAGGCGCGATCCGCTGCCTCCGGCCAAGATGATACCCTTCATGCGTCTGGTCCTTCTGGGGAGGTCGCGATGTCCTTCAATATGTGATCCAGCGCCTTTGTCCAAGCCATGGGTTGCCAATCGGCCAAGCTCGCGAATTTCGAACTGTCCAAACGAGAATTGGCAGGCCGTACCGCGGGCGTGGGATAGTCGGCCGTGGTGATCGGTTTGACCCGAGCTTGGGCAAGGCCGAGAGCGTCTGAGCGTTCAAAGGTACCCGCCGCCAGATCGGCCCAACTGGCGTCATCTGCTCCCCCGGCATGATAGACACCCGCCGCTGATGGGTCCTTTGCCAGAAGGTCCAGAGCCGCAAGCCCTGCTTGAGCGACGGAGGCCGACCAGGTTGGCCTCCCGAACTGATCAGCAACCACGCCAATCTCCTCGCGGCTCTGCGCCAAGCGCAGCATGGTCTTGACGAAGTTGGTGCCGAAAGCGCCTACGACCCAGGCGGTTCGAAGCACAATCGACCTGCCGCCAGCAGCCGAAACGGCCTGCTCACCCGCCAGTTTCGAGAGCCCATAGACAGACCGAGGGCCGGTCGCGTCATCTTCTTGGTAGGGCCGGTCCAAAAGGCCATCGAACACATAGTCGGTCGAATAGTGGATGAAGCTGATATTTTGCACCGCACAGGCACGCGCCATCTGGCCGGGGGCGTGGGCGTTCAGTTGAAAGGCTTGAGCCTCTTCCTGCTCGGCCCGGTCGACCGCCGTATAGGCCGCCGCATTGATCACGGCGCTGGGTTTGATCTGAGCGATCAGAGCCGCAGGGTCTCCACCGGCGGCCAAATCCGAGGTCTCGCGACCGGCAAAGACCATGGCGATCTGTTGGCGATCCGACAGACGCGCCAACTCTTGGGCCACCTGCCCAGTCCGGCCAAAGACGAGAATCGGGGCACTCTGCATCGGATTAAAATGGCGAGACGAAGGTCTTGAAGCCACCGGCCGCCCGATCCTTATCGGCCAACACTGCATCAGCCGCGCTTACCGGCCAATCAATGGCCAGATCGGGATCGTTCCAGACAATGGCCCCCTCGGCCTCAGCCGACCAATGTTCATTGACCAGATAGGCGACATGGGTATCGGGCTCGAGGGTACAGAAGCCATGGGCAAACCCTACCGGCACCAGAATCTGGTTCCATTTATCTGCTGAAATCTCCGCGCCGACCCACTGACCATAGGTCGGCGAGCCTTTGCGAATATCAACGGCCACATCGAAGATACGGCCTGATAGGACGCGGACCAGCTTGTCTTGCGCGAAGGGCGGGGCTTGGAAATGCAGGCCGCGAACCGTGCCAACGGGCCGCGAGAGGGACTGATTTTCTTGGATAAAATCGATCTCGATGCCGGCATTGCGCAAGGTTGCCCGGTTCCAGGTTTCACTGAAAAAGCCGCGCTCATCGCCAAATTGGCGGGGCCACAGCAGTTTGACCTCAGGAAGGGCGAGCGATTCGATGCGCATTAGGCTTTAGACTTAGCATCGACGCCGAGGCGCTGGCCATCATAACGATCACGAAGCGGTTGCCACCAATCGCGGTTGGCCAGATACCATTCCACGGTCTTGCGAAGACCCGTATCAAAGTTCTCTTGTGCCGACCAACCCAGCTCAGACTTCAACTTGGTCGCATCAATGGCATAGCGCTGATCGTGACCGGGGCGGTCCTTGACAAAGGTGATGAGGCCCCGGCGCGGCCCTGTCGCAAGGGCGGGGGTCAACTCGTCCAGAAGGTCGCAGACCGCGTGCACAACATCCAGATTGGTCCGCTCATTGTTGCCGCCGACATTGTAGGTCTCGCCGGGTCGGCCCCTCGTCGCGATAAGGGTCAGGGCCCGGGCGTGATCATCGACATAGAGCCAGTCGCGGATGTTCAGGCCATTGCCATAGACCGGCAGCGGCTTGCCCTCCATCGCGTTTAAGATGGTCAGGGGCACGAGCTTTTCTGGAAAATGGTAAGGGCCGTAATTGTTCGAACAGTTGGAAACCACCACCGGCAGGCCATAGGTATGGAACCAGGCCTTGGCCAGATGATCGGACGCGGCCTTAGAGGCCGAATAGGGCGAACGCGGATCATAGGCGGTCGTCTCGTGGAAAAGGCCCGCATCGCCTAGGCTGCCATAGACCTCATCGGTCGAGACATGCAGATAGCGGAAGCCATCCTTCTTCGCCGCCTCAAGCCCGCGCCAATAGACCAGCGCCGCCTGTAGCATGACAAAGGAGCCCACCACATTGGTGAAGATGAAGGGATCGGCCCCATCGATCGAGCGATCGACATGGCTTTCCGCCGCCAAATGCATGACCAGATCGGGCTGAAACTGCGCAAAGGCCGCCGCCATGGCTGGCGCGTCAGTAATATCGGCCTTCAGGAAACTGTATCCGCTCGCTTCGGACACAGGATTCAATGACGCTAGGCTCGAAGCATAGGTCAGTTTGTCAATATTCAGAACGGTGGCGTCCTGAGACAGGACCAGATGGCGAGAGACCGCTGAACCGATAAATCCCGCCCCGCCTGTAACCAAAACTCTCATAACTTGCCTAGGCCAATGTGTTTTCAGTGACTAATGCCCTGCCTTAACAGCCGAACGGTCGTTTTGGAACCCAAATTGACCCTAGCGGTTGATCAAACATGGCCAATCATGCCAATCCATAGTCTCAGTCATTGGTGCCCTATCCTCCGACCTCTCGGCCCCTGAAGGCGTCAAGGGTCATGGCAGGAGTTTCGAGGTGGTTCTTGTCTAGTCTTCAACAGATGCCCCTGTGGTCCCAGACCGTGAGCCTCTGTGAGGACCTGCGCCAGTGGGCCATCGGTCATGGCTATCCGGTCTGGTCACGGCTCGGCATTGATTATGATCAGGGCGGCTTTTTCGAAAAGATCGACCACTATGGGCAGCCTGTCGCCCTGCCCAGACGAGGGCGGGTCACGCCGAGGCAGCTCTACTGTTTCTCGATGGCCGACGAACTGGGGGCCGCCATCGATAGTGGGGCCATCTTGCGGACCAGTGTCGAAACCTATTTGGCGCGGTTCTTCCGTCCTGATGGCCTGATCCGCACCCTCGTAGCCGCCGATGGCTCGGCGCTGGACGATACCGTCTCACTCTATGATCAGGCCTTCGGTCTCTTTGCCTTGGCCAGCGTCACGCGAACCCAACCCCAGATCCTAGGGCTAGAAGCCCGCGCCAAGCGGCTGCTTGAGCAACTCAAGGCAAGGCAGGCCAATCCGTTGGGCGGGTTTGACGAAACAGCCCCGCGCACCCTGCCCCTCCAGTCCAACCCTCATATGCATATGTTCGAAGCGACCTTGGCCTGGACCGAGGTCAGCGACGATCCGATCTGGCAAGATCAGGCTGACGAGATTGCAGAGCTGTGCCTATCCAAGTTCATTGAGCCGCAACTGGGCTGCGTGCGTGAATATTTCGACGGGGATTGGAACGCGAGCGCGGGCGTTGAGGGCCTCAAATTCGAACCCGGTCACCAGTTCGAATGGGGCTGGCTGCTTCTGCGCTGGGGCAAGGCCAAGGCCCGACCAGACGCCATTGCTGCGGCCCGCAAGATGATCGCATTGGCTGAGGCCCATGGCATCGATCCGGTACGGGGCGTGGCCTATAATGTGCTACTCAGTGACCTCAGCGTTCATGACGCTCAGTCTCGGCTGTGGCCACAAACCGAGCGGATCAAGGCCGGTATCCTGCTGGCCCAGATGACAGGTGAGGCCGAGGCTCTGCGCGGCGTGGTCGAGGGGGCTCTTGGTCTTCTCAAATATCTCGATGTGCCGATCAAGGGCCTTTGGCATGACCGCATGCAGCCCGATGGCAGCTTCATCGACGAGGCTGCGCCTGCCAGTTCATTTTACCATATTATCTGCGCCATCGTGGAACTGCACCGAGCCGTGCAGGCCGAGGGCTAAGGCGCTTTAGGCCTTAGCCTCTCGCAGAGCCTTAATGGCGGCAATGGCCAGCTTCAGGTCCTGAGCCCGCTCCATCGGCAAGATCACCAGACCTTCGGACGTCGACACCACCACCAGATTGTCCAGCCCAATCACGGCCACAGGCGCGCCATCCGTCCAGATCAGGCTGTTAGATGTCTCGATGGCCACAGCCTCGCCGTGCAGCACATTCGCCGCAGCGTCCTTGGTCCCCAAACGGTGAATCTCACTCCACGAACCGACATCGGCCCAGCCCATGGAACAGGGTGCAACGGCGGCCAGCTGGGTCTTTTCCATGACCGCAATATCGACCGGTTCAGACGGACAGGCTTTGAAAGCCTCCGCATCGAGCCGCACAACCCGGCCATGGGTGGCTGCCCCGGACCAGGACAGACCCGCCCGCTCGGCAATTTTGGGAGCCAGCGCCGCCATCTCGCTCAGCAACAGATCGGGCGCAAACAAGAAGATACCCGCGTTCCAGACATAGTTCCCTTCGGCCAGATATTGTTCGGCACGCTCACGAGTGGGCTTTTCGGCAAAGCGGCGGACAGCGAAAACGCCCTCATCAAGGCGGTCACCCTGCTGAATATAGCCATAGCCGGTCTCGGGACGGTCGGCCTCAATGCCAAAGGTCACAATGTGGCTGGCAGCGGTCTTAGCGGCCGTGGCTATGACCCTCATAAAGGCCTCAGGATCGGCAATAATGTGGTCAGCAGGCAAGAGCAGGACGAGGGAGGTGGGGTCCAGATCTCGCACCACCGCTGCTGCAATGTAGGCCGCCGCCGCCGTATTGCGGCCAAAGGGCTCCAGCACGATCTTGGCGGCCGCGCGATCCACCGCAGCAAGCTGCTCATTAATGGTCGCCAGATGGTCTTCCGCGCAAATGATCACGGGGGCAGCAAAGGCCAGGGCGTCACTGTCCTTTGCCCGCAGAACCGTGTCCTGCAGCATGGTGCGCTCAGAGCCTAGGGCGTGGAACTGCTTGGGCATGCCCGGATGGGACAGTGGCCAGAGCCGCGTGCCCGCGCCACCGCTCAGAATGACCGGGGTGATCTTGCAATTCGTCAAGGCGCTGAACTTCCCAACTGAACCGATCCCCGTCCCAAACTTGGATCCCTAGACCTCTTGATTATAGGCCCCAACCTCCGGGCGCTTGGCCAGCCGCGGCTTGACCTCTTGATGGAACAGAGCGCGCATATCGTCAGCCGATTGGGTACTCTCGACCACAACCACGATCTCAGGCTTGTTGGACGAGGCGCGGACCAGAACCCAGCTACCGTCATCCAGGGCCACACGCACACCATTGACGGTGATCACGTCCTTAATCTTGCGACCGAGAATTTCGCCGCCTGCCGCCGCAAGGTCTTGATACTCGCGGACGATCGCCTCGACCACGCCGTACTTTACCTCATCGCCGCAATGGGGCGACATGGTCAGAGAGGTGAAGGCCACCGGCAGGGCCTTTTTCAGGTCCGACAGTTTCTGGCCCGGATTACGATCCAGCATGGCCAAGATCGCCGCCGCCGCCGTCAGGCCGCAGTCATAGCCGCGCCCCAGATCGCCGGAGAGAAAGAAGTGGCCAGACTTTTCAAAGCCCGCCAAGGCCTTCAGCTCAGCGGTCTTGCGCTTGATATAGCTGTGGCCTGTCTTCCAATAGACCGTCGTACAGCCATTGGCCGCCAGCACCGGATCGGTGGCATAGAGGCCCGTCGACTTCACATCGACAATGAAGGTGGCCCCTGGATTGAGCGGGGCAAGATCGCGGGCCAGCATCAGGCCGATCTTGTCGGCATAGATCTCTTCACCCTCATCATCGACCACGCCGCAGCGGTCGCCGTCACCATCAAAGCCAAAGGCCAGATCGGCACCGTGGGCACGCACGGCCTCTGCCATGGCCGTGAGCATGATGTGATCTTCGGGATTGGGATTATATTTCGGGAAACTATAGTCGAGGTCACAGTCCATCTCGATGACCTCTACCCCCATGGCCCGCAAGGCCCTCGGGGCGAAGGCACCGGCCGTGCCATTACCGCAGGCGGCAACGACTTTAAGCGGACGCTTGACCTGAACCCGCGACGCCGCATCGGCGATGAACCGCTCAGCAACGCCCTCAATCCGGGTCAGTGAGCCGCCCGGGCGTTCGACAAAGGTGCCGTTGGTGACAATATCCTTCAGGCGGCCCATCTCGTCTGGGCCAAAGGTCAAGGGACGCTGAGCCCCCATCTTCACACCGGTCCAGCCATTTTCGTTGTGGCTGGCCGTGACCATGGCTACGCAGGGCGCATCCAAATCAAACTGGGCAAAATAGGCCGTTGGTGACAGGGCTAGGCCAATATCCAGCACCTCACAGCCTGCCGCGATCAGACCCAGAGCGAGGGCCTGCTTGATCGACAAGGAATAGGACCGATAGTCATGGCCAATGACGATCTTGGACTGACCCAGCTCGTGAATATAGGTGCCAAGCCCCAGGCCGAGCGCCTGAATGCCCAGAAGATTGATGTCCGGACCAAACAGCCAGCGCGCATCATATTCGCGAAAGCCGGTGGCCTTAACCAAGGCCTCATTCTCATAGGCAGCCGTATTGGGAACCAGATCGGTACGAGGCTTGGCGAACATAGAGCTAATCCTTAAGGCCGTGCAGGACGAAGATCAGAAGCAAGTTTCCGCGCCTAGAACACCGCCTCAATCAGGGCTTCATATTCCTCTGCCGTGGGACGCTTCAGGGCCGACAGGTGCGCCAGATCGCTCAGGGCGTAGCTGACAATGTCGGGGAACATGTCGCGCGTGACGCCAAGGCTCGACAGTTTGGGAACAATTCCGAGACGCGCATTCAGCGCCGCGATGGCATCGGCCAGATCATCGGTCGGGGCCAGACCCATCACCCGCTTCAGCCGAGCATATTTCTCGGGCGCAGCGCCCTCTGAAAAGCGCAGGACGGCGGGCAGGAACAGGGCGTTCAGCGCCCCGTGGTGCAGCTTCAAGCCCGGCAAGCGACCGCAGGAGTGGGACAGGGCGTGAACCGCGCCGAGACCCTTGGCAAAGGCCAAGGCCCCTTCGACCGAGGCCATCATCATGTGCCAGCGGGCCTCGCGGTCGGACCCATCGGCAACGGCCTTTTCGAGCCAGCCCATGCCCACGGCGCGCTCAACACCGTCATAGGCGATGGCTTCGAGCGGCGGGTTGACCGTGGGAACCAAGATGGCTTCGATACAGTGGGTCACTGCGTCCATGCCCGTTGCGGCGGTCAGGCCCGCTGGCAGGCCCAAGGTCAGGTCCGGATCGCAGATCGCCACGCCAGGGATCAGGTGCGGCGAGACGAAGGTCTCCTTGCGGCCATTGTTCAGCACGACCACCGCGCCGACCGACACCTCTGAGCCCGTGCCCGAGGTGGTGGGGATGGCGATGATCGGGCAGGTCTTGGTGATGAGGCGCATGCCGCGCACCGACGCGCCGTACTTTTCGAGCGGGCCTTCGTGGCTGGCCATCAGGGCCACAGCCTTGGCCAGGTCCATACTTGAGCCACCCCCCAGCCCCACGACGCCGTCGCAATCATGGTCCTTAAAGATCTTGGTCGCGGCCGTGACGCTGTCCTCATCCGGATTGGGCGGGGTCTGGTCGAAGACGGCGGCAAAGCCGGTCTCACCGGCCGCCGCGGTCACGGTTGCGACAATACCGGCGGCAACCAGGCCCTGGTCGGTGACCAGCATGGGCCGCTTGACCCCCTGCTGGGTCAGATTGGCAGCCAGCTTCTGGATCGCGCCAGAATCGAAAATTGCAGTGTTGACGATCGACAGAACGGGCATGGCAGCTCTCACATTGTTGTAGCGCCATTTGCCCTGACTTGGAGGGGAATGGAAAGGGGGGAGCAGAATGAAAAGGCGGGCATTTTGCCGCCTGAACGATTGCAACGGGCTGGGACGCAGGTAGAGTCGGTGTTTAGACCTAGATTTCAAGGATTTCGCGATTGCCCTCCCCGACAACGCCCTCCACCGAACTGCCCGTGCTGGCGATTGATGATCTCAAGGTCAGCTTCCAGACCTTTGACGGCCAGATCGAGGCGGTGAAGGGCATCAGCCTCGCCGTGGCCCAAGGTGAATGTCTGGGCGTGGTGGGCGAGAGCGGCTCGGGGAAGAGCCAGACCTTCATGACCGCCATGGGCCTGTTGTCGGCCAATGGCAAGGCGAGCGGATCGATCCGGTTCAAGGGCCAAGAGATCTTGGGTCTGGCCCCGGTCAAGCTCAATCAGATTCGTGGCTCGAAGATCGCCATGATCTTTCAAGACCCCCTCACGGCCCTGACGCCCCATGTGCGCATTGGCGAACAGATTGCCGAGCCTCTGCGCCTACATTTTGGTCTCAGTGCACGCGACGCCATGGCCAAGGCCCGCGAATGGCTGGACCGGGTTCGCATTCCTGAAGCCGCGCGGCGCCTCAACCAATATCCGCATGAACTGTCCGGCGGCATGCGCCAACGGGTGATGATCGCCGGGGCCATGGCGGGCAATCCGGCCCTCTTGATTGCCGACGAGCCGACCACCGCACTCGATGTGACCGTCCAGTCCGAAATTCTTGACTTAATGGATGAGCTCAAGCGTGAAACCGGCACCGCCATGGTGCTGATCACCCACGATATGGGGGTCATTGCCCGCCTAGCTGACCGGGTCTGTGTGATGAAAAATGGCCTCTACGTCGAAGAGGGTCCTGCCCAAGCAATCTTTTCTGCACCCCAGTCTGACTATACCCGCGAACTATTGGCCGCCATTCCGCGCCTCGACCGCGCCGACCGCGGCGGCCGCCCCATGCTGGAACCCGTGGCCAAGGATGCGCCCGTGGTGGTCGAGGGCAAGGACATCAAGGTCTGGTTCCCGCTCGCTGATGGCCTGTTCGCGCCCAAGAAGATCCTGCGCGCCGTCGACGGGGTGAGCCTTCAGGTCCGCAAGGGTGAGACCCTTGGCGTTGTGGGCGAAAGCGGCTGTGGCAAGTCCACCCTGTCTCGCGCGGTTCTGGGCCTGATCCCGGCAACCGCTGGATCGGTCACCGTCTTGGGAACCAACCTGACCGAGGCTGACCGCAAGGCGATGATGGCCGCGCGCAAGGACCTTCAGATCGTCTTCCAAGACCCGCTGGCCAGCCTTGATCCGCGCATGACCATCGGCGACTCGATGGGAGAGCCCCTGCGCGTCTTCAGAGGCGATCTGAACCATGCTGGCCGGGAGATTGAGGTCCGAGCGATGATGGAGCGGGCGGGCCTGTCAACAGACCTGATCAACCGCTATCCGCATGAACTGTCCGGCGGTCAAAACCAACGCGTCGGCATTGCCAGGGCCATGATACTAAAGCCGCAACTGGTCATCTGTGACGAGGCGGTTTCGGCCCTCGATGTCTCGATCCGGGCCCAGATCATCGACCTGCTCATTTCGCTGCAAAAAGATCTGGGTATGGCCATGGTCTTTATCAGCCATGACCTCGCGGTTGTGCGCGAGATCAGTCACCGAGTGATGGTGCTCTATATGGGCCGGGTCATGGAGGAGGCGAGCCGAGATCAACTCTATAGCGATGCCCGCCATCCCTATACGCGCGCGCTTCTGACGGCGGCCCCCATTCCCGACCCAGCGCAAGAACGTAGCCGTCAGCGCGTACGACTGACCGGCGAGCCGCCCAGCCCCTTTGATCCCCTGTCGGGCCTAAGGTTCCTGCCCTCGCGCCTGCCCGCCCAGCCGTCCGATCCGATCTATGTTCCGCAACTTCGCGAGGTAGAGCCGGGCCACCGCGTGGCAGAATTTGATGCGGTCTAGGCGCGCAGCCTATCTCAAAAACTCATGCGACCCTTGGACCTGCTCACAAAATTGCGGTAAAGGCCGCCCGTGGCTCGGTTGGCCATATTCCATTCCTGCCCTTAGATCTTTGGGCGCAGACCCTTCTGGCCTCTCATGACCCTAACTTTCGACGATATAAAAGCGGCTGCAACTCGGTTGCATGGCCATATCGAGCGTACGCCTTGCCGTCATTCGCGCACGCTATCGGAAATTACCGGGGCCGAGGTCTGGGTGAAGTTCGAGAACCTTCAATTTACGGCGGCCTTTAAAGAGCGGGGCGCTCTGAACAAGCTTGCCCTGATGACGGCGGACGAGCGCGCGCGCGGCGTCATCGCTGCATCGGCCGGAAATCACGCTCAAGGCCTTGCCTATCACGCCGCCCGGATGGGTGTACCGGCCACCATCGTCATGCCGAAGGGCACACCCATGGTCAAGGTCGAGCATACGCGCGGCCATGGCGCGGAAGTGGTGCTTGAAGGCGACAGCTACGACGATGCGGCCGATGTTGCCCAGCGCCTGCGCGAACAGCGCGGTCTGGTCTTTGTTCATCCCTTCAACGACTTTGACGTCATGGCCGGACAGGGCACCATCGCCCTCGAAATGCTGGAAGACGTCCCCGATCTTGAAATCTTGCCCGTGCCCATCGGCGGCGGTGGGCTCGTTGCTGGCATGGCCGTGGCGGCCAAGTCGATCAATCCCGATATCCGGATCATGGGCGTCGAACCGGCCATGTACCCCTCTTTTACCGCCCGCATGCGCGGCATGAACACCAATACGGGCGGCCAAACCATCGCTGAGGGTATCGCCGTCAAGCAGGTCGGTGATCTGGCCTATAGCGTCGCGCGGCCCTTGGTCGAGGATGTGCTTCTGGTCGAAGAGCCCTATTTCGAGCGGGCCATTTCGCTCTATTGCACCGTCGAAAAGACCATTGCCGAAGGTGCAGGTGCCGCCTCACTTGCGGCCCTCCTCGCCTTCCCAGAGAAGTTCCGGGGCAAGAAGTGCGGGCTGGTCCTTTGTGGGGGCAATATCGACACAAGGCTCCTGACCTCGGTCCTGACCCGCGAACTGATCCGCGCCCAGCGTTTGGTCAGCCTGCGGATCATTGGCGATGATCGCCCCGGCCTATTGGCCAATGTCTCGGCCCTGATCGGCCAGATGGGCGCGAACATCATTGAGGTCGCCCACAATCGCCTGTCCTTGGACGTACCCGCCAAGGGCGCGGAGTTCGACATCATGATCGAGACCCGCGACGCCCAGCATACCCAAGACATTATCGATGCCCTGCGCGAGCGCGGCTATCCCCCGCGCACGGTCTGATCTTGCCCTTTCGGAGCCTCCCCCAATGACCCGATTCTTGACCACCCTGGCCGCTGGCCTCTTGGTCGCCCTGTCCCTTAGCGCCTGCGGGCAAAGCAAAGAAGCGATAGCCAATATGGACGCCGCCAAAACCTTTATGGCCAACAATGCCAAGGCCCAAGGGGTCAAGACCCTGCCCAGCGGCGTGCAATATAAGATCGTCACCTCCGGCCCCGCTGACGGAAAGAGCCCGAAAAAGTCGGATGAGGTGAAGGTCCATTACGAAGGCAAGCTGCTGTCAGGCGAGATCTTTGACAGCTCATTCCAGCGTGGGGCCCCAGCCACCTTCCCGCTCGGCGGCCTGATCCCGGCCTGGGTTGAGGCCCTTCAGCAGATGAAGCCCGGCGATGAATGGCTGCTCTATGTTCCGCCCGAACAGGGCTATGGCGCGCAAGGTGCCGGTCCGATCCCGCCCAACAGCGTGCTGATCTTCCGTATTCAATTGATTGCCTTCAGAGATCGGCCGATGGCCCCAACGGGCGGCTAGAGGCCAGAGGTCCTTCTGGGCCTGTCTCGCCTCGGTAGAGCCGCTTTTCAGGATGGCAAGGATCAGGTAAAGACCGTGCCTATGAGCCGCAAACCGATTGGCGAACTTCTGATATCCAAAGGCCTTGCGACGGCGGCGGACATTGACGCGGCTGTTGAGGTGCAAACTAGCGTGGGCGGTCGGATCGGTATGATCCTCGTGCGGCTGGGTGCGGTGTCGGAACTTGACCTTCTCCGGACTCTGTCAGAGCAGACCGGCTGGGCCATCCAGATCCGAGACGAGATGCCCTCACCCTCGGCGGTGCAAAGCTTTATCGAAGAGACCCGGACCCAAAGCGGCTGGTGGGCGGCGCAAGAGGCTGTGGCCTGGCGCGCGCGGCCGTCCGTCGATGGCGAAGAGCTGGCGGATGGGACCCATCGTCCCGTTGAAGACTCTATTATCTGCGCCGCGGTCGACCCGCTCAGCCTGACCTTGCGCGGGGTGCTCGAACAGGTCGCGGACCGGCCGATCATCTGGCGTCTGTCGCCGCGCAACCTGATCGCCACCGCGATGGATGATCTGGACCGTGATGGTCTGGGCATCAGCGGCACCTTGACCTCTGACGCCGCGCGCCTGCGCGAACTGGCCGAAGAGGCTCCCGTCATCGACTTCGTGAACGCGGTCTTTGCCGAGAGCATCCAGATGCGGGCCTCCGACATTCACGTCGAGCCCTTCGAAGACCAGTTCTTTGTCCGCATGCGGGTCGATGGCATTTTGCAGACCGTTCGCGCCGCACCGCGCTCAGCCTTTGACGCGGTCTGTTCGCGCATCAAGCTTTTGTCCGGCATGGATATTGGCGAGCGCCGCCTGCCGCAGGATGGCCGTCAAGCCATCCGCATATCGGGCCAAGATATCGACCTTCGCGTCTCGACCCTACCCGCCGCCTGGGGCGAATCGATTGTCATGCGTCTTTTGGGCAAGACCAGCCGTATTCCGCAGCTGACGGAACTGGGCATGCCCAAGGCCGATGCCGAAGGGCTAGCCAAGCTGGTCGAGCAACCCAACGGCATCGTGCTGATCACCGGTCCAACCGGTTCGGGTAAGACCACCACCATCTACCGCCTGCTCAGCGGCCTCAATGATGGTCAGCGCAAGATCGTTACGGTCGAAGATCCGGTCGAATTTGACCTGCCCGGTGTGGTTCAGGTCCATGTTCGTAGCGATATCGGTCTGACCTTTGCCGCAGGGTTGCGCTCGATCCTGCGCCAAGATCCGGACGTGATCATGGTCGGTGAAATCCGCGACTCTGAGACCGCGCGGATCGCGGTGCAGGCGGCCCTGACCGGTCACATGGTGATCTCTACCGTCCACACCAACTCCGCCATCGCCGCCTTGCCGCGCCTGATCGATCTGGGCGTGGAAAACTACCTTCTGGCCGATGTCTTGCGCGGGGTCGTGGGGCAACGTCTCGTGCGGCGGCTTTGCAAGGCCTGCTCTATGCCGGCCAAGGCCAGCGACTGGCGCCCATTCGTTCCGGCCAATCTCCATCAAGCGGTGCAGGATTGCGGCGCAGACTTTCGCCATCCCGTTGGCTGCGCGCGCTGCAACCAGACCGGCTATTCGGGCCGGGTCGGCATCTATGAGATCTTGCACTTCACGCCCGAAATCGCCAGCGCTATGCGCGAGGGCGCGTCAGAGATGCAGATCGCTAAGATCGCCGCCGCCACCGGCTATCGCTCCATGTTCGAAGACGGCGTGCTTAAGGCGGCGCGAGGCGAGACCAGCCTGACCGAAATTCAACGGGTTATCGCTATCCCTGATTCGGAGATGGATGATGATCCGGTCCGGTCTGATGTGCCCTTGAGCGTCGAATGAGCAATATTGACAGTCCTGAGCGCCTCTATCAGTTCACCGCCATCAACAGCGCGGGCGCGAAGATTGCTGACCGTATTCGCGCCAAGGATCAAAGCGCCGCCATCAAGGCCCTGTCCGCCAAGGGTCTGACCCCTATCAAGCTGGAAGAGCGGGCCGAAAAGGCCGCTGAAGGCAAGCGCGGGGCCCTGTCCTTTACCGACCGGGTGACGGTCCTGCGCCAACTGGCCCTGATGATGGACGCGGGCGTGGGCCTGCTGGAATCGATCGACACGGTGGCCATCGGCATTACCAGCCTCGAGGCCAAGGCCCAGTTCACCAAGCTCTCAACGGCCCTCAAGCGCGGCGCGACCTTTGCCGACGCGATGGAGACCGAGACCCCGATCTTTCCCTTCTATGTCTATTCGATGATCCGGGTGGGTGAGGCCACGGGCCAACTCAACGAGGTCTTACGCGACGCGGCCAATCAGATGGCCAATGAGGACCGGTTAAGACGCGATCTGGCCAATGCTATGACCTATCCCGCCTTTTTGGGCGGCGTCGGCCTCGCTGCAGTCCTGTTCATCTTCACCCAGGTGGTGCCCCGCTTTTCGGTCATGATTGGCGATAAGCGCGACAAGCTACCGATGATTTCGCGCTGGGTGATCGAGACCGGCGAACTGGCCAGCAACCATGTGCTGCTCTTGCTGGCTGTGATTGGCGCGGCGATAAGCGGCGCGGTCTTTGCCTTTCTCAACCCCGCCGTTCGCAAGTCGGCCTATCGGATGGCGCATAATATTCCGTTGATCGGGGACCTTCTGAAATATCGCGAGATCACGACCTGGGCACGGCTGACCGGCTTTGCCCTACGCAATGGGGTTGGCCTGTTGGAGGCCTCAAATCTGGGCCGCAAGGCGACGCCTGAGGGCGGATTTCAACTGGCGCTCGAACAGTTTGAACGCGACCTGAAAGCCGGTGTGGCCGTCGATGAATCGCTAGGGCGGCACACGACCTTGACCTCTATGGACCTCAGCCTGCTGCGCGCCGGTCAGAAGTCCGGAAGTTTGGGCAAGATGTTTGACTTCCTGGCCAACGGCTATGACGACAAGCTGTCGGACATGATGAAGCGCCTCACCGCCCTGATTGAGCCGCTGGCCATCGGCATCATATCGGTGCTGGTCGGCGTCGTGGCCCTGTCCTTGGTCCTAGCCCTATCTAGCGTCTATGACACCGTCCTTTGAGGTCATTGGTCTAGCGGTTGGCCTGAGCGTGATCATGGCCATGATAGCCGTGTGGGTGCCAAGGCACCTACTGCTTGAGATTGGCCTGGCACCCCTGTCGCGCCGGGTTCAGATCCTCCTGAGCGCGGCGGTCGTCTCAGCCAGCCTCGCCAGCGCCCTTATCTTTCCAACCAGCCAAGGCGCGGGCAGTGTGGCCAGTATCTTGCTGGCCGGGGCCTTGGTCGGCATCGTCTATTATGATGGTCGCTATCAGATCATTCCCGATGTCTTTACCGCCACGGTCGCAATCAGTGCGGGCCTGACCCTTTGGCAAGATCAGCAGTGGCTGGCCCATCTTCTGGGCGCGATCATCTGCGGTGGGCTGATGGCTCTGGTGGCGTGGGTATGGAAAAAAACCAAGGGGCTCGATGGCCTTGGCTTTGGCGACGTCAAGCTGATGGCGGCGTTGGGCCTGCTGCTTGGGCCAGAGCGCGGCATGTGGGTCCTGTCCAGCGCTGCCTTGGCCGGTGCGGTCTGGGGCCTTGCCTTGCAGCGGTTACGTGGCCGGGGGCAAGAGGGCACGGACGAGCCGATCAAGATCCCGCTTGGCCTGTTCTTGGCCTTGGCGGGCGGCGTCTTTGTCTTCGGAGGTCTGGCATGATCCGATCTCGCGCCGGTTTCAGCATGGTCGAAGCGGTCGTTGCCCTCGCCATCGCCTCGGTCGGCCTGACCGCGATCCTCTCGCTGCAGCAACAGTTGGCCGCCAACCAGATCAAGCATCAAAGGACTTTGGACCGGCTATCCTTACGCCAATCGGCCTTGAGTGTGGTGACCGCTCTGAACCCAGAGGCTCAGCCCAATGGCGAGACGAGTCTATCCAACACCGTGGTGATGAGCTGGACCAGCGTGCCCTTCACGCCCGCACGGCGCAGCATCGGCATGCCCACCGGGGATGGGCAATTCAATGTGCGGCTCTATCACGTCACAGTGACGCTGAAGGATCGCGGCCGCGATATTGACGATCAGTTTACGGTCGATCGCTTGGGCTGGCAGTCGTTGGTGTCTGAGGAGTCGGACTTTTAGGCAAAGGCCGGACGACACGTCCCTTTCCGGCAACCGGCAACACCGCTTGCGGGAGCCCTAGGCCTAGATTCAGACCCGTCCGAATGCCGGTTAGGGTGTAGGAGCTGCTGCCACCGACCCGGAAGGCCTTGTTCATTTCACCGGACATCTGAGCGGCCAGTTCGTCCATATCGTTGCTGTCACGAATGATGAAGGGCGTCACCAGCATGATCAACTCGGTCTTATTGCCGTCGACCACATCTTGGCGGAACAGGGAGCCAGCCGCGGGCAGGTCCTTCAAGAACGGGATGCCACTGTTGGACTTGCTATAGTTGTTGTCGATCAAGCCACCCAGAACCGAGGTCGAGCCCTCAATGATTGAGAGCTTGGTCTGGAGGCTGCGATTAAGAATGGGTGGGCTAGCAATGGCGGCGCTCCCGCCCGAGCCGACCTTTGACAGCTCCTGTTTGATTTCCAAATCGACTCGGTTGCCGCCATAAACCACCGGCTTAACCGTCAAGATCACACCGGTCTGACGATATTGCACCGACTGCAGAACACTGGTTGCGCCATTGTTCTGGACGTTTGACGCCGCCTGCGAGGTGATGATCGGCACGTCGGTACCAACCTGAATATGACCCTCCTCACCGCTTTTGGTCAGAAGGCGCGGGCGCGAGATGATGTTGACCTTGTTGTTCGAGGCAAAAGCATTAAAGGCCGCACGAAGGTCCGTGTTCCCGGTAAAATTAAGGGCGAGACCCGAACTACCGATGCCTAAGCCGCCCTTGGTACCGCCTGAGACAGACCCATTGATATTACCCCCGGAACGGCTGAAGAACCACTCCAGACCCACCTTGGTCGCATCGGTCAGTGTCACTTCGGCGACAGTGACTTCAATCAAGACCTGAGGCGGGGCCGTGTCTAGCTTCTCTAACAGGCTGCGAAGTTGCGCAAACTGAGCCGCTGTACCGGTAAACATGATGCGATTGCCGATGGGATCAACCATGATCGACCCCCCCGCCGCAGAGCCGGACATACCGCCGCCCATAGACACGCGATCCGCGGAACTGGCCGGTGCGGTTCCGGCAACACCCGAAGAGCCTGAGGCAGACTCACGGCTGCCGCCGCCATTGCCCATCACCAGAGCGCCGAGATCCTTGGCGCTGGCATTTTTAACGTCATAGACGAAGCTGGCCGTCTTATCACCAAAGGCATTGGCCTGATCCAGTTCACGGGCCCAGAACTTTACCCGCTTCATGACGTCAGGATCGCTGACAAAGACCAGCACCTGATTGGTGGTCGGCATAGACAGGATCAAGGCGGTACGGGACACCATCGGCGTGCGAGAGATCTTATAGCCCTCCGCCGTCAACGTATCTTCAAGCGCCTTGGCAAAGCTATCTGCCCCCCAGAAGATCGGCTCCAGACGCACCACCTGGGACCCCTCGAATATGGGCTTATCCAGTTGCTGCAGGAAGCTAACGACGCTTTGCACATCGCGGGCCGCGCCGCTGATAGCCAGCGAGTTGGTCAGACCCTCCATGCGAATACTGACCGCGCGGCTGGGTGGGAACAGGTCTGTTAGGAGGCCCTGAACCGCATTGGCTTCAAGGGTCTGCAATTGAACAAACTGCACCACGGTGCGCGAGCCCTCGGGCGTGTCATTGGCCGAGCGGCTACGCAAGATAGCGGCTGCGCCAGAGGCGGGCGTCTTATCGTCCAAGACCGAGAGTGTGCCATTACGCACATAGAGCCGCAGCCCATAGTCGCGCAGGGCCGTCTGGAGCAGCAGCAAGAATTGGCGCTGTGACATCTGCGGGCCACTGCGCAGGGTGATCACATCCTGACGGTCTGCAACCCCGGGGCCTAAGGCATAGGGCACCTTGAGAATCTGTCCAAAGGCCGCATCGAGGAACTGGGGCAAGGCTTGCGGTGGCAAGGTGGCATCGACAGTGCCGTCGGCGGGAAACAGGCTGGCGATCTGATCGGCTGAGGCCTCAGGTTCACTGGGCTTTATGCCGCTATCGCTCGATTTGGGGATGTCGATCAGGGTCGGCTCAGTTACGGTCGGACGCTCCGAAGCGGCCTGCACCATATCATCAGGTGTCACATCCTGTAGCGAAAGGGCAGGCGTTACGCCGGTTCTGATCTTGGGGAACGCGGCGCAGCCGGACAGCACGAGGCAAAGGCCTATTGCGGTTGAACCTGTGGCCCAAGTGCGGATGCGGGTCTTCATTCTCTAATTCCCCAGAGGGCTTTGCTGAACACGCTTAAATAACGAAATGGATCTTGTCTGCTTACCGCGCCGAAGCACGACCTTTTGACGATCGAACCCATCCACTTTCCAACCGTCTTTAAACTCAGAGCCAACACCGAGCCATCTCATACGTCCGCCGCCTTCATCTATCAGAAGCTGAAGCCCCTGTCCGGCATCGGCGACAGCGGCCAGATCTTGCCGAAATAGGATTGCCACATCCGGTGGCGGCGGCGGTGGCGGCGGAGGCGGCGGTGGCGGCACAAAGGGCGGCGGGTTTAGGCCGACAAAATAGCTGGCAATCTGAGGAAGATTGACCGCTGGCGTTGGGGCAATGGCCTCAGCTTGCGGTCGGGGCGCACGCTGGGCGCTCGTCGGTATTGAGGGCATGCTGATCAGACCAAGCCCGAAGGCTGTTAAACCTGCCGAAGCGATCAGGACGATAAGACTACGGTTGATCATTGGCTGGGGGTCCCGATGATCACCGGCACATCAAAGCCCAGGCGCAGCCGATTGGACTGTTCCTTATTGATGGAGATGCTGCTGATAATGATCTTCTGTTTCGAGCTGGCGATAGTGGTGAGCAGCTTGGTGAAACTCGGCCAGCTAAAGTTTCCGTTGAGCTGAATATGGATCACCGTCATTAGGCCGACCGTATCGGTCACATCACCGACGGACACATCCACGCCCGTCACCCCCGCATTGACCGCCAGCTCCGTTACCTGTTGGACCAGAAGAACCTTACCAACAGCGACCGAACGAACGGTGCGCAAGCCCTTAGAGACCGCCTCGCGCCGGACCTTGAGCGAGGCCCCAACATCGCCGACCCCGGACTGACTGCGGACCTGCGCTTCGCCCAAGTTGATCTGGGTTTCGAACTGACGGTCCTGTAGGGCTTTGGCCAAGTCATAGCTCTTGATCGGGGCCAGCAAGAGCAGCACCAATCCAAGGCCAATAACCAACATCCTCTCACGCGCCGTCCATCCCGCGTAGGCTGAGGAGATGGCGCTCCATAGGGATTGAAAGGACATGTGGTTACAGACCAAGAAAGAAATGAACAACCGAACAGCAAAACAATCTGCTCAAGACGGGTTCGCCATTTGTTATGGTGAATTTCCCTTGCAGTGTCTAGGTGAAAATGAGATAGGTATTTCAATGATTTGAGCGTTTTTATCTACGCTTAGTTACCTTTCTCTGAACAGACATGATGGCTCATTTATGACCCGTTCCAAAAATCCCGCCGACCGAGTCGCTGGCTATAGCCTGCTTGAGATCCTCATTGTTCTGGCCATTATTGGCATGATTGTCGCCTTGGTCGGACCTCGCCTCTTTGCGCAGTTGGACAAGTCTAAGATTACGGCCGCGCGGGTTCAGATGAAATCTTTGAAGTCGGCGGTCATGACCATGCGTCTTGATATTGATCGTTTTCCGACCGGCGACGAGGGCTTGAAACTGCTTGAAAAGGCCCCGGCCGAGGTCGAGGGCTGGGGCGGACCCTATCTGGATGGTGAACTGCCCAAGGATCCATGGGGCCGCGATTATGTCTATACGCCCCCAGCATCCAGCAATGACAGCCCGACGCTCAGCACCTTGGGCGCGGACGGCAAGCCCGGCGGCGAAGGCAATAATGCGGATATCGTTGTCTAGGCCGGGCTGAGGGCCTGACCGGTTTCGATGGATAGGCCATGACCCAAGCCCCGCCTCACAGCGCGAAGTCCGGCTATTCCCTGCTCGAAATGATGATTGTTCTGGCGATCATCAGCCTGTCGGTCGTGATGGTCATGCCGCGCATGGGGGCAGCGCTCGATCAGGTGGTGGTCCATACCCTGCAGTTTGAGATGCAGCGTCAGGTCTCGACCCTGCGCCGCCGGGCCTATCTGGAACAGACTGATCTTTGGCTGACCGAGCAGGTCCTGCCTGGTGCGCCAGACCCTACCGGAGCAGGCTCACCGGAACCCGCAGGTCCGCAAAAGCAGTGGGTGGCCATCACCCTGCCCAAGACCTGGAAAGCGGCCTATGCGAGCCCGATTCAGTTCAAGTCCAGCGGTCAATGCACGGTCAGTGATATTGAGGTCTCGAGCCTAGGCAAACGCTCGATCCGGCTCGCCCTGAACGAAGATTGTCAGCTGATCCGAACCTACTCGCCCCGCCCTGCTGCCTGAACAGTCATGGTGAAGACGACCCGGCGACGGGCCTTGTTAAAGACGGGTGTGACCTGAGCGAAATCTTTCGATTTTTCAAGCTCTTCGGTCAGGATATCGACTCCGGCGCTGGCCTCTTCGGGCAAGGAAAAGGACACCTGTTTGCCGTCCGATTCGAAGTCGGTCAGCTTATATTTGAATGGTAAGATGACCTTCTGAGCCTTCTGCATCAACTCGGCCGGAGAGGTCCTGACAAAGAATCGTTCGGACTGGACCACAGCGTTCAACTCACGCTTTAGGCTCGCCTTGGCCTCAGGATCATTACCGGCCTGCAGGGCCTCGATCTGGGCTTCAGCCTTGCGGATCTGCAGGTCGAGGCGCAGGGCTTGGCCGAGGAAAAAGCCGGTAAAGGCGACCAGACAGATGGCGGCGGCGGCGAGGCCCAGACGGCCACTTACCCCCCAGATCTGGCCGCTGACCAAGGATTTCAGATAGCGGTTGTCGGGCGCGCGCACGACGGTGGACAGGGGCGGCAGAGGCTCCAAACTGTCCTGATCGGGAAATTCGCGCAGGAAATCTTGCCAGGCCGCATCGCTATAGGGCGACAGAGTCCAGTGGGTGCCGACCAAGAAGCCATCGCGCCAATATTGCGCTTCAAAGCCCGCCCCTGACCGAAGGAGCCGCGCGCCCGTCCCCGGCTGCTGGACCAGCGGTTCGGGCAGAATCGTCACCGTCTCGTTCAGGCCCGCCGCAGCCAGCGCCTCGACAGTCCAAGCGCTATCCCACCACCAGATGCCAAACTGCTCACCCTTGCGGCAGATCTGCTGGCCAGACTGGGCGAAGGGGGCGTTGGCGGTCGCAAACAGCCGCGCCGCCGCCAGAGCCGCACTGCCGGTCACCCCCTTGGGCGGGCTATAGGCCGCGAAGATACAGCGCTGACGGCTTAGGACCACGACGGCACCCAGGCCCAGCACCCCCTTAAGGACCGGCTCCAGCCGCTCCAGCCGCCCGTCAGTTGTCAGGTTGAACAGTCGACCTTGGAAAGGCAGGAGGCGTTTGATTTGAGAGTTGAGCACGCGGTTTAAACCTCTGAACCATAGTATCTTCGACCCAGATGGGGCGGTCCCGACTTGCCGGAGTTAGGGACAGGCGCGAACTGTAGCCTATTCCCTGCCGCTGATCGACAACGCTAAAGCGAAACCGGCCCGAGGGGAAGGTGTAGCTCTGCTCATCATCCCCGATCAGCCCGACCTGCGACAGGCTATAGAGCGGCTCGATCCGGCGGCGGTCGACGATCATCTGAGCATCAGCCTTGGTTATGCCAAACTGCATCATCAAGACCTCAACCGGAGCCGTATTGATATTGAAGCTCATCCCATCGGGCCGGGCGGCCACCAGAGGGACCACCTGTCGCCAGAGCGGCGGGGTGCGGGTGTACCACGACAGAATGCCATTGATTTCAGACACCTGCTGGAATGGCCGGTTGGTCGGAGGCGTCAATCCAGCGCGGCTATAGTCCGCCGCCTCGGCCCCATCGACCGTCAGAAGATCGTCAATATCGCGAAAATCCACCGCCTCTGAGGCCAGCTTCCCCGCCGATGCCGCGTCCGATCCAGCCAGCATGAACAGCCGCACCAAGGCCTCACGCGGCGCATAGGACAGGTTGAGCAAACCGCCCTCATCCTGCACCAAAACCTCAAGGGCGGGGCGGGTCCCATCCTTGCGCGGGTTCCAGCCATAGGGCGAGGCGTCAAGCTTGATGAGTTGAAGTTGGTTTGGATCGACCACGATGGGCGCATCACCGCGCATCTCTTCGTAACGCGGACCACCGACGTTTAAGCCTTGGATCGTCAAGGGCTCGGTCGTGGCCAGATAGGCAAACTGCGCCTCGGCTGACAGTGCCTGAAGCTGGAAAGTGGCCTCGGACTTCTGGGTCGCGATCTCGCCATAGAGGTCGTCCATGGCCACCACGATGGTCAGGAAGATCAGGGTCAGGATCGAGATCGTGACCAACACCACAGGCAAGGCAAAGCCAGCCCGACGATCGGCCCGCACCCCGCTCATAGGTCTGCATCCGAGATCGAAGGCACGCGCGGGCGGCCGCTATCGGCCTTGGCAACGATCAGGGTCTTGCCGTCCTCTGTGGCGATGCGCACGAACAGGACCCGGCCCTTTCCACGCTCGGACAGGGCATTGGGCGGCGCGCCGGGGGTGATCGAGACCCGGTCCGTCCAGGTCACGCCATCGCGCGAATAGGCAAAGCTCGCCCGCGAAACACCCATATTCATCAGAGTCTTAGGTGGCTTGGCATCGACGCGGCAGACCAGCAAGGTCTTGCCTTCCATCGTCTCTAGACCCAGCTCCAGCCGCCCGACCGGACCCTGATCGCCGCAGGCCGTATCGCGCTTAAGAAGGCCGCTGCCAACCAGATGTTGGGCATCGCCCTCCAGCGGCAAGGGATTATCCCCGTCCGGCTTGGTGAAGGCCGTGGCGCGAAAATCAGTCGGTGGGCGATAGAGGAGCAGGCTGCTCGGCACGATCATCGACGAAACGACCGACTGCAGGGTCAGGTCGCGCATCTGGTCATCGGTGGTGCTCAAGATCCGGTTGCCCAGACCAAATCCCATCTGACTGCCGCGCGTACCAATCGACAACACCACGGTCATGGCAAAGCCGGTGATGGCCAGCGCGATAATGGCCTCTAGGATCGAGAACCCCGCCCGTGCCTGAGCCTTAGACCGTGCCAAACCCATCAGGCGGCCCCCAAGGCCCGCGCCAGCAGATCATCGACCGAGCCGGTCTCATAGAGGTGCCCCGCAATCCCCGCCGCCGACGCTGCCGCAAGGTCCGTCTCACGGTCCCCGATCAACAGGCTGCGGGCCGGATCGATGGTCCAGCGGTCCATCAGGTCGAGGATCATGCCCGGCCCCGGCTTTCGACGGCGGCAATCGACGGGCGCGGTGCCGTCAGGGCCAAAGTCCGGGTGATGGGGGCAATATTCGAACCCGTCCATATGGGCCCCGATGGCCCAGAGATCGTCCTGCATGGCGCGGTGGAACTGGACAATCGCGGCCTCGTCATAGAGCCCGCGCGCCACCCCAGCCTGATTGGTCACCACGAAGGTGAAGAGGCCCGCATCATTGGCCCGCTTCACCGCCTCGCGCGCGCCGGGCATCCAGCGCAGCTGATCAGGCCGATGGGCATAGCCAATATCCTCGTTCAGCACCCCGTCGCGGTCAAAGAACACCGCCCCGCGCCGCGCCACACCGGGCACGAAGGTCTGGGCCTCGGCCAAGGCTTCGGGAATGCCAATATCGATGAAGGGCCGATCAAAGACTGCGCCCTGCAACCGCCCCTCCGTGACCAGCCCCGGAAAGACGTCCTGTTCCAGCGAGCAGGGCAAGGACCCGATCCGGTCCAAAACCGCGCGGCGCATGGCATAGATGCCGCCATTGATCAGACCCGGCTGTCCCGTCCCCTTCTTTTCCAAAAAGGCGGTGATCCGCTCGTCCTCTAGCGTCACCGTGCCATAGCGGTCGGCATTAGGCATGACGCGCAGGGCCAGTCGCACCATGGCTTCGGGCGCCAAGGGCCGGGCCAGATCGCGCAGGTTCACATCAAACAGACCGTCGCCATTGAACAGCAAGAAGGTCTCGTCGAGCTGATCTCGCGCATAGGTCAGGGCCCCGGCGGTCCCGGCGGGCGCAGGCTCGACCGAATGGACAACGCGTAGACCAAGGCCGCGAATATAGTCGGCCATGGCCTCGAACTGCTCGGCGCGATAGCCGCTGAGCAGGACGATCTCTTCAAAGCCGTGACGGGCCACCTCGTCGGCGAGCCAGGCGAGGAAGGGCTTGCCCCCCACATCGACCAAGGGCTTGGGCACCTGCTGGGTAATGGCCCCCAACCGGGTCCCCAATCCCCCCACCAAGAACACGCACTGTTTCAAGACTGCACTCCGCCGACCATCACGCCCTATCGCAGATCATCTTGCCGGAAAAAAGAACCGGCGGGAACGCTCATCGACATCGCCCATCAGGACCGGCGGCCTTTGCCCCCCCTGCCCCGTCCCCTGCCCAATCCCCTGGCGTGTCAATTCAGCCGTCAGACGGGTGCGCTCGGACAGATAGACCTCGCCGAGGGTCGCAGATTGTGGGGCGCTGTCGGCGGGGCGATTGATGCCGCCGGGCTGGGTCGTGGCGCCGTAATGGAGCTGGTGGAAACTGCCCTCGCCCAGCAGCATGACCTCTTGCAGGGCCGAATCAGCGCGGACCTTGTCGAGCAGGGCGTGATTGACCATCCCACCGCCCAAGGACACGAACCGCTCATCAAAGCCGCCGATCCGGTCCCAGCTCTCACGCTCCATCAGCAGCAGATTGGATTCCGGTAAGGGTGCCAGAGCGCCATGGACCCCACTCTCGCCCGCCGCGCAGATCTCGAACAGGCGATAGCCGTCGGCGGGCCAGCCGATGGAGGCGAGGAGCTGATCCTCGACCGCGCGGTCATAGCCCTTGGTCGTCGAGATCTGCTGGGTCTCATAGCCGAGATGAAAGCCGAGCGTGGTGACGACGGCGCGTGGATGGGTGGCCAGAGCCGAGAGTGCCAGAGCGCTGACGCCGGGACTGGCCATGCGGGCGCCGTCAATGACCATGCCGATAACCGGCGCACGGGCCAGCGATGCCGTGCGGTTCAGGGCGATGGCGGGCGAGCGACCCAGACCGTCATAGCGCAGCACACGCACGTCGGCGGGAACCGACGCGAACCAGGCCGGATCGACCGGATCGGTGGAGCCATTATCGGCAATCAGGATCTCAATATCGCCGGGGTCCATGCCGCGCTGATAGGGGGCGCAGAGGGACAGGGCCGTGCGCGGCAGCTCGCGGCGCATGTCGAAGGCCCCGACAATATAGCTGATCTTGGGCACGTTAGGCCCCTGTCAGAGGGGTGCGGGCGGCGTGCAGATCGTGCCAGAGCGACAGGCAGTCGGAGGGGGGCGCATGCGCTATGGCATGGTGGGTCAGGCTCTCATCGCGAAAGCGGATGGGGGCTGTGGGGTCAAGCCCGAGGGCCCTGGCCATGGCCTGAACCTCGGCTAAATAGCGAGCGGAATCAGAGTCATAGAAGAGAACAGGGAAAGCCGCGCGGGCGTGCCAGAACAGCATTTGGCGGTTATAGGCTTGCCAGAGGCTGAGGCCCTTTTCGGTGGAAAAGCCATCGCGGGTGGTTAGGGAGGCGGCGGTTTCGAGGGGGTGACGGAACGAGCCCGCCAGCCGCAGACCGGGGACCAGATCGAACCAGCCGTCGAGCAGAAAGAGGGTGCGCGGGTCCTTGAAGCCCCAAGGCTTGGCCGGGTCATAGTCTTGCAGGCAGGCGGCGAGGTCGGCCCGTTCTTGCCGGGTCCAGAGGATGGGGGCCGAGGGCGGATTGTCCCAGTCAAAGCCCCGGTCGGTCAGGATGCGGTGATGGACGGCGCGCAGGGCCTCATTTTCGTTATTGCCCTTACGATTATGCGGCGCGGCGCGATTGACCACGCCCAAGACCAGACCGCAATCTTCCAAACAGCCCGCCAGGCAAGAGGTCCCCGACCGATGCATGCCGACAATGGCCACAGGCCCCAAGGCCAAAAGATCCGTCATAAGGCCCAATCACCCAAAACCAACCCCCGCACCTTAGCCAAAAAAAGAGGGAGGGCAAAGCCCTCCCCAGTTCCAAGGTATTCTAAACGATAGAGTTAGTAGGCTCCAAACTGCTTCAGGCCACCAATCGAGGTCTCAGAGATTTGACCTGATGCCGTCGTCAGACGGGCCTTGGCGGTCAAATTGTCTGTGGCAGCCTGAACCGTCACAACCAAGTCACCGCGCTTGAAATCACCAAAGCATGACTTGAGTTCAGTCGCGCCCAGGGTCAATTCGCCACCGGCAGCAATCTTACCCAACGACGACAAGGTCGAGCTGGTGCAGGTGGTGCCTCCAACCGTTGTACCCTCGTTCCGGATAGGTGACTTAATCATCACCGTCACAGCACCGGTGTCAGTGGTACCGTTGTTTGCGATCCGGATGACCGTTGATGAAGGCGACTGGCTACCGGCTACCCATGGCACATTGAAGTTAGTGCCTTCGAGACCAACCGTTTGCAGCGTTTGGGTCTTTGCTGAAGGTGCCGTGAACTTGTCTGATGTGGTCGCAGGCGTCACGGTCATGCTGTATGTCCGCGAAGGCTGAGATGTTTTCAGGTCGGCGTCCGCGACGACCTTGATCACAACTGCAGTAGCACTCGCGGCTATAGCTGTGCGAGATGATGTGTTTTTGTCGGCATTTTTGGTTCCATTTGTTCCGCCGATTGAAATCGACGTCGCAGATACGTCACCTTCGACCTTCACATCAGCGGTAAGGTTCAAACTGTCTAAGCGGGTGGTGGCGTCAGCATTGATGAATGGACCGGTATTTGCATCTGCAGTAGCGAACTTCAATGTATATGTACCGATATCCGTATTATCAGTGAGTGTTGTGTAGGCGGTGGTGCCCGCAAGCTTCCAGTTGGTAGCCGTTGTATCCGTATCGGTGGTAAAGATGATTCCCGCCTCGTTCTTAATCAAGGTGCGAGCTGTTGCTTCACCATTATCAATAGAGGTACCACCAGTAGAGATTTTCCCGGTCACAGTGACTTCACCGGAACCAGTGACAGTGAGCGGTGCATCAAGAATGAACAGGTCTGGACCAGCGGTACTCGTACAACCGGTGTTTAGGTTCACGACAAAGGTTACCGACTTACCCTTGGCTAAGCCACCCTCTGAAAGGGTTGTGCTGTGCGAACAACCGGAGTAGGTGCCGGAATTATGGCCCAGGCTCAACTTGGTATTGTCGATAGCTTCCTTGAAGCCCACATTACCCGCATAGGTAAACGTAACAACATAGTCCTTGTTCGAGCCGCCGTTCGACAACCGACCTTGGTCAACCTTGAGAGTGATTTTGTTATGATCGGCAGTTGAGGTCGTACTCAGCCCGTCGCCATATTTGGTTTCGGTGGCGATCTTGTATGGCGTTGATCGGCTAGCTTCAGCTGCAGTCGCATCATACACGGTTTTGTTTGAAACGAGCGCCTTATAGATCGAAGCAGCACTCGCGCTACCCGCCGTAAGAGCCGTAACGGCCGCGGCCGCCATAAGAATTTTCTTCATAGACATTTGGTTGATCCCCCTAGAGGTCCTTTGAGAGTCAGTTTGACGCCGTGACGGTCGCAGGCTGTGCGTCTTCGTGACGACATCTGCCCCCAAGGCTTCATTTTCGTAGAATCAAAAGGTTGGGGCGTCAATACCCAAGGGTGTAAAATAGCTTTTGCTAACTATTAGAGTATTTATCGCTATTGTTGTCTGCATCCAGCCCGCCCCTTGCGGCGTCATGAGGGGACTGGCGCGGCGGGGATCGGCAGAGACGAGGGTCTGGTTCAGCGGGGGTTCGGGGCTCTAACCCCCAAACAAAAAGCCACCGGACCAAGGTCACGGCGGCTGTTAGGCCCAAGGCAAAGAAAAAGGGGAGAGCCGAAGCTCTCCCCTTCTCTAGAGGGTATTTGGTTAGGCTTAGTTCGCCGAAGCGGTCGTGGTACCGCCACCGAGGCTCTGCTCGTTGACGACGCCAGCCGAGACCGAGCGCATCTTCGCCGTGACGGCGCTGTTCGAAGCTTGAACAGTGATGCGAAGGTCAGCGCGACCGTAGTTGCCGAAGCAAGCGTTGAGCGAGGCGCTGGTGATCAGCAGTTCACCCGAAGCGGGGATGGTGCCGATGGCGCAGGTGGTCACGGTCGTTGCGTTCAGCGAGTTCAGCAGAGCGACGGAAACGCCGGTGACTGGTGCGGCCGAACGGTTGCCCAGACGGATCGTGTAGTTGATGCCGTTCGTGCCATCGCCAACCCAAGCAGCGTAGAAGTTGGTGCCTTCCAGAGCCACCGAACCCAGTGGGATCGAAGCAAAGGTAGGAGCCGTATAGCCTGCGGCCATTTCGACTTCGACGCCGAGCGAGTAGTCCGAGGCGTTACCAGCGACTGGCGTAGCCTGTTGTGACAGACCAATGGTCAGGGTCTGACCCTGGATCGCGGTTAGGTCTGCACCCGCCAAGGTGAACACGTTGGTCGTGTCCGTGTCAGGTGCCGTGCCGTTTGCGTCTGCATCAAATGCCGACACGTCACCGGTCAGGGTCACAACAGCGCCAGTCAGGTCTGCGGTCGTGGCAGCGTTACCGGCGGCGTCAATGTACACGACGTCGTTTGCGTCAACGCCGTCATTGGTTGCGAAACCGATGCCGGTTCCGATGTCGGTCGAAGCGCCGCCGACAGCAAAGGCTTTAAAGCCGCTGGCGATGGTCAGAGTAGCGTCAGCTGCAGTACCGTCGAAGAGGAAGGCTGGACGATAGTCGATGATCTTCTTCGCTGCGATTGCGCCGCCGTCGACATTGGCACCATCAGCCGTGGTGATGCTGCCGCTGATCGACACATCTGACTTGGCCACGCCGAGCTTGACCGCGTTGGTCAGGCTGGCCTCGGTCAGGTAGAGACCTGCGCCGACCGTGACGTTGAAGGAGATGCTGGTCGCGGACACGGTGTTGACGCTGGCAACAACGTTGGCACCGTTAACGGCCAGGCTGGCAGTCGTGACGCCCGTGGTGGTGAAGGTACCGCCAGTGATGTTGTAGGTGACGATGTAGTTACCAGCCGCGATGGTCGTTGCGGTCGTTGGCGTGATCGTCAGAACCGAAGTAGCCGCCGTGGTCGACGTGGTGACGATTTCCGAAGCGACAGTGTAAGGGTTAACCGTGATCGTCGCACCAGCTGGCGCCAAGCTGACGCCGGCAACAGTCGAGGTGTTGCTGATCGTCGCGGCGTTGGCAACACCGGCCGACAGGGCAGAGGCAGCGACGGCCGCCATAAGAATTTTCTTCATAGACATAATAGTGATCCCCCTAGAGGTCCTTTGAGAGCCAGTTTTGACGCCATGACGGTCGCAGCCTGCGCGTCAACACGACGACGACATCTGCCCCCAAGGCACCCTCTGGATAGATCCGATAATTATAGCTGTCAATACCGCAAACAGGTTCGTTGCCCGCGTAAAAACGCGGGGGCTTGTAGCTCCGGTAGTGTGAATGTTAATTACATTGCCCAAATGTCTAGGTCAATGCCCAATTTGGGTAGTTAAGGCTATTATTGGGTCAAGGGGGCGGGTCGCAGGGTCGCTTTGGCCGCCTGAGCGTCGCCAAAGGATCACAGATTGTTAAGAAAGGCGGCGCGCAAAGGGCCAAGCCTTGCGTATTTTTTTATCATATCGGGGGGTTAGGTAGATGGGTCTGGCCCGCTCGAGGCGGGGGACACGGGTCGCCTGGGCCGCTCATCATGCCCTTTTTCGGGCTTTAACGGGGCGTAAGGGCCCTCGGGCCCGGCCGGGGCCTTGAATCAAAACGCGGCAGACGCGAGGCCCCAGCCCCCCGCCGGAGGATCCGCCCCTGAGTCGCACAGGGCCACCAAAACCGCCGCAATAGGCGCACGACATTATAATAGGCACGAGACCCGCCACCCTCCAGACAAAGAAAAAGGGGAGAGCCGAAGCTCTCCCCTGATCCGGAGTGGGTAGTGGGTGGAGGTTAGTAAACACCCAATGCGACCAACCGGTCAGAGCGATGGAGTGGGACCATAGGTCTGCCTGCCTGCTTGCCTTGCGACAGCCAATGCGCGAAGCCGCTGTCCCAAAGACCCTCACGCACCTGGTCTTCTACGTCAGGATTGGCATCAAGATATGCCATCTCAACAAAACCAGGCTCTAGACGGGGTGTAGTCAACCCATAGGTTTCAAGGAAGGCCTCAATCACATGCTCGACCATCTGGTTCCGAACATGGAGGAAATCGGGGCCATAGGCTTCCGCGCGATCCGATAGGGTCACCATCTCGTAACTTGGGAAGTAATCGACATCTGAATGGGTATTGGCAAAGGTTTGGGCCGCAGACCGCAGCACCGCTTTGCTGTTAGCGTTGGCAACGCTTATGTCTTGATCAAAAAAGGTCACGCCCATGGGAACAGGCGATACAGTGACAACGATACGGACGTGAGGATTTATCGCTTTGAGCCGGGCATGGGTGGTTTCGAGCGCCTCTAGGTTCGACGGAACATCGCTGGAATAGATACTAAAGCGTTCAGGCTCTCGGCGAACATTGCTCAATCCCGGAGGCGCATTCAGCCATATTCCGAGCAGATTGTCCCGCCAGACCTCGTTAAGACCCAAGGTTAGGATCACCACATCGACAGATCGTAGTCGGTGAAAGTAGGTCTCAGAGATATAGCGACGACGGACCTCAGCCCTTTCTTGCGTCACAGGGGAAATAGTAGGAGCCAGCAAGAGATCGCGCCAACCCGCCTCGGTTTCCAACACCAAATGACCATAGGTCTCTGGCGGCGAGACCACCCATTCCAGCTCTTGGGCGATGGCGTGGGTCGTATACTTGTTCACGAGCCCATTGGGCCGAGCTGATATCTCAGTTCTCGGGGCAATGATCCTTCGGCTTTCGACCGCGATGTTGCGATAGATCAGATGCTCTTCGATGTTTCTTGCAAAGCAGGAACCGATACAGAAGAACCGGTCGGTTTGGGACAGGGGGAATTGGGGTGTGTGAGTTGCCCTATAGAAAGGCCCCAAGAACCGGTCCTCTGTGTCACTCCAGCGGCCATTAGGGTTCGCTGCCGCCGCACGCCAAGCCGAAGTACCTTTTAGGGTTTTCATGACGTTGCCTGACGTTCAATCGATAAAAAAGGGGAAGCTTTCGCTTCCCCTTTTCCACTTAGATATTCAGAGATCTGGATCAGATTACTGAACTTGAGCAGGCACTGCGCCGAAGCCCAGGGTCTGTTCGTTCACGATGCCAGTGGTACCGTTGATGACGCGCATCTTCGCCGAGATGTTGTCTTCGGAACCTTGCACGATGACCTTAATGTCCGAGCGACCGAATGCACCAAGAGCCGCCTTAAGCTGAGCACTGGTGATGATCAATTCACCCAACGCTGTAACGCTCGGCGTCACGACGTAAGACGTGGCCGTTGGGGCTGAAGAAGGATTAACGAGCAGCACCTTCACCTCACCCAAAGGCGTAGACGCCTGATTACCAACGCGAATGCGGTAGTCGAACCCGTTCGTTCCGTCGCCGATCCATGCCGCATTAATCGTGACGCCCTCATAACCGATGGTTCCCAAAGGAATGATGTCAGCAGTTGCGACTTGGTTGTGTGTCACTGAGTTAAGCGCTGGCTTCGCGCTCGCCGTATAGGACGAATCCGCCAAACGCGCACCTGTCGTCGCCGAAGAAGTCGTCGTGGCTTGGACGTAATAAGAAGTCCCTGCGACTGGAGCAGAAGTGGTCGTCAACGAAGTTGCGCCCAATGCGCTGGACGCGATTGGGGCAGTGATCAAGGTCGAGATGCTCGCAGAGGTACCCAGAAGCAGCTTTTCTGTTGCGCCGGTAGAGCCACCAAAAGTCACCGTTGCGCCTGCTGCCAGATCGGTAGCGTCCGACGTATTACCTGCGGTCAGGGCACCAGACAGGCTATTGAACACAACCGAGCCAGCGGCGTCGCCGGGGACGTACGTATCAAAGACAATCGAACCAATCGTAGCAGTCTGCAAGGTACCTGCGACGTTTGCACCGCTCAAAAACTGGCGGAAATCGCTAACCGTACTGGCCGTTGCGTCGGTCGCTGGCTCAGAACCAATTGACGCATAGAACGACTTGGTCGCGTCGATGATGGTTGTAACGGGCGAAAACGACTGACCATCCAAAGGGGTGGACGGAGCGGCAGCAAACTGGATGCCGACCTGCGCAGTGACTTCACCGATCGCAGTCATAATGACAGGAGCGTCGTAGCTGATCGCACTAATCGTGTCACCCGCACCGACGGTCACAAAAAAGCTGACTTCAGTCGCCGTGTTCGATGACACGACCGCAGACGTGGCCGCAGAGGTACCGCCTACAGGGACTGTGTAGTCCAGCAGCGCCGAGCTGGTCAACGTCGTATCAAAAGTACCCGCACCTGCAAGTCGGTAAGTCACGATATACTGGCCGGAGGCCAGAGATCCATTTGCCAGCGCGGCGTTCAGCGCAACCGTGCCAGTCGGCAACGTGGCATACTTGTATTCACTTGCCAGATAGTAGGGCGTCACAGTCGCACCGGCGACGCCTGCCACGACCGTCTGCGGCGTGGTCGCACCAACAGTGGTCCCGCTTAGCGAAACAGCGCCAGCCGAACCTGCGGCGGAGATCGCCGATGCAGCAACGGCCGCCATAAGAATTTTCTTCATAGACATAATAGTGATCCCCCTAGAGGTCCTTTGAGAGCCAGTTTTGACGCCATGACGGTCGCAGCCTGCGCGTCAACACGACGACGACATCTGCCCCCAAGGCACCCTCTGGATAGATTCGATAATTATCGCTGTCAATGCCCAAGTTGTGGAGTTGGGCCCCAAAGAATGCATCAAGACAGGGGTTTGTGCGGATGATCCGGGGATTTGGGCATCATTTGCGACCCACATTCTGGGCCTCTGGAGCCGATCTTTGCGGCTCTGAGGGGGTGCTGAGGCTGTTTTCAGCCTGTGTCTGGGGGGGGAATGGGGGGCTGGCAGGTGATTTTTGCCCGCTGTTGAAAAAGATATGGCGACCGATCTGGGCCAGACGCTGCATCTGGCCGGACCATTTGGGTTGGACATAGTCGGCGTGGAAATGGTCTGCGCCGGTGGGGCCGGGGTTAAAAATGCTGCTCGGGCGGCTGGACGCGGCCAGCACCTCTTGGGCTATGGCTTGAGATATGGCCCAACTGGCCGGGTTGACGGGGCCGCCTTGACGGTTGCCCTCGCAGGCAAAGCTGAACTGACAGCCCGGGCGGTCGGCACCTTGGAACACCACCGCGCAGACCGAGGCGGGGTAGCGGCCACTGTTCACCCGGTTCATGACCACCTGGGCGACGGCGCGCTGGCCCTCGCGCGGCTCGCCCCGGGCTTCGTAATAGACCGCTTGGGTCAGGCATTCGAGGGGGGTGGTTCCCGGACGAATCGGGCTGCGCGAGCCGGTGCTGGCTCTCTGGGTGCTGCGGCCGCGTAAGAGGGCCATCTTTTGCTGAACGGTCCAGAACCCCTCGACCCGGGCGCGGTAGGCTTGGACCCGGTCTTCGAGACCCTCTTGCGCGGCGGTGTCGTCGAACCGAGGAGCGAAGGTCGCAGGCTTGTCGGTTTGGGCGGTATCGACGAGGGCCTGATCTCTATAGACCGGCGCGGCACTGCGGGCGGCCAAGGCGATAGCCAGTCCGATGATTATGCCAATCAGGGCGAGGACCAGCATCGGTCCGGGGCCATGATGGGGGCGTAAGGTTGGATCGGTTGGCAAAGGCACATCCCTGCCCGGCGCGATGCCTCGGCTGTTCAGCGGCATTAGAAAGATGCGGGCCCTTGCGTCAATGGGCTTGGAGCGAGAAGAGACTCACGAAAATAATAGTTAATATTACTTTGTGGACAAATTCAGACTTCAGATTTGCGTCCCATTCGTCTAGTAACAGACATCAGCACGGGAAAGGGGGGCTTCATGCAACTTGAAAATTTAACAGTCGAAGACCTCGATGGTTGGCACGACGATGGTTGGTGCAACCGGCTTTTGCGGGGGCGGGTTCGCGCGACGGCTGCGGCAACCACGTTCTATGCCGACATCTGGATCAAGGCCGAAACGGGCAATGATCGCGTGACCGCTGCCTCCCTATCGGTTGAGACCAGCACCCCTGAAATTGTCGATATGGCCCGCGAAGTGACGACTCGGATCCAAGTTGCTTACAACATTGAGCCGGACAATGATCTGGCCTTTCGGGTCTATTGCGAAAATCTGTTGAGCCAGACCGGCGGCGATGCCCGTGAATTGTCATTTGTATTGATTGGTCTGGGCGTAAAATAAGACTGAGGAAGCGCCTCTAGGTCGCACCGGTTGCGTCCCTAAGACAGTCTCTGGTAAGCCATCCTATCCGCGGGCCTTTGAGGGCTCGTCATATTGGTTATTTGATTGATGGCAATGGCAGACGGTACGCGCAAGAAGATCGCGTTGGTGGTTGTGGGCATGCATCGCTCCGGCACCTCGGCGATGGCGCGTCTGCTTTCCCTGTCTGGGGCGGCCCTGCCCTCGGATCTGATGGCGGCAGGTATTGATAATCCCACCGGATTTTGGGAATCGACCGATGTGGCGCGAATCAACGACCAGATCTTGGCCCATTACGGCTCGGCCTGGGATGACGTCTTTTCAGGGGCGCAGCAGCCCTTTGCCAACGCGATCGATGAAACACTGGTGGCCGAGGCGGCCTCGGCGATCTATCAGCTCTACGGCCCCGCCCCTCTTATTGTCCTCAAGGACCCACGTGTGTCGGTGCTGGGCCGGTTCTGGCGCGCGGCGTTAGAGCAGGCCGGGTTTACACCGCGTTACGTCATAATGGTGCGTAACCCGCTTGAGGTCGCCGCATCTCTAGCCAAGCGCAACGGTTTTTCGCGTGAAAAGTCACTGCTGCTTTGGTCGAGCTATATGATCGCTGCTGAGCGCGATACGCGCGATGCAGCGCGGGTCTTTGTCTCCTACGATCATTTACTCGGTGACTGGCGGTCCAATCTGACCCGTATTGAGCGGGAGTTAGGCTTAACCCTACCCGGTCGCACGCCTTCAGCTTCTGTTGAGGCGGATCGGTTCTTAACCAGCGAGCTACGCCATCATGCTGAGAGAGTACCGCTAGAGGCTCACAGTTCGGTCTGGGCTCCAGCCAAGAGCCTGCATGCCTGGTTCACCGCCGCCGCCGAAGGGGAAACCCCGCCCAACCTTGCGCCTGAACAGGTTGAGGAAGAGCTGAGCGACCTGCGCGATCTGTTTGGCCCGATCTTGGCCGAAGCCAAGATGACGGTCCAAGAACAGATCGCCGTGATCGCAACCTTGCGAGCCGACAATGAACGGGAGCGCCGTGAAGGCCACGAGGCCCTAACGATTATCGAACAGCAGCGCCGCGAAGACCAGGAGGCTCTCGCCGTCATAGAAAAGCAGCGCCAACAGGACGCCGCCCAATTTGCAACCGAGCGCGAGATTAGGCTAGCCGACCTCCACCGGCTTGAAGCGGAAGAGCGCCAAGCGCGAGACCAACTCGAAGGCTTCCGTAAGCGCGCCCATATGGCGCTAGAAAAGCGCGATATCTTGCTCGTCCAAGCTCGAAAGCGACAGATTGATCAAGAACAACAGATCAGAGATCAATTGGATGGGTTTAGGGCTAACATCGAAGAGACCCTCAGCGCTCGCGATATCTCACTCGTTCAGGCCCGTAAGCGGCAGATCGACGAGGAGCAAAAGATCAGAGATGAGTTAGATGGGTTTAAGGCCAACATCGAAGAGACCTTAAGCACTCGTGATATCTCGCTCGTTCAGGCTCGTAAGCGGCAAATCGACGAGGAGCAAAGGATCCGAGATGAGTTGGATGGATTTAAGGCGAATATCGAAGACACCCTCAGTACTCGTGATATCTCGCTCGTTCAGGCCCGTAAGCGACAGATCGATCTTCAAGGGACCGTTGAATATACGCGAAGTATCATAGCGGATTTGCAATCCACCTATGATCGGGCCCAACAGGCTATTGTCGATATCGAGGCAGAATCAGCGCGGCAACTCCGGGCTCTCGCGGACGCAAAGTCGGAATCTGAAGCCGAAGCAGAGCGACAGCTCCAAGCGCTCACCGAGGCCAAGGCCGAAGCCGAAGCCGAGGCAGAGCGGCAACTCCGGGCTCTCGCAGACGCTAAGGCCGAATCAGAGGCCCAAGCCGCTAAGCAACTCCAGGCCCTAGCCGACGCTAAGGCCGAGGCGGAGGCCGAAGCCACGCGGCAAGTTCGCGCCCTCACCGAAGCCAACGCCCAGGCCGGGCTGACGAACCACACCCTCCAACGCCAATTGAGCGAGCAGGCGCAGTCTCTGGCCCTGCTGGAACAGAGACAGGCCGAGATCGCGGCGGCCTATAGCGCCATTGCCACCAGCACGACCTGGCGGGTGACCGCGCCGGTGCGCCAATGGATGGCGCGGCATCCGGGTCTGTCGACGCGGACGCGGCAGGTGCTGAAACTGATCTATTGGACGGTCAGTTTGAAACTGCCTGAGCGGTTGAAGCAGCGGCGTCAGTTTATGAACGCCCAGGCCGCCGAGCGGATGCGACTTTCGAGCGTAGCTGTCGGTCAGGATAGCTTGACACCCACGCCAAGCCACGCGCCGCCGCCACCCGCGCCAAAGCGACCCTTTCCTTGGCCTGTTGCCGATGCTCCCAACACGCCACGCGAGATCCTCAGCGCCTATGATCTGCGCCCAGACGATGCGGTGCCGCCTGAGGCTGACCGCGGTCGGCAATTTATGGAGCGGTTCGACCTGCTCGGTTCGAACCCCAGATTTTCGGACGCGGTCGCTTTCCTGAATGCCCGTAGCCGTCCTTCACTGGCCGGGCCCCATGATCCCGGTCCAGATGTCTCGATCATCATCCCGGTCTATGGGCAGTTGGCCTATACGCTGAACTGTCTGGACTCGCTCATCGGCCATGAAACGCGCTATCGGTTCGAGATCCTGATCGGGGATGATGGTTCGCCCGACGATAGTGGCCTGCACCTGCCCAATCTGCTCGACATCACCCATGTGCGGCATAGCCAGAACAAGGGGTTTATCCGTAACTGCAACAATGTCGCTGAGCGCGCGCGCGGTCATTATGTTGTGATGCTGAACAATGACGTGCGGGTGGTCGCCGGTTGGCTGGACGAGCTGATCGGCAGCTTTACCCAGTTCCCCAAGGCGGGGCTTGTCGGGTCCAAGCTGTTCTATCCCGATGGGTCGCTGCAGGAGGCGGGCGGCATCATCTGGCAGGATGGCTCGGCTTGGAACTATGGCCGCGATGACGATCCCAACAGGCCGCAATATTCTTACGCGCGTCAGGTGGACTATATTTCGGGTGCCTCTATCGCCGTTCCAACGGATCTTTGGCATTCGCTCGGCGGGTTCGACGAGGCCTATGCGCCGGCCTATTGCGAGGATTCCGATCTGGCCTTCCGCATCCGCGATACCGGGCACGAGGTTTGGATGCAGCCCCTCTCGCGCGTCATCCATTATGAAGGCAAGACATCGGGTACCGACCTGGGGTCAGGTGCCAAGGCCTATCAGGTGATCAATCAAGAACGGCTCAAAGAGCGCTGGGCCTCGGTACTTGCCGATCACCGGCCCAATGGCGTGGCTCCCGAATTTGAACGTGAACGTAAGATCACCAGGCGCGTTCTGGTCATAGATGCCACCGCTCCGACGCCCGATCAGGACGCCGGTTCGGTCACGACGGTCAAGGTGATGGAGGTGTTCCAGGCCCTAGACTACAAGGTCACCTACATCCCGCTCGATAATTGGCTCTATCAGCCGCGCTATATTGATCCGCTAATGCGGCGCGGGATCGAATGTGTCTATGCGCCGTTCCACCTCAAGCTTGATGCCTATCTGAAAGAGAATGGACACCTGTTCGATGTGGTCCATGTCTTCCGGTTCAACGTCATGCAGGACGCCATTTCGGCGATTAAAAAACACTGCCCGCAAGCCCAGATCATTTTCAACAATATGGACCTGCACTATCTGCGGGTTGAACGGCAGGCGGGTATCGAGAACTCGGACCTCCTGCGCGCCACGGCAAAATCGTTAAAGGCCACAGAACTGGTGGTGATGGAAAAGGCCAATGTGGTCTGTGTGCCCTCGACCGTTGAAAAGGCGCTTCTTGACGCCGAATCCAAACTGACCAAGCCGGTCGCCGTCATGCCCTTCATGATCGACCTGCCCGAGCGCGCCAGTGGTTTTGGCCCGCCACGGCGCGACATCCTGTTTCTCGGCGGCTATGGCCACAGTCCCAATATCGATGCCGCCGTCTGGATGGCGCAAGATATCTGGCCGCTGATCCGCCACCGTATGGTCGGCAGCCGCCTGGTCTTGGCCGGTGCCAATCCGACCCCAGAGGTCTTGGGCCTTGCCAGTTCCGACATACTGGTGCCCGGCCGGGTGGATGATCTAAGCCCCCTATTCGCCAGCGCCAGCGTCTTTGTCGCGCCCCTTCGCTATGGGGCTGGCGTTAAGGGCAAGATCTACTCAGCTTTCGGGGCCGGGGTTCCCGTCGTCTCGACCGCCATCGGGGTAGAGGGTATGAACCTAACCGAAGGCACCCATGCCTTGATCGCCGATGATCCAGCCGCCTTTGCTGATGCCGTCTTGGCCCTAGCCTCAGATCAGCAGCGTTGGACCGACATCGCTGAGGCTGGATGGACCTTTGTACGCGATCACCACGGCATCGACGCGGGCTGCGCCGCGATGAGGCCTTTGCTCAATTTTGAATAACCTGCTCTAGTTGGTCGGCGCTCCCGAGCGCCGTCATGCCTGAAAGTCGCCTCCATGTCAGAGCTTTGCCCCGTCTGTCTGTCCTCGAGAGTCAATCAAGAGACCGTGGTCGATGGCTATAATTTCTTTGGCTGCAAGACCTGCGACACCATCTTTCTCGATCCCCACTATCTGATCGAATTTGATGAAGGCCGCCCCCTTCGCGACTACGATGCCAGCTATTGGGTCAATGAGGACGAGGCCGCGCGGTCAAGGGCCTATGGTGCGGCCCTGTGCCGGGTCGCCGAAACCCTGCTCTATGCGCGCAGACCTGTAAAAAGGTTCCTCGATCTGGGCGCAGGCGCGGGCTATTTGCTCGACTCGCTGGCCACCTATCTGCCCCAGAGCAAATCGACCTTCTGGGGCATTGAGCGCTTCCCCCCGGCCAATCACTCGACCCATCCCAACTACATCATCGGGACCGTTGGGGATTTGGAGGGCAAGTTCGATGCTGGTGTTTGTATCGAGGTCGTCGAGCACCTGACCCCCACTCAGCTCAAGGGCTTTGCCCGCGAACTGTCGCAGGTCTGCAACCCGGACGCCGTCTTTCTGATAAATACGGGCATGCCGCAATTTGTTCGGGCCGAGGGCTACACCTATCTCGACCCCGTGCGGCGAGGTCACATTATCAGCTATGGCCTCAACGCCATCGAGCGGATCTTTGGCCCCTTCGGCTTTGTCACCCATGCCCTGCCCGGTAAGGACTGGGCCTACCTGATCGAGTATCAGCCGAGTGCACCGCAAAAGGGCAGTATGGTCGACAGGATATGGACGGCGTGCCCAGAAAATATTGGCCTCTTGCACGATGGCACCATGGGCAATCTGCTCTATTGTGCCGGTGTAGATGCCGCGCGAGCCTATGGCTCTTAGGCCCATTAACGACATGAAAGGCGATCGGCTGTGAACACGGACTGGCAAGATTTTCACTGCCCTGCCTGCTATTCCTCGACCTATGTGGTCCGGTTCCCAATTGAGAAAAGGTACATGGTTCAATGTACCAAGTGCCTGTCGGAAATGATCTGGCCCCTGCCCAGCGAGGCAGAGTTAGCCGATTACTACTCGACCCCTACAGAATATAATTTGCGCAGTCGTCAGGAGGCGGCGCGATATCTCAATAACGAAACCAATTGGCATAATGTTGCAGCGGAACATGGGCAAAGGCTGGCCGAGCGGGGCATTTTCCGCAACTGCCGCTGGGTGGAGATCGGCTGCTCCTATGGCTTTCAAGCTATCGAGATGCGCAAACAGGGTTACGATGCTTGGGGCGTCGAATATTCGCAAGAAGCTGTCGATTTCATCAATGCCAATGGCGGCAAGGCCTATTGCGGCTCGATCTTTGATCCTGAATTTCCAGTTCAGCACATAGACTATTGCTTCACCCAGAGCGCCTTTGAACATATGCGCGACCCCTATCGCGTGGCGCGACGGATCATGGATCTCTTGGTGCCGGGGGGGCTCTTGTGCGTTCAGATTCCGAACTGGGGCTCTCTATCGGCTCGGATCAACCAGAAGCGTTGGCACTGGTTGGCACCACCAGACCACCTGCACTATTTCAGGCCCGAGGTCTTCTCGGCCTTCCTGACCTCGATCGGTTTCATCACCGAAGAGATCACCGTCACTGGCTATCCTGAAGAGGTTGATCAGATCTACGAAATGCTAGGTATAGCCGAGACGTCTCGCACGCCAGAGACCCGCGATGTGGTCAGCCGTATGCTCACCGAAGGCTGGCTTGGAAATCAATTCCGGATCACAGCCCGAAAGCCTGAGAGCGGCGACATGGCTGCGGCGCGTCCAACGGGGCGATAGGTTTCAGGTCTGAAATTAGGCCAAGCGACCGCAGACATCCACGACCCGATCAACATCAATCACGGAGACCGAATCCCAGTTGCCATTGACGCTAACAATGCTGCTGTCGGCATCAAAACTGGTCCCCGACACGAAGCCATAGCGCACACCGACCAGCGATGCGGCTGTCCAGAAATGGGCTTGGAGCATATATTCAGGAAAGAGCTCGACCAGAACCGCTCCGGGCTCACAAAAGATCGCGTTGATCAGACCCGCCCCATGTTGCCCCAAAACGATCTTGGCATTAGCAAAGAGCGCGATCTGTGCTCGTAGCGTCAGTTCCCCTGTTGCCACAATGTCAAATCCGGACTGCAAAAGACGGGCTTCGAGCTCGGCATTGTTGATAAGCGGGCGTGAAACAGCATCTCGGCGCGAGATATAGACCGATTGATCGACAGACGGCGCGGCCTGACCCTTAAGACCATTGACCTTCAGATGATGGACCGCCTCCTTGAAGATCTGCGGAATTTCCCCAAAATAGATCGTGTCCATAAAGTGTAGGTCATCGAAGGCCATAACATCGTCGCCTGCGACGATGATGTCGGCAGGCTCGATGCCCATGATCTCCACCGTTTCCTTGGCAAAGCCGAGCAGGGAGTCGGGTAGGACAATCTTTACGCCCAGCGGCTTCATCTTGGTGACATAGACATAGAGATAGATCAGGTTGTCGGTCAGCCAGTGGGCATAGTTGGTGTGACCACTGTTAAAGCCCAAGAAACAGGGTTCCGTGATATCGCGTTCCGCCGCACGAGGAACGACAAGGTTGCCCCCGTTCCAATCCAAGATCGGCGCGCGAAGGTCTGTCGAGATCCACTGGGTGCTGGAGCGGTCAAAGGTGCCATCCTCAAACAGCAGGCCTCCGCGACGCCCTAGTGTTCGAACATTAGCCCCGCGCCACAGCCGCAAGGGATGGGAACGATAGGATTCAGAGGCGAAGGGGTACATACCCTGTCCCCAACCGGCAATATGGTTTGGGAACACGTCAAAGGGTTCGGGCGTCACCCGAACAATTGTTTGCGCGGCCTCGATAGTCTCGACAATCTCAATGTCTTTTGGCCAAACTGAAGCATTTTCGAAGAACAGTTGCCGCGGCTTCATCTCACGCCCACCAAGCATCAGGACCCTCCTGGCCACCTGTTTGAGCCGACGATAGGCGGCGCGACGAAGGGTCAGGCCCATGACCTCGGTCACCAGTTCGAATAGTAGAGTAATTCAAGATCCGCTCCCGGACCAAAGGGCCGGCGAACAACCGTTCCGGTCTCGGCGGAGTCAAACCACGGCTCCACAGCGCTCATGACGGCCAAGGGCGCTATGATACAGGCTGTCGACCGGACAGAAACAATGTCCAAACTGATAGCCGAAAGATCAGGCGAACCGGAATCGGGCGCACAGTAGATGCCTAGGAACTGACAATCTCTCGGTGGAGGCGTGACCCGTACAGAGCCTTCGCCGTACGTCGCAAAATCGCACAATTGGCCCTCTGCAAAGAGGTATCGCGAAAATTCTGGGTGAGTATGGGGCGCGGGATCAACCCATAGCTCAGCGATAACCGATAGGCGGGGCGATATGGCAAGCCGCTTATAGGGAAACCGCGAATGGACTGCCAAGCCAAAACCAAGCATTAGGCCCGCCAAGGCATCCCGATCATCCTCAATGGCATGACCGAACTGGCGTTCAAACCAAGAGGCATAATCGCCCCGGACAAAGGCACGCCGAGCCATCCTATATACTGCTGCCGTGGTCCTAGTGGTCTTGGCCGCAGCCAAGTGATCCACATGGTCCAAAGTGGCCGTGATGATGTCACGAGTTCTCATATTTTGGAGTCTAGACGATCAAACACTTCAAGTGGAGGGCCATCTTCGACAATAACGCCGCGCTCAAGAACGATAACGCGGGTACAGACGCGCTTGATGATCTCGACCGAGTGAGACGCCAAGAGCAGTGCCCGAGCATTGCCCGCATGGGACGACATACGTTCAGCGGCCCGATTCATAAAGGCCGCATCACCGGGTGTGATCCACTCGTCCAAGATCAAGATGTCCGGGTCTACGGCCGTTGCAAAGGCAAAGCCCAAGCGGGTCAGCATGCCAGAGCTATAGGTTCGGACGGGCATATCAAAAAACATGCCGAGCTCGGAAAATTCCTCGATATCGGGAATCAGGCCCGTGATCTGCTTACGTGACAGCCCCCGATGTAGCCCCAAAAGCATGATGTTGGAACGGCCGCTGGCATCGGGCGAAAGACCCACATTCAGGTCCAGCATGGCGGACACATTGCCACGTGTCAGGACCTGACCCCGGGTCGGCTCATAAACGCCTGCCGCAACACGCAGGGCTGTGGTCTTGCCCGATCCATTATGGCCATAGAGCGCGACACGCTCGCCTTCATAGATGGTAATGTTCAGGTTGTTCAACGCCTGGACGACTACATGGCCGCTGGCATCCTTACCCAAACGTCCGCCGACCAAGGCCTTTAGAACAGATCCACGAAGCGAGGATTCGGACGTCGTGAAGACGCGGTAAATCAGATCAACACCGCGCAGTTCAATAACCGGTGCACTGGATGGTCGCGACATGACTTTACCTAAACCCAAAATGCGACTTTTGACCGATTGGTGGCGAAGGCGATAAAGGCCACACCCATGCCAATGACGGCGGTTACCATACAAAACCAAAGCGAGGCTGGAGTGGAGTTCGTACCAAGTAGTGGATCCCGCACAACCGCTATCCAATGATAGATGGGGTTCCAGTCTACGAACCACCCCCCCTTCTCCAGCATTGTGGGGTTCCAGAAGATCGGAGACACAAACATGAAAAATTGTAGCACGTAAGATACGACGTAGGGAACATCCCTATAACGCGCCGAAAGCAAACCTATGACCAGAGATATCCATATCAAATTAATAAGCATAATAATATACCCAAACAAAAATAGGGGCAGGTTTATCTTATCTAAAAATTGGAAATAAATTAGAACAAACATTAAAACCGGCAATGTATGGATATTAACGATTACGTTTCTAATAATGACACGCATTATATTAATAAATAGAGGCTGTGTGGAATTTTTGATCATTGGGCCACCCGCTACAAATGCAGCCGTCGCCTCATTGATCACATTGACGAAGAACAGCCAAATGAACAGGGTCGCTGTAATGAAGGGCAGATATTCATTGATCGGCTGGCGCAAGATCTTCGAATAGAGAAAACCCAGCGAACCGGCCGTTACACCCAAGGTCAAGGCCATCCACAGCGGACCCAAGGCCGACCGCCGATATCGGTCTTCCATATCGATCCAAGCGAGCATGGTGACGTTGGGGGTCATTTTTAGAGCTGAAAAAATATCCCGGCCTGCCGCACTCGCTAATTTCAAGATCGCCATAGAGGGAGGTCCAATATCAAACGAACAAATATCGAGGAACGACCTAGCAAGAATAGCCGCATGCGTCTATCAGATATGGCCTCGGCATAGGGACCACGCGCTATCCTATCATATGATATTTATGGCAATAGTTCGGCGATTCAGGCCCTTTCGGTGCCCTGAGGGAGATATAATCCATGGCTAAGATTCGTGCGCGGGCACCGCTCCGACTGGGCCTAGCCGGTGGCGGTAGTGATGTGTCGCCCTTCTGCGACGAATATGGCGGCGCGGTGCTCAATGTCACGATCGATCGTTATGCCTTTGCTTCAATTGAGGCGTCGTCAAATCGCGCCATAAACCTAAGCGCAACGGATTTGGGGATGGTCGATTGTCCGACGACAAAGGGCGACGATCAGCCGTTGGATGACAAGACCGGTCTTCGGCTCCATCGCGGCGTCATCAACCGTATGGCCAAGCTGTATGGCGAGGGCGTGCTGCCGCAGGTCAAGCTAACCACCTATGTCGAAAGCCCAATGGGATCGGGGCTAGGGTCCAGCTCAGCTCTAGTGGTCGCGATGGTTAAGGCGATGCTGGCCTATTACGGCCAATCCCTGACCGCCTATGAGATCGCCCGCCTCGCCTTTGACATTGAGCGCAAGGATCTGGGTTTGCGCGGCGGGCGACAGGACCAGTATGCGGCGGCCTTTGGCGGCATCAATCTGATGAATTTTGGGGCCAATGATCAGGCCGAGGTCACCCCCGTTCCGGCGTCTAGTGCCATGATGCACGAGCTTGAAGCCTCGCTGGTCCTATTGTTCACCGGGGCTTCGCGCGAATCAGCAACGGTGATCGAGCGTCAAGCCGAGGCCCTGACCCGCGGAGGTTCCTCCCTTGAGGCCATGCATAATCTCAAGCGCGAAGCCAGGGCCATGCATGACGCCCTGCTCAATGGCGACCTGACCGACATTGCCACAGTGCTAGAGCGGGGATGGGAGGCCAAGAAGGCGACATCACCAGCCGTCTCCACCCCTCAGATCGAATCGGCTTTAGCCGCGGCCAAACAGGCTGGCGCTCTCGCGGGCAAGGTCTCCGGTGCGGGCGGCGGCGGCTTCATCATGTTCATCACCCCGCCAGAAGAACGCGCCCTGATCATCCGCACACTTGAAGAGGGTGGCCATGGAAACTGCATGACCGGACGGTTCGTCACTGACGGTGCCCTATCTTGGACCACGCCTAACCGCGCAGGCTAAGACCGGGGCCGGATAAAGGCGGATCGGCGCGCCAAGGTCAACGGACTGATCGCCATCGCCCTGAGAATAGCCCAGGCAGAGACCGTGCGGGTCGCTTGGACAGATCGGCGGCTAGCCAATATCGGCCCCATACCCGCAAGACTTGCCGCAAGACCGCGCAAGACGGGGGCCGCCTCGCCGCGCAGGGCGTGCATAACCAACATCAACACCAAAACCGGCAGATGCAGCAGAGCCACCACCGGCACGAGAGGCCACGGCGTATTCTTGATCAGGAGCCACAGCCGGTTCTTGGCCCCATGATAGAGCGCAAAATCGGAGCGCGCGCCGAGGACCGCTGAGCCGACATGGCTGACCACCGCCTGCGGAACAAACAGGGTCGCCTCACCGATCAGCCGCAGCCGATAGCCCAGATCGACATCCTCGCAATAACAGAAGAACCGCTCATCAAAGCCGCCGAGCTGCAAGAACAGGTCTCGCCAGATTAGGTGCGCCGCGCCGCAAGCCGAAAAGACCTCGCCTTCCGGCAGAGGCGTCAGATCATGGCCATAGGCCCCGCGATAGGGAATACCGGTAAGGGTCAAGACGTCCCCAGCCCCATCGATCTTGCCCGGGCGGTCCGCCGCCTTTTGCAAACAGGCAAAGCTGCGGATCTGCGGCCAGCGCTGGGTCGCTGCGAGCCACTGTTCGAGCCAATCGGGATCGGCATAGGCGTCCGGGTTGAGAAGCGCCAGCCATTGCCCCCTCGCCTGCTGGGCCGCCAGATTATTGCCTGCCGCAAAGCCGATATTGCCGCCGGCCTCGATGAGGCGGATCGCGGGATCGGCCTTGGCCGCCGCCTGGGCTGCGCCATCGCTGGACCCATTGTCGACCAACAGAACTTCAAAATCGCCAAAGGTCTGGGCCCTAATTGCTGCAAGGCACCGCGAAAGGGTCGCCCCGCTTTCAAAGGCGACGATCACAATGCTGATCAGAGGGGCGGGTGCGGTCATGGACAGCCTAACGGACGATGACATGGCTTAACACGAAGACCCGTTCAAACAAGGCCTTCGCCAAGCCAATAGCCTCATTGCACCTCATGCTCTAAGATGGCGGATAATATAGGCTGGCTCGACTTGCACGGGGTTCTTATGGCTGACGCGACAGAGTTTTTCTCGCCCTATCGCCACGACTTTGTGCGCCTCGGCGTCTGTGTGCCCGCGGTTCGGCCCGCGGATGTGGTGTTCAACGCCGATCAGACCTTGGCCCTGATGCAGCAAGGCCATGATCAGAGCGCGGCGATCCTGCTGTTCCCCGAACTGGGCCTCAGCGCCTACGCCATTGATGATCTGCTGTTGCAAGAGCCTCTGCTCGATTCCGTAGAACAGCAGATCGGCCGCCTGACGGAGGCCAGTGCGGGCCTGACTCCGGTCTGCGTCATCGGCGCGCCCCTGCGGTTTCAAGGCGGCCTCTATAACTGCGCTGTCGTCATCCATGATGGCCGGATCTTGGGCGCGGTGCCCAAATCGTTCCTGCCCAACTACCGCGAATTTTACGAGCAGCGCTGGTTCACGCCCGGGGCGGATATTGCCTCCGCGGTCATTTCCGTCGCAGGCGAAGAGGTGCCGTTCGGCACCGACATCCTGTTTCAGGCCACGGGCCGCACGCCTTTCTGCTTCCATGTCGAGATCTGCGAAGATGTTTGGACCCCGACGCCGCCCAGCACCCAGGCGGCTCTGGCCGGGGCGGAGATCCTGCTCAACCTGTCGGCCAGCAACATCACCATCGGTAAGGCCGAGACGCGCCGCCTGCTCTGCGCCTCCCAGTCCGAACGTTGCCTTAGCGCCTATGCCTATTCGGCGGCGGGACCGGGCGAATCCACCACCGATCTGGCCTGGGATGGCCATGGCGCTGTGTTCGAGCTGGGTCAGGTCTTGGCCGAGTCCGAGCGCTTTGCCCTCGAAGCGACACTGACCCTGAGCGACATTGATCTGGGCCGTATTCGCCAAGAGCGTCTGCGCGCGGGCACCTGGAACGACGCGGCCCAGCGGGCAAGGCGCGACCATCCCGGCTTTGATCTGGTCGAGTTTGAGTTCGAGGCCCCCACCGGTGCCCTCGCCCTAATACGCAAGGTCGAGCGCTTCCCCTATGTGCCGTCTGACCCCACCAAACTGCGCGAAAACTGCTACGAGGCTTGGAACATTCAGGTTCAGGGCTTGGCTACGCGGCTCAAGGCCACAGGCCTTCGTCATCTGGTCATTGGCGTGTCGGGCGGGCTGGACTCGACCCAAGCCCTGATCGTGGCGGTCAAGGCGATGGAGCGACTGGGCCTGCCGCGCAGCCATGTGCTGGCCTACACCCTGCCCGGTTTTGCCACGTCGGACGGGACCAAGTCCAATGCCCTAGCCCTGATGGAGGCGTTGGGCGTCACCGCGCACGAGCTCGACATACGCCCCGCCGCCCGCCAGATGCTGGCCGACCTCGGTCACCCGTTTGCCGATGGCGAGCCGGTCTATGACGTGACCTTCGAGAATGTGCAGGCGGGCCTGCGCACTGACTATCTGTTCCGCCTCGCCAATCAACAGAGCGCGCTGGTGGTGGGCACGGGCGACCTGTCCGAGTTGGGGCTGGGCTGGTGCACCTATGGGGTGGGCGATCACATGTCGCACTACAATCCCAATGCCGGGGTGTCCAAGACCCTGATCCAGCACCTGATCCGCTTTGCTGCTGCGTCGGGCGATTTCGGCCCTCAGACCGCCGACCTGCTGCGCGCCATCTTGGCCACCGAGATCTCACCCGAGCTGGTGCCCGCTGGTGCCGATGGCAAGGTCCAATCGACCGAAAGCTTTGTCGGCCCCTACGCGCTGCAGGACTTCAACCTGTTCTACCTGACCCGCTATGGCTTTAAGCCGTCCAAGATCGCCTATCTGTCTTGGAACGCTTGGCATGATGCAGCACAGGGCGGCTGGCCGACCGATACGCCCGAGGCTCAGCGCCTCGCCTATGACCTGCCGACGATCAAGGGTTGGATGGCCCTGTTCTTGAAACGGTTCTTCGCCAACCAGTTCAAACGCTCCGCCGTCCCCAACGGCCCCAAGATCAGCTCCGGCGGCTCCCTCTCCCCCCGCGGCGACTGGCGCATGCCGTCGGACGCCAAGGCGGAGGTCTGGTTAGAGGAACTGGCCGACAATACCCCCGGCTAACCCAGCCGCGCCACCGCCCACCGCGCCGCATCGGCAACTGTGGGGTCAGGATCAATGCAGAGGGATTGGGCGACCTCGGCTAAGGCTGCATCGGCGCTATTGCCGATGGCGTAGAGGACATTGCGCACGAAGCGGTCCCGGCCAATGCGCTTGACCGGGCTCTTGGCGAAGAGGGTGCGAAAGGCGTTATCATCCAGCCGGGCCAGATCAGCGAGGGCGGGGCCTTGCAGGGCTGGGCGGGCGGCCAGCGCCATCTCGGCCCCGACCTTGGCGAAGCTGTTCCACGGACAGACGGCCAAGCAGTCGTCACAGCCATAGATGCGATTGCCCATGGCCGGGCGCAGAGCCTCGTCCACTGGCCCGGCATGTTCGATGGTCAGGTAGGAAATACAGCGCCGCGCATCGAGCTGATAGGGGCCCACAAAGGCCTTGGTCGGGCAGATGTCCAGACAGGCTTGGCACGAGCCGCAATGGTCTGTGGCCTCGGCGTCCGGTGTCAGGTCCAGCGCCGTCAGGATCGCGCCTAAAAACAGCCAAGAGCCGAAGGCCCGCGACACCAGATTGGTGTGCTTGCCCTGCCAGCCCAGCCCCGCCCGCGCTGCCAACGGCTTTTCCATCAGTGGGGCGGTGTCGACAAAGACCTTCAGCTCACCCCCGTGATTGGCAACGATCCAGCGGGCCAAGGCCTTGAGCCGCTTCTTGATCAGGTCGTGATAGTCGTCGCCCTGCGCATAGACCGAGATGGCACCGGTGCTCTTGGCGGCCAAGGCCTCTAGCGGGTCGCGGTCTGGGCCATAGTTCAGCCCCAGCATGATGGCCGAGCGGGCACCCGGCCACATGCCGTTGGGATGGGATCGGCGCTCTAGCGTCTCGGCCATCCAGTCCATCTGACCGTGACGCCCCTCAGCGACAAACTGAGCCAGATGGTCGCTAGCGGGCCAGGGCGCGGTGGCGCTGGCAAAGCCGCAGACATCAAACCCCAGACGCAGGGCCTCGGCGCGGATGGCTTCAGCGGGGTTTGGCCTAAAAGTCGAGATCGTCATAGTGACCGGCTGGAACCAGTCCGGGCCAGCGGTCGGCCAAGAGGGGCCTAAAACAGGGCCGTGACTTGAGCTTCATGTACCAAGTCTTGGCGGCGGGAAATTCTCGCCAAGGAATGTCACCAAAATAGTCGATGACCGACAGATGCGAGGCGGCGGCAAAATCGGCCAGCGAGAGACGATAGCCCGCCAGCCAATCGCGATCCTGCAACAGGGCCTCAATATAGCCCAGATGGGACTTCAAGAACTCGCGGCCCTCACGCAGATTGGCCAGATCCGGCGCGCCCAGACCGAGCAGCCGCTTCTCCATCTTTTCGCGCAGCAACAGGCCATTGACCTCATAGTCAAACTTGCGGTCGAACCAGTGGAGTAGCCGCCGCGCCTCGGCACGATCGGCCGGATCACGGCCCAGCAGCGCCGGTTCCGGATGCTGTTCTTCCAGATGTTCGAGGATCGCTCGGGTCTCGCACAGGATCAGCCGCTTTGGCCCATCCTCCTCGACCAGAACCGGTGTTAGGCCCGAAGGATTGAGCGCGAAAAACTCAGGCCGACGCTCCCAATAGCGCTCGACGACGTCCGTAAAGGGCAGGCGCTTTTCCCCCAGCGCCAAGCGCACCTGCCGCGAGGCAGGGTCGAGTGGGAACTGATAGAGGGTTCGAACGACGCTCATGGGATCGGTTTGGCCTGATTCGCAACCCTATTGAAACCTAAGGCACCCGACAAAGACATTGACCAGTGAAGGTCTCCTATACCGCTATTAGGCTTCTAAGTGTCCATCATGGGACGCGGCTGTCTCGGCAAAGGCCCCGCCATGGGGTTCGGCAAGACCGCGCGGGTCCGGATGGATCAGGATGTCAGCGGCGGGAAACTCGACCAAGACCCGCTTTTCCGCCGCGATCATGACATCATGCGCCTCGGTCAGTGACAGGGTCGGGTCAAGGTCAGCATGCATCTGGATGTGGACAAAGGGTCCTGAGGCGCGGGTGCGTAGCTGGTGCACGCCCATGATCTGGCCGCCTTGGGTGATTAGGGACACGATCCGCGCCCGCTGATCGTCGGGCAGTTCGCGGTCCATCAGTTGCACCGAGGCCTCACTAAAGACGCCCACGGCCCCCCAAACCAGCCAAGCAGCAATAACGAGACCCGCCACAGCGTCGGCCTGAACAAAGAGGGTCGCAGCGGCGATACCGATCAGGGAAATGGCGTTGGACGCGAGGTCCGCCGCATAGTGGGCGCGGTCGCCGGACACGGCCACCGAACCGGTCTGTTTCAAGACCTGCGACTGGGCGGTGATCAGGGCAAGGGTCAGGACGATGGAGGCGACCATCACGACCATGGCCCAGCCCTCTTGTTGGATCGGCTCAGGATGGGCGATGCGATTAAAGGCCTCCTGTCCAATCAGGGCCGCAGAGGCAAAGACCAGACCGCCTTGCAACAGGCTGGCAAAGGCCTCGGCCTTGCCATGGCCAAACCGATGCTCTGCGTCCGGCGGCGCAGTGGCATAGCGCACCGCAAAGAAGGTGGCCAAAGAGGCGATCAGATCGAGGCTGGAATCGGCCAGAGACGCCATCATCGACACGGACCCCGACTGCCACCAGGCAAAGCCCTTTATGACGATCAAGATCGCGGCAACCAGCACCGACAGGCTCGTCGCCCGCCGCGTCAGAACGGCAGACTGTTCCAAGCTTAGGCCTGGGGCGGAGGAGGTGTGTGATCCGGACATGACACCATCCTATCGTCTCGCCCTCACCGATTACAGCGCGAACGACTCTCAGTTGGGAACGCGGGGAACTTGTCGCGCCCCTTCGCCTTAACCCTAGCCATCCCCCCCGCGACACATGCTAGATCAGAACGATAGGCACGACGTGACGGGATCGGACCATGCCAGATTGGCTTTCAGCGGTAGTTTTGGGCCTGATTGAGGGGCTGACCGAGTTCATACCCGTCTCCTCGACGGGCCACCTGTTACTGGCCACGCAGGCTCTGGGCCTGAAGGTGGCCGATTGGGACACCTTTACGGTTCTGATCCAGATGGGTGCGATCTTGGCGGTTGTGGCACTCTATTTTCAGCGCCTGTGGACCGTGATGATCCAGATCCCGACCAACCCCGAGGCCCGACGTTTTGCGCTGAGTATCATCATTGCCTTTGTCCCGGCCGTGGTTCTGGGGCTGGCCTTCCATGACCTGATCAAGCAGGTACTGTTTGAAAGCCCGCGCCTGATCTGTTGGTCCTTGATCATTGGCGGCATTGTCTTGGTCGCGATCGAGCGGTTCAGCCCGCCGCCGCGCCAGTTTGATGCCATGCGATATCCGCTTTTGACCGCGCTAGGCATTGGCCTGTTCCAGACCCTCGCCATGGTGCCGGGGGTTTCGCGTTCGGGTGCCACCATCGTTGGGGCTGTGCTGCTCGGCGGGGACAAGCGCTCTGCAGCCGAGTTCTCGTTCTTTTTAGCCATCCCGACCATGGCCGGAGCCTTTGCCCTCGACCTCTATCGGGCCAAGGACAGTCTGAGCCTTGATCAGGGCGGACTAATCGCCATTGGCTTTGTCGTCGCCTTTGTGTCCGGTTGGGTGGTCGTCAAGTCGATGCTGGCCTTTGTGACCCGTTATGGCTTCATGCCCTTTGCCATCTGGCGCATAATCGTCGGCGGCGCGGGACTGATCGCCCTACAGATGGCGGGATGAGCCTTTGAGGCAAGCCTGCGGACTATCGCCCCGGCTTGGCTAGAATAGACGCTTTCGAAACTGAATTTTTCGTGACGGCCTAGACCCCGGTCAACCCGATGGCCTAGACAGTGCCTGTCGCCATCGGAGATCGTCATGTCCTATCCCGCCCTGCGCCCCTTGAGCGGCCTTCTATTGGCCCTGACGATTGGCAGCGCAGCCTTCGCCGCAGAGCCTTTGGCACGGCAGGCCTCCGACCCCTACTATGTCAACGGCCTGACCACGCTCGAAAAGGCGCTGGCCCAACAACCCAATAGACGCAAGGCCAAGAACGTCATCCTGTTTGTCGGCGATGGCTTGGGCATCAGCACCATCGTGGCCGCGCGCATCCATGAGGGTCAGTCCCGGGGTGTGGACGGAGTATCCAACAGCCTGTCCTTTGAGGCCCTGCCCTATCTGGCCCTGTCCAAGACCTACAGCCACGACACAATGGTGACCGATAGCGCGGCGAGTGCTTCGGCCATGTTGACCGGCGTCAAGACCCGTAATGGTGCGATTGGCGTCGATGGAACGGTTGTTCCGAATGATTGCCCGTCCGTTGCTGGATCGGCGGTTACCACCTTGGCGGAAATGGCCAAGGCCAAGGGACGCTGGACCGGCGCTGTCACCACCACGCGCGTTACCCATGCCACACCCGCCTCAACCTATGCCCATGTGGCCAATCGTGACTGGGAAGGCGACCAGAACATGCCCGCCAAGGCCAAGGCGGCAGGATGTAAGGATATTGCTCGGCAACTGGTCGAGGCCCCCAACGCAACCCGCCTCAATGTGGCTATGGGCGGGGGACGGTCACGCTTTCGGCCGAAAGACCAGGGCGGCAATCGCGCTGATGGCCGCGACCTGATCCAGACTTGGCTGGCAACGTCCGGTCCGAGAACGGCTGCCGTCATGACGGCGGCGGAGCTCAAAAGTCTGAAGCTAGACCAGGTTGATCATCTGCTCGGTCTTTTTGGTCAAGAGAACCTGCCCTACGAGGCCGACCGCGCGACCCAGGGCGCTACGGTGCCGACCCTGACCGAGATGGCCACCACCGCCGTCGACATCCTGTCTAAGAACCCCAAGGGCTATTTCTTGATGGTCGAAGGCGGACGGATTGATATGGGCAGCCATGCGGGCAATGCCTATCGCGCCCTGACCGAAACCGAAGAATTTGCCAAGGCCATCGGCGCTGTGATGGCCAAGGTCGACATGAGAGATACGCTGATCATTGTCACCGCCGACCACAGTCATGGCCTTGTCATTTCCGGCTATGCGGCTCGTAATGATCCCATACTGGGCCTCGCCGCAGACGAAGATACAGGGGGGGTGGCCAAGGATAAGAAGCCCTATGCCATCCTCAGCTATGCGACCGGTCCTGGCGGTGCGGATGGTGAAAACCACCGCGAAGATCTGTCTTCCGTAGACACGAAGGGTCCAAATTTCACCCAGCAAGCCACTGTGCCCCTGTTCAGCGCCGCCCACAGCGGTGAGGACGTGGCCATCTTTGCAGGTGGACCTCAGGCGCACCTGTTCCAAGGTGTTGTGGAACAGAGCTACATCTTCCAAGTGATGCGCTACGCGCTCGGACTATAGGCAATCGGCATCAATTCGAGATTGAACTGCTCAGCAGGGCTTGCACCTTGATCAGAAAGGCGTATTTCCCTCTCGCAATCGTGATTTGCAAAGTGAGAGCGATATGGCCGCGGAACTGATCAGTGCGCGCTTGTCTTCAGGGCAAGACCAAACCTCTTCGGTTAAGACTTTGGATGCTGGCAAGTCGTCGCTCGAGCTGACGATCCTCATGCCTTGCCTGAACGAGGCTGAAACCATTGAGGTTTGCGTTCGCAAGGCCTTGGGCTTCTTCAAGCGCACCGGCATTTCCGGCGAGGTCCTAATCGCGGACAATGGCTCGACCGATGGCTCGCAAGGCATGGCTGAAGCCGAAGGTGCGCGCGTCGTGGCCGTGCCCGAGCGTGGTTATGGCGCAGCCCTGATGGGCGGCATTCGCGCGGCCCACGGCCGATTTGTCATTATGGGCGATGCCGATGACAGCTACGATTTCGAAAATCTAGACACCATGGTTGAGCGTCTGCGCGATGGCGCTGATCTGGTTATGGGCAACAGGTTCCTGGGCGGGATCGAAAAGGGGGCCATGCCCTTTTTGCACCGCTATCTGGGCAATCCGGTCCTGTCCTTCCTGGGCAAGCTGTTCTTCAAGATTCCCGTCAGTGACTTCCATTGCGGTCTGCGCGGCTTTAACCGCGAAACCATGCTCAGCCTTGGCCTGCAAAGCCCGGGTATGGAATTTGCCAGCGAGATGGTCGTCAAGTCGGCCCTGCATGAGCGCCGCATCGAAGAAGTTCCAACCACCCTTCGTCCCGATGGCCGGTCACGCCCGCCCCATCTGAAGACCTGGCGCGATGGCTGGCGCCACCTGCGCTTCCTGCTGCTCCATAGCCCTGAGTGGCTGTTCCTTTATCCTGGCCTGTTGATGATCGGCCTTGGCGTGGCGGGGACATCAATGTTGGCGCTTGGGGCCGTACAGGTCACGCCGCATATCCAGCTCGACATCCATACGCTCGTCGCCGCCTGTTTCTCGTTCCTGATCGGCACGCAGTTGGTCATGTTCAGCGCCTTGGCCCGTCGCTATGCGATGATGGAGGGGGTTCTGCCGCCTGCAGGAAGCATGAAAAAGTTCCTTCTCGGCATGACCTTGGAACCCATCTTGCAAGGCGCACTCGTCCTGTTCATCGCCGGTTGCGCGGGGACAATCGTTGCTCTGGGCCATTGGGCCAGCGTCGGATTTGGGCCCATTGTCTATAATGGCGTGGTTCGGATCTTGGTCATTTCCCTGACCGCCGTGACGGCCAGCATTCAGATCGCCGCATCCGGCTTTCTTGCCTCTGTCTTCACCCTTCGTCGCTAAAGCCCGGCAAAGCTTCGCATGAGGCAGATCTGGAAGTCATGGCCGGTCTGGCTGGGGACCCTTTTCCTCCTCGCGGTCATCGCGGTGAATGGGCGTCCGTCGGTCTTTACCGACACAGATGACTATTACGATCAGGGCCGCACGGTGGTGCGGGACATTATCGGCACTTGGAAGCCCGCCCCGGTTCTAACCGATCCCGTAGACATTGCAGAAGCGGCTAAAAAGCGAACAGGTGAACGGTTTTCCCTCACCTCTATGGGGGCCAGATCGGCCTATTACGGCGTCTTTCTCTATGTCGGTGTTGCCATCGGAAGTCTGTGGCTGGTCGCCGCAATCCAAGGCCTCTTGGCCCTATGGCCCGCTTGGCGGCTCTCGAAGGCCATCGCGCCGCGCGCCAAGCCTTGGACCTTTGTTCCGGTCAGCTTTCTGGTCGCGGTGGGCACCTCGCTACCCCTGTTCGCAGGCTTTGCCATGCCGGACGTCTTCGCAGCAGTGGCGATCCTGTGCGGTGTTCTGCTCTTGATCTATCGCCACACGCTGAGCCGAAGGGCTCAGATCTTCAACTGGTGTCTGTTATCACTCGCCTTAAGCTTCCACGGCTCCCACACCATGACGGCCCTCGGGCTGGCGGTGATTGGCGCGGGCCTGATGGTGTTGCTGAAAGCGGATCGTCGCGAGACCTTTGTCCGCGCCAGCCTGATCATGGCCGCCATCATCACCGGCTTTGCCGCCAATGCCCTCTATGCCCAATCGGTCAAGGCCAAGTGGGGCGAAGAGCTACGTCGCCCCCCCTTCCTCATCGCCCGAGTCTTGGCCGACGGCCCAGGCAGATCCTATCTGCGCGAAGCCTGCAACAGCGGGACCCCCTATGTCCTGTGTCGCTTTCGGCATCAGGCCCTCGACGATAGTGACAAGATCCTGTGGTCGGGCACGGCAGGGATCGGGCTGTTCAATCGACTGGGCTATGAGGACCGGGTCGCTCTGGGCAAGGAAGAGTTTCGGTTTGCATTCAACACGGTCCTGCATGATCCGCTGGGTCAGGTCACGGCCTCACTACAGAACTGGTGGTGGCAGCTAAACCTGATCTATGTCGAAGATCCGCTACGAAATCCCTATGTCTTTCTGAATGACCGCTATTGGGGCGATACAAACCTTCCTCTGCTGATCCCCAACGCTGAAAAGTGCAAAACCGACCGGGCGGCCTGCCGCTCGCGTTTGCGGATGGATCCCCTGCGCGCTTGGCACACGACCATCTTTGTTCTGGCTGGCGCGTTCCTGCTCTGGCGTCTGGTGCGAGGAGAAGTGGCTCAAGCCTTCCGTCAAAAGCAGATGAGCTTTGACCAAGACGCCATTAAGGCCATGACCGCCGTTGGCCTTCTGCTGGCGGGCTATGTGATCAATGCGGCCGTCTGCGGCGTCCTTTCTGGTCCCTTCCCGCGCTATCAGGCCCGCGTCGCTTGGATCATTCCCTTGGCCGCCGCTGTTGTGGCCCAAAGGCTGGCCAAGGACACCCCCGGTCAAACCTGGGACGCGCTTTGGGCTTGGGGCCTAAGCCTCTTTGAGCAAGGCCTACGCTGGGCTAGGCGCGTTCCCCTTTTTGCTAAGATTCTCGACCTTCTGGACCCCGCCTTCATGCGCTTTTGCGTGGTGGGCGGCGTTGGCTTTGTTGTCGATGGGGGTGTGCTTTATGGATTGGTTTGGTTTGCCCAACTGGACCATTTCACCGCGCGGCTCTGTTCGTTCCTTGTTGCCGTCTTTGCCACCTGGACCCTCAATCGGCTCTGGACCTTTAAGGCGCAGGCCGGCCGCAACCATGCCAAGGAGGCGGGGCTCTATTTCCTTGTTCAAGGCACTGGCGGCGCGATCAATATCGCCGCCTATAGCTTGGCCATCATGCTGGTTCCTAGCCTTGGGCGGTGGCTGGTCATTCCCTTGGCCATCGGCACAGCGGCGGGTCTGATGGTCAACTTCTTGGGCTCTAAGCACATCGCCTTTCGTCACGTCGCCCAAGAGGCCAGGACCCATGGCCAATAGGATCGCTGAGCACCGCTTCGCAACGATGGACGCGCTGCAATCCGCCGCCGTCCAAGCCATCAAGTCGGCGATAGTTGCCGGGGTCGCCGCGCGCGGGACGGCCAGCCTTGCCCTGAGTGGTGGCACTACACCCGTACCCATCTATGAGGCCCTGAGCCATCTGGACCTGCCTTGGTCTCACGTGCAGTTAACCCTCACCGATGAACGCTGGGTTCCGGTTGATGATCCTGCCAGCAATGAGGCGATGGTCCGGCGAACCCTGCTGCGAGGGCCCGCAGCGGCGGCGCGGTTTACCGGTCTGAAATGCAATACCGAGACCCCTGAAGCCGCAGAGATTCAAATGGATGGTGCCTTGCGCACCGTGGCGCAGCCCTTTGATCTGGTTTTACTGGGCATGGGAGACGATGCGCACACCGCGTCCCTGTTCCCAAGCGGCATCGGTCTCGAGGCGGCTATGGACATGACCGGTCCGTTAAAGGCCCGTGCGGTACGCCCCGCCATGGGCGGCCCAGCTCGACTGTCTTTGAGCCTGCCTGCCCTTTTGCAGTCGCGGCAAATGATTCTGCTGCTCAAGGGCGCGTCAAAATGGGCAGTCTATCAGGATGCCTTGAAAGACGGACCGGTTTTAGAGGCCCCTGTCCGCGGGATTCTGCACCAAGATCAGGTTCCAGTGGCGGTCTATTGGGCCCCTTAGGTTAGGTTTCAAACCTCGAAAACCACTCATTTAATTAAGGAAATTGGCAAAGCGTTGCCGGTTTGCAACCCTGAATGCAAAATAATTAGATTTATCGATAGTTTTCGCTATATTTCGAGCAAGTTTCGGTTATAATCTACCCTACCGAGAACTTATGCAAAGGTGCTAAACATTATGGGCGCTATCAAAGCCAACGCGGACGATGAGCCGCATCCCCTCGACGTCGCTTTGGGTCAAAGCGTTCGCCTTCGCCGCCGCTCGCTGCGCATGTCGCAGCAGGCCTTGGCCGATGCCATTGGCGTCAGCTTCCAACAGGTTCAGAAATATGAGCGCGGCACCAATCGCGTCAGTTTCTCGCGACTGGTCGAGATTGCTCACACCCTGGGCTGCCGCGTCAGCGATCTGGTGGATGATCTGGACGAGGATAAGGGCCGGTCTTCGGAGCGGATCGCGGATCTTTCCAAGCTGCGCCTGCCCGGTGCGGCGGAACTTCTGGACGCCTATTCGGCCATTTCCTCGACTCGCTTGCGCCGCTCAGTGCTGGAACTGGCTCAGTCGATGATGGCCAATGCTCCAGCCGCTATGCCGGAAGACTAAAACCTGCGGCTTGGCTCTATTGCACCAAGCTTAGGTGGGGCTTAGCCCATAGTCTTTTGAGATCTTCGACCACGGCGAGGGCCACGTCCTCGCCGTGTTGTCGTTCTATAGTGGCGATCTGGCCAATCATTTTGACAACAAGGTCTACGGTCACCGCGTGAAAGCGGGGCGACCCAGATCGACCACGTCCTTTTGCGTCCCAGCTCGCGGACAGCTGAGACTGCACCTGTTCAGCAGAGGCGTCCTGAAGATAAACCACAGAAGAGGTTGCGAGTGGTGGCATGGTCGTCCTTTCAGAGTCTCGCTGAGGCGGTAAGATCCATCTGTTAGGACGAGTAAAGGCTGGGAAATGGATAGTCGCAACTAAATTTTCAATGAAAACAAAAAGTTAGCTATCACTATGTTATTTTTGCTCGGAAAAATAGTAAGTCCAGCCTAGGCCTGACTTTCCGCAGCGCCTGTTCCTGGTTAGTCTTGAGTTTGCCGTTCTAGGAGGCTGCGTGAACCCGATCTATGATCAGATGCCGACGACGATCTTTGAGGTCATGTCCGGCCTTGCGCGGCAAACCGGCGCGGTCAATCTGGGCCAAGGCTTTCCAGATGGCCCGGGGCCGCTGGATATTCGCCAATCTGCCGCCGACGCCGTGCTCAACGGCTATAATCAATATCCCCCCATGGCGGGGCTTCCCGAACTGCGGCTCGCCGTGGCGGACCACTATCAACGCTTTCAGGGCCTTGATCTGGATGGCCTGTCAGAAGTGACCGTGACCTCTGGGGCGACGGAGGCCATTGCCGCAGCTCTTTTTGCCCTGATTGTGCCGGGCGACGAGGTAGTGCTGATCCAACCGCTCTATGATGCCTATCTGCCGCTGGTTCAACGCGCCGGCGGCGTGCCGCGCCTGGTCAGCCTGCACCCACCGCACTGGCGCCTGACCGAAGAGATGCTGGAAGCAGCCATCACGCCCCGCACCCGGGTGGTCATGTTCAACAACCCGCTCAATCCAGCAGGTAAGGTTCACGGCAAGGATGATCTCACGGCGCTGGCCAGGGTCTGCGTCAAGCATGACCTGATCGCGGTCAGTGATGAGGTCTGGGAACATGTCACGTTTGACGGCCATGGCCACACACCACTCATGGCCATGCCGGGCATGAGGGACCGAACCGTCAAGATTGGCTCTGCCGGAAAGATGTTTGCCCTGACCGGCTGGAAGGTCGGCTTTGTCTGCACCGCCCCGCGCCTTAATGCCATTGTCGCCAAGGCCCATCAGTTTCTCGCCTTCACCACGCCGCCAAACCTGCAAACCGCCGTCGCCTTTGGTCTGGGCAAGGGGGCGGACTTCTTTGACACTCAGCGCCAGACCTTGTCCCGCAGCCGCGACCGCTTGGATCAGGGCCTGCTGCAAGTGGGCTATGTCACCCTACCCAGCGACGGGACCTATTTCATCAATGTCGATCTGAACGCTTCGGGTATCGCGGTGGATGACGAGACCTTCTGTCGCCGCGCCGTGCAGGAGGCAGGCGTCGCGACCATCCCGGTGTCGAGCTTCTATGCCGAGGATCCTGTGCGCCATGTGGTACGGCTGTGTTTTTCCAAGCAGGACGCCACGATCGATGCGGGGATTGCCGCTCTGGCCAAGGCTAAGCGCCTGTTCTGAACCGCCAGCGCGCGTGAGCCTTGACGCCCCATAGGCCTGCCCTGTCTAGTGGGGTTCAGAACTGTTTAGAGCCCGCGCATAAGACGAGGGCCGACCCAAGGGAGCGTTATCCATGAAGGCTGTTATCCGCCGCGGCACAAGCTTGATCTGTGATGAGGTCAGCGCCCCCATCCCCACTGCCGGTCAGACCCTGGTCAAGACCCTATGCTGCGGCATCTGCGGGTCGGACCTTCACGCCCTGCACTATCTGGACAATATGGTCGAGGCCGGCATCCGCTCGGGCGGCGAGAGCAGCCTCAACCCCAAGGCCGATGTGATCTTTGGCCATGAATTCTGCGCCGAGGTGCTGGAACATGGTCCCGGAACGACAGGCACCTTGAAGGCGGGGACGCGGGTTGTGTCCATGCCCGTCCTGATCACAGCCAGCGGCTTTAACGCGGTCGGCTATTCCAACACCACGCCCGGCGGCTTTGCTGAGCAGATGGTGCTGAATGAAAATATGCTGATCCCTGTGCCCAATGGCCTGTCCACCGACCATGCGGCCATGACCGAGCCCTTTGCGGTCGGTGCTCATGCGGCGGCCGCCGCGGCCCTTGAGCCCGGCTCTCCCTGTCTGGTCCTAGGCTGCGGACCCGTCGGCCTAGCCGTCATAGCGGCGCTGAAGTCCAGAGGCCATGGCCCGGTCATCGCCGCCGACTTCTCGCCCACACGCCGCGCAACGGCTGAAAAGATGGGCGCGGACGTGATCATCGATCCGGCCAAGGAAAGCCCCTATGGCCGCTGGAGCGATCTGGGCGTGCCTGCCAATGGCAAGGAACAGTTCATGATGCAGATGATGGGCAAGACCTGGCCGCGTCCGATCATCTTTGAATGTGTCGGCTCGCCCGGCGTGCTGCAAAAGGTCATGGAGGGCGCGCCGCCTCGGACCCAGATCATTGTTGCGGGCGTCTGTATGCAGCCCGACACCATCGAGCCCTCCATCGCCATCAACAAGCATCTCGATCTGCGGTTCGTGTTGGGCTACACGCCCGAGGAATTTGCCGGAACGCTGCACGACATTGCCGAGGGCCGCATCGACGTGTCCCCGATGATCACTGGCAAGGTCGGCCTGTCCGAAGTGGCCGGGGCCTTCAGCGCCCTAGCCAACCCCGACAATCACGTGAAGATCCTCGTCGATCCTCAACGCGCCTAAGAAACGGGGGATGATAGACCGGATCGATCATCCCCTGACGCCCTTGACCTATTTGCGGGCCGCATAGATATCATCCAGCCGCGCCGGGGCTCCGGCAATCGGCTCAAGACGCGGATAGCGCAGACCGCCCTGATAGGTCAGTTTGACGGTTCGATAGCGCTCTCCAGACTTGACCAGAAGCTCCACAGGCTTGGCCGGATCGGTCGCCGCCGTGATCGCCGCCTTCAACAGGTCAGCCTCATAGGCCACACCACCGACCGCAATGATCTGCGTGCCCTGGATCAATCCGGCCTTAAAGGCGGGCCCATCCCACGCGACATCGGACATGGAGCCGTCCTTATCAAGCACCACACCAATCGAATAGGTTAGGTCGACCGACTTGCGCCGCGCCTCACTGGCCTTGAAGAAATCCGTTGGATTTGGGGTATAGACCAGCCTGTAACCACCGCGCGTTAGGCCATCGAGCGGCGCACCGGGGCCGTTGCCATCCAGCCGCTTCTTCAGGAAGGTTGTCCAGTCATAAGGCTGAACCCCATTGAGCGTGGCGACCACATCCTCAAACCGATAGGTCTTAGGGAAGTAGCTGCCATTATCGACGCCGAAAAAGGCCTTGGCAAAATCATCGAGCGAGCGCTTACCGCCGCTCAGCTCTCGGATCAGGGTGTCGGCATCGAGCCAGATCAGCTGACCTTCGGAATAGTAATCCTCCGACCTCTGCCAACTGCGCCATGAGATCGGGCGGCGGGCGGCCATGATCGGGTCGTTGGTCGTGTCACTCATGGCCCGCCAAGCGCGGCCAACGCGATTGTCAAAGGTCGCGGCAGTCATGGCCAAGGATTCCAAGCCCTGCTGTTTGGTTTGAAGGCCCGAGCGGGCGGCCAGCACATTTCCCCAATATTGGGTCTGACCCTCATAGACCCAAAGGAGACTATTGCGCATCGGGGTGTTGAAGGTCTCGGTCCAGAGGTCTTCGCCGCGCCGGAACTTACCGTTCCAAGAGTGGGTAAATTCGTGGGCCAGAAGGTCTCGGCCAACGGCGCTCTTGTCCCATTCGGTGAAATAGGTTGGAGTGGTTCCGTTCTCGCTCGACCGATGGTGTTCAAGTCCTATGCCGCTCATCTTGTCACTGAGGGCGAGCAAGAAATCATAATGATCAAAGTGGTAGGAGCCGAACAGTTTATAGGCCTGCTGAACAAGCGCGCGATGGGCGGCAATCTGACCGGCTGTGGCCTCTAGCTGCGCAGGACGGTCGGCGACAATGTTCAAACGGACAGGCACGGCCGCGCCGGGATCAAGATCTATCTGACGGAAGTGCCGCCCGGCAAATATGGGGGAATCGACCAGAGTTTCAAAATCGACAGGCTTGAACCGAACCAAATCTCCCTCTCGACCAGCCATTTCCAACGCTGTGCCCAATTGCCAGCCTTCCGGCAGGCGCAAGGTTGGCTCGACCGTGATCTGACGCGCATAATAGCCTGCCGGATAGAGGGCGACCGCGTTCCATTGCAGGTTCAGCATATCCGGCGTCACCACGACCCGGCCCATTGACCGGTCGGTGGGCGACAGGAACTGGAAGCGGATATCGAGCGCCTTCGCGCCTGCAGGCACCGTGACATGGAAGGCATAGATATTGACCGGATCACGGGTCCAAGCGACGGGCTGGCCGTCTGCGGTGATCATAAGACCGGCCAACTGCTCAATCGGACCGCGCGGTGCGTGGTTCCCGGGTAGCCAAGCTGGGTAGAACAGGGTCATGGGTCCAGAGGCGCTGACCGGTAAGATCTGGTGAACCGAAAAGATCCGGCGGTCATTATCGGTGGCGTCTACAGCCAACTTGATCGGTCCCGCGGCATAGGGCACGTCGCGCGCGGCCTCGATCTGAGGCGCGGCGGGCCCTGGCATCGGTTGTGCAAGCACGGGAGCAGACAGGCTCAACAGGGGGGCCAAAGCAACGGCAACGATTAATGATTTCACGGGGAGCATCCTCAGCAGACAGGACACGACCCTAGGCAAGCTTTGCGCCTGATCCCAGTCGAAATTTAGCTATCCTTTGTGAAAAAGCTCTTCGACCACGGGATAGAGGGTGGCGACCAATAGCAGGGCGGCCGTGATGTTAAAGGCCCGCATCTTGCCCGGTTCATCCAAAATGCGGCGCATCTGTACACCCAACAGCGCCCATAGGCCCACGGCCGGTAGATTGATCGCGCCAAAAATCACCGCAACGGTCACGAGGCCCAAGAATGGCCTTTGCGGTGGGGCATAGACGGCGATGGCCGTCAGGGCCATGGTCCAGGCCTTGGGATTAACCCACTGAAACAGTACAGCCTGATAGAACCGAAGGGGCTTGGCCTCGGTGAGCGCAGGCTCACCGTCCTTGACGACAAGGGCTCCGGACGTCGCAATTTTCCAGGCCAGATAGAGCAGATAGACGACGCTGACCCATTTGAGAATCACATAGGTCAGGGGAAAGGCCTTGAAGATCCCCACTAGACCCAGTCCAACCATAATCACCATAAACACAAAGCCGATCGACACGCCCAGCATGTGGGGCACGGTTCTGGCAAAGCCGAAATTGGTCCCCGAGGCCATCAGCATCAGATTGTTCGGGCCGGGCGTCAGGGACGAGACCAGAGCAAAGGCCGAAAGGGCCAAAAAAAGATTGAGCGTCATCATCATTAGGCCGTCTCCTAAACCGATGGCATTCGGCGCGCTAGTTTCGACGCTACTGGCCCCAATAGAATAGGCTGTAACCAAATCAAACACCAACTGCCGTAAGTTTTTGCACTCAGGTCCATCTGTGACTAGCTTGGCTTTAATAGGCCAATAGGGAGAGACTGAGTGGATATTGACGCCATGAGGCGCGGGGCAGAACAGCCCGTGCTAGCCGACCTGAGCACAGTCGGTCAGGCCGCTCAGGACCTTGCCGACGCCTTTGTCACCGATCCCCATATTAGCTGGTTTGTTCGCGGTGACCGGCACTGCGACGCGGCGCGGCTGAAATTCTTTCAGTTCATCCTAGCGGGCTCGGCCCTACCCGATGGCGAAGTGCGCCGTCCCCAGGCGGGCGGAGCCGCTGCGGTGTGGATTCCTTCGGAGACCCTCGGTGATCAGCCCCTCATCGAAGAGATCAAACTCCTGCCTCTGCTTTTATCCGTAACCGGCCTTTCGCGCTTTGGACGGCTGGCCGCCTTGCGCGCGGCCATGGATAGGCACCATCCCATGGACCGGCCCCACAGCTATCTTTGGTTCATCGGGGTCGCCCCTCAGGCGCAGGGCCTAGGTATTGGCTCGCGGCTTTTGAAGGCGGGTCTTGACCGGCTGGATGCCGAGGGCCGGGCCGCCTTTCTAGAAACCAGTACCGAACGGAATGTCGCCCTCTATCGTCGTCATGGCTTCGAAATCATCGCGGACTACAAGCCCAGCCCAACGGGGCCGCAGACCTATGGCATGTGGCGCGATGTCCCTTGAATTCACACAATGAGTTCACGTGACAAATGCGCTTTTTTCTGGTGAGTTAAGGGCAGAAAAAGACCGCTAGGGACAGGGCGTCCCAAAGGCGCAACCAAACCTATTGGAGGATATGATGAGCGACGGATCCATCGATCAAAAGGGCAGCACGCCGGTCGACGTCTGGTCGATCCCGCTCGACAAGCTGGACGTGACCAATCCAGACCTTTGGACCACCAACAGCCACTGGCCCTATTTCGAGCGGCTGCGCAAAGAGGCACCGATCCATTACTGCGCTGAAAGCGAGTTTGGGCCCTATTGGTCGGTGACCAAGTATGACGACATCATGGCAGTCGACACCAATCACGGCGTCTTCTCGTCTGAAGCCCATCTGGGCGGCATTACAGTAGCCGATCAGGACGCAGACTTCATTCTGCCCATGTTCATCGCCATGGACCCGCCCAAACATGACGCCCAACGCAAGGCGGTGAGCTCCATCGTTTCGCCGAGCAACCTGGCCAAGCTGGAAAGCACCATCCGCGAGCGGGTGAACACCATCTTTGACAGCCTGCCGATCGGGGAAACCTTTGACTGGGTCGACAAGGTGTCGATTGAACTGACCACCCAGATGCTGGCCACCCTGTTCGATTTCCCATGGGAGGATCGCCGCAAGCTGACCTTCTGGTCTGATACGGCAACGGCTCCCGAAGGCTCCGCCCTAGCCCCGACCAAGGAACATCGCCAACAGGTGCTGCTTGAATGCTTGGCCTATTTCACCGGTCTGTGGAACGAGCGGGTCAATGCTGAGCCCACCAACGACCTGATCTCGATGATGGCCCATAATGAGGCTACCCGGTACATGGAGCCCATGGAATATCTGGGCAATCTGATCCTGCTGATCGTTGGCGGAAACGACACCACGCGCAACTCGATCACCGGCGGCCTTCTGGCCCTGAACGAGCACCCTGACCAATATCAAAAGCTGCGCGACAACCCCGCCCTGATCGACTCGATGATCCCCGAGATCATTCGTTGGCAGACGCCTTTGGCCCATATGCGCCGCACCGCCCTGCAAGACTATGAGCTGGGCGGCAAGCTGATCAAAAAGGGCGATAAGGTCGTCATGTGGTACGTCTCAGGTAACCGCGATGAGACCGCGATTGAAAATCCCAACCAGTTCATTATCGACCGGGCGCGTCCGCGCCAGCACCTGTCCTTCGGCTTTGGCGTCCATCGCTGCGTCGGTAACCGTCTGGCCGAGCTTCAACTAAAGATCGTCTGGCAGGAAATCTTGAAGCGCTGGCCCAAGATTGAGATCATGGGCGAGCCAGAACGGGTCCCGTCGGCCTTTGTGAAGGGTTATGTGTCCCTTCCGGTCCGTATTCCCGCCTAAGGGCCTTCCGCCAAGGGGTGGGGGTGGTTATGAAGCAACCGCACATGACCCAAACCCCCACCACCCCAGCCTCACCCCTGCATCTGGTTTATGGCCGCCCACCTCTGAGCTTGGCGGATGTCCTGCCCTCTGCGGTTCAGGTCAGTCCGCTGGTCCCTGGATCGGCAGCGATCGAGGACGTCGAAGAGGCCTGCGCTGATAGCGCCATTGTCCTAGCCCCTGCAGGTACGGCCGAGCGCGACTATGTCATCGCCCAAATGCTGCGGGCGCTAAGGCCCGGCGGCGAACTGACCGTCCTGGCGCTCAAGGACAAGGGCGGTTCGCGTTTGCGTAGGTCGCTTGAGGCCTTTGGCTGTGACGTCGATGAAACCTCAAAGGCCCATCACCGCATCGCCTTTGTGATGCGTCCTGACCGCGTCCAAGGGCTTGAGGCGGCGCTGGCCGCCGGTGCGCCGCGCGATCTGACGGGTCAAGGCCTATGGTCACAGCCCGGCGTCTTCAGTTGGGACCGTCTGGACCCCGGCAGTGCCCTCTTGCTCAAGACCCTTCCCGCCCTGTCGGGTAAGGGCATGGATCTGGGCTGCGGCATCGGCCTTCTCGCCGTTTCGGTTTTGGAGAGTTCGGCGGTCACGGCCCTGACCCTGATCGATATCGATTCTCGCGCTCTCAGGGCTGCAAAGCGCAATGTGACAGACCCCCGCGCCGCCTTCGACTGGTCCGATGTCCGAAGCCAAGAGGGCCCAGCCGATCACGACTTTGTCGTCATGAATCCACCGTTCCACGATGCGGGATCGGAGGATAAGGCGCTGGGACAGGCCTTCATCCGGCGCGCGGCCGCAGCCCTGCGCAAGGGCGGAACCTGCTGGCTGGTGGCCAACCGCCACCTTCCCTATGAAGAGACCCTCAAGCCGCTCTTTGCCAAGGTCACCCTCAAGGCCGAGGCCCACGGCTATAAGGTCTATGAGGCGCGTAAATGAGCAAGGCTCCGACCGCTCGCCTCGACCGACTGCTGGCCAATATGGCCTATGGCTCGCGCCGAGAAATCCAGCAGATGATGGATGCGGGCTGGATCGTGCTCGATGGTGCCAAGCTGCGCGATGCCTCAATGCGGGTTGCGGTGACGCCCGATCTGGTAGATCGGATGACCGTGCGCGGAAAGCCCCTCGATCCGCCAGCACCGCTGAGCTTGATGCTGCACAAGCCACTGGGCCATGTCTGCTCGCACAAGGAAGACGGGCCGCGCATCTATGATCTCCTGCCCTTGCGCTGGCGGTCTCGCGAACCGGCCATTTCGAGCATTGGACGGCTGGATAAGGAAACGTCGGGACTGCTGCTCCTGACTGACGATGGCGGCCTGCTTCACCGCGTCATCTCGCCCAAGCACCATGTTGCCAAGCGCTACCTCGCCACTTTGGACAGACCTTTGAAGGGAGATGAGGCCACGATCTTTGCGAGTGGCACCTTGCTGTTGGAGGCTGAAGACAAACCGATTCTACCCGCCAAGCTAGAGGTCATCGATGATCATCGAGCCTATCTAACCCTGACCGAGGGACGCTATCACCAGGTCCGCAGAATGTTTGCTGCGGTCGGCAATCACGTCAACGCCCTACACCGTGATCGGATTGGAGCGCTCGATTTGCCGTTCGACCTCGAGCCGGGGCAGTACAGGGTTCTCGCTTCAGAGGACTTAGCGCCGATCTTTGCTGGGGACCGGGTTTAGAGCGCCAAGGCTTGGAGCGCCTCTGGGTTGATTTCTGGGATGACGTGATCAAGGCTGATGACGGTAACCATGCTCTCGCCCCGAATGATGTAGCCTTCGACAAAATCTCGGGTCTGACGCGACGCCACATTGGGCGCGGGGTGAATCTGGTCCGCCGGGACGGTCGAGGTTTCAGACACGTCCTCGACCATCAGGCCCGTCCATTGACCGTTCACATTGACGACGATGATGACGTGATGCTCGGTCGGGACCGAGGCGGCAAAGCCTAGCCGTGCGCCAATATCCACAACCGGCATGACCGTTCCGCGTAGATTGATCACGCCGACCACAAACTGCGGCGCGTGGGGCATGGTCGTCACCGCCGTCCAGCCCCGGATCTCACGCACCTGCCGAACATCGGTGCTAAAATCTTGGCCGCTAATTCGAAAGGAGATCAGCTCTCTTTGGCGCTGAGGCAGACCTGAAAAGGCTTCGCTCATAATTGCATCTTTCCTGATCACCTTAGCCCATATCCAGGCCGCATACTGTCTGAGGACGACTTTGGCCTAACAGATGTAAAGGAAGAGTTGGAACTTTAGAGAACGATGGATAAGCCAAAGGCCAAGAGCTGAAAAGGACCCCATAGCGACCAGCGGGCTAAGGGGTCCTGTTCTTTGATCAATGGATTGCAGGCTGAACTGAGGGCTAGCCCTTCTTGCCGCGGGCCTTTTCAATGGTGGTCTGCTTGCGCACACCACGACCCAAGCCAATTTCCTTGGCGAAGTTCGAGCGGCGCTCTGCATAGGCAGGGGCGACCATGGGATAGTCAGCCGGCAACTTCCACTTCCGGCGATAGTCTTCAGGGGTCATGCCATACTGAGTGCGCAGATAGCGCTTCAGCATCTTCAGCCTTTTACCGTCCTCAAGACAGACGATATAATCTTCTGTGATCGATTTGGAGACCGAAACCGCTGGCTTTTGCACCGTCGCAGCGAGGGCTACAGGCTGAGCGTGGCCGAGGGTCGAGAAGGTTGCATAGACATTACGAATAAGGTCTGGAAGGTCGACTGCGGATATACTGTTCTTCGTGACATAGGCAGAAACGATATCGCCGGTCAGTTCGAGAAGATCGATATTGTTCTGCTCTTCGCCGGGCAGGCTCATGTTCTGAGCGGTCATTCTTAACTCCACATAGTTACAGCGCGATTGGCCGAAATTCGGAGTTTTCTTAACCACCACACACAGTAAACGCTACTGATAAGTAGTGAATTTTCATTATTTTTTAGCCTCTAACATGCACCAACCCTGACCCACCCTGAGCCATGATCTCCTAAATTAAATATAAACGCTCAAAATCACGCATGTCAGTGTGAGTAATATGTACATACAAATCAATTTTAATGTTTTAGATCGGATTAATTAGATATTTTAAGGCTTAAACATCAAAAAATAATTCAGAAAAACCGTTAAAATCGAAGATTTTACAATAAAATTAATTCTATTTATAAAAAATCATCTTTTATAATTCTTACTTAACTAAATTACTGCCGATATCATCTGCTTCATACATAAATCAAGCTCCATAAACACGCACTCTTATCAAGGTCGATTATGTGATTGAATGTCGCCATAGTTGAATTCGGGTGGCAAACTATGGCGCGGCGGTCCCCTAGTTCAGTTTATAGTTCCCAAGTTGACTCAGCGGCGTTCATAGGACCCTAAGCTGTCACTGAGCCTTGCCTCCCTTCGCAATGCAAGTGAAGATCAATCTCGGGTGACCTGACCAACATGACCCGCACAAATATAATGAGGCTCGCCAGGCGAGCCCGCCATAGGGAGAGACAAGGGCTTGACGACCTTGGCTGCCGAGCAAACCCAACCGGTTACAGAAGATCCTAATGTGGTCCGCAATCGGCTGATATTTGGCTTTGGCGGGATGCTCATAGGGCAGTTCCTTGCCTATCTCGACATTCAAATTGTCAACTCGTCCTTAGCCCAAATCCAGGCCGGTACTAGCGCGAGCAGCGATGAGATCAGCTGGGTCCAAAGCGCCTATCTCATTGCCGAGGTGGTGATGATCCCGCTTTCCAGCTATCTGGCGAGGTGGTGGGGGACCCAAAGACTGTTCATGATATCCTGCACCGGCTTCATCATTATGAGCGTCTTGACCGGTCTGTCGTCAGACATTGACACCATGATCATCACCCGCGCGCTGCAAGGCTTTGTCGGCGGCGCGATGATACCGACCGTTTTTGCGGTGGCCTTCTCAGCCTTTCCTCCGGAACGCCGCATGATATCCAGTGTGATTATGAGCACGGTCATTTCGATGGCACCGACCATTGGCCCTACCTTGGGCGGACAAATCACCGAACTCCTCAGTTGGCGCTGGCTGTTCTTCATCAATGTGCCGTTCGGCCTAGTGGTCCTGTTTTTGGTTGGCCGGTTTGGCGATTTTGATCGCCCCGACCCCCGACTGGCGCGAAATTTCGACTGGGCCGCCCTGATCTGTATGGCCCTCTTTTTGATGTGTGGTCAGTATGTGCTAGAAGAGGGCACCGGTGAGGCTTGGTTCCAAAGTGATCTGATCCTTGGCCTCACTGTGCTGTCGCTTCTTAGTGGGATGGTCTTCGTTTGGCGGTCCCTAACGAGCACTAATCCCATCGTTGAGTTGAGTGCATTTGGGGACCGAAATTTCAGGGTCGGATGTTTCCTGACCTTCATTTCCGGTATTGGTCTCTTTGGTTCGACCTATCTGCTTCCGCTGTTTCTTGCCCGAGTCAGGGGCGATTCTCCCGGGCAAATCGGGGCGACCATGGTCGTATCGGGCTTGGTGATGTTTGCCATGGGTCCAATATCCACACGCCTTGCGCAGTTTGTGCCGCCGAGACCCCAAATCGTCCTAGGGTTCCTCATCGCGGCTGCCGGAATGTGGGTGAGCCGGGATGTGACACCGGAGTGGGGCTTCAATCAGTATCTGGTGTTGCAGATCACCCGATCCGCCGGTCTGGCACTGGTCATGTTCACTACCCAGAACATCACTATGGGGACCCTGTCACCCGCGCTCATGAAGTCAGCCGGATCGCTCGTAAACCTCTCACGTAATCTGGGGGGAGCCTTTGCTCTGGCCGTTCTGACCACAATTCTTGCCACCTATTCTGCCCAGCATTTCCATGATCTGTCGGCCGGATTTTCGGTGACCCAAGCCGGGGGCGCGGAAATGATCAGCGGCCTATCGGCCCATATGCGAGATCTTGGTCTAAGCCAACCCGACGCCGCCGCCCACAAGATGATGGTCGGCATCCTTCAACGCGATGCATTGGTTATGGCCTTCAGTGACTGCTACACCTATCTAGCGTTCGGATTTGCCTTTGCGGCCCTCATCTCCCTGACAGCAAAACCCACGCGTCTAAGCAACGCTCCGGTCGCTATCGACCCCGTCAAACCCACCCAAACGGTCGAGTGAGCGATCGTCAGAACTCAGGTGGCGCAGCGCCCAAATGTCGAACATATCTCGGAACGCCTTCTCCAGACGCTGTGCAAATCCTAGAACATCGCCATAGGCAGAGGCTTGGAACAGAATGGCCACGGCTGACCGCTGTCGGTTTAAGGCCGCGCGGTCAAAGGTTAGCCGAATGATCTGATCAACATAGGCCTGCTCGGACGCTGCAATACAGTCCTGAAGGCCAAGGACAGCCAGCGGATTGGTGGCCGAGGCCTCATCATTCAATCCCAAGGTCATGACCGGAATACCATCGGCCAAGGCCTGTAAAATGGAGGTGTCGAATAGGGCCTGCGGGCCAGTCGGGGCCAAGACCATGTCGACGCCTACATGGACCACTGCGCTGTCCGACGTCTCTCCGCGTTCGAGATAGACCAACCGGTCTGGATCAATCCCGTGGGCGGCAAACTTTGAACTGACCGAGTTCTGCAGCACGGGGTCAACAAAATAGCGGTGTTTAAGCCAAAGCTGCGCCTTGGGGATATTGCGCAAGGTTTGGGCCCAAAGCCGGATCGTCTGGTCGTCCAGAGTCGCGGGATGGGCCATATTGCCCAAGACGATCTGATCTGCCCCATGGACAGGCGGCTGGAGAGTCTCAATCGATCCCACTCGGCCAAACGGGCTGAGAACCGGACCTATGGACCACAAGGTCTCGACGAAATTCATAGTCTCGGCGGAGGCCGCGACATGCTCGGTAACAAGCGCATAGTCGATGGTCGGCAATCCACTGGTGATCCCAAATGGGTTCCAACTGACCTGAACCGGAGCGGCCTTACGCGCCATGATCAACAGACGGCTTTCAGCACCGTGGCCCTCGCAGTCAACGAGGACATCAATCCCATCAGACAGGATCAAGGCCTGGGCCTCGTCATCCGTCAGATGGCCAATCGACCGCAGGGTAACCCCCGGAATGGCCATCTCCTGATCGGCATTATCGCAATAGACCGTCGCTTTCACATCGCAAAGGGCGGTGAGAATCGGACCCAAGGCTTCGGCCGTCGCCGATCCGGTGAGGCTATAGATCAAAAAACCAACGCGCAGCGGCCGGTTGGTGGCGCGGCTGTTGGTAAAGTTCGGCCACTGATCCTGATGACGCTGGTGGATCGCTCCCCAACGCATGGCCTCAAAAGCGTGGCGAATGGTGCCGCCAGCGCAGTAGGGCAGAATGCTCAGATATGCGCTATGGGCAGGGTGGAATTGATAGTCCTCTGCCCCGACGCTTAAGGCCGATTCGGCCTCAAGGGTTCGGCCCTGAGCAAAGAGAGTTGCCCCATAGCCCAGCAAGGCAGCACCGGAGGCTTCACCGTCCATCACGCCGCGCGCCATGCCAAGGCTGGCAGGGCCCATCAGATCAACGCCAATAAATTGGTCCGCAACGGCTAGGGCGTAGCCCGTATCGGTGTTGAACAGGGAGACATCACCACCATTGTCCTGCACCATCTGAAGACCATGAAAGGCCTGCGCGGTCCGCAGGGTTTCGGCCTGCTCTTCGTAAAGTCCCGCAGCCCCGTAGGCGGCAGAGAGCCAATAGTGAAGAACCGGCGAAAAACTATGGACTTCGATCATCTCTTTGAGACGTTCGATCGCCAGCCCAGCACGGCCATATAGAATTTCGGCACGGGCCAAGGCCAGATCTTCATCCGTAGCGGCGGTCTTCGACATCATCAGGTCTCCCATTGTCAAGTCCGCGAAAGCCCCATTTGAGAGACCAAACAGAGAACGACTCTGTGCGACGCAGACCCTATTACCGACCCAAGGGTGTATAATTAGGGTTAATGGAGGATTAAAATGACGGTCAGATACAGGGTTAATTATAAAATTCTAAATTGCCATCGGCTTGGCCGTTCCAAAGTTAAATCTAAACCCTGTTCATCGTGAATATCGCCCTAAGGATCAGGCACCTTACAAACCCTTCAAACGACCTTTAGAGGTCCGCAAAACCTAGGGATTGGTGGCCCTCAATATAGGCCGGGCATATCACGCTGTGCCGGACTGGGTGCGGTGCTCGGCAACATCTTTCCGGTGAACCGCGCTGGCCCTTCAGCGGGAACATCGGTCTCAGGTGCCATTAAAATCCGGCCCGCCGTATCGGTAATGGGGGTACAGCTGCCGCCGTTTAGCGCCAAGATAGCCGCAGCAGTCTGGCCCTCGGCCGGGTTGCCCATGGCGAGGGCCGGTGTATCAGAGCCCGTGCAGGTCTTTTCGCCCCGGCGATCAAAAATTGTCTTCAGTCCGTTATAGTAATCGCCATCGCCATCAGCATTTTGAACCGCAAAGGCGATGATGCGTAACCGGTCATCGCAGGCGGGGCGGTCAATTGCGATCTGCCCCACTGGCTTGCCATAGCTGTTTTCCCCGACCATCCAGATATTGCCCCTTGTCCAAGGCAACATGCCCGCGGCGACCAACTCGCTGGCCGAAGCGGTTGACCCTGTGGTGATGAAGGCTAGGGCTCTGGGCGCAATAGATTGCGGAGCCTCTCTAAACAGACGGGTCGAGTTTTCGTTGGACTTCGAGGGTCGAAAAGCGACGCGGCCAAAGACGTCATTCGGCAAGCGGCTACGGCCCATAAGGTCGCCCATCAACTCAGCGCCACTCAGCAGGCCTCCGCCATTATAACGAAAATCGATTATGACCCGATCGACACCGGCCGTACGAAACCGCTGAAAGGCCTCGCGCAAAGGGGTTTCCGCGGAGGCAATAAAGGTGCGTAGGTTAAGATAGCCGATCGTTTGTCCGCCACTGGTGATGATCTGGGTCCCAAAGGTGGGCGAAACCGGCGGGATGTTGAAATCGGCCTTGGTAACAGAGACCGTAGCCTCCGGACCGTCCAAGGGTTGATAACGGATGGCGCGAGTGATGCCCGCTGTAGAAGGACCTAGAGCTTCGGATATGGCGGCGCTTCCACCGCGGATAAAGAGGTCGCTAACACTGACAAGACTATCAGGCCGCTCCCCGATGGCGGTAATGCGAACCCCGCGCCTTAACCCTGCCGTAAAGGCAGGGCCTGTCTCATAACTGTCAAGGATGGTAACCGTACGGTTGGCGCTGTCATAGCCAAGACGGATACCAAAGGCCGCGGTCTGACCCGTGGCGTTAAAGGCATTTTCCTGAGCAATACTGGTAACATAGGTCGAAAACCGATCCTTATTCAGCGCCCGCGCGGTCGCCGTCAAAGCATCAATATAGGCATTGACCGACGCATAGGCTGCGGGATCGAGATTGACCGCAAGGTCTTCCGGAAAAAGGTACCATTCGCGAATCTGCTGTTCGGCCCAGAGTTGGCGATCGCGCAGGGTGCAGGATTGTGAGCCTGTCGGAGGGGCCGTCGTCGTCGGTGCCTGAGCGGCGCTACCCCCGCCACCGCCGCCGCAGCCACTGAGGAAAAGAGCCAGGACGAAAATCACAGCAAAGATATTGGGCGACGTAGACATAAGTTATTTTGACTTGCCTTGCGGTCGGTTGTCTATGGCAAAGCGGATTGTTCGCGACAGGATAGTTTTTATGGACCGCGTAAAACGACGCGTGGTTCATATGGCGACAGCGCCAAGGCCTATCGGTAAGCCTATCGGCCTCTTGAAAGAAGCAAATTGCTTGCTGCTCGGATCGTCGTCAGTGCTGTTGCCCGCATGTGGGCCTCGCGGTCGGGATCCAGACCCCACCCTGCCATTGAATGGTGAGCGGCTGCAGCGACATAGAGCTGCCAAAGGGCCAACCGATTCAGGTCGAAGGGCCTTAAGGCTTCGTAGGTTCCTAACAATCTCTGAGCACCGTATGGACCGGCGACATAGCTCAGTTCCAGTACGGCACAGGCCAGATCAGACAAGGGGTCGCCATAGGCGGCATCCTCCCAGTCCAGAACGCCAACCAACTGATCGTCTTTCCACAATAAATTTCCCGGCCAGAAATCGCCGTGCAAAAGCACCATAGCGCCGTCGTAGCGGCTGTCTTTGATGTCGGAGAGCCAGACGCGTAGCCCATCGAACTCACGATCCGGAGGAAGAAAGTCAAAGAGCTCCGGGATGGGATCAAGACGGGCCGGTAGCGACGGAAGTCCCACAATTGGCACCGAATGGATGTGCGCCAGCATTCTGGCCATTGTGTCAATCCGATCGGCATCCTCGAGCGTTGGCGAACAGGTCTCGCCGTCAATATGGTGCAAAATCACGAACGGATGTGGCATGAACCTCAGACTTTGATCTAAGGCGATGACCCGAGGGGTACAAAGCCCTAGGTCTGATAAGGCGCGCAAAATCTCGACCTCAAGGGTTGCTGGGTGCCCGTTATGATGAGGACCATGAACACGGACGACGAGGCTTTGAAGGGCGCGGTCGTCAGCCTCAAGGTCTATGCGGTAGACATCAGCCGATACACCTCCGGACAACCGAACAGTTCGAAGGACCCTTGCTTCAGGGCTGTGAGCCGTGACCAACGCCCTTAGGGCTGCGTCTGGCACGGGGATCTTAGCTCTGGTGGTCTGAGGTCGATGGGGCGACAAGGCTCATCTTTTCCCGATCTATGGACTGAGAAGGCTCATAGCGGCGAACCTGATATAGCGCCAGCGCGGATCGGTCGGCAGACACGGCGAGCAGTCGCAGAACTCGGCTCGCCCGCGAGGCGTTAACACCACAAACCCCCGCTGAGTCACGCTCAATAGGATTGGGTATGTCGGATAGTAATGAAGGGTTATGACAAGGCAAAGCCTTGGGTGCGGGGACAGGATTTGAACCTGTGACCTTCAGGTTATGAGCCTGACGAGCTACCGGGCTGCTCCACCCCGCGTCAAAGTCGGACCGGGCTATAGATCGCAGCCCGGAGCTTTTATT
>JBEGNZ010000004.1:0-129797 GCA_041182245.1 Pseudomonadota bacterium | reverse complement strand
CCCTGCCCTACCCAGCCTCAGCCCCAAACTGCAGCTTGGCCAGCTTGGCATAGAGACCGCCTTGGGCCACGAGATCCGTGTGCGTTCCCTGCTCGACGACGCGGCCGGCGTCCATGACCACAATCCGGTCAGCCCGCTGAACCGTGGCCAGACGGTGGGCGATGACGAGGGTCGTGCGACCGGTCATGGCATCATGCAGGGCCTGCTGAACCAGACGCTCATTTTCCGCATCCAGAGCGCTGGTGGCCTCATCGAGCAGGAGCACAGGCGCATTGCGCACCAAGGCTCGGGCAATGGCCAATCGCTGTTTTTGCCCCCCCGACAGGGTCTTGGCCCGTTCACCGACGGAGGTGTCATAGCCCTGAGGCAGGGCGCTGATAAAGCCGTCAGCCTCCGCGGCGCGCGATGCAGCCATGATGGCATCAATCGAGGCCTCCTCGCGGCCATAGCGAATATTGTCGAGGGCTGACCCCGAAAATAGCGGCGCGTCCTGCGCCACCAAAGCCATGCGGGCGCGGACCTGCTGAGGGTCGGCCTCACGCAGATCAACACCATCGAGCCGGATCGAGCCGGACAGGGGATCATAGAACCGCAAGAGCAGGCGCAAGACCGTGCTCTTACCCGCGCCCGATGGACCCACGAGCGCGACCGTCTCGCCAGAGCGCACCCGAAGATCAAAACCGCGTAGAGCCGGCAGGTCAGGACGGCCCGGATAGGCAAAGACCACATCGTCGAAGGCGATCTCACCCTTGGAGGGGCTTGGCAGCGGCCTGGGGCGCGCTGGAGCGGCGATGGCGGGCCTGGCATTCAGCAGCTCGCTGATGCGCTCCATGGCCCCAGAGGCCTTCTGGACGTCACCCCAGACCTCCCCTAGAGCGCCGACAGCTGCCGCTGCCATCACAGACAGGAACAGGAACTGAACCAAGGCCCCGCCAGTCATGGTTCCGCTAAGGACCGCTTGAGCACCGAGCCACAAAACCACTGCCACACCACTGAAAACCAGACCAATAACCATGGCGGTCATAACGGCCCTCGCCTCGATGCGGGTTAGGGAGGCTCGAAAGGCCATATTGACGGCTTCGGCGAACCGTTTGGCTGCACTTTTTTCTCGGCCAAAGGCCTGAACCGTATCGAGTGCGTCGAGACTCTCACCCGCAAAACCTACCGCCTCTGCGAACCGGTCTTGGGCCGAAACGGACAGTACACGTACCCGGCGGCCATAGAGGAACAGGGGCACGAGGATCACCGGCACCAGGAGAACAATCAGGCCGGTAAGCTTCGGGCTGACGATGAACAGCAAGGCAAGGGCACCCATAAGACTAAGCAGATTACGCAGCGCGATTGAGGCGGCCGAGCCGACCATGGTCTCGACGATGGTGATATCGGTGGTCAGGCGCGAAAGGACCTCGCCAATGCGGGTATTAAGAAAATAGGCCTGATCCAAGGTCAGGGTGTGGGCATAGACCGCCTTGCGTAGATCGGCCACAACCATTTCGCCCAGCTTGGTGACAAAGAAGTAGCGCAGAGCTGAGGCGGCAGCGAGGGCCAGGGCCACCGCAACCATGATCAAGAAATAGCGGTTCAAGGCCTGAGACGATCCGGTCACAAAGCCATGGTCCACCACGCTTCGCAGGGCCACCGTCAGCCCAAGGGTAGAGGCGGTCGAAAGGAGCAAGAAGAACAGGGCGGCAAAGGCGTTGGCCTTGTGAGCGACAACGAACGGCAAGATATGGCCAAGAGGCTTTAGATCCTTGCGCCGAGGCCGCTTATTAACCGCCTCTGCAATCTGACTGGCTAAGGCCGCGCCCTCGGTGGGTCGGCCGTCCGTTGAGGCCGTTGCCGAGGGGGCCGAAACCATAGCTGAAGGGTCGTTCATTCCAAAACCTCTCAAAAGACCGGCTAGCCCGATCTTCGTTTTCAACTGGGCCCTTGCCTAGCGAGCCCGCCATCGTGTATAGCCGCGCATCCATTTGCCCGCCCCGTCCTAACCGGTGGCGGCGGGCTTTTCGTTCCGCGCCCTCAAGTCGGTTGGACAGAGCCATGAAACAAGACACCCATCCTGACTATCACTTCATCAATGTGGTGATGACCGACGGGACGACCTATCAGACCCGCTCCACCTACGGCAAGGAAGGAGCGACATTGAGCTTGGATATTGATCCGCGCACCCACCCCGCATGGACCGGTGGCAATGCTCACCTGTTGGACCGTGGCGGCCGCGTTTCGCGCTTCTCGGCCAAGTTCGGCGGCTTCCTTAAGAAGTAAGTCCTTAGGGTCTTCCTATCGGTTGAACGGTCGCTCGCGAATGTGGGCGGCCGTTTTTTCGTGTCTTAGGGTCCACGCTTGCGGCGGGGTCAGACAGGTGTTGCTGTCGATCCTCTAGGACCGTTTAAATGGCCCCAACGGTGATGATTTTCCCTTTGCCGCCTTGCCTTTGCCTTGGTTGTCCTCGAAGGAGAGCGCAGCTTTCCGAACCCTCCCCGGCCTGGAGCCACCAATGCTATTGAGCGCTATTTCGACAGGTAAGAACCCTCCCTTTGACGTCAATGTCGTCATTGAGGTCCCCATCGGCGGTGAGCCGATCAAATATGAGATGGACAAGGACGCAGGCGCTCTGGTCGTCGACCGCTTCCTCTATACGGCTATGCGCTATCCTGGGAATTATGGATTTATCCCCCACACCCTGTCCGGCGATGGCGACCCTTGTGATGTGATCATTGCCAATACGCGCGCCATTGTTCCGGGTGCGGTCATGAGTTGCCGAATCGTTGGCGTCCTATTGATGGAAGACGAGGCCGGTGCCGATGAGAAGCTGCTGGCCGTACCATCCTCCTGGCTGACCCAGCGGTACGACAATGTGCAAAACTATAGCGACCTTCCGGACATTACTCTGAAGCAGATCGAGCACTTCTTCGAAAGCTACAAGGATCTTGAACCCGGCAAATGGGTCAAGCTGCGCGGTTGGGGCGATGCTGACCATGCCCGCCGCCTCGTGCTTGAGGGCATTGAAGCGGCAAAGGCCGCCAAGGCCTAAGCCTAGACAGCCTTCCTGGTCATCAGCAGGTCGCTATTCAGCGGCCTGCTGGACCTCCACGGGAGCCAAACGGATCAGATAGTCAAAGGCCGAAAGCGCAGCCTTTGAGCCGTCCCCCGCAGCGATAATGATCTGCTTGAAGGGCACAGTGGTGGCATCACCCGCGGCAAAGACGCCGGGAACCGAGGTATGGCCGCGCCCATCAACCTCAATCTCCCCTCGGGGTGACAGGTCAACAACCCCCTTGAGCCATTCGGTATTGGGCACCAAACCGATCTGCACAAAGATGCCTTCCAACTCAACCCGATGGACCTCGTCGGTTTGCCGATCCCGATAGCTCAGAGCGACCACCCTATCGCCGTCGCCATGGACCTCTGTGGTCAGGGCAGAGGTTATGACGGTAACGTTGGGAAGGCTGGCCAGCTTGCGCTGCAAGACGGCGTCGGCGCGCAGTTGGCTGTCGAACTCAATCAGGGTCACCGACGCGACAATCCCCGCCAAATCAATCGCTGCCTCAACGCCCGAATTGCCACCGCCGATCACCGCCACGCGCTTGCCCTTGAACAGAGGGCCGTCACAGTGCGGGCAATAGGCGACGCCCCGGTTGCGATAGGTCTCTTCGCCCGGCACATTCATCTGACGCCAGCGCGCACCGGTGGACAGGACGACCGACCGTGACTTCAGGCTTGCGCCGCTCGCCAGCCTAATCTCGATCAGACCCCCCAGCGTGGAGGCAGGCACAAGGGCCTGCGCGGTCTGAAGGGTCATGATGTCGACGCCGTAATCCTTTACATGCTGCTCCAGACCCTGAACCAGCTTGGGGCCTTCGGTATGGGGAACCGAAATGAAGTTCTCAATTCCCATCGTATCGAGCACCTGACCACCAAAGCGCTCGGCCATCAGACCGGTGCGAATGCCCTTGCGGGCGGCATAGACGGCTGCGGCAGCACCAGCAGGACCGCCGCCGACCACCAGCACGTCAAACTCTGACTTAGTGCTCAAGGCTTCTGCTGCGCGGGCCTCTGCGCCGCTATCGAGCTTGGCGACGATCTGCTCAAGGCTCATCCGGCCCTGCGCGAAGGGCTCGCCATTCAACAGGACGGTGGGGACCGCCATGATTTTACGCGCCTCGACCTCGGCTTGAAACAGCGCACCATCGATGGCGACATGCTGGATGCGCGGATTGAGCACACTCATCAAGGTCAGGGCCTGCACCACATCGGGGCAGTTTTGGCAGGACAGGGAGAAATAGGTCTCGAACCGATAGTCGCCCTCAAGCGCCACGATCTGGTCGATGACCGCCTGCTCGACCTTGGGCGGGTGTCCGCCGGACCACAGCAAGGCCAGCACCAGTGAGGTAAATTCATGCCCCATGGGCAGGCCCGCAAATTGGACCCGTGCCTGGGTTCCGATGGGTGCGATGGCAAAGGATGGCTTACGGTCATCGGCTCCATCTTGGCGCAGAGTGACCTTGTCGGACTGGGCAACAATATCATTGAGCAGAGCCAGCATCTCTTGCGACTTAGGGCTAGCATCGAGCGATGCCACCAACTCAATCGGCTGGCGGACATTGACGAGATAGGCCTTCAATTGGGCCTTAAGGCTGTCTTCCAACATGGGATGGGCTCCGAATGGGGGTGGATAACCCTTGGGGGGCCCGGCGGGGGAGGAACGGCGCCAGACCCCCCTCAGGCAGGGGTGTCAGAAAGGTCGTAGGTTAGATCTTGCCGACCAGGTCAAGGGACGGTGCCAGGGTCTTTTCACCCTCTTGCCACTTGGCAGGGCAAACTTCACCCGGGTGCGACGCGACATATTGTGCGGCCTTGACCTTGCGCAGCAGTTCACCCGCATCACGGCCGATACCGCCGGCATTGACCTCAACGATCTGGATCTTGCCTTCAGGGTCGATGACGAAGGTGCCACGATCGGCCAGACCCGCCTCTTCGATCATAACCTCGAAATTACGGCTGATCGTGCCGGTTGGATCACCGACCATCGTATATTGGATCTTGCCAACCGATTCAGACGTGTCGTGCCAGGCCTTGTGGGCAAAGTGGGTGTCGGTGGAGACACTGTAGATCTCGACTCCTAAGGATTGGAAAGTGGCATAGTGATCCGCCAGGTCTTCCAGTTCGGTCGGGCAAACAAAGGTGAAATCGGCGGGGTAGAAGAACACAACAGACCACTTACCCATCAGGTCGGCGTCAGTGACGGTGATGAACTTGCCGGCCTTATAGGCGTCGGCGGAAAAGGGCTTAATGGTCGTATTGATCAAGGACATGGAGTCTCTCCGGGGGGGTTGGTGTCTCAGTGAGCGGAGAGATAGGGCATTGGCCCTAATAGACATAATTGATAATTTAATTAATTAGCATAGGAAATATCTATAGGTATTGTCGCAAGCAAGGCCTCGGCACACTCGGCCTAAAAGAGTCATCTCGTTTTAAAGGGGGAAGAAATATGGTGCCGCTTAGGTGACTCGAACACCTGACCCCCGCATTACGAATGACAGGGTCAGCGATTTTCTGGAATTTTCCAGCAATTCCATTCTGTAGATTAATTGCTGATTTTTATACGATTTATGGGTTACAGTCGCAACGGGCCTACTCTGGTAATTGATCGGATTTACTGCCCTATGCGTCCCTCTTGCGTCCCCACTCATTATTGGGGACGCAAAAACTAGAGCCCTTGAACATGCCTAAGCTGAGCAATTTTAAGATCACGAAGAGATCGGTTGAGGCCCTGCCCACCGACAAGGATGCGACCTTTCGAGATTCGGAGCTGAAAGGCTTCGCGATTAGGACGAAAACGAGCGGCACGAAGATCTATCTGGCGATCTATCGCAATGCTGAGGGGCGGACCCGCTCCTATGCGCTTGGAACCCACGACCCGCTGACCGCCGAAGAAGCGCGCAAATTGGCAAAGGTGGCACTGGCGAAGGTTGATGCCGGGGGTGATCCGGCAGAGCAACGTAAGCTCGATCGAGAAGCCATCACCGTGGCCGAACTCTGCATCATGTTTCTCAAGGATCTCGACAGTGGAAAGATCACCGGAAGAAAGGGTGCCAAAAAGAAACCTGAGGCCATCGTGTCTGAAAAGGGCCGGATCAATCGCCACATCGTTCCCCTACTGGGCAAGACAAGGGTCCGAGATCTGAACCAAGCCAAGATCAAAGCCTTCTTGCGGGCCGTGACCGACGGCAAGACTGCCGTCGACGAAAAGGTCGGGTACAGGGCGCGCGCCATCGTCAAGGGCGGAGCTGGCGCTGCCGCTCGATCATTCGGAACATTGGCTGGGTTGATGGCCTATGCGCTCGACCGCGACATTATCAGCGTCAGTCCGTGCCGTGGCATGAAGGTAAAGCAGGGCGAGCCCCGCAAGGTTCGCCTTGATCCCGATCAATACCGCGCCCTTGGTGACGCGCTCAGTGCATCAGATGCCGAAGGTGAAACTTGGCAGGCCATCAAAGCCTTTCGCCTATTGGCGCTAACAGGGTGTCGCCTAAATGAGATCGGCCATCTCAAATGGAGTGAAGTCGATATTGACGGACAGGCCTTGCGGTTGGCGGACAGCAAGACCGGAGCCAGCATTCGGCCTATAGGGTCTGAGGCCGTCAGCTTGTTGACTGAACTGTCTAGGTCCAGCGATCATGTCTTTCCGGCCCTTCGGGTGAAGAAACAGCCCTATGGCGGCTTGGCGAAGGCGTGGGCGCGGATCTTAGCAAGAGCCAAGGATGGGGACGTGGATAGGCTTGCGGGCCTCACTCCCCACAGCCTGAGACACGCCTATGCTTCGGTCGGCGGCGATCTGGGCCTGTCCGAACTGACCATTTCGGCGCTGCTCGGCCACACTGCCGGAGGCGTAACACGACGATATGTCCATCATCTGGATGCGGTTTTGATCGCGACCGCAAATCGGGTCTGTGAGACCATAGCCTGTCAGATGGCTGGGACGTTCACGAACGGTGACGGGGTGTAATAGACCGATCAAGGCGATCGATCTTCCACCCCAACCCATTGCCTGTAATTGACAGGGGGAACCCGAAATGGCACAAAGCAGGTATGTCCCACCCGTGGGTTGGGGCGTTTCTTTCGCGCCAATTCGACAATAGACAGCGCTCAGCAACCCGCCGCCGTTACCGTCGATTGACAGCCGTGCCAAAAAAGTTCATGCCAATCACTACGAGGCGTTTCTGCGCCTAGAGATGATCAGCCCGCTTCGCGCGGGTTTTTTTGTGCCTCGAGCCTCGGACCCTGCAGGGGTCTAGTCCACATCTGAGTCCGAAGATACACACGCGCCGCCTAGGGAAACCGGGCGGTTTTTTGCGTTGTGCGCCTCGGATCGTCCCCATTCGCCGTTGGCGAATACCCACCCGCGCTGAGCGGGACCAATCCAAGCAATAAGGACTTCACTATGCCAAATCCGCTTGATGGCGCGGTTGAACAGTTGCGTCCCGCACCGCGCCCCATGAGACGAGCAGAGGCCTCAAAATATCTGTTCGAACAGCACGGCATTATGCGTGCGCCCGCTACGCTCGCAAAACTGGCCTGTATCGGTGGTGGACCACGGTTTCAAACTGCGGGCCGCTTCCCCCTCTACCGACAACAGGAACTGGATCTCTGGGCCGCGTCGATTTTGTCGCCACTCAAATCATCGACCACCGACAGTGGGCAAAAGCGGGACAAACATCATGGCCGCCTGACCGATGGGGAGGGCCGCGCCCATGGTTGAAATGCTCGCCTTTCCCCCGTCAAGACGGGTCGGTCTGATCCGTAAACATGGACGTATCGCGGCTCAACTCAATAGCAGTGCCGCAACCTCCCACCTACGCTACCAGGTCGAAATTCAGCGCCGCGCCTTAATGTCAAAGGGTGTCGCCCGGGCGGTGGTGGACCGAGAATGCGCCGCGCTTCTCGCCGCTCTGTACGCGGAGATGTTTCGTCAAGGCGCTATGCCGGAGGTGGGCTGATGGCAAACCGACACAATAAGACGGGCCGCTCGGCGAGCGGGCCACCCTTCGTGCAAATCCACAACTATCTGTTGGACAGTCTGGCTGGGCGATCCCTCACCCCTCAGGCGGTCGCCGTCTATCTTAGGCTTGCCTGTCTTTATAATGGATCAAATAATGGCCGCTTGGGCCTGTCGGTTCGTGCAGCAGCCGAGCACGCCAACATTGCCAAAGACACGGCATCGCGCGCGCTCAAGGAACTATCAGCCAAAGGCTTCATCGAGACGGCCACAAAGGGAGCCTTTAGTGTCAAGCTGAAGCGCGCCACAGAATGGCGCCTGACCAACTTTCGTTGCGATGTGACGGGATCTCAGCCCACCAAAGCCTTCTTGAAATGGCAACCGGCAGAAAAATTGGCGGTCCCAAATGACGGACAGGTCGGTCCTAAAGCAAGGACACGAAAGCCGGACATGCGCACGACAGCGGCATAACTGTCCTTATATTGGGACCTAACGGCGTCAAAAATTCAATTATCGGTCCCAAATGACGGCACACATATAGATCTAACCATAGGGTAGTGACACGTCTCTGCCCAATGATGCCCGGTAGCTCAATTACGGCAGAGCATTTCGCCTAGGCGAAAATATGCGGGTTCAAGTCCCGTCCGGGAAACCTTCTACCCTCCCCCAATATAGATCGCGGATTGCCGAACCCTGAGGTTACGGCATGAGCCAACCTGTGAGATCATCCATGCCCAAGAAACCCAAACAGACCCCAAACTCTGTTTCGGTCCTTCGAGACCCCACACCCAAGGAGGCTGCAGTCCTTTCAGCGGCAGCAGCAAGCTATAGGCGACGAACACCTCGGCTAAAGGTCGAGACAAGGACTGCGGACAAGGTCACCACCATTGGCTCGCCGCACTCTGATCGCGATGGCTTTTTCCTCGCCCTAAAGGATGCGTTCGGGACCACCAGTTCAGACTTCATGATGGAAGCCGTTACCGCGCTTTCAACGGTCCTACCAAGACGACCAGAGGGGCATGGTGGGACCAATGCCGCCGTCGCCATGATGCAGGCCATAGGCCCGCAAAATGAGTTAGAAGCCACCGTGGGCCTGCAGATCATTGCCACGCACAATCTGGCGATGGATTCGATGGCGAGGGCCTTTACAGCAACGCACCAAGAGGCGCGCGACCGGTTCGTGTCGCAATCGACCAAGCTTTCGCGCACCATGTCGGCTCAGCTAGACAGCCTCATAAAACTGCGCGGCGGTGGTCGGCAGATAGTCGAGGTCAAGCATATCTATGTGAATGGCCCGGCGGTGATCGGCGACCGCAATCAAACCTTGGTCACCGCCTCTACGCCACCTTCTGACGCTGAACCCCTAGGGACAGGCCAATCAAGGGGGGCTGGGGATGAGCCAACAAATCAGCATTAACCCCATGGAGGCTAGACTTTTAAACCTCAGCTTGGCCCATAGCGCGCCTCGCTGTCTGGCCAAAACGCGGGCTGGAACGCCCTGCCAAGCCGCCAAACTCTACGGCAAGAAACGCTGCCGCCTCCACGGCGGGGCAAGCCCAGGTGCGCCGCGTGGGGAGCGTCATGGCCGCTACAGGCACGGCCTAAGGACCATCGAGACCCAAGCGCTTCTAAGGGCTGTCAGAGCGCTTCTGAGAGGCTGCAAGGACTAGGCGCGGTCCATTTGGGCATAGACGCCTAGACGTGGGTCCAATTTAAGCGATGGCTAATAGATATTTAGGGATGTAAAAGATTTTTAATTCTCTTAGATTGTTATTTGATCCTATCCATTGTGGTGACCAATGCCCTTTCGTTGTCAAAACGTTCGAGACTCGATGTGTTTCATTTCGGCTCGCCAAACCCAGGCTTCCAATAGCCCAGAATGGGTAGGCGCGCGGCTTCCTGATTTAGGCAGGACCCATGGCTGATCCCTTCTTCGAAAAGCCAATTCTCAACTCGCCCTACGCCCCACCAAGGCTCCATTGGGAGCTGGATGAGGATAGGCAGCCGACGAACCGTATTATCGAAGAGCGTAGACGGTCGAACCACATCACACCGGTGCCGAAGCCGACCAAGCGGCGTCAGAACTCCCGCCAGGGCTCGCTCGCGCTTGGTGGCAACGACGGGGTTTCCACAGAGGAACAGGAATATAACCCAACACCGATCATCAATGAGATTCGAACCTACGTCGAAACTTGGCGCAATCTTCCCAACTCCGATCAGTGGCTCGTCACGCCGGAAACCGCGCGCCTACTGAAACATTGGCGGCATTACTCGTTTGACAAACTCCGCCCGTTTTTCTGTCAGATCGAGGCAGTAGAGACGGCCATCTGGCTCGTCGAGGTTGCACCAAAGCTTGGGCGAAGGGTCGGAAAGTTCTGGAAACATATCAAAGGCGGCAATGCACAGGCCAATCCTGAGCTTCTTCGGTTGGCCCTGAAATTGGCGACTGGCGCGGGCAAGACCACGGTCATGGCCATGCTGATTGCGTGGCAGACGATCAACGCCGTGCGGCATCCCAACAGCAAACAGTTTTCTGGCGGATTCCTCATTGTCGCGCCGGGCATCACCATTCGCGATCGTCTGCGCGTCCTGATCCCCAACGATCCCGAGAGCTACTACAAGCATCGGGAAATTGTACCACCCGACATGCTGGCGGATATCAACCGCGCCAAGATCGTCATCACCAACTATCACGCCTTTAAACTGCGCGAGCGCATGGAGGTTGCCAAGGGCACGCGGACGGCGATCGAAGGATGGCGCGGCGAAAAGCTGCAAACCCTCGAAACCGAAGGCCAGATGCTTCAACGCGTTATGCCGGAGCTGATGGGAACAAAGAACATCGTCGTTCTGAACGATGAGGCGCACCATTGCTATCGCGCGCGGATCCAGGGTGCGACAGGCAAAACGGCTGAAGAGCTGACGGGCGAGGAAAAGGTAGAGGCGCAAGAGAACAACGAGGCCGCGAGAATGTGGATCTCTGGTCTCGAGGCCGTGAAGCGCACCATGGGCATTTCCCTCGTCTACGACCTTTCCGCAACGCCGTTCTTTCTACGGGGTTCGGGCTATGCGGAAGGCACCCTATTCCCTTGGACGATGAGCGATTTCTCTTTGATGGACGCCATTGAGTGTGGGATCGTGAAGCTGCCGCGCGTGCCGATTGCCGATAATGTGCCAGGCGGCGATACGCCGAAGTTCAGGAACCTATGGGACCATATCGGTACGAAACTGCCGAAGAAGGGTCGCGCCGCTTCGGGGGCACCTCTCGATCCTTTAAGCCTGCCAGTGGAATTGCTGACCGCGCTGGACGCCCTCTATGGCCACTATGAACAGACCTTCGCGCTGTGGAAGGACCGGGGCATGGGCGTGCCGCCGGTGTTCATCGTTGTTTGCAACAACTGTTCAACATCCGAGCTGGTCTACAAGTACGTGTCCGGCTTCCATCGAAAGGTTGATGCCAAAACGCCCACGCTGGAGCACGGGCGGCTGCCCCTATTTCGAAACTATGATGAGCTTGGCAATCGCATAGGCCGCCCGAACACGATCCTAATCGACAGCGCGCAACTTGAATCTGGCGAGGCGTTAGACCCGGACTTTCGAGCCCTTGCCAACGACGAGATCACGCAATTCCGGCGTCAACTGGTCGAGCGAACCGGCGACAGTCACGCGGGCGAAAACATCGACGATGCCAAGCTGCTGCGCGAAGTCATGAACACCGTCGGACAGAAGGGCAAGCTTGGCGAGCAGGTGCGCTGTGTGATCTCGGTCTCGATGCTCACCGAAGGCTGGGACGTTAATAACGTGACCCATGTGCTCGGTGTCCGCGCCTTTGGGACCCAACTGCTCTGCGAACAGGTGATCGGTCGTGGTCTACGCCGCTATTCCTATGACCTGAACGAAGAGGGCCTGTTCAATGTCGAATATGCGGATGTGCTCGGCATCCCGTTCGATTTCGCCGCAAAGCCGGTAATTGCGCCGCCGACCAAACCGCTCGAAACCGTGCGCGTCCATGCCGTAAAGCCAGATCGCGACGCGTTAGAAATCACCTTCCCCCGCGTTGAAGGCTATCGGGTCGAATTGCCCAATGAGCGGCTGGAGGCCAGGTTCGGTCCAGACCATGTGCTCGAGCTTACATCCCATTTGGTTGGCCCGTCAGAGACCACAAACCAAGGCATCATCGGTGAGGGCATCAATCTGACGATTGCCCATCTGCGGGACATGCGGACCTCGGCCATTCTCTATCACCTCACCCGGCACCTGCTGTTCAACAAATATCGCGATCCCGGCGAGGAGCCGAAGCTCCACCTGTTTGGCCAGTTAAAGCGGATCACGCGTCAATGGCTCGAAGGCGGGTATCTCAGATGCACGGACGAGACCTATCCGGCCCAAGTGGTCTATAACGACATTGCCAATATGGCGACGGAACGGATCAAATCGGCCATTACCGAGACATTGGTCGGCGATCGACCCGTCAAGGCGATCTTGGATGCCTACAATCCGACCGGTTCGACGGCCTATGTTAACTTCACCACCTCGAAGGAAACGCGTTGGCAAACCGATCCACGCAAGAGCCATGTCAACTGGGCCATATGCGACGGTGATTGGGAGGCGGAATTCTGCCGTGTCGTCGAGGCCCATCCCAAGGTGCGGGCCTATGTGAAGAACCAGAGCCTCGGCCTTGAAGTGCCCTATCTGATGGGCTCAACACCCCGAAAATATCTCCCCGATTTCATCGTCCAGGTGGATGACGGCAATCCCGACCCGCTGAACCTGATCGTCGAGATCAAGGGCTATCGCGGCGAGGACGCCAAGGAAAAGGCCAACACCATGCGCGCCTACTGGGTTCCGGGCGTCAACAACCTGGGCAAGTTTGGGCGCTGGGCCTTCGCTGAATTCACCGTCGTCTATGAGATCAAGGCCGATTTCAACTGGCTGATCGACTCCCTTCAAACGGCGCGCGCGGCATGAACGGGGCAGCGATGAGGGGGATGGGTTGATGGAGATCGGCAAATTGACATCGGTGGAGCCGCGCGTTGTCTGGCAGCACGAAGCCCATAACTTCACGCCATGGCTCGCAGACCAGATTGATCGGCTAGGTGAGGCCATTGGCCAAGATCTCGAGGTCTTGGGTTCCGAAATGGCGGTCGGTCCCTTCTCTGCGGACATTGTCGCGCGCAACCGGCTTGATGGTCACACGGTGCTGATCGAGAACCAGCTCGAAAAGAGCGACCATACCCACCTTGGCCAGATCCTGACCTACCTCGCCGGGCTGGAAGCCAAGACCATTGTTTGGGTCTCGACCCGGTTTCAGGAAGAGCATCTGTCGGCCATAAGCTGGCTGAACGACCACACGCCGCCGGACTATAGCTTCTTCGCCATCGAGTTGCGGGTGGTGCGGATTGGCGACAGTGCCGCCGCGCCCATCTTCGACCTTGTTGCACGCCCCAATCTCTTTGAACGCAATCTGAAGGTCCGGAAGGCAGAGGCCTCGGGCCCGGTGGACAGCCGACTGCGGGACTTCTGGGGCCTCTATATGCATCGCCATCCCCAAGATGCAGCCATCGGGATGAAGGTCTGGAACACCACCAACGTTTGGCTTTCCGTGGGTGAGGGCGTCATCCTAGGGGCCTATCTGACAAGAAGCTGCGGCGTCTATGTGCGCGGCCAATCATCCGTTCCCATCGGTGCGGTGATCGAACAGCTCGAGCCCCACAGACAGCAGCTCGAAGATCAAACGGGCGCGGTGTTTGGACGGGGCGAGGCGGGCCGAATATTGGCGCTGGCAGGTCCCGCCTTCGGCGATCCGACCACTTGGGACGAAGCAGCCGATTGGCTGCATGGCCAGCTTAACCGTCATTTTGAGGCTTTGCGCGGCGTTCTGGACAGCCCCCCGACGCTTGAAGTGACCTTGGGGACCCCCTGATGACCAAGAAGCCCATCGCCGTAGAAACCCTCAAGCACGACGGCTCGACGCGCCTCAATATCCCGACGGCGGAATTTGAAAGTGTCATGCGCGAGGAGGACAAGACACCGGTTCAGTTGGCTTACGAACGCCGCAACCGCGATCTGGATCCGCAGCTTGTCTGGCGCGGTAAGGAGGAGCAGGACGGGTCCGATCTGACCGTCCAGGCGCCGCCGCTCTATATCCAGGAAAAGGTCCACCCCAAGGTCATTATCGATGATCTGAAGCGCGAGGCCAAGAAGCGCGCCGACGAGTCCGCGCCGCCGCCGCTCGATCTGTTCGCTGACTTCAACGGGCTAAAGGACAAGGAAGCCGCAACCGAATTTTACCAGCACGACCAGCACTGGTCGAACCGGATGATCTCCGGCGACAGCCTATCGGTCATGGCCAGCCTAGCCGAGCGCGAGGGCCTGCGCGGGCAGGTGCAATGCATCTATTTCGACCCGCCCTACGGCATCAAGTTCAACTCGAATTTCCAGTGGAGCACGACCTCGCGCGACGTTAAGGACGGCGCGAAGGATCAGATCACCCGTGAGCCAGAACAGGTTCGCGCCTTTCGCGATACTTGGCGCGACGGCATTCATTCGTATCTGACGTATCTGCGGGATCGGCTGACAGTTGCGCGCGACCTGCTGCATGAAAGCGGCAGTATTTTTGTCCAGATCGGCGACGAAAACGTCCATAGAGTTCGAGCGCTAATGGATGAGGTGTTTGGGGAGGACAATTTTGTCAGCGAAATAGTCTTCACAAAAACGACTGGGTTAGGTTCAAAAGCAAAGCTTGCGGGCCGCTATGACATCCTTCTGTGGTTTGCAAAGGCTGCAACCTCACTGAAGTACCGTGCTATTTACGAACAGCAGAATGATCCTCAGGGTTCTGGATATTCTCGCACAGATGACCTGCGACCGGACTTTGGCCCTTACATGAGCGCAGACCTCACAAAACCGGGGCCGGGCCAAAAGTACCAAGTAAATTTCGTCGGTCGCATCTTTGAACCGGGACGCCGATGGTGGGGTTACCCTCCAGAAAGTCTGGATCGAATGATCAGATCAGGACGAATTGAGGAGCAACGCACGAATATCCGATTCATGAAGTTTTTTGCGGATTATCCGGTAGCGTCAATCAATAACCTTTGGCTTGGCTACGGTGGAGCCAGCGCTCCGCAGTATGTTGTTCAAACAAACGAAGGAATACTCGAACGCTGCATTTTAATGACCTCCGACCCTGGCGATCTGGTGCTCGATCCCACCTGCGGTTCCGGCACCACTGCCTATGTCGCCGAGCAATGGGGCCGACGCTGGATCACCATCGACACAAGCCGCGTCGCCGTGGCACTCGCCCGCTCGCGCCTGATGGGTGCGCGCTATCCCTATTACCTCCTTGCGGACAGCCCTGAAGGCCAACGGAAGGAGGGCGAGGTTACTCGCACCCCGCCGAAGACCACGCCGACGCGCGGCGATATCCGCCATGGCTTCGTCTATGAGCGCGTGCCCCATATCACGCTGAAATCCATCGCCAACAATACCGAGATCGATGTGATCTGGGACAAACGTCAACCGGCTGTTGAGGAAGCCCGAGCCGCACTGAATGCCGCACTTAAGGGCCATGCGGTACCCTTCACGGTCGAGACCGGTGGCCGTGCGGGATCCAAGATCGATTTTGCCGCCACAGGCCAAGTGACCTTGCCCTCGGGCGAGCCTGCGCCCGCCAATGGTTTTATGGAATGGGAAGTCCCGCGTGAGGCGCCGGAAGACTGGCCCGCTCCCGCCAAGGCAGCGCTCGCCCGCTTCTGGGAGGCGCGCATTGCAAGGCAAAAAGAGATCGACGCCTCAATCGCCGCCAAGGCCGAGTTCGAATATCTCTACGACAAGCCCTATGACGACAAGAGCCGCGTCCGGGTCGCCGGTCCCTTCACAGTCGAAAGCCTCTCGCCCCATCGCACCCTGGCGGTCGATTGGAACGACGAGCTGGTCGATCTGCTCGAAGCCGCCGAAGGCAAGCGCAAGGCCGTGGACAGGGGCGATGCGGTCTCGGACTTCGCGCAGATGATCCTTGAGAATCTCAAGGTGGCGGGCGTGCAGCAGGCCCATAAGGAGGACCGGATCAGCTTCACCTCTCTGACCGGCTGGCCGGGGGACCATATCTGCGCCGAGGGCACCTTCATGGAGGGTGATCGGCAAAGGCGAGCAGGCATCTTTATCGGTCCTGAATTTGGCACGGTCCCGCGCGCTGATCTGGTCGCGGCGGCGAAGGAATGCGGGGACGCGGGTTTCGATGTGCTGATCGCCTGCGCCTTTAACTATGACGCCCGGTCCGCCGAGTTCGACAGGCTGGGCCGGGTGCCGGTGCTCAAGGCCCGGATGAACCCCGATCTGCATATGGGCGCGGACCTCAAGGCAACGGGTGCGGGCAATCTGTTCGTGATCTTCGGCGAGCCCGACATCAAGATCGAGGAGGCTGGCGACGGCCTGATCCGCGTGAAGGTCTTCGGCGTCGATGTGTTCAAGCCCCAGACCGGCGAGGTCATTTCAGAAGGCACAGACGGCATCGCGCTATGGATGCTCGACACCGACTATAATGAGGAAAGCTTCTTCGTCCGCCACGCCTATTTCCTCGGCGCCAATGACCCCTACAAGGCCTTGAAAAAGACCCTCAAGGCCGAAATTGATCAAGACGCCTGGGACAGCCTCTATTCCGACACCTCCCGCCCATTCGCAAAACCAACCAGCGGGCGGATCGCGGTAAAGGTCATCAATCACCTGGGCGATGAAGTCATGAAGGTGTTTGGGGTGGAGTGATGGGGCTTGCGATCGGTCCAAACTGAACCCTATGCGTCCCCCTTGCGTCCCCGCCATTTTTGGCCCGAAAGCAAATCGTTCTAAGTTATTGAAAAATATGGTGCCGCTTAGGTGACTCGAACACCTGACCCCCGCATTACGAATGCGATGCTCTACCGGCTGAGCTAAAGCGGCTAACCGTGGCGCTGTTTAGCGCCAGAAGGGCTATTTGCCAAGCGCCGTTGCGCGGCTTCTCGCCTTTGAACGAACAGGCCCTCGCTTAGAAATGATCACTGCCTCTAAGGTTGCTCGATCAACATAATATCCAAATAGGTATTGACCGCATTTGACATGCATTGTGTCTATAGGCAGCGGCTGATTTAGATCCATAAAATATTCTAACGATCAATTTTCTATATGGAGTTGATATAAGTAATATTAATTAGAAAAATATCGTCGGAAATTTTATAATATGCCCAGCGAATGTCGCTTTTGCACCATTTAGGTTTTTATTTTTGGCCAATATGCCCAATTTGGGTTGATCCCGCCTATTTTAGGCCACAACTCCATTGTATCTTCGTGAGCATCCAATAGTTTCCAAAACATTCCAACAGGGTCCTTTCGAAGCAACTCGCGTCGAGTGCGGCTCTGATCGTGTCCGGAGGAGTCAAGGATGCCCGCAGCAATGCTTAAGAGCCCTGATGGGGCCACAAGGGGCCCGTCGGACGTCAAGGCAGACTCACAGCCATACGCCTTTAAGGATTTGGCGCTCCTACAAGCCTTTTCGAACATTATGCTGACCAGCATCAATACGGTCGCGAACCGCTGGGCGGGCGGGGACTTTATCAGTGCGACCATTTTCTGCGCCTTTTTCCTCGCCGCCACGTCGGATTCAACCCGCAGCATTCTTTACGGAACAGCCTCTGGCGCCAGCGCCATGCAGGATGGCCTTCTGTCAGTCAGCAGCATCTCGCAAATGACCGGCATTCCGCGCGAGACCGTGCGGCGCAAGTGCGTGGAACTTGCCGAAAAGGGTATGATTTCACGTGAGGGCTCGCGGCTCTATCGCTGCATCATTCCGGATGACATGACGGCTGATCTCACAGCGAAAATTGACAGCATCATTCAGCTGAATGATCGTCTGACAAAGCACTAGGTCGGCCGCAACGCCCTACCAGACCTTGGCATCCTTATCGCCGGTGATGCCAAGGCCGTGCTGGAAGTCTAAAAACAGCTCCACGAGGTCTGGCCCTGAAATTTTGGGGTTGGCATAGCGACTGTGGAAGCGAAAGGCCCAGAAGTGGCTCATATGGCTGATGGCCGCGAGTTGACCGCCCAGCCGATGGAAAAGACGCGGGGCAGTCAGCAAAAACTCTCGAAAAAGCAGGGGGCTGCCCCTCTTAATCAGATCGCAATAGGCGCGATCATATATCAAAACGATCTTCTCGATATTATCTAGCGTATCCATGAGCCCCCGGCGGGTGATCATGCGTGAATAGTTCAAATATTGGCGCTCGGACTGTTTTAAAAATCCCATAGGCTGGATGTTAAGAATATCTTCGATCAGGAGCTGAGCATTATCCAAAATTTCTGTTTGCGCCCACTTATAGTAAAGAAAAGCCTTCCAGCAAAATAAGCCCTCTTCAAACTCCTCCGCCGAAAGCTTGAGGGTGTGACGAAGGGGCTCCAGTTGCTCATCAGGCTTGGTCGCCAAGATCTTGTTGATCAGCCGGTCCGTATGGGCGGCGAGACCCGCATTTCCGGCGAACGACAGCCTCACCAGGCTCGAAACCTCATCAGTGGCAAGAGCCCGCATAGCGACAAGGTCGGCGGGAGACAGTTCAAAATAGCAGGGAGCGACATCAAGCCCCTTCTTGATTAAGGCCTCTCTGAGCAAAAAGGGATCGAATGAAGGTAGGGTGTCGAGCATGGTCAGGACCTCTCGATCGCGGGCATTGTTCCGCGAATTGGATCCCAATAGGGTCTTTAGACGCGCCTCGTAGTTCCGCTCACCGATAAAGATAGAATAGCCCCCGGTTTGCAGATTATCCATGTCGATGGGGATGATGATCTTGGTCGCTGAGAGGCGCTTATCGTCAAAATAGACCCGCTCATTGGCCCGGAGCTGGTGTTTGACGATGATGCTGCGATTAAGCACCCGATTTTCGAGCAGTGGCCGGTCAGCATATTGGGCCTGAGGGCCGCTTTGCTTCCACGTTGTCACCAGGTTTAGAACCCGCGAGCTTGCGGCTGTCTCTTGCAGGCTAGAGAGTTTGCGAACGATGCGGCTGGTCACACAGATCTCTTTGACTTGGAGTGATGGGTCCAGCAATGGTCCAACCCGCGCGATCTCGCGCGTGATTGTTTATCTAGTGTTGACTATAAATATTTGATGAACCGTTTAAGCTGCAGCCGGCGCAAGCAACTCCGACAGGACCTCTATCAGGGCGGCAGGGCGAACGGGCTTGCTCAAATGATAGTCTGCGCCGGCCCTCAAACTCGCCTCGCGATCTGCCGCCATAGCATTGGCCGTCACGGCGACGATAGGCGTGCGCGCCGCGCCACTCACAGCCTCTAGATCTCGGATCTTGGTTGTAGCGACCAATCCATCCATGATCGGCATCTGGATGTCCATCAAGATGAGGTCGAAGTCCGCGTCCTTAAAGGCCTCAACGGCCAAGGCACCATTTTCAGCCAAGGTCACCTTGGCCCCAATCGTGTCGAGGATCATCATCATGACCCGCTGATTGACCTCATGATCTTCGGCCACAAGAACGCGAAGCGGCGACAGGCCATCCTGATCGCTTGGCTGCCGCCTTGGGCTGATCTCCAACAAAGGAGGCCCTTCAGCTTGGCTGCGCTCGAGCGGCAGGTGGATGGAAAAGAGGGTGCCCTTACCGACGATAGAGCGCACGCGGATGGTTCCACCCATGGCCCGCACCAAGGCTCGGCTAATCCATAAGCCAAGACCGGTGCCGCCATGGCGACGATTGATTGAACTATCGCCCTGCTCAAACCGCTTAAACAGGCGATCGGATGTGGCACGGTCAAAGCCTTGGCCCGTATCGCTCACCACCAGATGCAGACCTGTCGAACATCGCCGCGCGGTGATGGCAACCCGGCCATGATCGGTGAACTTTACGGCGTTGCTCAAGAGATTGGAGATAACCTGACTAACACGCACATGATCGCCGACATAGGCCCCCGCTGCCCCCGGCAAGATGTTAAGCTCCATCCTGAGGCCCTTGGCCTCGGCCGTGGCACGATGGAGCGCAACAACATCTAACAACAACCTATCCATATTGAACGGTACGCGCTCGAACTCGACCTCGATGGCCTCGATCTTAGCCACGTCCAAAATATCGTTTAGGACCCGCTCCAAAATACGGCCAGACGCAACCACTGTGCGCGTCATCTCTCGCCCCCGAGGATCGACCTGTTGCTGATGGAGCATCTCAGACATGGCGATTATACCATTGAGCGGCGTGCGGAGCTCATGGCTCATATTGGCCAAGAACCGGCTTTTAGCGAGATTAGCCGCCTCCGCCTCCTGACGACTAATTTCCAAGGCGACCTCATGGTCAGCGAGATCAACAAACAGCCGCCGAATGCGGACCATACCTACCGCGAGTGCGGCCAATGCCACCAAGATGAGGAGCGTAAGGGCAGGGGCAGCAGTGGTAAGCAATCGTCCGCCGGGCCTATTGGCTTGCCAGGAAATCTTGCCTATCGCCTTACCATCGGGCGCGGACAGGGTCACGAAAGGTTCAGAAACCACGGCCCCTTGCAGCGATAGATGGGGTCGAAATAGCCCTAAATCCTGAGATAGCCGAGGAAGGACGCTGGACACCCGCTGCCCGGTCGCGACCAATGGGGTTTCCAACGCGGTGCCACTATGAGCCGCATCCTCAGGAACAATGTTCGAGACCGTCACGAAGTAGGGGCTACCCCCAACCAGAACCACCCCCTCGTGGGCAACATGGGCGGCGAACCCGAAGGACCGCTCGTCTGAAGCCATGCTCTTTCGAGCCATATGCTCATCGCGAACGGTGCGAATCAATGGCGCGATTGCGGCAATGAACTGCGCCTCCTGTGACGCTGCAACAATCTTGCTGTCACGAGACACATAGATGGGCTGGTCCTCTGGGGAAAAAACGACTGAAACAGGGTAGTTCATATAGTTGGAAAAATATTTTCCGACATTTTCATGAAGCCAATCAGTGTCGCGAGCGAGGCTCTTGGCGTGCGCGATGTTCCAAATAGCGGCCGAGCGCACATCCGTATGCATTTTCGCGAGGGTGCTATCAATCCGCCGGGAGACCTGAAGGGTCTCTTGTTGCAGGCTAGCCTGATCGATAAGCCGGGCGGAATAGTAGCCCAAACCCGCTACCGCAAGGATAGTCGCGCCCGCGGCGATCACCAAAACCACAAAAAGGCGAAGCAACTGCTGGCGTCGGATAGCAACCTGTTGAGAAAGTGGGTCTGCCATCAGTTACTATTCGACCCCCCTCTCATGCCCGAATCTAAAGGTCGCGGGACCGATCAGAGGCCTAATGCCAAACCAGGTAATTATCAATATTCTGGAATGCTAATTATAGCGTACAGGCGGCCTCAGCCTCTAGCCAAACATCGTCTCGCACCCGGTACCGTGCAAAAGCCCATCGACAGAACCGCGCTCATTATCCGAAAGGGCCCCATGCCCATCGCGAAGCCATTTGAGGCACTTGGCCTGATAGGGGAAGCTCGGCTGGGTCCAGGCCCGGCCATCAATCTCGGTATCAAAGCTCTTTTCGCCGGCCATGACCGCCTTCGCATTGGCCAACAGGAAAGGCGCATAGACCCGGCCAATTTCGGCCAAGAGCGGCGAAAGGGCCGCGCGTGCCTCATCGGCAGTAAACCAGTCGCCCTCTTGGGGATCGAGTCCAGACAGATCGTCCATCAGATCTAACCAGGCCCGAACCCGGTAGGACCGCGCGATGGTGATCGCTGCTGAGGTGGGCTCGATGATCGCCAATTGGGTCAGTTGGCCATAGAGCGCGAAATCCGCCGACGACGGACGCGCACCCAAGACATAGCCCTTGTGCTGCAAAAGGGCGTCGAGAATATCGATCAGACGCTCATAGCTCGACTCAATAGTCGCCGCCGTCACCGCGTTGGACCCAACCACATAGAGCCGATCAAATTGCCGCTTCGAAATGGTGTCTGAAAACTGTTTGGCCGCTGCCGGTTCCGCCTGATTTTGAGCCCAATAGACCAACATCGGCCCGGCATTATCGTGGTCTGCCTTATGGTACCAACGGAAGTGGAACATGGCCTTGGTCACCCACTCATCCGCATAGTCTTCGATCAGATCATTCAAAAACGACAGGACCGGATCAGCGGGGATCGCCGAGCGGCCTTCATACTCGCGTTCCAACCGACGGGTCAGTGGGGTGGAGTCGGTCACAGCTTCGATGCCGCCCTGTCCATCGGGATAGTAGAAGGTCGGCAGAAGCGGAACCTTGGGGACGGGATAGCCTGGCTTGGGCGGACGACCCGATGTCCAATGGACCGCATAGGGGATGCGCCGATACCGCAGCAGGGCCACCATCTTGCGGGTATAGGGCGAACCCGGAGCCCCCATCAATTCCAACGGCGCTTGGGTCATGGCGACAGGGTCCTCCGACACAGTGATAGGGCTGGCCCCTATTGGCAATCTACCTGCCAATAATTCACCTCGCGGTCAAGCCACCCCAAAGGGGCCTACTGTACCGGACGCGGCTTGGTGCCCAAACGGCGACGAGGAGCCGGGCGGTGTGGGACGGTAGCGCTGATCTCCGAGGCCGACAGATTGATGCCGTCGCCGAGTGGGCCGGGATCATCCGGGATGGGCGCTGCACCAACCGCAGAGGTGGCGGCGGCCACAAAGGGTGCGGAGGCCTCATAGGCAGACGGCAAGGAGGGCAGTTCACTGATCGACCGCTCCCGGCGCTCAAAGCGGGGGTGGATCAATTCTCCCGTCTCCGCATAGGCCACAGACAGACGCGCCCAGTCTCCGGTCGTATAGGCAAAGGCCCGGCCTTCTGGATCTAGATCGGACCAGTCCGGTTCTTGGGGCGCAGAGGCACCCCGAGCGATCCAAGCGCGCGCCTCATCAGAGCGGTGAGCCGCAAAATGGACACGGGCCATCAGGCCGCAAAGACGTGCGGTCGGGACCGCGTCTGGCTCAAGCAGGACCGAGGCAAATTTCAAAGCCGAAGTTGGGTCCGCCAACAGCAGCGCCTGCTCAACCATCAGAATCTGGCTTTCACGGTGACCGGGATTGAGCGCCGCCAAGGCCTGCAAACGGACGGCACGCGCCTTTGGTGTCTCTTGGTTATTCAAGTCCCGGTAGGCAAGCCAAAGGGCGGGGTGGGGACCAGATCGCCACGCTGTTTCAATCAGCGAAGAGGCCTTGGACGCCTTGCCATCCGCCTGCAAAAGACGCGCGGCCATCACCGCCCCCGGCGCGAAACCTGGCTGAAGCTTCGTGGCCTGCAGGGCCAGATCCAGCGCTTGAACCCGCGCCCGATCATCGATCTGGCCCTCAAGACCCGCAGCCGTTGCGGCCAAGAGGGCAGCGCGGCCGCGATCGGCCACGATTGGCGAGACAATCTTTCGCTCCTGCGCGCCCTTCAATAGGGCCAAGGCCTCAGGCCAATCGGCGCTTTGGAGATGGTGCTCAAATACGGCGCGCCAAGCCCAACGGGCCGTCTTGGCCAGCCCATAGGCCTCCTGTGCATGGCGAAGGGCCTTGGCGCGATCACCCTGCATGAGGGCCGCTTGCATCAGGCCCCGATGGGCGGCAAGCCGCATATCGGGAAAGCCGAGCATGGCCGTATAGGCCGCTTGAACAGCCGCGGCATCACCGGCCGCTTCGGCCGCCTGCGCCGCCAACAGCCGGACCAAGGCCGGAGTGTCCTCGACAAGATCGGCAGCCTTTTGGCCGAGCCGCCGCGCCTCAGACCCATCACCTGCCGCCGCAGCCAGAAAGCCACGCGTGAGAACCTCATTGCCTTGCCGACGACGTGTTTCAGCGCGAGCCAAAGCGGCGCGGCGCGGCATCCCGATCAACCAGATCAGCCCTTGCCAAAAAAGGGTCGCCAACAGGGAGGCGAAGACCACTGCCAAAAGGGCCGCTGTTGCCGTCATATCAAGACGCCAACCTAGCCATTCGACGGTCGCCTGACCCGGGGCACCGGTCACGGACAGACCAATAACGGCGGCGACACAGCCGAAAAATAAAACAAAGGCAACGCGGATCATGGGCCAACCCCACGACCAGCCGACTGGCTCAGGGCCTTAAGGGCCGAGGCGCGCAGGGCACCGATTTGGCGATCCAGTTCCGCTCGCCGCTCCAATCCCATCCGCCATTGAGCCATAGACAGTTGCGCATCCTGGGGCAGGTCGTCCATGGCCTTTAGGGTCGCATCCAGTTCGCCATCATTAAGCAGTCGCTCTGCGCGCGCCAGAACCGCATCTGGGCCATTGCCGGTGACCTTATCGACGCGCCGAATGGTGACGATGGAGGCCAAAATATGAAGGACCTCCGCAAAGGGACCCGAATCCTTACCCGGTGTCCGTGCGGCGACGGCAGCCTTTGCGGCAACCTGTGGAAAGCTGCTGGCAAGCGCTGAGCGGGTCGGGGCGCCCGTTTGGGCCAGTCGGCGCAGGGCCCGTATGTCTGTATTGGCCGGTAAGAGCGGCTCAACGGCCTTAAGGTCCTCGTCAAAAGGCTGTGACGTCTGCGCTGCCTGTTGCAACGCAGACGCCGCTAGGGCGGAGGCCGCAGCCGCGGCCTGCTGATGTTGATCAGCCTCAAGCCGTCCGACACGCTGGTTGATGGCAAAGAGTTCAGCATCTGGAACTGTGGGCTTGGGCACCTCAACCAGAACCGCTTCATCCTGCCCGCTCGCCGCATCGACTGACCCCGAATCGGTCGGTTGAACCGGGCCGGTCACCGTAGCAGCAGGACGAGCCGATGGCCCGTTTTGCCGAAAGACCTGCGGACCATAAAGGCCGATAAAGACACCAAGCCCGATACAGACCAAGCCGAAAACCATTGACAGCCAAAAGCCTAGGCCCAGCAGCGACCGACGCCGTTTTACGCGCGAGGATCCTAAATTCGGGGCCGTGCTCTGCTCGGGTTCCATAATCAAAGGCCTACAGGTTCTCTTGCCGCCAGATGCGGCCTCACAGTGTTGATCGTCTAAACTAACAGACTAAGGATTGAAGCTTCGTTCGCAATCGGGGCAACAACCCTTTGACGGAACTTTATGGCATTTAGGGGCATGAGTGCGGCCTCAGAGAGACCAAAAAGACACATATTTCTCGCCTCATCAGCAGAAAGCACCGCCGCCGCCTGTCGCGCCGCCATGGCCGAATGGATGAGAATCGCCTCAACACCCTCCGGAACATCGACTTTCGTCGCGTCGATCGTCTCGTAGAGGGTAATCCGTCGCGCTCTATATCCGGCCTTCTCGAGTAGGCCGGTTAGATCTCCCGCGGGCTGTCGCGCGCTCAAATGGACGAGATCGCCTTGCCAGGTGCGAGGGATTGAGAGGATCAGCGCTGCCAAATCTGTAACCGTTCCGGCGGCCGAATGGACCTGTTTAAAGCCAGCCCGGTGGGCCGCCTCGGCCGTAGCATCGCCAACAGCAAAGACCGGCAGATCAGCCAAGGCTGTGACGAGCCCTTGCAACAGGGCCGCGTCGATCGCGGTCTGGCTCGTAAAGGCCAAGGCCCCAGCGCCCGCCAAACCCTCTAAGTCCACCAGCACAGGGCGCGTCTCGATCAGCGGTTGGACTACCGGTTCATGGCCCATCTGGACCAGCCGCTCGGCAGTGGCGGCGGCTTGAGGCTGAGCGCGGGTGACCCAGACGCGCACCCTTAAGCCTAATGTTCCGGCAGCAGCAAGCGATCGCCGCCTGCCGCCTGGATCAAAATCCCCATATCATGGCCAAAATCGCGAACGGCCTTCAATCTCTCGGCGTCAGTACCCAAGCTGGCCAGATCGACTGTGCCCTCCTGTCGAAAACGCTCCTCGCCCATCGGCGTTAAGGCCTCAACGGTCAAGGTCATCAGTGTACCGATGATCCGCGCGTGGGCTCCGATGGCGGTGCGGCAAGACCCCTCAAGGGCTTCCAGCGCGCCGCGCTCGGCGCCGACGGCTAGAGCCGTCGGTAAATGGTGCAGGGCCTGAACCCAGGCCGCGTCGGCATCCTGGGTCCGGGTCTCGATGGCCAAGGCACCTTGGCCGGGAGCCGGAGGAGCGGCAATCGGGTCAAGCAAGGATCGCGGCAGGTGGCCAAGGCCGAGCCGGTTCAGTCCAGACAGGGCCAGCAAGATGGCATCGGCCTCGCCGCGCTCCAGCTTGGCAATACGGGTATCAACATTGCCTCGCGTCATCACGATCTCAAGATCGGGCCGGACGCTTAGACATTGGGCTTGGCGACGAAGGCTGGCCGTTCCCAGCCGAGCACCTTGGGGCAGGTCTTCGAGCCGGTCATAGTGCAGGGACAGGAAGGCATCGCGCGGATCTTCACGCTCTGGCACGGCAGCGATAATCAGACCGGCTGGCAATTCGGCGGGGACATCCTTGAGCGAGTGGACGGCACAATCAATGCGGCCATCGAGCAGGGCCTCTTCAATTTCCTTAGTGAACAGCGCCTTGCCACCTACCTCCAGCAGTCGGCGGTCCTGAATACGGTCGCCTGATGTGGTGATCTCGACCAAGGGCGCGATCAGGTCAGCGTCCTCAGGCGCGCCGCCAAGGGCCGCTACGATACGGGCCTGCATCATGCGGCTCTGGGTCAAGGCCAGCTTCGAGGCGCGGGTGCCAATTCGGACAGAAGGTTGCTTAAGCACGGACGGAAGGCTACCTCGGAGGGACAATGAATGCCTGCTACAGGAGAGGCGGCCAGACCGCAACCTATGAGCCCGTCCGCCGCCATCGCCTTGACCACCACTGTAACCGTACTGGGCATCGAAACCAGCTGCGACGAAACCGCCGCGTCGGTGGTTCGTCTGGGTCCCGAAGGCTCGGTGGTGCTGTCCAGCGTCATCGATAGCCAGATCGCCAAACACGCCCCCTTTGGCGGTGTGGTGCCTGAAATTGCCGCCAGGGCCCATGTTGAGGCCATTGACCACGTGATCCGCGCCGCCATGGACGAGGCGGGCCTTGGCTATGAGGACCTTAATGGTGTGGCGGCAACGGCCGGGCCAGGTTTGGTCGGCGGGGTGATGGTGGGCCTATCGGCGGGCAAGGCCATTGCTTTGGCGCGCGGTCTGCCCCTGATGGCGGTTAATCACCTTGAGGGCCATGCGGTATCGGCGCGGCTTGAAGCCGACGTCGCCTATCCGTTCCTGCTCTTGCTGACCTCTGGCGGCCATTGCCAGCTTCTGGATGTGGCTGGAATTGGTCTCTGCCAGCGGCTGGGCACCACCATTGACGATGCTGCCGGTGAGGCCTTCGATAAGATCGCCAAGACCATGGGCCTGCCCTATCCCGGTGGCCCAGCGCTCGAAAGACTGGCCCAAGGCGGTGACCCCCATCGCTACCCCTTGCCCAGAGCCCTTTTGGGTCGGCAGGACTGTGACTTTTCCTTTTCGGGTCTCAAGACCGCCGCCGCCCGCATTGCTGTGACCTTGACCACCGAGGCGGAGCGCCGCGACCTTGCCGCCGCAGTTCAGGGTGCCATTGCGCGCCAACTGACTGAGCGGACCGAGCGGGCTATGGCGCTGCATGGGCAAGATCGTGTCCCAGAAGATCGCCGGTTCGTGGTCGCCGGTGGGGTTGCGGCCAATGGCACAGTCCGCGCCGCCCTGCTGACAGCCTGCGAAAAGCATGGCTACAGCTTTGCCGCGCCGCCACTACGCTATTGCACCGATAATGCGGCCATGATTGCCTTAGCAGGCGCGGAAAGACTAATTCTTGGCCTAACCGACCCGCTCGATGTGGCCGCAAGGCCCAGATGGCCCCTCGATGAGGCGATGGCGGCCTCCAATCCGATCCACAAGCCCAGCCGCAAGGGGGCCAAGGCATGACCACAGCCATCCGAACCTATTCCCATGTCGGCATTCTGGGTGCGGGCGCTTGGGGTACAGCCTTGGCTCAGGTCTGCGCTGGATCGGGGCGTGCCGTCACCCTTTGGGCCCGCGAGCCAGAGGTTGCCGCCTCGATCAATAAAGATCACGAAAACCATCTCTTCCTACCCGGTGTAACCCTCGCTGGCTGCATCACGGCCCGGTCAGATTTGGCAGAGCTAGAAACCTGCGACCTGATCCTTGCTGTGCCGCCTGCCCAACATATGCGCGCGACCTTGAGCGCCCTTGCGGCCCATAGCCAGCCCACCACCCCGATCATCCTTTGCGCCAAAGGCATCGAGCAGGGCTCGCTGAAGCTGATGACCGAGGTGGCCGAAGAGACCTTGCCCGGCCAACCGATCGCTGTCCTGTCCGGCCCCAGTTTTGCCGGTGAGGTGGCTAAGGGCCTGCCGACCGCCGTGACCTTAGCCTGCGCCGACGAGGCCCTTGGCCGTGCGCTCGCGAACCATCTGGGGACCCGAACCTTCCGGCCCTATCTGGCCACCGATCTGATCGGGGCTGAGGCGGGCGGGGCCATGAAGAATGTGCTGGCCATTGCCTGCGGCGTGGTTGAGGGCCGCGCCTTGGGCCGCAGCGCCCATGCCGCCATCGTCACCCGTGGCTTTGCCGAAATGACCCGGCTAGCGGTGGCCCTCGGGGCTGAGGCCGAAACCCTCGCTGGGCTCTGCGGACTGGGCGATCTGGTCCTGACCTGTTCGAGCCATCAGTCACGTAATATGAGTGTGGGCCTAGCCCTCGGTCGGGGGATAGGTCTCGCTGAGGCCCTGTCCGGCAAGCTCAGTGTCGCCGAAGGGGTCGCCTCGGCCCCCGCCGTGCGGGCCCTCGCCGCCAAGCTTGGGGTTGAAACCCCCATCTGCGAGGCCGTCGCGGCGGTCTTGGCCGGTGAGATTGATCTGGACGTGGCTATAGACAGGCTTCTATCCAGACCCATTCGCCCCGAACACGAGGCTTAAGATCCACACGAAGCCTAAGGCTCACACCAAGGAAAATATAACCATGGCCCTCTATGTTTTGATTTGCCACGACCGCCCCGACAGCCTTGCCCTTCGGATGGCCACGCGCGAAGCCCATCTGGCCTATGTGCGCGACCACCCCCTGCCCCTGAAGGTGGCCGGCCCGATCCTGTCCGATAGCGGCGACATGGCGGGCTCCATTCTGGTCTTCGAGGCCGACAGCCGCGACCAGGTCCAAGCCTTTGCTGACCAAGACCCCTACGCCATTTCGGGCCTGTTTGAGCGCAGCGAAATCATGGGCTGGAAGGTCACATTAGGGGCCCTCGGCTAGGCCCCTCACCATGACCCGGCTTGTCTCGCACGATCCCGCCTTCAATCCCGCCAGACCCCCATCTGGCACGGTGCTGTGCGCCCTGAGCGATGTGGCTGAGCCGGGGGCCAAGGGCTTTATCTTTCGCCAAGATGAGGCGCTGTTTTCCGGCTTCATCCTTAGGCGCGGGGGCCAGACCCTCGGCTATATCGACAGCTGTCCCCATGCTGGGTGGCCGTTATCTGGCGGCCCGGACCGTTATCTGACTCGCGATGGAAACCATATTCTGTGCGCGGGGCACGGGGCCCTGTTCACGCCAGAGACCGGGCTTTGCACCTCTGGCCCCTGCGCCGGACGATCCTTGAGCCCCTGGCCGGTAGAGGCCCGAGACGGCATGGTCGTCGTCAAATAGGCCTTAGACCAAAAAGGGCTCAGCCGAGAAGCTGGCCACCTCAGTGATCAGAGCGGCCGCAGCGGCCCTCACCAGTTCCCCGCCCTTTTCAGGTGTGGCCAGCGCCGGGTCAGAGCCCATGCGGCCATCGGGATGACGGGCACGGAAATCAAGGCCCTCGCGGATTGGGCCAGACGGGGCGATGGTCGGACTATAGTCCGCCGTCTTGATGGCGTGAGGATAGGCCCACTGGGTCACGGCAATTTCTGACGGGGTGGCATGGCTGCCGTGACCGACCGGAAACTGGGTCTGGGCCAGACGGTTGATACCGCTCAAGTCCCACCAGTTGCGCAGCTTCAAGGCATAGCCACGCGGCTGGCGCGCAAAGGAGGCCTCGGCATAGAGCTCTGAAAAGGCCGCTTCAATGGTGGCGACATTGCCCCCATGGCCGTTCAAGAAATAGATCTTCTCAAAGCCGTGCGCCGCCAGCGACCGGGTCCAGTCGCCAATGGCGGCGATGAAGGTCGAGGGCCGCAGGGAAATGGTGCCGGGAAAACCCAGATGATGCTGGGCCATGCCGATATTGAAGGTCGGGCCGACAAGGATGTCAGCATCCTTTTGCGCCTCATGGGCAATGATCTCTGGGCACATCCAATCTGTTCCCAGAAGACCCGTCGGCCCATGCTGCTCATTGGAGCCAATGGGGATGATCACCGTCTTGGAGCGGGTCAAAAAGGCCTCGATTTCGGGCCAGGTGGATTGGGCGAGCAGCATGTCAGATCTCCGTTCTGTCTGTCATAGCCCGCTGAAGGGATCACGTCACCTGATCCGCGTCGCCAAGCCGCCCTTGCCACCACCGGCCCGGTCAGCATACTCCTTCGCAACTGACAAAAGCCGGAGGCCCCCACCATGTCCCATGCCACTGACCTGTTCCCCGTTCCTGAGGCCTGGGCCAAGAAGGCGCATATGGATGCGGCGGGCTATGAGGCGGCCCTGGCCCATGAGGCCAGCGATACGGATGGGTTTTGGCGCAAGGTGGCCAGCCGTCTGGACTGGATTAAGCCCTTCAGCATCGTCAAGGATGTGTCGTTCCGAGCCGAAGACTTTCGCATCCGCTGGTTCGCCGATGGGGTCCTGAATGCCTCGGTCAATTGCCTAGACCGGCATTTGGCCGACAAGGGTGACGATGTGGCCATCATCTGGGAAGGGGATGATCCCTCGCAGAGCAGCAAGATCACCTATCGTCAGGCCTATGAAGAGACCTGCCGTATGGCCAATGTCCTCAAGGCCCGCGGGGTCAAGAAGGGCGACCGCGTCACCATCTACATGCCCATGATCCCCGAGGCGGCCTATGCCATGCTGGCCTGTGCTCGCATCGGCGCTGTCCATTCGGTGGTGTTCGGCGGCTTTTCCCCCGATTCCATCGCGGGCCGTGTTCAGGACTGCGACAGCCATGTGATCATTACGGCCGATGAGGGCCTGCGCGGCGGCCGCAGGGTGCCTTTGAAAGCCAATGTCGATGAGGCCCTAAAATCCTGCCCGGAGGTCACCACCGTTCTGGTGATCACACGCACGGGTGCCGTCGTGACCATGACCGAGGGCCGGGACATCTCCTACACCGCAGCCCGCGAGACTGTGCCGGCCGAGTGCGCGCCGGAGCCAATGGGCGCCGAAGATCCGCTGTTCATTCTCTACACCTCTGGCTCCACCGGAAAGCCCAAGGGTGTGCTGCACACCACCGGCGGCTATCTGACTTGGGCCAGCTACACCCACGAGCTGATCTTCGACTACCGCCCCGGCGAGGTCTTCTGGTGCACGGCCGATGTGGGCTGGGTCACAGGCCACAGCTATATCGTCTATGGCCCGCTGGCCAACGGAGCCACGACCTTGATCTTTGAAGGCGTGCCCAACTATCCGGACGCTTCGCGCTTTTGGCAGGTGATCGACAAACATCAGGTCGAGATCTTCTATACCGCCCCCACCGCCATCCGCGCCCTGATGCGCGAGGGCGATGAGCCGGTCACCCGCACCTCGCGCAAGTCCCTGCGCCTTCTCGGCTCGGTCGGCGAACCGATCAATCCGGAGGCTTGGCTCTGGTACAATCGCGTGGTCGGCGAGGGCCGCTGCCCCATAGTCGATACCTGGTGGCAAACCGAGACCGGAGCTGCCCTGATCTCGCCCCTGCCCGGTGCCACAGCCACCAAGCCCGGTTCAGCGACCAAACCCCTGCCGGGTGTGAAGCCGCAACTGGTCGATGCTGAGGGCGTGGTTCTAGAGGGTGCGGTTGAGGGTAATCTTTGCCTGATCGACAGTTGGCCCGGACAGATGCGCACGGTCTATGGCGACCATGAGCGCTTCATCACCACCTATTTCACCACCTATCCCGGCAAGTACTTTACCGGCGACGGCTGTCGCCGCGACGTGGATGGCTATTACTGGATCACGGGCCGCGTCGATGATGTGATCAACGTCTCGGGCCACCGGCTCGGGACCGCCGAGATCGAGAGTGCCCTCGTTGGCCATAGCGGCGTCACCGAAGCGGCAGTGGTGGGCTATCCACACGACATCAAGGGCCAGGGTATCTATGCCTATGTCACCCTCGACCATACCCACGAGCCCAGCGAGGCCCTGCGCAAAGAACTAATCCTTTGGGTACGTCAGGAGATCGGCCCCTTCGCTGCGCCCGACATCATCCAGTGGGCTCCCGGCCTGCCCAAGACCCGTTCGGGCAAGATCATGCGCCGCATCCTGCGCAAGATCGCCGAAAATGAGTTGGGGTCCCTAGGCGACACCTCAACCCTTGCCGATCCGTCAGTGGTCGAGGATCTGGTGGCCAACCGCGCTGTGAAATAGGGCGGCGGGCTAGTTTCGAAGGCAGGCGACGCGGACCACGCGCAGGTCCCGTCGCAGGCTGTCCGCCACGCGGCCATAGTTTTCAACGGTGATCGGCTCGCCAACCGCGCCGTCTAGAGTGCCGTCAGGGCGCGTCATCGTCTTGGCCGGTCCCGCCAAGCGAAGGGCAGCGGCAAGGGACGCGGGCGTGGTGCTATAGATCTTCCCCCGGCGCGGCGTCTCGCTGAGGGTCACACCGATCACTTGGCCCGTGGCATCGAGCGTCGGAGCGCCAGACAGGCCCGCCAAAGAGCCGCTCAATCCCTCTGTTCGTCCCACCTCAGCCCAGCTGAGCACCGTCTGATCGCGCCCGGCCCGGCCCCTGCCCTGCAGGGTCTGTTGACCCAGATAACGGCTGGCCACCTCTCCGGCCGATCCGCGTGGAAAACCGGGATGAAAGGCAAGGGCCCCGTCTGAGGCAGGGACCTGGCTTGCCAGCGGCAAGGGGGGTGACCCGCCTTGGGTCAGGAGAACGGCGATATCATTATGGGGGTCGAGCCGCACCTCGGTCACCACACCCCGTCCCGCCGCCACAATCACGGCCACCTGCCGACAGTCCTGCACCACGTGGCGAGCCGTCAGCCAAACGCCGCTTTGAGCGATGGAAAAGGCGGTGCCGGTCTCTGACGGCGATAGGGATTGGGGCACGCGAACCTCGCCCTCGCCAGCCTCTGATTCAGAGAGCGTTCCGGTGGCCAGAGCCGCCTCTTGCGCACTGATCGGCGGCGGTGGCGGCGCATCAGCATTTTCTTGACGACCTCGCGCGGCGACAAGCACGGCCACGACCACTGCCGAATAGACCAGCCAATCGGGCAGACGCGGAAAGGTCATGGCTTAGGCCGTCACCCGGCCACCGCTGCGGCCAAGACCATGGCTGAGGCAATCTTGGCCGAGACCAGAAGGGCGGCGGCTGAAACCTCACCCTCCGCAACCCGCTGGGGAAGACCAGCGAACAACATATCGATCAGTCGAAAGACCAGCAGTTGAACCACAACGGTCATGATGCCCCACAACAATATCTCTAAGGCCGAAGCCGAGGCCGTCAGAGATAGGGCAAGGGGAAGGGCCAAGGCCACCAAGACGCCCCCAAAGGATAGGGCTGCCGCAGAATTGCCGTCACGGATCTGGGTGATTTCCTTGTGGGGGGTGAGAAGGGCATAGAGCACAGCCCCGGCCGCCAATAGCGCCAAGCTGATCGCGCCGTGGGCGAGGGCGATCAAGATCGCGTTGGTAAAGGCTTGGATTTCTGGAGACATTGCCTTTTACTCTGTTGCCGAATGCCGATCTAGTCCGCCAAGGGCTGAGCTTGGCCGGCCTGTCGCAGGGTGCTGGCGCGAACCTTTTCACTCTCAGACTTGAGCTGACCACAGGCGGCCAAAATGTCACGGCCACGCGGGGTACGGATCGGTGAGGCGTAGCCCGCCTTGTTGATCACCACTGCGAACTTCTCAATCGTTGCCCAGTCAGAACATTCATAGGGCGAGCCGGGCCATGGATTGAACGGGATCAGATTGATCTTGGCCGGAAGGCCCCGAACCAGCTGGATCAGGGCGCGGGCATCGGCCAAGCTGTCATTAATACCCTTGAGCATGACATATTCGAACGTCACGCGGCGCGCATTGGACAGGCCCGGATAGGCTCGAATTCCGGCCAAAAGCTCGGCGATCGGATATTTGCGATTGAGGGGCACCAGCTGATCGCGCAGCTCATCATTGGTCGCGTGCAAGGATATGGCCAACATAGCCCCTGTGCGGGTGCCTAGCGGCTCCAGTTGCGGGACTACACCGCTGGTCGAAACGGTGATCCGCCGCCGCGAGAGGGCGATGCCCTCGCCGTCAGAGACCACATCCATGGCCTGAGCCACCGCATCCAGATTATAGAGCGGCTCACCCATGCCCATAAAGACGATATTGGACAGTTGGCGGCCCTCTGCTGGGGACGGCCATTCGCCCAGATCATCGCGTGCCACCTGCACCTGAGCGACAATCTCGGCCGCCGTGAGGTTGCGTACCAAGGGCTGGGTGCCCGTGTGACAGAAGGTGCAGTTCAAGGTGCAGCCAACCTGGCTGGATACGCAAAGGGCCCCGGCTCGGCCCACACCCGGAATAAAAACCGCTTCGGCCTCAACGCCCGGCGCAAATTTCAACAGCCATTTGCGGGTGCCATCGCGGCTCACCTGCCGCTCGGTGACTTCAGGACGCGCGACGACAAAGCGGTCAGCCAAGACGGCGCGAACATCCTTGCCGACATCGGTCATGCGGTCAAAATCGGTGACACCAAAATGGTTGATCCAACGCCAAATCTGCGCCGTGCGCATCTTGGCCTTGTCAGGCGCGCAGGCCTCTCCGGCGATCAGGGCGGCCTTGATCCCCTCACGGGTCAGGCCCGCAAGGTTGATCGGGCCACTTGGGGCCTGAGGCGTTACCGCCGAAGCGGACGCGCGCGATAGGTCTAGCGTAACGCCCAAGGGGCCATGTCCTACAAGCTTAAGGGTCCAGACTGTTGATGGCTCATAACAGATATGGCCAAACTTCCAAAATCCGAGATCAATGGTCGCAGGGCCTGTCTTTGGGCCCCTATTTCTATTGCGATAGATTGTGTGACCGCCAAGCTGGTGGTTAAACACCCCCGGCCTCGTGCTGGACGAGCCAGGATGGATTTACGCCTTGTCGGCCAAAGAGATGCCCGTTTCTGAGGACCGCGCCCATTTCTCCGATCTGATGGACCGGGTGGGTGCTCAGCAAGATCGTGCCGCCTTTGCCGAGCTCTATTCTCACTATGGCCCAAGGGTGAAGGGCTATTTGATCCGCCTTGGCCTCGGACAGGCTCAGGCCGAAGACCTCGCCCAAGAGGTGATGGTCACGGTCTGGCGCAAGGCAGCCCTGTTTGATCGGCGCCAAGCCTCGGTCGCCACCTGGATCTTTCGCATTGCCCGCAACCGCCGCATAGACCTGTTTCGGCAAGATCAGCGCGCCGTGTTGGACGCCGATGACCCCGCACTCTTACCATCAGCAGAGGCCGCCCCGGACGCCCATCTCAACGCCGTCGAGCAAGAACATCGCATGAGGTTGGCCATGGCCGATCTGCCCGCCGAACAGATGGATCTGATCCGCAAGGCCTTTTATGAGGGCCTTACCCATCGCCAGATCGCCGATGTTACCGGCATCGCGCTTGGTACTGTAAAATCGCGGTTAAGACTGGCCTTTAATCGCCTTCGATCTCGGCTGGAGGGTGACGAATGAGAGAAAATCGTCATCCGACCTTGAAGAACCCGACGTCACGTTCATATGGTTTTAGGAAGGGCCGGATAGAAAACGGCCCCAACCCACAGACCCTAGGCATTCTTTCGTGACCCCAACCCTGACTCCCCTCTCCGACATGGCCAAGGTCCAACCGGCCTTAAAGCTGTTGCTCGACACGGCAGCCTTCATGCGGGACGAAGCGGTCTTGGCCGAAAATGACCTGTCCTCGGCCGACGCGGACGCCATTGGCGGCGCGCTGCTTGAACAGGAAATGGCCGTTGAGATGAGCGCTCAGGGATTTGATCGGGTGATGGCTCAGATTGCTGGACTGGATCAGGCCGACCAGCGCGCGGCCCTGGCGGCCAAGGCCGCAGGTCAAGGTCTATCTGAAATTCTGGGTCTGCCTGCGCCCGTTCGGGACGCAGCCTTGAACGCACTAGAACATAGTGGCTGGAAATTTGGTGGGCGCGGACTTAAGCGCCTAGCCCTTGCTGAGCCGACCGCTGACGGCGTCCATGTCGAGCTTTTGCGGATCGTTCCGGGCTCTGGAAGCCCACGCCACGACCATGAGGGCGACGAGGTAACCTTGGTCCTTTGCGGTGCCTATCATGACGGCCACCAGCGCTATGGGGCCGGAGATATTGCCATTGCTCACAAGGGCTTTGAGCACCAACCGATTGCCGAACCCGGCGAGGTCTGTTTTGCCCTCGCGGTCAATGTCGGCGACTTGCGCTTTTCGGGTGCCGTAGGGCTGGTCCAGCGCGCCCTGCGTCTTCACTAGTTAAAAATCAGCCCATCAATGGCTTTCTCGATCCCAAGCTCCCCTTTGGGCGCTTGCGCTTGTCGGTGGTTGCGCTAGCGTCGCGGCAACATCGAACAGACGTTTAAACGGGAGGTAACAACGATGAAGGCTGTGCTGAGCAAGAGTGTCGGCGGTCCAGAAACTCTGGTGCTGGAAGAGGTCGCAGACCCGGTCGCAAAGGCCGGTCAGGTTCTGCTGGCGGTCAAGGCCTGCGGGGTGAACTATCCCGACGTGCTGATCATCGAAGACAAATATCAATTCAAACCCGCGCGCCCCTTCTCGCCCGGCGGTGAAGTGTCCGGCGTGGTTGAGGCCGTTGGCGAAGGCGTTGCGGGCCTTAAGGTCGGCGATAGGGTCATCGCCTCGACTGGCAATGGCGGCATGGCCGAAAAGATCGCGCTCGATGCGGCCCGCTGCATCCCTATGCCCGCCTCGATGCCCTTTGATGAGGCTGCGGCCTTCATCATGACCTATGGCACCTCGCACTATGGCCTTAAGCAGCGCGCCACCATCAAGCCCGGTGAAAGCCTGCTGGTGCTCGGTGCCGCAGGCGGCGTCGGTCTGGCAGCGGTTGAGCTCGGCAAGGCTATGGGGGCTAGGGTCATTGCCGCAGCCTCGTCACAGGAAAAGGTCGATCTGGCTATTTCACGCGGCGCCGACAGCGGCGTGGTCTATCCTTCTGGCCCCTTTGATAAGGACGGCAAAAAGGCTCTGGCCAACCTCTTCAAGGAAGCCTGCGGCCCCAATGGCGTTGATGTCATCTATGACGCGGTCGGCGGCGACTATGCCGAGGCCAGCCTGCGCTCTATGGCCTGGGAAGGCCGCTTCTTGGTCATCGGCTTCCCCGCCGGTATTCCCGCCATTCCGCTGAACCTGACCCTGCTCAAGAGCTGTCAGATCGTCGGCGTGTTCTGGGGTGCCTTCGTGGCCCGCGAGCCCAAGCTGCACCAAGAGAATGTCGCGGAGCTTATGCAGCTCTATGTCGACGGCAAGATCCGCCCCCACGTCTCCGAAACCTTCAGCCTCGCCGACTCTGGCAAGGCCATCACCCACCTCGCCAGCCGCAAGGCCATGGGCAAGGTCGTGGTGACGATGGACTGATGCTCAAGGGGTTGGGGGCAAACAAGGCCCTCACCCCACCCTCTCCCACAGGGAGAGGGCTTATCGGTTCTCGCCGCCTACCCCGGCTATGCCGGTACTTCCTCCAGAGGGGGAACATCAAAAGAGGGGATATCTTCCCCCTCTGGGGGAAGTGGCGCGAAGCGACGAAGGGGGTTTAGCCCTCAAACCCGTCCGGCAGGCCCACCATGTGGAAGCCCGCATCGACATGGACCACTTCGCCGGTGGTCGATCGGCCAAGATCAGACAGAAGCCACAGGGCGGCGCCTGCGACGCCCTCCATCGAGGTGTCTTCCTTCAGGGCGCTAAAGGCGCGGCCTTGAGACAGCATGCCCCGGCCACCGGAAATTCCGGCTAGCGACAGGGTGCGCATGGCCCCAGCCGAGATGGCATTGACCCGGATGCCCTGAGGTCCCAGATCGCGCGCGACATAACGGGTTGAGGCCTCAAGCGCAGCCTTGGCCACACCCATGACATTGTAGTTGGGGATCACCCGCTCTGCACCCAGATAGGTCATGCAGATGATCGAACCGCCATTGGGCATCAGCTTGGAGGCGCGGCGTGAACAGTCAACAAAGCTGAAGGCCGAGATGTTCATCGCATTCAGAAAGCCCTCACGCGTCGTGTTCTCGACGAACGAGCCCTTGAGCTGCTCCTTGTCGGCAAAGGCGATGGAGTGGACGAGGAAATCGATCGTGCCAAAGGCGGCCTCGACCTCGGCAAAGGCGGCGTCCATCGAGGCATCATCGGCCACATCAGCCTGAATCAGCAGCTTGGACCCAACACTCTCAGCAAGAGGACGCACCCGGCGCTCCAAGCCTTCGCCCATATAGCTAAAGGCTAACTCTGCGCCCTGGGCGGCCAGTTGCGAGGCAATGCCCCAAGCAATGGAGTTGTGATTGGCAACGCCCATGATCAGGCCCTTCTTGCCCTTCATCAACTCGCCCTTGGGCAGATCATATTCGTCAGCCATGGTGTCTCCTTCGCCCGCCGAAGCGGGGCATCTATCAGTCTTCGAGGCGGCTCATGATCACGCAGCCGTTGGTGCCGCCAAAGCCGAAGCTGTTGGACATGACCGTATCAAGCTTGCGGTCGATCCGCTGGCGCACAATGGGCAGGCCCTCAAAGGCCGGATCCAGATTTTCGATATTGGCGCTTTCGCAGACAAAGTCGTTATTGAGCATCAGGAGGCTATAGACCGCCTCCTGCGCGCCTGCCGCTCCCAAGGAGTGGCCGGACAAGGACTTGGTGGAGGAGATCAGCGGAGCATCTTGCCCAAAGACTTCACGTACAGCCTCCATCTCCTTGGCATCCCCCACCGGGGTCGCCGTGCCATGGGGGTTGAGATAGTCGACCTTGCGGTTCAGGCCCTTCATGGCCAGTCTCATACAGCGCACCGCGCCCTCGCCCGATGGAGCGACCATGTCGTGACCATCGGAATTTGCGGCATAGCCGGTAATTTCGGCATAGATCTTCGCGCCGCGCGCCTTGGCATGCTCCAGCTCTTCGAGCACCAGCACCGCCGCGCCGCCCGCGATGACAAAGCCGTCGCGGTCACGGTCATAGGCCCGTGAGGCCTTGGTCGGGGTGGCGTTAAAGTTGGAGGACATGGCCCCCATGGCGTCGAACAGCACCGAAAGGGTCCAGTCGAGCTCTTCGCAACCGCCCGCAAAGATCACATCCTGCTTGCCCATCTGGATCTGCTCAGCACCGGCACCGATACAGTGGGTCGAGGTCGCGCAGGCCGAGGAGATCGAATAGTTGATGCCGCGGATCTTGAACCAGGTGGCCAAGGTCGCCGAGGGGCCAGAGCTCATGGCCTTAGGCACCGCAAAGGGGCCAACCCGTTTGGGGCCCTTGTCCTGAGCGATCTGGGCAGAATTGATGATCGAACGGGTCGATGCTCCGCCTGAGCCGACAATCAAACCGGTCCGCTCATTGGAAACTTCGGTCTCACTTAGACCAGAATCGGCGATCGCCTGATCCATAGCAATATGGGCATAGGCCGTACCGGGGGCGAGGAAGCGGGCGGCGCGGCGGTCAACAAGGCTTTCCCAATCGATGATCGGGGCGGCATGGACCTGACAGCGAAAACCCAGCTCCGTATAGTCTGGCGCGGCAATGACCCCAGACCGAGCCTCCTTCAATGAGGACAGAACCTCTTCGCTATTGTTCCCAATCGAGGAGACAATACCGATACCCGTTACGACGACGCGGCGCATATGCGCATCCTTCTCATGAGCGAGCCCCTAGAGGCTCTTCTCTATCATTATTGTTGGTTCTTGTGACGGTGCGATCACACCAGATCCTTGGCGTCAAACAGTCCGACCCTCAAATCCTTGGCCTCATAGATGGGCTTGCCGTCGGCCAACATCACGCCGTCACCGACGCCCATGACCAGTTTGCGGATGATCACCCGCTTAAGATCGATGCGATATTCCACCTTCTTAATCTTAGGTGTCACCTGTCCGGTAAACTTCACCTCGCCCACGCCAAGGGCCCGGCCCTTGCCCGGGGCGCCGGACCAGCCAAGATAGAAGCCCACCAGCTGCCACATGGCATCAAGGCCAAGGCAGCCTGGCATGACCGGGTCGCCGATAAAGTGGCACTGGAAGAACCAGAGCGAGGGGTCAATATCCAGCTCAGCCTGAACCTGACCCTTGCCATGCAGGCCGCCATCCTTCGTGATCGAGGTGATGCGGTCCATCATCAGCATGTTGGGGACCGGCAACTGCGCATTGCCCGGACCAAACATCTCGCCGCGCCCACAGGCCAGCAGCTCTTCTTTATTATAATGGTCTTTGACGGGCATCATGGGCTTTAGATTCCTAATCGCAGCGCCTTTTTAGGCCCCGCCGTGACATATCTGTCGCTGGCCTAGCACAGGCCGTGCCCTTGTCTCAATCGTCCATCGTCATCGCGGCTGGCATTGGGGCTTCTCATCAATGCCCCAAACCTCTGATGCAGGCACCCAGCCAGAGACATCTTCCACCTTTACGCGGCACCAGCCCTTTTGGCAGCGATCCAGTGAGGCCAGCGAGCGCGGCGTCATATAGGCCTCAATTCGGGCGTCCGATTTGGGTGCGCTTCGAAGGGCCAAGGGTTGCGGCTTGGTCCTCATGGTCATGCGGCGCCCATCGGTAAGGCGCTTATGGACCCAAGACAGGCCGCCATCTGGGTCACAGATCCGTCGCCACTCTGCCGTTTCCGCCACCACCTGCACGGGGAGACCGCGAACATGGTAGATCCAGAGCAATCTGTGGTCGTCGCCGGGGCCGGACCTGGCATTGGCATCATTATATTTCAGTGAAACATAGCGCGGCACAGGCAGGCCGGAGGGGGTCTGTCGCTCCGTATCTTGAGCACGGGCGGCCGGGGCAGTGACCCCAGACAGGGCCGAGGCCATCATCAGTGCGGTAAAAAGCGCGCTTTGCGCCTTTAATTTCCACTCAATCATAACTCTTACGTCCCAGATCGCACAGCCGCCTTGGCCGAAGCGGGTCCCTTTGCTACAGATAGCAATATCGCGCCTCGAGCGCGCCGCCTCTTTTTCAGATTGCTTCATGGCCGTCCGCAAGCCGAAAGTCATTGTTACGCGCAAACTCCCCGATCCGGTGGAGACCCGTATGCGTGAATTGTTCGACACCGAGTTGAACCTGACCGACCAGCCGATGGGGCAGGACGAGCTCCTTGATGCGCTTCAGCGCGCCGAGGTGCTGGTGCCAACCATTACCGATCGCATTGATTCGCGTCTGCTGTCGCGCGCTGGGCCATCGCTGAAGCTGATCGCTAATTTCGGGGCCGGGGTCGATAATATCGATGTCGCTACCGCCAATGCGCGCGGCATTACCGTTACCAATACGCCCGGCGTTCTGACCGAAGATACGGCCGACATGACAATGGCCCTTATTCTGGCCTCCGCCCGCCGCGTCGTTGAGGGCGCTCAGGTGGTTCAGAGCGGCGGCTTTCAAGGCTGGTCGCCGACCTGGATGATGGGTCGACGCATCTATGGCAAGCGCCTGGGTATTGTCGGTATGGGCCGGATCGGTCAGGCCGTGGCCAAGCGCGCCAAGGCCTTTGGTCTGCAGATCCACTATCACAACCGCAAACCCGTCAGCCCCCGCATCGAAGAAGAGCTGGAGGCCACCTATTGGGAAAGCCTCGACCAGATGCTGGCGCGCATGGATGTGGTGTCGGTCAACTGTCCCCACACGCCGGCGACCTTCCACCTCTTGTCCGCCCGGCGCATGAAGCTGCTTCAGCCCCATGCGATCTTGGTCAATACGGCGCGCGGGGAAGTGATCGACGAGGCGGCTCTGGCCAATATGCTGGCCCGGGGCGAGATCGCTGGTGCGGGTCTAGACGTCTATGAGCACGAACCCGCCATCAATCCCAAACTGCTCAAGCTGCCCAATGTCGTGCTCTTGCCCCATATGGGCTCGGCCACCGTCGAGGGCCGCATCGATATGGGCGAGAAGGTGATCATCAATATCAAGACCTATATGGACGGACACCGGCCGCCCGACCGGGTCATTCCGGCGATGCTGTAAACACCATCAGGATTAGATCGGCCGCTCCGGCGCGCCGATCCCCTTTTCCTTGAGCCATTGATCGAGATCAGCGGCAGATTTTTCGGCCACCTCTTCCATCGGAATATGTCCGACCTTTGGATAGAGGATAAGGGTTGAGCCAGGTATGGCGGCGGCGAGCGCTTGGCCGGCCTCTACAGGAATAATCACATCCTCTTGGCCGTGCATGACCAAGGTCGGCATGTTCAAGGCCCCCAAAAGACCGCGAACCTCTCCTTCGGGCCGCATTTTCAGGCGCGCCTGGTGATTTAAGATGATCGCCCGATGGCCCTCTGCGCGGCCCAAGGCCACATGGCGGTCGATCATGGTCTGATCAACTAACTGCTTGTCATAGAAGGCCGCTTTCAGTCCTGCGGCGATCAAGACCGATGTGTCAAGCTGTTGGCCTAAGGCGCGGGCTAGCGGATAACGCAACAGCTTAAAGGCCAGTGGTGATTTGGCATTGTTCTGCTCACGCGGCAGGCCAACACTGTCAATGAGAACCAAACCTTTCAGGCGCTCGGGGTGGCGTGTGGCAAAGGTCCAGGCCACGCCGCCCCCCATCGAGTTGCCGCCCAGCACGAAGCTTTTTACACCTAAGCGCTCGGTGGTTTGAGCCACGATCCCGACCTGCGCCTCGGCCACCGAGACATAGGTCGCTGGCGCCCGCGTTAGGCCGTGGCCAGGCAGGTCGAGTGTGATGATCCGGTACCGGTCCCCCAGTCTCTGGACCCAAGGCTCCCACGTATGGAGTGAAGCGGAAAAGCCATGGATCAGCACCAAGACGGGACCCTGAGGATTGCCTTGATCACGATAGTGGACGCGAATGCCCTCAGGCAGGTCGAGATAGCGCGAAGCGCTGTTGGCATATTGCGCCTCGAGCGTCTCAAAAGCGACATCGGGGCGGCGCAGGGCCAAATAGGTCCCGACGATCAAGACAAGCAGACCTAAAACAAGGCCGCTAACAATTTTGAGTGCCAATTTCATAGTCCCGCCCCCGCGCATCCATCAGAGCCCGATTGTCTATCCCGCTGCGGCTGTCCCGCAGGCCGGGCAATCCGGGTCAGGACCCAGTCTAACCGTTCGGGCTTCGGCGGATAGGCCATCATAGACAAAAAGCCGTGAGGCCAGCGTCTCGCCCGCCCCGGTGATCTGTTTGATCGCCTCTAGCGCCATCATGGAACCGATAATTCCCGCCAAGGCCCCAACCACACCGACGGCAGAACAGGTCTCCGCGCCGGGCGGTATTTCTGGCACCAGACAGCGATAGCAAGGCTGACCGTGGAAAACGGCCACCTGCCCGGTCCAGCGTCCAATCGCACCGGACACCAGGGTCTTGCCCGTCGCAAGGCAAGCCGCGTTGATCAGATAGCGGACAGCAAAATCATCGACCCCGTCCAGCACCAGATCATACTGGCTGATCAGAGCCTCAGCATTGTCTGCGGTCAGGGCGAAAGGGTGTGAGATCAGTTGAATCTCGGGATTCAGCTCCGCCAGATGTTGCGCGCCCCTGTCGGTCTTGGAAAGGCCCACATCCTGTGTCGAAAACAGAATTTGGCGTTGCAGATTTGATAGGCTGACATGGTCGGCATCGACCAGACCGAGGGTGCCGACGCCCGCCGCCGCCAGATAAAGCGCCGCCGGTCCGCCAAGCCCACCCGCCCCGACCACCAAAACCTTGGCGGCCTTCAACTTCTGCTGACCTTGGCCACCAATTTCACGCAGGACCAGATGGCGGGCATAGCGCTCGACCTCGTCATCACTGAACATGATTTGGCTCCTTGCGATCGCGCCTTAGCGCCCCTTCTCTATGGGCCAAGATCGGGGGGTGAGGCAATCAGTGTGGATCAAGACCTTGGCCTAGACCAGCAAGCGGGGCATGATCTTGGCCATGATCAGCAAGTCCAAAGCCCCAACCAAAGCCAAGGCCAAAGCGAAGCCCAAAACCAAGCCGCGCGCCAAACGCCTGTCGCCGCGAGACCGCGAGCGGATCGAAATCCTGTTTGCGCGGTTTGAAGCGGCCAATGTCCATCCCCGCACCGAGCTTCATTTTTCCAACCCCTATACGCTTTTAGTCGCCGTGGTCTTGTCGGCTCAGGCCACCGATAAGGGGGTCAATAAGGCCGTCGAGCCCCTGTTCAAGAAGGCTGACAACCCCGCCGATATGCTGGCCTTAGGTCTTGAAGGCGTCACCGAGCATGTCAAGACCATCGGGCTCTATCGCAACAAGGCCAAGAACGTCATCGCCCTGTCCCAGATCCTGATGGACGAGCATGGCGGGCAGGTGCCCACCGACCGGGCCTCGCTCGAGGCCCTTCCCGGGGTTGGCCGCAAAACGGCCAGCGTGGTGCTCAACGAGTTGGATATTGAACCGGCCATCGCTGTGGACACCCATGTCTATCGTGTCGCTCACCGGCTCAAATTGGCCAACGGCAAGACGCCCGATCAGGTCGAGGCCCAACTGATGGCCGTTGTTCCAAAGCCTGCCCTGACCCGAGCCCACCATTGGCTGATCCTGCACGGCCGCTATGTCTGCGTTGCTCGTTCGCCCAAATGCAGCACCTGTCCGGTCTCGGATCTGTGCCCCTCACGGGATCAATTCTAGAGAAACGATTTCAAAACCGCCCGCCCATAGGCCGCGCCACCGTCGGCGGCAAAGGCTAGGAACAGGTCCGGCTCGATCACCTCCAGTTCCATCAGCCTCAGGCTTCCATCGAGACAGCGGATCAGGTCGACCCGGGCATAGGTCAGGTCCTTGCCACAGGCGGCCAAGACCGTGGCGGCCGCTTCGCGCGCCTCGGGGCTCGGATCAAAGGCCGTCGTTGCCCCGCCATATTGCGGCTGAACCCGAAAATCGCCGTCCTTGGCGACCTTGGCCACAGCGTGGCTAAAGACGCCGCCAAAATAGAACAGGGATAGCTCTCCCTCCTCGCCAACCGAGGGCAAGAAAGGCTGTAAGATCACAGGGCCGGTGGGCAGGCTGCCGAGCGGGTCATGCGCCTGAATCACAAGGGTCTTGTGCGCCCCGGCAGAGATTTGCGGCTTAATCACGAGGGACCGGCTCTGGAACTGCTCGCGCGCCTTGGCCAGATCCGCCTCGGTTACCCCATCGACCATTAGACTGGGCGTTACGGGCGCGCCCTTGGCGGCCAACTCGGCCAGATAGGCCTTGCTGGTGTTCCAGCGAAGGATTTCAGGGTCATGGTCGAGCCGCACACCGAGATCTTGCCAGAGTGATAGGCGCTCAAACCAATCCTGCGTCCTTAAATGATAACCCCAAGCCAAGAGCGGTAGGACCCGATCATAGGCCAACAGGGCCTCAGGTGCCGCCCCATCAATCCAGGGCTGAGGCTCGACCGTCGCACCGAGCGCCCGCAAGGGTGCCGCAAGGGTTTCGAAATTACCCGGCCAACGCTCATCATGCTGATGATTGTCGGGTGAAGGGACGAGGATCGCAATGTGAGGCTTGTAGGTCATTTTTCCGAGGTAGCCTGACTTAAGGGGGCTGGCAACGGACAGGGATCGTAATTGGTCCGCTTGCGCCTTTGCCCTTGGACGCCAGTCAGACTATAGGAGGGCACGCTTTTCGTACTCTTTAGGGAATTGCCGCCCATGACCGCCCAATATGACGTCGCCGCCATCGGCAATGCCATTGTCGATGTGATCTCGCCCGCCAAGGATGAGTTCCTAGTGGCGGAGGGCATGGCCAAGGGCTCGATGGCGCTCATTGATGATGATCGAGCCGCCCAGCTCTATGACCGCATGGCCGCTGGGATCGAAACCTCTGGTGGGTCAGCAGCCAATACGGTGGCGGGCATTGCCAGCCTCGGTGGCACGGCGGCCTATATTGGCAAGGTGGCTCAAGACCAGCTTGGCGATGTCTTTGCCCACGATATTCGCGCCATCGGTGTTCAGTTCGACATTCCGCGCCTGATCGAAGGTCCGGCGACCGCCCGCTGCCTGATCAATGTGACACCCGATGGTCAAAGGACCATGTCGACCTTTTTGGGTGCCTCCAACCAGCTGACCGCCGCCGATGTCGATCCAGACCTAATCACGGCCTCGAGCATCCTCTATCTGGAAGGCTATCTGTTCGATCCTGAGGCCGCCCGCCGCGCCTTTGCCAAGGCCACAGCCATTGCCCGCACCCATAGCCGAATGATCGCCTTGACCCTGTCCGACAGTTTCGTCGTTGAGCGTCATCGCGCCGCGCTCCTCGGCTTTATCGAAAGCGAGGTCGACATCGTCTTTGCCAATGAGGCTGAGATATGCGCCCTGTTTGAGACCGATGATGTCAATGCGGCCATCGATGCCATGCGCGGCCGGGCCAATATCGCCGCCGTCACTCGCGGCGAGCAGGGCTCAACCATCTTGGCCGGTGATCAGATCCACCAGATTACCGCTAGCCCCGTTGGCCACGTGCTCGACACCACCGGCGCTGGCGATCAGTATGCGGCCGGTTTCCTCTTTGGTCTGGCGCGGGGCAAGTCCTTCGACGATTGCGGTCGCCTAGGATCCTTAGCCGCCGCCGAAGTCATTTCTCACTATGGTCCACGCCCACAGGTCTCTCTCAAGGACCTCGTCGCTCAAGCTGGCCTTTAAAAGGAGCCGACCCCATGGCTGCACCGAGAACCGCCGAAGTTGTGCGGGAAACCAAAGAGACCCACATCCGGGTCACGATTGATCTGGACGGGACGGGCAAGGCTCAGGTCTCGACCGGCATTGGTTTCTTTGACCATATGTTAGACAGTTTCGCCCGCCATGGCGGCTTTGATCTGACGGTCGAGGCCAAGGGGGATCTGCATATCGATTTTCACCACACGGTCGAAGATGTGGGCATTGTCTTGGGGCAAGCCATGGCCAAGGCCCTTGATGGCTTTGCCGGTATTCGCCGCTTTGGCCATGCCGAAATCCCTATGGATGAGACCTTGAGCCGCTGCGCCATTGACCTGTCCAACCGGCCCTATCTGGTCTGGAAGGTGGCCTTCAGTCGCCCCAAGATCGGTGATTTCGACACTGAGCTGTTCAAAGAATTCCACCAGGCCTTCGCCATGAATAGCGGGGCCTGCGTGCATCTCGAATGTGCCTATGGTGAGAACAATCACCATATTGCCGAGAGCGGCTTTAAGGCGCTGGCCAGAGCCCTTCGCACCGCAGTGGAGCTTGATCCCAAGACCCAAGGTCAGGCCGCCTCAACCAAGGGCGTTCTGTAACCGCGCCCATGCAAAAGATTGTTTTGATTGATTATGGGTCGGGAAACCTGCGCTCTGCCCAAAAGGCCTTGGTGGCGGCAGCGGCAAGCTTAGAGGGGACCTTCGATATCTGCGCCAGTGATGATCCAGAGGTCATTGCGGCTGCGGATCGCCTTGTCCTGCCCGGCGTCGGGGCCTTTGCGGCCTGTATGAGGGCGCTGGGTGAGCGATCGGGCGTGATCGAGGCCATGACCACCGCCGTTCAACAGGGCGGTAAGCCGTTTTTGGGTGTCTGTGTCGGCATGCAACTGCTTGCCGAGCGCGGCCTCGAGTTCGGCCAGACCCAGGGCCTTGGCTGGATCGGCGGAGAGGTTCGCCCCCTCACCCCCAGCGATCCGCACTGCAAGATTCCTCACATGGGCTGGAACGCGCTCGAAGAGATGACCGACCATCCGCTGCTACGCGGCCTTGAGGTCGGCGCGCACATGTACTTTACCCATTCCTATGCCCTGTTCCCCAGCGACCCTGCGGACGTCATAGCGCAAGTCGACCACGGCGGACGCTTTACCGCAGCGGTGGCGAAGGCCAATGTCGCAGGCGTGCAGTTTCACCCTGAAAAATCACAATCGGCAGGCCTTCGCCTGCTCGCCAATTTCCTGGAGTGGCGGCCATGATACTTTACCCCGCCATCGATCTGAAGGACGGCCAATGTGTGCGTCTGCTCCATGGCGACATGGACAAGGCGACCATCTTCAACAGCTCCCCTGCCGATCAAGCCGCGCGCTTTGCGGCAGATGGCTTTGAGTGGCTGCATGTGGTTGACCTCAATGGCGCGATTGAGGGTCGGCCGGTCAATGCCGATGCGGTTAGCGAGATCTTACGCACCGTTTCCATCCCCGTTCAGCTCGGCGGTGGGATCCGAACCTTCGAGGCGGTCGAGCGCTGGATTGAGGCCGGGGTTAGTCGGGTCATTTTGGGCACGGTTGCTGTGCGTGATCCCGACATGGTCCGGCGTGCTGCCGCAGCCTTTCCCGAACAGATCGCCGTAGCGGTCGATATTCGCGATGGCATGGTCGCCGTTGATGGCTGGGTTGGCGCGTCAGATCTTGATGCCGTGACCCTGTCGCGCCGGTTCGAGGATGCCGGGGTCGCGGCCCTGATCGTCACCGATATTGGCCGCGACGGGGCCCTAACAGGGGTCAATGTCGAGGCCGTGGGTGCCGTTGCCGATGCGGTCAATATTCCCGTAATAGCTTCCGGCGGCTTTGCCTCTATCGACGACATTACCCGCCTTCAGGCCCGTCCGGGCGTGGCCATTGCCGGGGCTGTTCTAGGACGAGCCCTCTATAATGGGGCCATCATTCCCTCTGAAGTGCTCGCCGCCGCCCAAAAGCGCCGCGCAGCCTAAGGACAGATCATGCTCAAGGTCCGCGTCATTCCCTGTCTCGACGTCAAGGACGGCCGCGTGGTCAAGGGCGTCAACTTCCTTGCCCTGCGCGATGCGGGTGATCCGGTTGAGCAGGCGCGGGCCTATGATGCGGCTGGGGCTGACGAACTGATGTTCCTCGACATCACCGCAAGCCACGAGGGCAGAGGTGCGATCTTAGATGTGGTGTCGCGCACGGCTGAGGTCTGCTTCATGCCGGTTTCGGTTGGTGGCGGTATTCGCGCCGTGGAAGATGCGCGACGCCTCTTACGGGCGGGTGCCGACAAGATCTCGATCAATACGTCAGCGGTCGAAAATCCCGCCCTCCTGTCAGATGCCGCCGATGCCTTTGGGTCACAATGCGTGGTCGTGGCCATCGATGCTAAGGCCAGACCCGATGGATCCGGCTGGGAGGTCTTTACCTATGGTGGGCGCAAGGCCACAGGGCTGGATGTGATCGAGTACGCTGTTTCGGCCGTCAAGCGTGGGGCCGGTGAGATCCTCTTGACCTCCATGGACCGCGACGGTGCCAAAAACGGTTATGATACAGCCTTGCTGCGCGCCGTTACCGGAGCGGTCAATGTGCCGGTCATTGCCAGTGGCGGGGCCGGGTCTTGTTCCGATCTGGTGGCTGGCGTGCGCGATGGCGGCGCTGATGCGGTGCTCGCCGCCTCGATCTTTCACTTTGGTGAGGTCAGTATTGGTGAGGCCAAGGCGGCGATGCGGGCAGCAGGCCTGCCCGTGCGGCCCATCTAAGCGCAAAGGAACGACCCATGTCCGACAGCCAAAGATTTGCCACTGCCCTTGGCCGCTTGAGCGCCACCATTGCTGAGCGCCAAGGCGATGATCCAAGCCAGTCCTACACGGCCAAACTCTTGTCACAGGGCGCGGTGAAGGCGGCGCAAAAGCTCGGCGAAGAGGCCATCGAAACCGCCCTGGCGGCGGCCCTCAAGGATGCGGATGGAATCGCTAGTGAAAGCGCCGACCTGATTTACCACTGGCTGGTCCTGCTTCAGGCGGCTGGCGTTTCGCTGGATGCGGTCGCCGCAAAGCTGGAAGCGCGTGAGGGTCAGTCCGGCCTTGCTGAAAAGGCGTCGCGCAAACCCTAGGCCTTCTTTTTGAGTGCCACATAGAGCGCCCCTTCGCCGCCATGGCGACGATGGGCTTCAGACACACCCGCCACCACCGTGCGCAATCCCGGCGAGGCCAGCCATTCTGGTGTTCGCCGCCGTAAGATGCCGTCGCCCAGGAACCCCTTGCCGGTAATGACCAAGACGGCGCGCGAGCCCTCATCCTGAGCCCGAAGTAAGAAGGCGACGAGAGTGGACCGCGCCCGATCCTGATCCAGGCCATGCAGATCCAACCTTGCCAAGATGGGATCGCGTTCACGAGACAGGCGCTGCTTGCGTTGCGGTTCGATTTCAGGGGCAGCGATCGGTTCAGCTTTAAAGACAGCGCCTTTGGCGGGTTTAGGGGCTGGACCCTTAACCTTTGGCGTCAGCCTCATGGGCGACAGGGGCTCGTGCGGTTTGTGGCCGGGATTGAGTGGTGAGGGTTCGGGCTCATGGGCCAGCTTGGGCGGTGAGCGACCCGGCCTCGCGCGAACGGTCGATAGGACCGCAGCCCATATTCTAAGCTCATCGGGGCTAAGGGGTCGACGCACGCGACTATTGTGCCGCTTGGAGCCGAGGACGCAGGCGATAGAGCGTCAGAATATGCCTTATCCGGCCCGCCTCAAGGCCCGGACCATCGCCCCGTCCCAGATAGAGATCGGCCCGCACCTCGCCCTTGATCGCGCCGCCCGTATCAAGGGCAGAGACCATACGCTGATAGAGCGGGAAGGACCCCGTCAGGACCGGCGCGCCTGCATCAATCCACAAAAGATCGCCATAGCGGTGCTGGCTTGGATCAATGGCCACCGCGCGGCCGGCAATCAAGGCAATAGCGGCCGCGCCTACCGGTTCAGTACCGTCGTCTGGACCAAGCGTAAAATATACATAGCGCGGATTGGTCTGCATGACCTGATCGGCCTTAGCGCCCCTGTTGGCTGCGAGCCACTGCCGAATGGCCTCAGCCGAGGTGCCATTATCCGGCAGTAGACCCTGATCGCGAAGGGTCTTGGCGATGCCAACAAAGGGTCTGCCGTTTGACGCTTCATAAATCAGACGGTAGCGCTGGCCGTCCGGCAATTGCGCTGAGCCAGAGCCTTGGATCTGTAGAAAGAAAAGGTCTTCGGGCCTCATCCAGAGGATCGGGTCGCCAAGTCCCATGCGCTCGATCTCTGATCGGTCAGGATAGGGCTCAAACAGACCTCCTTGAATACGGCCGATCTGTCTTTTTGCCGCCGGATCTTCGTCGAGCCCGGCTAAATCTAGGATGAGAAGATCGTCAGGACGGGCCCGCAAGGGGGCTGAAAACTCCGCGTCCGAGGCCTGGCGCGCCTGATATTCTGGCGAATAGTAACCGGTCAGAAGACCCGTTCCCTTGATTGGTTCAACACGAAAATTGGCTTCAAAAAAGGCCCGTATGGTCTGGGAATCGGCACCGTTCAGGCCCTGTGCGCGGGCACAGAGGGCCTTTAGATCGGCGTCCTTTGACACCTTACAGCTGACCATCAGAGCGCTCAGCGCGGCGATCGGATCTTCCGTTTTCCAACCCGGCAATTGATCGGGCCGTTCAAGACGAACCTCGGCTGGAGCCGTCACGGGATCGACCGTTGGGGCCGATGGCGTGGGTGTCGTCTCCTGCAGAACGATGGTGGGCGGTAGGGGCGGCGGTAGACTATCGACAACCGTCCGAGTCTGGGTTTGTGATGGTACAGTCGGCTTCAGGGGTTGAGTGTCTACAGGACCTGCAGGCAGGGCCGCGCAAGCGGTTAGTGAGGCCGCGCCGGCCACAATAGCCAGTCGGCGAGCAAGGGTCGCAAACAGGTCCACCCGGCTAAACTCGGCCTAGGCTTCAGCGGCGTCAACACGGACCAACGTCCAGTTTGGGTCTGGGCTGGTCAGCATACGGGTAAAGGTCCAGACCTCGGCTGTGCGACGATCATCGACCGCCTCACCCTCGGGTCCCTTGGTTCGGCTGCGAAATTCAGCCAAGAATCGTACCTTCGCACTGACAAGATGGCCGGTCAGATCAATGGATTCCAGATCGGCGCGCGGGGCCTGAATGAACTCAACCACTTCTGTGCGCCCCTCTGCGGCGCGCTGATCGATGACAGAGACAAAACCGGCCAAGACGTTAGGGGCCAAGAGAGGCTCCAGGGCGGCCCTATTGCCCGCAGCAAAGGCCTTTACGATGGTTTCGTAGGCCATTTTCGCGCCATTGAGGAAATGGGCGACGTTAAAGTTAGGATCACGTGAGCGCACGGCAGCCAAACCCGAGAGGGGCGTGTCATCCACAGGCTCAACCGGCTCTGGCCCATCGACGGCAATTGGCGCGGATCGCGCCATGGGTTTTTCATCTTCTGGCTGACGGCCAACCCGACGGCCCAAGACCGCATAGAGCTGATAAAGGACGATACCGGCCAGAACAGCTGAGATTAAAAGTTCTAGGGCTTGCACGGTTCACAACCTGATTAATCGACGACCCAAAGATGGCCAAGGTAGGAGATCAGCCCGCCAAGGTCTGCGCCTGACGCCTATATAGGGATTTCCTTGCCACAAGTCAGGGGGGGGCGTCATTAGCAACCGACAGGCCAACTGCCTTAACATTGCGTAAGTTCGCCTCCCGTGTTAGCTGCGCGGCTTCAAAACATCAGATTTGGCCGATCTGCTGGATAGGGCCAAGCCTCACACGGTGAACCATTTCACCCAAGACGGGACGACCACATGACCGATACTGAAGCAGGCGCATCCATGACCGCTCCTGAGGGCCAGTCCCTGCCGAACGGTGCTGACACCGGCCCCGGCATCCGGATCTTGGCGCAGTTCATTCGTGACCTGTCTTTCGAAAACCCCCGAGCGCCTGAGTCCATGCGCGCTGGTGCCCCTCAGCCCCAGATCGAGCTTGGCGTTGAGATGAACGCCCGCGGTCGTGAAGACGGTCTATTTGAGGTCGATCTGAAGCTGTCGGCCACGGCCCAACGCGAAAACGAGGCGGTCTTCCACATTGAACTGCTCTATGGCGGCCTGTTCCAGATTCAAGGCGTTCCTGAGGCCGACCTAGAGCCCGTGCTGCTGATCGAGTGCCCGCGCTTCATGTTCCCCTTTGCGCGCCGGATCATTGCCGACCTGTCGAGCGAAGGCGGTTTCCCGCCCTTGATGCTGGATCCAATCGATTTTGCGAGCATCTATGCCGCGCGTCAGGCGCAAGCGTCCGCATCGGGTGCCCCTGCGGGTGACTTCACCATCACGGTCTAGAACCTTTAGGCTGGCGGAACCTCGCTGTCGCCAGCCAACATTCCAGTCTTGTACCATATGGCCTTATCTTTCAGGGCCTTGGCCACGAACTTGGCGTGAGCCTCGCGTTCAGCTTCAGTTGAGCGTGCGCCAAGCGGGTTTGGTCGCGCGCCATAGTCGACCGGTCCGGTCGATAGGATGGTCTTGGACCCGCCCTTGGGTTCAATGGTAAAGTCTAGGCCCCGCTCCTTACCGCCTTGTAGTTCAAGATAGACCGCCGCCAGCAGTTGCGAGTCGATCAGGGCGCCGTGCTTGTCGCGCGACTCCAGTGAGATCTTGTAGCGTTTGCATAGGGCATCGAGGGAATTGTACATGCCCGGAAAGCGCTTTTGCGCCATCGGCAGGGTATCAATCCAGCGGTCCTCTGGGATCGGCGCGCGTCCGGCCCGTTCGAGTTCCGCATTGATGAACCCTCGGTCGAAGGGGGCATTGTGGGCGATCAGCTTGGCGTCACCGATAAAGTCCAAAAACTCATCACTAACCTCGGGCGCATCGAAGGTCGGTTTGCCGACGAGAAAGGCATTGGAGATGCCGTGGACCCGCTCGGCGTCCGGATCGATCTCGCGCTGAGGGTCGATAAAGCGATGAAAGGTCCGGCCCGTTGGCAGAAGGTCGTTTAGCTCGACACAGCCAAGTTCGACCAGTCGGTGACCCTGTTTATGCTCTAGGCCGGTGGTTTCAGTATCGAGGACAATTTCGCGCGCCATGCACAATCCTTGCGGATGTTCGCGGCTCTGATCAAGAGGCCAAAAGTTTGGTGATGGCGGCACGGACCTGGTCGCGTGCGCTATCGAGACCCTTCGACGTATCGATGACGATATCGGCGCGGGCGCGTTTTTCAGCATCCGGCAATTGCCGCGCCAAGATGGCGTCGAGTTTTTCCGCCGTCATGTCGGGACGCGCCATCACACGCTCGCGCTGAACAGATTCTGGAGCCGAAACGACAATCACGGCCGCCACATTGCGCTCGCCGCCTGTTTCATAAAGGAGGGGAATATCGAGGATCACCAGAGGGGCCTTGGCCTTTTCTGCCGCCTGAAAAAACAGCTTCCGGCTTTCTCCCACCAGAGGGTGGACGATGGTTTCTAGTTTTTTAAGGGCTTCAGGCTTTCCAACCACATGGGCACTCAGCTTGGCGCGGTCGATGGCACCGTCAACGACCACCCCGGGAAAAGCCTCCTCAACGGGAGCAACAGCGGCCCCGCCCTTAGCATAGAGCGCATGGACCGCTGCATCGGCGTCGTAAACCGGCACACCTTCGGCCTGAAACATGGCTGAGGTGGTGGACTTGCCCATGCCAATCGATCCGGTGAGGCCAACAATGATCATCTCTTAGCTCCTTAAGCGGCGGTCAGTTGGGCAAGGGCGAGGGCGCGAACATCAACCGATAGGGGGGGCGGCGCGCCATAGAAGGCTTCGAAAGAGGGCCTGGCCTGGCCAATCAGCATGTCTAAGCCATCCACCGTTTGATGGCCGCGCGCTTTGGCCCTGGCCAAGAAATCGGTTTGGAGAGGTTTGTAGACCATGTCCATAAAGACAGGCGTTCCGGAAACGGTTTGCCACGGCACGGCTGGGCCCTCGCCGCCGCCGAGGCCTAATGAGGTTGCGTTGATCACCGCGCCGACGCCATCAAAGGCCGCTTCCTGTTCGGTCTGATCAAAGGCCTGAACATTTGGACCAAGAGCCGAAGCTATTGCTAGGGCCTTTTCGAGTGTCCGGTTGACCATATGGACACGGGGCACGCCGGCGAGGATCAGGGCTGCCGCCGCGCCCCGCGCCGCGCCGCCTGCGCCCAAAATAACCACCGGCGCTGAAGTCAGGTTGAGTGACGGCGCTTGACGAGCAAAGGCATAAAGCAGTCCCTCGCCGTCGGTATTGTCGACCCGAACGGTCCCGTCAGCATCAAAAAGGATCAGGTTCGCCGCGCCCGACAGCCGGGCAATGTCGCTAGCCTGATCGCCCGGGGCGCTGGCAATGGATAGGGCCTGCTCTTTAAAGGGCAAGGTGACGTTGAGACCGCGGATGGCCCCCCCGCGCAATCCCGTCGCAAAGCTTGAAAACCCGTCCTGCGGCGGTGAAAAGGCGACATAGACTCCATCCATACCGCCCGCTTGCAGCCAGTGATTATGGATTAAGGGGCTCAATGAATGACGCACCGGCAAGCCCACAACACCAGCGACGCGGGTTTGCCCAGAGATCATTGGTCTAAAATCCCATATTGTCTCAACTGTGCCAACAGACCCGACAGCGGTAATCCGAGGATCGTAAAATAGTCCCCTTCGATGTGATCAAACAGCTGCACACCTTGTGACTCAAGTTGATAGCCGCCGACAGAAGACAGGATGGCGGGTCCTTGCTGTTCCAAATAACGCGTCAGGAAGCGATCTGAGAAATCTCTCATGGTCAGGCTGGCGGTCACCACCTCTTGCCAAACCAATTGGCCGTTTAGGGCCAAGACTGTGGCGGAATGGAGTTGATGGGTCTTGCCCCGCAAAAGCCGAAGGGTCGCTTCTGCTTCAGCGATGGTTGAGGCCTTGCTGAACAATGTACCATTAAGGTCAAGGGTTTGATCGGCCCCAATAACTAAGCCCTGCGTCTTATTGGATCGCGCAACGGCCTTAGCCTGGGCCAAGGCTTGAGCAATGGCTTTTGGAGGCTTGAACTCGGCCAAAAGGCCGTCCTTTAAAGCCTCTTCATCAATGTCTGCGGGCTGAATCACAAAGGGCACGCCCGCACCGCTCAAGATCTGCCGCCGCGCCGCAGAGCCTGAGGCCAAAATCAAGAGTGGCGCATCGCCGATACTATCGGTCATGCGGGGGTCTCGGCCGCACCCTTGGCGGCGGATAGGAGATTCATGACGGCTGCGGCTGTCTCTTCCACCGAGCGACGGGTTACATCAATGACCGGCCAGCCATGTTTCTCAAACATCCGCCGGGCCCGGACAATCTCATCGCGCACAGACTCTGTGTCCACATAGGTGCTTTCACGGTCCTCTTTCAGGCTCAAGAGCCGGTTTCGCCGGATCTGGATCAAGCGGTCGGGGGACACAGTCAAGCCAACCACCATGGCCCTTTTGAGATTAAACAGTTGCGGCGGCGGCTCAGACCCGGGGACCAACGGCACATTGGCAGCCCTGATGCCGCGATGGGCCAGATAGATCGAGGTTGGCGTCTTTGAGGTTCGGCTCACCCCCACCAAGACCACATCGGCGGACTCAAGATGCTGAGTGCCCTGACCATCGTCATGGCCAATGGCGTAGTTGAGGGCTTCAATACGGTTGAAATAGTCGTGGTCGAGCGTGTGTTGGGCACCTACACGGGTCGAGAGGGAGGCACCCAAATAACGCGCTAAGGCCGAAACCAATGGGTCTAGGGCCGCAATACAGCCCATATCGATGTCTCGGCAACCCTCTTCCAAGGCCACCCGCAAACCCTTATCGACGATAGTATGGATCACGATCCCGGGTGAAGCCTCGATCTCTTTTAGCACCCGCTCCAGCTGGCGCGGTGACCGGACCAGCGCATAGACATGCTCGATCGGTAAGACATCATCAAAGCGGGCGCAGACCGCCTTAGCCATGGCATTAAGCGTCTCGCCGGTGGAATCCGACACGAGATGGACATGAAAATAGGTGGCGATGCGCGGTGTGTGGCTCATGGCACTAGTCATGCCTTCAAGGTCTGGGTTCGGCAAGCATTGTGGTTCTGGATAATTGATCTGTGGAAAAAGGGTTAACGAAACTTTAACGACTGGGGCCCAATCGGTGGCGGGTTTGGGGGCAAATTGAGGGCCTCGCGCTGGCCTGATCGGTCTTGGGAAAAGCGCCCAGTTTTGCCACCTCTTTTCCCCGGCATTGCTCGATTAGAGACGAAAGGTTCGTACCGACTGCCGCCTATGGTTAATAGATTCTGAAGACTCACCGCCCCCGAAACTATCACATTAAGGTTTCGTTAATCTCTTCAACGCGGTTCAAACAATCCACACTTTTCACAGGCCATTGACCAAACTCATGGAGATCTGGGGATAAGCGCGAGAACGCGTGGGAATCGCGTTGATATTTTCAATTTCCGACAGCCTATCCCCCATATTCCCTGACCCTACCTTCACCCCAAATATTTCTAATCTTCTTTTAATAGGAAGAGGAAGAAGCCTTCATGTCGGTGCGGACTTGAGTCTGGCTATGGAAATGGCTTTAAGGGAGCCATGAACCAGACCCATACACCGACCGGCACCACCGGACCATCGACCCCAGCCTTGCTCAAGGTTCTTGCGGGTCAAAGCTTGGCCAAACCTCCTATCTGGTTCATGCGCCAAGCCGGTCGTTATTTGCCCGAATATCGCGCTCTTCGTGCCACCGCGCCCGATTTCATTTCCTTCTGTCTGGATCCTGAAAAGGCGGCCGAAGTGACATTGCAGCCTATGCGCCGTTTTCCCTTTAGCGCAGCGATCGTTTTTGCCGATATTTTGCTGATCCCGGGAGCCCTAGGTCAGGATGTTCGGTTTGAGGTTGGGGAAGGCCCAAAGCTCGGAACCCTTCCACCGCTCCAGGCTATGCGCGATCAGATTGAGGCCTCTACAGGACGGCTCTCGGCTGTTGGTGAGACCTTGAGCCGGGTGCGCGCAGCCTTGGAGCCAGAGCGGGCCCTGATCGGCTTTGCCGGCGCGCCCTGGACGGTGGCGACCTATATGATCGAAGGGGGGTCTAGCGACCGTACCGGCGCGCGGACCTATGCCTATACACACCCAGAAGCGCTCGATGGCTTGATCGACATATTGGTCGAGGCCACCGCCCTCTATTTGATCATGCAGGCCAAGGCCGGGGCGCAGGTCCTTAAGCTCTTTGAATCGTGGGCTGAAAACCTACCCGAAGACCTTTTTGAGCGACTGGTCATTGGTCCTCATATGAGGATTATCGAAAAGGTGCGGGCGGCAGGGATCGATGCTCCCTTTATCGGTTTTCCAAAGGGTGCTGGGACCTTGGTGGCCAACTATGTCGCTAAGGTGCCGGTCCAGGCCGTGGCTATGGATGTTCAAGCATCAGCAGCTTTCGGTCGCCAACTTCAGCAGACCACGGCCATCCAAGGTGCGCTTGACCCCCTGCTTTTGCGTGCAGGCGGAGCGGCCCTTGATCGGCGTGTTGAAGAGATGTTGGTCCAATGGGGCGATGGACCCTATATCTTCAATCTCGGCCACGGGATATTGCCCGATACGCCCATCGCCCATGTCGAGCAGGTCTTGGCGCGGGTTGTTGGCTCTTGATGGCCAATTGGGGATTTTAGTGTGACCGTAGATCAATCGACCAAGAAGATCGCCGTTGTCCTGTTTAATCTGGGCGGACCAGATGGGCCAAAGGCAGTACAGCCCTTTTTGTATAATCTCTTTGCGGACAAGGCGATTATTGGTGCCCCAGCCGGTATCAGACAGGCCCTCGCCTTTATGATTTCGACGCTGCGAAAAAAATCTGCTCAAGCGAACTATAACATTATGGGCGGCGGCTCTCCGATCATGCCGCAAACAAAGGCTCAAGCTGAGGCCCTAGGCTCGGCCATGATGAGCAAGGTAGAGGGAGCAGAGATTAAGCTTTTTATAGCCATGCGCTATTGGCATCCCTTTACCCATGAGGCGGCGAAGGATGTCGCGGCCTATGGCCCCGACGAGATTATTTTACTGCCCCTCTATCCGCAATTTTCGACGACCACGACAGGCTCTTCGGTCGCCGAGTGGAATAGGGTCTATCGCGGTTCAGGACAGGCGCGGGAAATCTGCTGCTATCCAACCTTGGACGGAGTGGTTGAGGCCCATGCTCAGGCCATCGAGCGGGCCTATAAGGCGGCCGGTTCGCCAGCCGGGACGCGATTGTTATTTTCGGCCCACGGCTTGCCAGAGAAGATCATTAATCAGGGCGATCCCTATCAGTCACAGATTGAAGCCACAGCCGCCGCTGTCGCCGCCAGGCTGGGTAAGGGCTGGGATTGGCAGATCTGTTACCAGAGCCGTGTTGGACCCTTGAAATGGATTGGTCCAACGACCCCCGACGCCATAGCGGCTGCGGCTGAAGCCGGACTTGGTGTTGTGGTCACCCCAATCGCTTTTGTCTCTGAACATATTGAGACCTTGGTCGAGCTTGATCATGAATATGCCGAGCTGGCTCATGATCTTGGCTGTCCCCACTATATCCGCGTGCCAGCCTTGGGGACTGATCCGATCTTTATAGAGGCCCTGTCAGAGTTGGCGGTTGGCAGCCTAAGCCGGACCGGCACAGCCCCATGCCAAGGCTGGTCCTGTGACGCCAAGCACCTCAAATGTCCGCACCGCAAGACGGCGGCCTAGGGAGATCCTCGTGGCGCAACATTACGACCTTCTCCGTGGGCTACACATCATCGCGGTGATCGCTTGGATGGCAGGCATGCTTTATTTGCCGCGCCTCTATGCCTATCACAGTGCCGCAACCCTCGGGTCGGAGATGGACGAGACCTTCAAGGTCATGGAGCGCAAGCTTTTGCGCATCATCATGAACCCCGCCATGATTTTGACCTTCCTCTTTGGGGGCCTGCTGATATGGGCTGATGGCGAAATACGCGGTTGGGCTTTCTTGGCTCAGCCTTGGATGGTCACCAAGATTCTTGGTATTGTCTTTTTAACCGGCTGGCACGGCTTTCTGGCCGGAGCTCGCAAGAGGTTCCAGAACGGCACCAACCAGCGTACGGGCAAGTTTTGGCGGATGACCAATGAATTGCCCTTCATCGCGGCGATCATCATGGTCATCGCCGTGACCACGGAATTTTCGCTGTTTTGAGACTGAGCCCTTGAAGGCCTTCGGGCATTATCTTGACCTGACCGACCTTATGTGGTTCGGCTAGTCCCAGACGTGGTGCGCCACGTTCCCGCCTCTCGCCGATGTCTTACCGCGGGTCCATTTGAGGACCGCACCAAGGCCTATCGGTTCTCCCTTCGCGCCGCTTGGCGCAACAGATCACAGGTCTAAAGCTTCGACAGCGGGGCTAAGGACGCGCGTGGCTGCTTGATTGTAGCCCGACAGACTTTGAGATTCTCAATGCAAGACGAGCCTATGAACGACACCGATACCGATCAGATGATCGATACGACAGCCACCGATGGTCCATCCGGCGAGGGCGACCTAGAGCCCACCGGCGGCGATGCGGCGACAGCCGTTGCCCAGATGGGCATTACGCGTATGTCGCTGATGGAGTTGAAGCTCAAGTCTCCCAGCGACCTCTTGGCGCTGGCTGAGGCCATGGAGATTGAGAACGCTAACTCCATGCGCAAGCAGGATATGATGTTCGGGATCCTCAAGGCTGTGGCTGAAGAGGGTGTGGAGATCTCCGGCGGCGGGGTGATGGAGGTCGTGCAGGACGGGTTTGGGTTTCTGCGCTCCCCAGAGGCTAACTATCTGCCTGGTCCCGACGATATCTATGTCTCCCCCTCACAGATCCGCAAGTTTGGTCTTCGCACCGGCGACAGCGTCGAGGGGCCGATCCGCGCGCCGCGCGAAGGCGAGCGCTATTTTGCCCTGTTAAAGGTCGACTCGATCAATTTCGAGAACCCCGAAAATGTCCGTCACAAGGTTCACTTCGATAATCTCACACCGCTCTATCCGGACGAGCGCCTGACCATGGAAATTCAGGATCCAACCCTGAAAGACCGGTCCGGCCGCGTGATCGACATTGTCGCGCCCTTGGGTAAGGGCCAGCGCTGTTTGATCGTCGCCCCGCCTCGCGTGGGTAAGACCGTGATGTTGCAGAACATCGCCAAGTCGATCGCCGCCAACCACCCTGAATGTTACCTCATCGTGCTTTTGATCGATGAGCGGCCCGAAGAGGTGACGGACATGCAGCGCACCGTGAAGGGCGAGGTCATCTCCTCAACCTTCGACGAGCCCGCAACCCGTCACGTTCAAGTCGCAGAGATGGTCATTGAAAAGGCCAAGCGGCTGGTCGAACACAAGCGTGATGTGATCATCCTGCTCGACTCCGTCACCCGTCTGGGCCGCGCCTACAATACGGTTGTGCCGTCTTCCGGTAAGGTCCTGACCGGTGGTGTTGATGCCAACGCCCTGCAACGGCCCAAGCGCTTCTTTGGAGCCGCCCGCAATATCGAAGAAGGCGGCTCCTTGACCATTATCGCGACCGCCCTGATCGATACAGGCAGCCGCATGGACGAGGTCATCTTCGAAGAGTTCAAGGGCACCGGTAACTCGGAAATCATCCTTGACCGCAAGGTTGCCGATAAGCGGGTCTTCCCCGCCATCGACATTTTGAAGTCTGGTACCCGTAAGGAAGACCTCATCACGCCCAAGGATGTGCTGCAAAAGACCTATGTGCTGCGCCGTATTCTCAACCCGATGGGTCCGCAAGACGCGATCGAGTTCCTGCTCGATAAGATGCGCCAGACCAAAAACAATGCCGACTTCTTCCAGTCGATGAACACCTAAGAAAAAGGGCGGCTCCGAGGTCTCGGGGCCGCCCCTTTACTTCAGTAAAAACAAATATTTATCACGGAATAAGCAGGGTCGCGCCGATGGTTTCGCGTCCCGCCAAGGCCTCGTGCGCGGCGCGGGTATCCTTGAGCGCATATTCCGCCCCAATCTGAATCTTGACCGCACCTGAGCCGATGACCGCAAACAGAGCGCTGGCGCTCTCATCTAGATCCTCGGTGGTGGCGATATAGTCAAACAGGGTTGGGCGGGTAAAGAACAGCGACCCCGCAGCCGCAAGGCGGGCGGGCGCAAAGGGCGGCACAGGCCCCGATGCATTGCCGAAACTGACAAACAGACCTCGGCGGCTTAGGCTGGCAAGGGTGGCTTCAAAACTATCGGCACCGACGGAGTCGTAGGCGACCGCGACGCCCTGACCCTTGGTGATTTCGCGCACGCGCGCTGCGACATCTTCTGAGCGATATTGGATGACGTGATGACAGCCCTGAGCCATGGCCAGATCGGCCTTGGCCTGAGAGCCTGCAGTACCAATGACGATGGCACCTAGGGCCCGGGCCCATTGGGTCATGATCGAGCCGACCCCACCCGCCGCAGCATGGATCAGGATCATATCCCCGGCCTTGACCGGGAAACAGCGACGCAAGAGAAACTCCGCTGTCATCCCCTTAAGCATAACGGCTGCAGCCTCTTTGAGGCTGACGCCATCAGGCACCTTAACGGCGCGATTGGCGGCGGTGACGTGAACTTCGCTATAGGCCCCGAGGGGCCCGCTGCCATAGGCCGCCCGATCACCGACCACAAAGCGCGTGACGCCCTCGCCGACCGCTTCGACAATCCCAGCGCCTTCGAGACCAAGAACCGCGGGGAAGGGAATCGGATAGAGCCCGCTGCGCTGATAGATGTCGATGAAGTTTAGGCCGATGGCCTCGTGGCGGATGCGGATCTGACCGGGACCGGGCGTCGGCTCAGCTAAGTCGATGGCCTTGAGAACCTCTGGTCCCCCGGCCTGAGTCGCTTCAATGGCGAGCATGGTGTGGGTCTCCGGGCTTGAGCTTAAAGGTTGGCGGCGAAGAAGGCTAAGGTGCGCTGCTCGGCCAAGGCGGCATCAGCGGCGTCATAATGTTCACCGCCTTTGCGGGCAAAGGCATGGTCGCGGCCGGCATAGTGATGAAGGGTGACAAGTGGGTTACCAGACAGGGCCTCATTCAATGTGGCCTGCGCTGCCTTGGGCACAAACTGATCTTCCTCTGCCACGTGCAACATCACTGGGCGGCTGAGGGACTTGGCCTCGTTCACCTTATTTTCGATGCCAACGCCATAGAAACAGACGGCCGCATCAATATCGGTGCGGGTCGCGGTCAGGAATGATAGGAGCCCGCCAAGACAGAAGCCCACCGAGCCTGCCTTGCCATTACAGCCCTCATCGGCGCGAATGGCCGCGAGGGTGGCGGCGATGTCCTCGACGCCCTTATCCACGTTAAAGGCGGTATAGAGTTCGAAGGCCTTGGCCCACTCGGCCTCAGACTGGTCGGTAAGGTCGATGCCGGGCTCGATACGCCAAAACAGATCTGGACAGATGGCCAAATAGCCTTGGGCGGCGAGATCGTCGGCAATGGCCCGCATCACCGCATTGACGCCGAAGATTTCTTGGATGACGACTATGGCTGGGGCCTTGGCCGCTGCGGGCCTTGCCACATAGGCACGGAAGGTTCCGTCATTGGTGGTGATGGTGGTCATTGTGCCGGACATGGTCAGGGCTCCAAGCTGTCGGTTGGAAATAGGATTGGTCTTAGGATAGAGACCTCGCGGCGATTAGGCCAAGGGTCTTGCGAGTGAATTTCTATCAAATCTTAATAGGCGCATGACAGGGTTGTGGGCCAGCCACTGTGAGGAGGCACATTGCCATGAAGATGACCATCGAGATTGATTGCACCCCGCTCGAGGCGCGGACCTTTCTGGGCCTTCCGGACGTTAGCGCCTTGAACGATCATTTGGTGCAAGAGATGAAGGACCGGATGGACACCAATATGGCCATGCTTCAACCGGACGAGTTGATGAAGAATTGGATGGCCTTTGGCGGGCAGGCAACAGAGCAGTTTCGGAAGCTCATGACCGCGGCAGCGACCTCGACCATGACCAGCACCAAGCCGTAAAATTAGCAACGAATGTCCGATACAATCTATGCGCCGGCGACGGCTCCGGGCCGGTCAGCGGTTGCCGTCTTGCGCCTCTCGGGGCCTCGAGCCAGTGACGTTCTGCGTCAACTGATCGGCAGTCTGCCCGAGCCTAGGCGTGCGAGTCTGCGGCGATTGAGGGATCCGGCGACCGGAGGGGTTCTCGACGACGCGCTGGTGCTGTGGTTCCCCGGTCCAGCCAGCTATACGGGTGAGGATTCCGCCGAGCTCCATCTCCATGGCGGCATGGCGGTGGTAGAGGGCGTTCTGGACGCGCTTGATCGGCTGGGCCTGCGAATGGCCGAGCCCGGGGAGTTTACCCGCCGCGCCTTTCAAAACCAACGTATGGACCTGGCGCAGGCTGAGGCGGTGGCCGATCTGGTCGATGCCGAGACGGCGGCGCAAAGGCAACAGGCGCTGGACCAACTCGCCGGTGGGCTGTCTCAGCGCTATGGCCGATGGCGGGATCAATTGCTTGGTGCCTTGGCGATGCTTGAGGCAGGGATTGATTTCCCAGACGAGGAGGTTCCGGAGGCTGTGGCCAATATGGCGCGTCCGCCGCTTGAACGCTTGCTCTTGGAGGTGCGCCTTGCCTTGGACGACGGTAAGAGAGGTGAGCGGATCAGGGATGGCTATCGCGTGGCCGTGATTGGTGCGCCCAATGCTGGCAAGTCGAGTCTGATCAATGGGCTCCTTGGCCGCGACGCCGCCATCGTCACCGATATTGCTGGAACCACCCGAGACATTATTGAAGCGCCGCTGGTCTTGGCGGGCTTTAAGCTCTTGATCGCCGATACGGCCGGTATTCGCTGTAGCGATGACCAGATCGAGCAGGAGGGTGTGCGACGGGCTCAAGCATGGGCGCAAGATGCGGCCCTTCGGCTCTGGCTGGTCGATGGTGCCTCGAACACGGGTGACTGGGCCTTGGCTAAAGATCTGGTTAGGCCGGGCGATGTCTGTTTGATCAATAAGTCCGACCTTGGCCTGTCGGCGGACGGTGTAGCAGCCCAGGCTTGGGCGCGAGCGAACGGGTTGGCGCTTCAGTTCCTCAGCCTGTCAAGGGACGGTGCTGACGCCGTCCGCCTTGATCTCACCGAGCGGGTGATGGCGGCGCTGTCCGGGGCTGACTTTCCTGCGGCGACCCGGCGAAGGCATGCGGTCCACCTGTCCGAAGCCGCTGGTCACATAGACCGCGCCCTAGGCGTTCTGGCGTTCGGCTCCGAATTGGCGGCTGAGGATGTGCGTTTGGCGGCGCGGGCGCTCGAGCGCGTGACGGGCAAGATCGACCCAGAGGATATTTTGGGCGCAGTCTTTTCCACCTTCTGTATCGGCAAGTGAGCTGTTTCACGTGAAACATAGGCCGCCGCCGCGGTGATTGATGGGTGATGTTTCACGTGGAACACCGCCTTCCGCCCCGCATGGCCCCTGACTCATCTCGACGCCAAGCGGTGGTTGGCCTATAAGACGCTCAGCGGCACACTGGCCCGCCCTGCCCCACATGATCAAACCCGTGAGCGCCATTCAGCCCCCTCTGCCGACAGCGGCCTGGGATGTCATCGTCATCGGCGGTGGCCATGCGGGCTGCGAGGCCGCAGCGGCAGCGGCACGCTTTGGGGCCAAGACCTTGCTCTTGACCCACCGGCTTGAGACCTTAGGCGAAATGTCCTGCAATCCGGCCATTGGCGGCTTGGGCAAGGGCCATCTGGTGCGCGAGATCGATGCCCTAGATGGGCTGATGGGCCGGATGGCCGATCGGGCCGGTATTCAGTTTCGCATGCTCAACCGGTCAAAGGGCGCAGCCGTGCGCGGTCCCCGCTCTCAGATCGACCGCAAGCTCTACCGTGAAGCCATGCAGGCCGCTCTGGCCAATCAAGCCAATCTCGCGCTCCATGCGGAGGCGGTCGAGGATCTGATCATCGAAGAGGGCCGCGTTGCCGGTGTCATTGGCGCTACGGGCCAGACCTATCGCGCCGCGCGGATTGTCCTGACTACGGGCACCTTCTTAAAGGGCGTCATCCATCTGGGTGAAAAGCGTATTCCAGCTGGACGCGTGGGGGATCAGCCCGCCATCGGTCTGGCCGACCGTCTCTATGGATTGGGCCTAAGCTTGGGCCGCCTCAAGACCGGCACCCCCGCCCGGCTCGATGGCTCGACCATCCATTGGGATCAGCTGGACATGCAGGAGGCTGATAATCCTCCCGTGCCCTTCTCGTTCCTCACAGACAAGATCATGACCCCGCAAATCGCCTGCGGCATCACCTTTACCAATCAAGAGACCCACAGGATCATTGCCGAGCGCCTGACCGAATCTGCGGTCTATGGCGGCCGGACGACCGGTGTTGGGCCGCGCTACTGCCCGTCTATCGAAGACAAGGTCGTGCGCTTTGCCGACAAGAAGAGCCATCAGGTGTTCTTGGAGCCCGAGGGCCTAGATGACGATACGGTCTATCCGAACGGCGTCTCGACCTCAGTCTCCGAAGAGACCCAAACCCTGTTTCTACGCACCATCCCGGGTCTGGAATCGGTCGTCATCCGCCGGTTCGGCTATGCCATCGAATATGACTATGTCGATCCGCGTGAACTTACCCCCGCCCTAGAGGTCAAGCGTTTGCCGGGTCTCTATCTGGCCGGTCAGATCAACGGCACGACGGGCTATGAAGAGGCGGGTGCTCAGGGTCTGGTGGCTGGCCTCAATGCCGCCCGTCAGGCCTCAGGGGCTGATGCGGTGACCTTTGCGCGGGATGAGGCCTATATTGGCGTCATGATCGATGATCTGGTCACACGTGGCGTGACTGAGCCCTATCGTATGTTTACCAGTCGGGCCGAATATCGGCTCACCTTGCGAGCCGACAATGCCGACCAGCGCCTGACCGCTCGCGGTCTGTCCCTCGGCTGTGTCGGTACGGAACGGGCAGAGCGCTTTGCTATTAAGGCTGAGGCCCTGCGCCATGCGCGCAAACAGGCCGATGACCTGACCCTGACGCCGCAAGAGGCTGGTCGCCACGGTCTCTATGTTAAGGCTGATGGCCAAAGACGCAGCCTCAAGCATCTGCTGGCCTATCCCGAGTTCTCGTTTGAGGCCCTGACGCAGGTTTGGCCACAGATCGCGCAATGGAGCCCCGATGTGCGCGAACAGGTCGAGATCGATGCGACCTATAGCGGCTATCTCGACCGGCAGACGGCGGATGTCGAAGCCTTCCGGCGCGATGAAAATCTCATCCTGCCTGCCGACCTCAACTATGGTCTTGTTGGCGGCCTCTCCAATGAGGTTCGCGAAAAGCTCATCCGCGTTCAACCCCAGACCCTTGGCCAAGCCGCTCGTATTGAGGGTGTCACCCCCGGGGCCTTGACCGCCTTGCTCGCCCATGTCCGCAGGCCGACCCATGCCGCTTGATCATCCCAGCACCCCCTTTTCCATCACGGATGCCGCAAGCTTTCAGGCCGCGACCGGGGCAAGCGACGCTCAACTGGCCGATATTGAGACTTACCGTGCGCTCCTTGCCGACTGGAACACACGCATGAACCTTGTCGGCCCCTCAGCCATGGCCGACTTTTGGGGCCGCCACGCCTTTGATAGCGCCCAATTGCTTAGCTTGGCACCTGAGGCCAAGGTCTGGGCAGATCTGGGGGCGGGCGCAGGATTTCCCGGACTGATCCTCGCGATCCTGCTCAAGAATGACCCCGATGGTGAGGTTCATCTGGTTGAGAGTATGGCCAAGCGGTGCCGGTTTTTGGAGGCTGTAGTCGAAGCGCTCGACCTTCCTGCCATTGTCCACAATGTCCGCGCGGAAAGCATCGGCCTTCGGGTTGATCGCGTTACGGCACGAGCCTTTGCGCCGATGGAACGGCTTTTGACCTTCGCCCAACCCTATTTCAAGCTTGGGGCGGTGGGCCTGTTCCTTAAGGGAGAAGGGGTCGACGCCGAACTGGAATTGGCCGCCAAAGACTGGACCTTTCAGGCCAGACAGTTCCCGAGCCGAAGCGATCCTCGCGGCCGCATCGTCGAGATTAAGAGGCTCTATCGTGCCCAATAGTCCTATCCCGGCCTTGCGTGTTCTGTCGATCTCCAACCAAAAGGGCGGGGTCGGCAAGACGACCACAGCGATCAATCTTGGTACCGCCTTGGCCGCTGTCGGCCAGCGCGTGCTAATCCTCGACCTTGATCCGCAAGGCAACGCTTCGACGGGCCTGGGTGTCCCGCGTCAGAAGCGGACAACAACCATCTATGATGTGCTGCTGGGTGAGCGACCCATCTTGGAGGCTGCTGTCGAAACCGCCCTGCCCGGCCTGCATCTTGTCCCGTCTGATGCCGATCTGTCCGGCGTTGAGATGGAATTGGCTCAGGTCGCTGGTCGCTCCTTCAAGCTACGCGATGCCCTCGCGACCCTGCGCGCCGATAGGAGCCCGGATCGCTATACCTATGTGCTGATCGACTGTCCGCCCTCTTTGAACCTGTTGACCGTCAATGCGATGGCGGCGGCCGATGCGGTTCTGGTCCCGCTGCAGTGCGAGTTCTTTGCGCTCGAAGGCCTTAGCCAGTTGATGCGCACGGTCGATCTGGTACGCGGCAGTCTCAATCCGACCCTCGAAATTCAAGGTGTGGTTCTGACCATGTATGACAAGCGCAACAGCCTGTCTGAACAGGTCGCGCTGGATGTCCGTAGCCATTTTGGTGACAAGGTCTATGAGACCGTCATTCCGCGCAATGTTCGCGTCTCCGAGGCCCCGTCGTTTGGCAAACCGGTCCTGATTTACGACCTCAAATGCGCCGGTAGCCAAGCCTATTTGAAGCTAGCCAAGGAAGTGGTGGCCCGTGAGCGCGCGCGCCAGACCCAGGCGGCGTGACCCCCTTGGAGGAAAGATAGACAGATGGCTGAAGGTCGCAGAGGTTTGGGCCGGGGACTATCGGCGCTCTTGGGAGAATCCGAGGCTGAATTGGCCAGTACGGAGGCGCGTGACGCTGACCGTGCCGTAGCCTCTGCCGCGGCGCGCGAGACGCCGATTGAGCTGCTGCGCCGCAATCCAGATCAACCTCGTCGGCAGTTTATGGAGGGTGACATCAACGAACTGGCCGACTCCATCCGTGAAGTCGGCATCCTGCAGCCTATCCTCGTTCGCCCCGCCCCCGGCTCGACCGAAGAGTTTCAAATTGTCGCCGGTGAGCGGCGATGGCGCGCGGCCCAGATGGCAGGCCTTAAGACCGTGCCGATTTTGGTTCGCGAGTTGGACGATTTGGCGGTTCTTGAAATCGGCATCATCGAGAATGTCCAGCGGGCGGATCTGAATCCGGTGGAAGAGGCCTTGGGCTATCGCGCGCTGATCGAGCGGTTTGGGCGCACCCAAGAGGCCGTGGCCCAGACGGTGGGCAAGAGCCGAAGCCACGTTGCCAATGCCCTGCGCCTGCTGTCGCTCCCCGATGAGGTACAATCTCTTCTCTTGTCCGGTGCCCTCAGTGCAGGCCATGCGCGGGCCATCGTCTCCGCATCCGATCCTGTCGGCCTGGCGCGTCAGATCGTCGATGCTGGGCTTTCGGTTCGAGCGACCGAAGCCTTGGTTCGCAAGGGTGGTTCCGGTTCGGCCTCTCGTCCGGCTCGTCAGGGCAAGGCCGGCGGTTTTAAGGATGCGGATACGCGCGCGCTGGAATCTGACCTGTCCGACATTCTCGGCCTCGACGTTGAAATCCTTGACCGCGATGGCGCAGGGGAAATCCGAATTTCCTACGCCACGCTCGAGCAGTTGGATGATTTGTGCCGTCGTCTGACGCGCACAGCGGCGGGCTTGGGTACGCGCGATTAGATTAATTTCGCGAGATTTCTACAAGATATTGAAACCAAAGCATAATCACCCCTAAATATGGTGTGTTTTCGCCCTAGAGCCCTAGACGACGCGCTCGGCCCGCGATCGTTAAGGCGAGTCTTTCCGCAATGAGCGTATCGGGCGAGCCGGTCTGTTTGCAGGCTCGGTCGGCGTTCAGCAGGTCGGGCTGAAGGTCGGCGAGTTGGTCCAGGCTCCAAGCCCGGGCTTGCCGCAGGAACTCGCGCTCCTGTTTCCAAAAGATGCCTGAAGACTTGGCGGCCTCCTGAAGGCCCGCCCCGCTCTTGTGCAATGTGAGCACCCGGCGCAGACGACCCATATAGTAGCTGATCGCCCGCACCGCCGCCGGACCATTTTCACCCTCGGCAAAGGCGCGCCGCAATCCAGCTTGCGCCGCACCTAGCCGCCCGCCAAAGGCGTCAGCCGCCGCGTCACTTAACGAGGCTTCTGGCTCGACCCCAAGAAAGGGGGCCAGATCGGTGGGCGTTGCGCTCACGCCACTTCCGGGCCCGAGAAACAGGACCAGCCGTTCGATCTCTTGGCGAACCACACCGCGCTCTCGGGGCAGACGTGCTACGACCAGATCAAGGGCATCGGCGCTTAAGCCAACCCGGTCCTTGCTTAGAAGGTCGCGAACCAGCCGGGCCACATCCCCGGTGTCATCCTCATAGCACGGTATGACCACGGCCCCGGTCTTGGCCTGTTCGGCGGCCTTGCGCAGGGCGGAATCCTTGGCCAGCGCGCCCGCTTCAATCAAGAGCATGGCCTCGCCATTCAGGAGGCCATCGACATGCTGTTTGAGAGCGTCAGCGGCGGCCTTATCGACGGGGCCCTTTTCGCCTGTGAGCTTGAGCCGCACGAGCCGTCGCCCGCCCATGAGCGACATGGCCGCCAACTCATCGACCAGTCGCGCGGAATCGTTAGACAGGTCGGTTTCGGTCAGGACGGCGACGTCAAACGGATCGTCAGGATGTTGCGTCGACTTGGCCGCGACCAGATCGGCCCGTTCGCGGACAACAGCGCGGTCCTTGCCATAAAGCAGGACGGCCCGGATATCAGGCCCCGGCTGGACCAAAAACCGATCAATATCCGGCCTTTTGGTCAAAATCATGGGCCTAAGGTGCCTTATTGCTGGCGAAATAGCGCGCGATCTCGAGCCGGATCTGCTGAGCCGCCTCGGCCGCTGCGCGCTTTTGACCATCCTGCTGAGCCGAAATCCCGCCATAGGGAGCGTCGGCGGAGTCGTAGGTAACGGCGATGGGAACAAGGCCAGAGGTCAGGACGGCTCGGGTCTGGGCATCGGTGAGGCTGTAGGCGACCTTCAGCTGAAGTTCGTAGCGGTTGGCGACATTGTCGACCCGAAGGCCGCGGGGCAGGCGCTTTTCTTCAACTACGATCTTGAGTCGGTAGGCTGGCGGAATGGCGGCATCGCGACCAAAGGCATCATCGAGATCTTCGCGCAGCAGATAGCCTGCACGTCCGTGGTCGACATCGGTCGCAATTGCCGACAGCACCGGTGCCACGCCCGGCGATGCATAGAGGGGTGTGAAACCGCAGGCCGCGAGGCTAAGGCAGCCCATCACGGTCGCCCCGAGCGCTAGCCACCGCGTGGGGCCTGATGTCACGACACGATGTTCCAAGTGATCCCCTAGTCTTGATGATCTGCAGCGGTTGGTCAGTTGGCGACGATATTGACGATCCGGTCCTTGACGACAATGACCTTGCGAACCGTCAGGCCCTCAAGGTGGCGCGCAACGTCACTATCCGCCAGCGCTATTTTTTCGACCTCGGCCTCACCAAGGCCTGCAGCAACCGTCACTTCGCTGCGGCGTTTGCCGTTGATCTGAACCGGAAGGGTGCGTTGATCTTCAGCAGCAAGTGCAGGATCACTGATCGGCCAAGGCGCATCGACCACCAAACCTTCGCCGCCCAGACGTGCCCAGCATTCCTCTGCCAGGTGGGGCGTAAAGGGTGCGATCAGGCGTGCGAGGATCGAAAGGGCCTCCGCCCGCGCCGCCAGCGCAGCGTCGCTTGCCCCCGCAACGGGTAGACCCTTCAAAATATTCAGGAATTCATAGAGCCGTGCAATGCCGCCATTGAAGCGGAAACCCTCAATAGAGTCGGTCAGACTACCGATCAAACGATGGGCGGCCTTGATGACCTCAAGCGATTTTGGATCGCTGCTATAGTCCGTCTTGGGCGCGGGGCCTTCTGGCTGGCTATCAAACTCGTTCCAGACCCGGTGGACAAAGCGCCAAGCGCCCTCAACCCCGCCATTGGTCCATTGGACGTCGCGCTCAGGCGGACTGTCGGACATGACAAAGAGGCGGGCCGCATCGACTCCATAGGCGTCAAAGATGTCCTCCGGTGCGACGACGTTCTTTTTGGACTTCGACATCTTTTCGATATCGCCGATGGTGACAGCATCGCCGCCGTCTATCAGGCGAGCCAGCCTCTGATTGCCCTCGTGGACAATATCGACCGCCTGTGGCTCGACCCAGCTACCGTCGGCAAGCCGATAGGTTTCATGGGTGACCATGCCTTGAGTAAAGAGCCCCGCAAACGGCTCCTCGACGCCAAGCGCTTCCGTATCCTTGAGGGCGCGGGTGATGAAGCGGGCATAGAGCAGATGCAGTACCGCATGCTCGACGCCGCCAATATACTGATCGACCGGCAGCCAATAGTCCGCCGCCGCCCGGTTGACCGGGGCGGACGATTTGGGATCAGCGAACCGGGCAAAATACCAAGAACTGTCAACAAAGGTGTCGAGCGTATCGGTTTCGCGCTCTGCCTTGCCACCGCATGAGGGGCAGGCGACGTGCCGCCAAGTGGGATGGCGCAGCAGTGGATTGCCGGGACGGTCAAACTCGACATCATCGGGCAGCACGACCGGCAACTGCTCCGTCGGCACCGAGACGGGGCCGCAAGCCTCGCAATGGATGATCGGGATCGGACAGCCCCAATAGCGCTGGCGCGAGACGCCCCAATCGCGCAGGCGATAGACGGTTGCGCCCTTGCCCTGGTTCTGAGCCTCGATCCGGTCAATCGCCGCCGCCTTGGCCGGTTCAATCTCAAGACCGTTTAGGAACTCGGAATTAAAGATCTTGCCGGGGCCGATATAGGCTTCCTTGTCGACGGCAAAGGTAGCGGGATCTTCTCCGTTAGGAAGGACCACACACCGAACCGGCAGGTCATATTTGCGGGCAAAGTCTAGATCGCGCTGATCATGCGCAGGGCAGCCAAAAATCGCGCCCGTGCCATAGTCCATCAACACAAAATTGGCGATCCAGACCGGCAGTGTCTTTGTCAAATCAAACGGATGAACCACCGATAGGCCGGTATTGAGGCCCTTCTTTTCCGCCGCCTCAATGTCTGCCGCGGAGGTCCCGCCGTGGCGGCACTCAGCAACGAAAGAGGCCGTCTTGGGGTCGGCCGCCGCCAATTGTTCCGCCAACGGATGATCTGGCGCAATGGCTAAGAAGCTCGCGCCATAGAGCGTGTCAGGCCGGGTGGTATAGACCTCTAAACCGCCCTCAAAACCGGTCGGAACCGAGCCCGAAAAACCAAAGGTCAGGCGCAAGCCCTTGGACCGACCGATCCAGTTTTCCTGCATCAGGCGGACCTTGTCCGGCCAGCGATCTAGGCCACCAAGGCCCTCGATCAGGGCGTCGGCATAGTCAGTAATGCGCAGGAACCACTGGGTAAGTTTGCGCTTTTCGACCGTCGCGCCGGAGCGCCAGCCCTTGCCATCAATGACCTGCTCATTGGCCAGAACGGTCATGTCGACCGGATCCCAATTGACCACGCCCTCTTTGCGATAGACGAGACCCTTGGCCAGCAATTCTAGGAACCAAGCCTGTTGCTTGCCGTAATAGTCTGGATCGCAGGTCGCAAACTCTCTGGACCAGTCAACCGACAGGCCCAAAAGTTTAAGCTGTCGGCGCATGGCGTCGATATTGTCATAGGTCCAGCCCTTGGGGTGGATGCCGCGCTCCATCGCCGCATTTTCGGCTGGCATACCAAAGGCGTCCCAGCCCATGGGATGGAGGACATTAAAGCCCCTTGCCCGCTTGAACCGCGCCACCACGTCGCCCATCGCATAGTTGCGAACATGGCCCATATGGATGCGCCCCGACGGATAGGGGAACATCTCGAGCACATAGTATTTGGGACGGTCACCCGCGGCTTCGGGCGCGACGGTGGTGAATACCCCCGCCTCATCCCAAGCGGCGCGCCATTTGGGCTCTGCTTCTTTTGGATTGTAACGGGGCATGACTGTGGTGGCTTTAGCAGAAGGATGGGGTGGGAGCACCGCGCAAACGGTACCCAAGGAAACAGAAGGATGAGGGGAGCGGCGCGGCCGCCCCGCTTAACCCTTGCCGTTAATGGTCGACAGACGAAGCTGACGGGCGCGGGTCAGGATCGCGTTTTCCAGATCGGTCTCGGTTTGCGCGGCTGTGGCTGAGTCGGCCCAAGCGCCAGATGCGTCTTTCACCTGTTTGAACACAGCGACATTCAGACCATCAGCGCGAAGGCGAGTGTCGAGAATATAGACCGTGACCTTAAAGCGCTCATCGGGCTTTTCAGGGCTGGTGTACCAGTCCGTGATAATCACGCCGCCCCAAGGATCGGCCGAGGCCAGCGGAATGAAGGACAGGGTGTCGAGCGAGGCGCGCCACAGATAGCTGTTAACGCCAATCTGGCTACCGGCCTCAGCGGCGACAGCAGACTTACGACGGAACGGGTTAAAGCCACCCTCTTCTTGGGTTTGAAAAACGGTCGGACCGTTTGATCCACCCATCTTAAGGGTCGAACAGCCTGCGACCGCCACCAGGGCCACGGCCGCGACCACCAAAGACGCCTTACGCATAAACGCCATATTTAATCGCTCCACTCGTTGGCCAATCCGTACTGTCCGGATTAGCACTGTCGCCCCCGACCGCCTCAAACTGTCATCATCGCGGTCTATAGCATGGCAAGGCCGCCACCAAACAGGAATCACGTGACTAAAGGGCCACAGAATCATCTTTAGCATCCATTAGGCGGATGAATCTTATGGCGGGCAACAGACTCCGTGTTGACCCGGGGAAAAAGAAGCCTTTAATCAATGATGTCGAGGGTGATTTGCGTCAACCTCAACGCCAGTCTACTCGGTTCAAAGATCATAGGTTCACTCGGTTTAATTATGTCTCTGTTGCGCACCATCGCCGCTGGCACAGTCGGGCTTATCCTTTCGGGGATGGCGCTGACGGCTCATGCCGCTGACGCGCCGCGCGGCAAGGCAACCGTTATGACGGAACTGGCCCCTGCGACCGATGCTTTCGCAAAGGACCAAAACCAGTGGGGCGCTCAATCGACCCGCCGGTCGCTGCAATGGGACGATAAGGCGCGTTGGGGCGTCAAACTGGACCTGAACCAGCCTGCTCGCCGTAACATGCAGCTCAAAGACATTCAGGCTGGAGCCTATTATCGGCTCTCGCCATCCCTGCGCGTTGGTGGCGCAGTGGCGCTTGGTGATTCGTCTCAGATCAATCGCTACACCGCGCCGCAGGATCGTGCACCGCGTGTGCGCCTAGAGACCGCCTTCAAGTTCTAAGGCCGTCAACCGCTGCAATCCCCCAGACGCCCGTCCCCGAAAGGAGGCGGGCATTTTTGTGACCTATGCCACCGAGGGCAATCACCGGCAGTCTTGCGCCGCCGACCCACTGTGCGACCCGCGTTTGCCCTAGGGGCTGACTGGCTGAGGGGCTTTGACTGACGAAAACCGGTGAAATTAGCGCTGCATCCAGTCCGAGCCTCGCCGCCTTGGCGATGGCGCGGGGGCTATGGGCCGCCGTGGTGAGGATCCAGTTTGGATGGCGTGCCCGCAGGCGCTTGGCCTGACCCATCATCCGCTCTGGCAGGTGAACCCCGTCGGCCCCGACCAGGCGGGCCAAGCCGTCGTCCGCACCGATCAAGAGCGTCAGGCCGCGTCTTTTGGCCAAATTGGATAGGGCCAGCGCCTCGGCCAGCGCCTGAGGGCGTCCGAAGCTGCGATAGACAATCCCGCTTCCGTGAGGCAGGGTTCGTGCTGTTCTGACCGGATCGGGTAACCGGTCAGGGTCTGTCACCAGCCACAGATGGGGCAGGACGAACCATCTTGCACCGGGCACCCAAGGAGGCTTTCGCTTTTGGGCCAGACGGCCTAGCTTCGCCGCTTCGGCGATCAAGCCGCGCCGCTTCAGTTCCATGGCATCATGACCGATATTCAACTTTCGCCCCGTCAAACGATCTTGACTCGAATGGCATCCGCCGCGCGCGCAGCGGGTCGGTCGCCAGAGGATGTGGCCCTCGTTGCCGTCTCCAAGCAACAGCCATGGGAAGCCATCGCACCGGTTTTGGCCGAAGGACAGCTTATTTATGGCGAGAACCGCGTTCAAGAGGCCCAAGAGCGTTGGGCTGACCGACGGAAGGGCTTGGAACTGCGCCTCATCGGCCCGCTTCAGACCAATAAGGTGCGCGATGCGGTGGCCCTGTTTGAGGTGATTGAGACGCTCGACCGCCCCAAACTGGCCAAGGCCTTGGCCGAAGAGGCTCAGCGGCAGGGGCGGATGCCCCGCCTCTATGTTCAGGTCAATACCGGAGAAGAGCCGCAAAAAGCCGGGGTATCACCGACGCTTGCTGACGACTTCATTGCCGATTGCCAGGCCATGGGCCTGGCAATCGAGGGCCTTATGGCCATTCCGCCTGAGGGGGTGCCCCCCGGCATGCACTTTGCGCTGCTCGCCAAGATCGCCGCGCGTAATGGTCTAACCAAGCTCTCCATGGGTATGAGCGGCGATTTCGAGACGGCCATTGCCCACGGCGCGACATCGGTTCGGGTGGGGTCGGCCCTGTTTGGCGCAAGGACCTACTGAGGCTCGCCCTAGCGTCTGATCTCGATGGCCGATCCTGGCCCTGCTAGGCGCATGACCTCGAGCATGTCTTCAGGGCTCAAGGCAATGCAGCCTTCTGTCGGTGTGAAACCGGGGCGGGCCAGGTGTAAAAAGATGGCCGAGCCCATACCGGCTTTGGGTGGAGCATCATTGTGCCCCAAGATCCCGACCAGATCATAGACATGGTCCTCGCGCCACATCTGCTCGGCGCTGGCGGGATAGGGCAAGGTTACGGGTTGATTATAGAGCGGATCTTCAACCGCGTCGCACCAGCCGTCTTGAACCTGTGTCGCAGTGATTGGTAGGAGGGTTGGCGGCAATGCCAATCGGTCGGCGCGATAGACAAAGCGGCGAATGGGCCAGATCCCGATCGGACTTGCACCATCTCCCTCACGCTTTTCGGCGGCGGCGATCATGCCGCTGCGGCCGATCGCACATGGAACCATGCGTCCATTGAGGGTAAACTGGCCATCTGACGAAGCCGTGAAGATCATGGCTCACCTCTACCCTTTGCCAATCGCCCAGACCGGTGCATGTTCTATCCCATGGCTCAACATAAGACCCTGCTGATCATCGACGACGACGAGGACCTGCGCTCTGCCCTTGCTGAGCAGCTGGACCTGCATGACGAATTCAACACGGTTCAGGCGCAAAATGCCACCGATGGCTTGCGTTTGGCGCAAGAGATTAAGCCCGATCTGATCCTCTTGGATGTCGACCTTCCCGACATGGATGGGCGCGACGCCTGTCAGAAGATGCGTTTGGTGGGCGTGACCGCGCCCGTGATTATGTTGACCGCTGCCGACGCCGACAGCGACACCATCCGAGGCCTAGAGTCTGGGGCCAATGACTATGTCACCAAGCCCTTCAAGTTTCAGGTCCTGCTAGCCCGTATTCGCGCCCAACTTCGCGTCCACGAACAGTCCGAAGACGCCGTCTATCGTCTTGGCCCCTATGAGTTTCGCCCGTCAGCCAAGCTGTTGGTCGATGCCAAGCAAAAGAAGATCCGGTTGACCGAAAAGGAAGCCAACATCCTGAAATATCTCTATCGGGCTGGCAGCAAGTCGGTGTCGCGCGAAGAGCTCTTGGCCGAGGTTTGGGGTTATAATGCGGGCGTGACCACCCACACGCTAGAAACCCACGTCTATCGCCTGCGCCAAAAGATCGAGCCGGAGGCTGGATCGCAGAAGCTGCTTCTGACCGAGCCCGGCGGCTACCGCCTCGCGCCCTAGACCATCAGGTCGGCGGTGACCGGTACGTGGTCGCTCGGCCGGTCCCATTCGCGCACCGTGTCATGCACCGTCGAAGAGACAGAGCCTTGTGCAAAGGCCGCGTCCCTTAGGCCGGGGCTGGCCAAGATGTGATCAAGCCTAAGGCCACGATTAGAGGCGCGAAAATCGGCGGCCCGGTAGCTCCACCATGAAAAAAGCTTCTGCGGCTCCGGCACGGCTTCGCGCGGTAGATCCAGAAAGCCGAGCGAAGCCTTCAGCTTGGCCATGGCCTCGATCTCAACCGGCGTATGGCTGACCACCTTGAGCATCTGTTTGTGGCTCCAGACATCATTGTCCCCCGGCGCGACATTGAGATCCCCGGTCAGGATAAGGGGGGCCTTGGGGTCACGCTTAGCCATGTCGGCGGTCAGGCGCTCGAAAAAGTCCATCTTGTGGTCGAACTTGGGGTTGGCCTCGCGATTCGGTTCGTCGCCACCCGCAGGGATGTAGAAATTATGGATCTCGACCCCGGCCACCTTAACCGCGGCGGTTCGGGCATGGCCCTCGCGGCAGAGGTCTAGATCCATACCCTCCTCGATAGGGAGGCGCGAGGCGATGGCGACGCCGTGATAGCTCTTCTGTCCCCGGATCACGAGGTGGGGCAGGCCCATGGCCTCAAAGGCCTCAGTGGGAAACTCGCCATTTTGGCATTTGATCTCCTGCAAACAGAGCACGTCTGGTGCCTGTTCGGCGACAAATCGCGCGATCTGGTCGAGCCGCAGGCGGACCGAATTGATGTTCCAGGTGGCGAGGCGAAGGCGCATGGCAAGGGTCCGAGGGCTGGCGGTTCATCCCCTATAGGCCTGTTCGGCGCGCAAAAAAAAGCCCGGAGCGGGTCAAACCCGCACCGGGCTAAGGAATAGACGTTCACACCCATGCCGGGAGGGGATGTAATCCGACAAGGGATCAAGCGACACAGGGGAATATGCCGCCGCCATATGTGACCTTATAGACACGGATGGCGATAAAGTCAAGGTAAATCACGGTTTCCCTTGCCTGTCGTGAATATGTCACAGTTTAGCGCCGGGTTTTCGCCGATCCGGGTGCGAGGCTGCGGGGATCGATCAAGACAAACAGGGCGGGGTCCAGGCTGGAGGCGGCAGAAAACTGTTCTAAATCAATACGCGTGGTCTGACCTTGAGCATCGGTGACCGCCCAAGACTTGAGCGCCACGGGGCTCGAAGAGAAGGTCAAGACAATGCGGCCCTCAGCCTCTTTGCGCCCATCACGGGCCGTGATGGCAAAGCTGTCGGCGCTGCGGGTCACCCGATCAATGATCACACCCCGATCAAGGCGGATTTCTCTGGCCAAAAGTAGGGCTAAGGGGGTCGTGCCCAGAGGATAGCGGTCAAAGGTCTTGAGGCGGCTGTCGGCGATCGAAACATTAAAGCCATCGGACACAACCAGCAGTCCGAGCGGTGGGTCATAGGCAAAGCGCATCTTGCCGGGTCGCTTGAGGTAAAGATCGCCTCTGCTCTTGGTGCCAAGCGGATCGGTTTGAACAAACCGGCCGCGCGCCTGTCCCAGCGATTGCAGATAGGCGCTGGCCTTAGCGACCAAGGCCCTATCGTCTGCCGATAGGGCAACCGCGCTTGACCGGACCGGCTGGGCGGACGCGACGCTTGGCGCGACAAGACAGAGGAGCGCGATAAGGCTCAATATCCGGATGGACTTGGACCTTGGACGTGGGGGCGATTGGATCATCATGGCCTATCCTCTAACCAGATCGACCCTATCTGCCAATCCGGGCGAGGATATGACCAAAGGTCCCAAGTCTTTTTAGGGCGGCGGTCCGGCCAAGATATCGCGTTTGCCAGCATGGTTGGCCGCGCCCACCACCCCTTCGCGCTCCATCTTTTCCATCAAGGACGCAGCGCGGTTATAGCCGATCTGTAGGCGGCGCTGGATGTAGCTGGTCGAGGCCTTGCGATCGCGGGTGACGACGGCGACAGCCCGATCATAGAGATCATCGCCGGACAGGCTGCCCTCGCCGCCGCCCTCGCCGTCACCGCCATCCTCGTCATCGCTGGCCGTGACCTCTTCGAGATATTGCGGCTGGCCCTGACTGCGCAGGAAGGCGGCGACGGTCTCGACCTCACCATCAGAGACAAAGGGCCCATGAAGGCGCGTGATCCGCCCGCCCCCGGCCATATAGAGCATGTCTCCCTGACCCAGCAGTTGCTCGGCCCCTTGTTCGCCCATGATGGTGCGGCTGTCGATCTTGGAGGTGACCTGAAAGCTGATCCGGGTGGGGAAGTTGGCCTTGATGGTGCCGGTAATGACATCGACCGAGGGGCGCTGGGTGGCCATGATCAGATGGATACCGGCGGCGCGGGCCATCTGGGCCAGACGCTGAACGGCCCCTTCAATATCCTTGCCCGCCACCATCATCAGGTCGGCGACCTCGTCAATGACCACGACCAGATAGGGCATGGGATCGGGGCGCAGCTTCTCTTCCTCATAGACCGGACGGCCCGCCTCATCAAAGCCCGTCTGGACCGTGCGGACAAAATGCTCGCCCTTGGCCAGGGCCTCATTGGCCTTTTCGTTAAAGCCGCCAATATTGCGCACGCCGATCTTGGACATGCGTCGATAACGGTCTTCCATCTCGCGAACGGTCCATTTGAGCGCAACAATCGCCTTCTTTGGATCTGTGACGACCGGGGCCAAGAGGTGCGGAATACCGTCATAGACCGACAGTTCCAGCATCTTCGGATCGATCATGATGAACTTGCATTTGTCGGGCGGCAAACGATAGAGGATCGACAGGATCATGGCATTGACCCCCACCGACTTACCCGACCCGGTGGTGCCCGCGATCAAGAGGTGGGGCATCTTGGACATGTCGGCAATATAGGGCTCGCCGCCGATGGTCTCACCGAGCGCCATGGGCAGGATCTGGCTCGACTTCTCATATTCGCTCGAGGCCAAGAGGTCGCGCAGATAGACCGTTTCTCTGTGGGAGTTGGGCAGCTCGATACCGATGGCATTGCGCCCTTGAACGACAGCCACCCGGCAGGCGCGGGCACTCATTGAGCGGGCAATATCATCGGACAGGGCCACGACGCGGGCATGTTTGACCCCGGGCGCGGGGACCAATTCATAGAGGGTGACGACAGGACCTGGGCGGATCTGATCGATCTGGCCTTTAACGCCAAACTCCGCCAGCACACTTTCGAGCATCCGCGCATTTTGGCGCAAGGAGCCCTCATCAAAGGCTGATGAGCGGGGCTTGGGCTTGGCCAACATGGCCAGTTCCGGCAGTTGGAACCCCCCGGGCTGAACGAAATCAAAGGCCTTTTGGTTTTCCCGCTGCTCGCGATTGGAAGTTTTGGGGGCCTTGATATTGAGCACTTGGGGCGCGGCCTCCGGTGGGGCGTCCAACTCATCATCAAGATTGATATTTCTGCCCTCATCGACCACCGCACCCTTGGCCCGCGTTGCGCGCGGCGTGCGCGGTGTGGAGGCGGCTGAATCCTTATGGGCCGGTTGTTGAGCCCGGCGGCGGGCCTGTTCAGCGAGGGTGGCGCGCAAGGTGAGGATGGCCCGCCAGACCATGTCCTTGCTGATGCCCAGTCCAAAGCCGAGGGCGGCGATGGCGCAGATGCCGAGGACGGTGGCCGCGATAATCTTGCCAACGGGACTGTGAACCAGACCAAACAGGTTTCCCAGATGACGCAGAAGGCTCTCGCCCCAAAAGCCACCCAAGCCGCTGGCCAGGGGCCAAGAGGCTGGTGTCGGCGCGGCCGCAAGGAGCCCCGCAAGGGCCAGCGCCCCAATCAGGCCAACCAAGGCGCGAAGCCGAAGGATCGCGCGGCTATCGTCAGGCTCCCGCTCTCCGGCACGCCACAGACCGGAAGCCACCATCAAGAGGGCCCCCGCCCACGCGGCCAGCCCAAGGGACTGTATAGAGGCGTCAGCAATGCCCGCACCCAATGTGCCCAAAAGGTTGGTCGGCTCTACCCCGGTGGCGGCATTGAAGCTGGGGTCAGCGGCATTATAGGAGGCAAAGGCAAGGATCAGGGCCAGGCCCAGGCCCGCCGTTATCCCCCCGCGAAACCGAGCGGTCAGCGGATGATCCCAGCCAAATCTCAGGCCCATGCCAATCAGTTGCAGATTGGACCTTTGCGCCACCCGCGCCATATATCGCACTCCACCCAGACCAAAACACCGTCCATTAGGGTCTGATTTTACATCACGAGGGTTAAGGCCTGTTTACCATGACCCCCGGGTGGCTTGGATACAGATCGCCAGATGCGTCAAATCCCCTCTGGACGGCGGCCGGTTCCGAACGACATAAGCATCCATGACCTTGAACGCGCCCGCAGCTTCTCAGCCCAATTTCGATGCCGATGTCATTATCGTTGGTGCCGGAATGGCAGGTATGACCCTTGCGCTCGCTCTGGTCAGTGGCGGCTTGCGACCCCTCTTGATCGACCCCCAGACCTTTGATGCTCAACTGGCCCCAGAATATGACGGGCGATCATCAGCCATCGCCTATTCAAGCTTTCGGCTCTGGAAGGCGATTGGCGTGGGCGAGGCTCTGGTGGCCAAGGCGCAAAATATTGAGCAGATCCTTGTCACCGATGGCCGCACACCCGGTGCGGCCAATGGTGCGGCCAGCCCCTTCTTCCTGCGCTTTGATTCCGCTGAAATTGCTGACCGTTCGGACGGTGAGCCCTTGGGCTATATGTTAGAAAACCGCTCTATTCGCGCCGCCTTGGCGCAAGCGGTTATGGATGCGGACATCCCCGTTCTGGCCCGCGCCACGGTGGTTTTCGCTGAAGCAGACGGATCAGCAGCCGCGGTCACCCTCAGTGACGGCCGCGTTCTTCGAGCTCCCCTCGTCGTCGGCGCAGAGGGCCGCCATTCGATCATTCGCCAAGCCGCCAAGATTGGCACGGTCGGATGGGACTATTCGCAGAGCGGCGTGGTCGCCACGGTGGTTATGGCCAAGCCTCATGAGGGCGTGGCTCATGAATATTTTCTTCCCTCTGGTCCCTTCGCCATCCTGCCCTTGACCGGCAATCGCGCCAGTCTGGTCTGGACCGAAAAGACCGACCGGGCCGAGGCCCTTCGCAGCGCCAGACCCGAAGTGTTTGAAGCCCATCTTCGTCGCCGGTTTGGTGATTTTCTGGGCGAGATCGAGGTCTTGGGTCCTCGCTTTGTCTATCCTCTGGCGTTGCAGTTGGCCGAGAATATGGCCGCGCCGCGACTGGTTCTGATGGGAGACGCGGCCCATGGGATTCATCCCATCGCCGGTCAGGGGCTTAATCTGGGTCTGAAGGATGCCGCAGCCTTAGCCGAAGTCCTGACCGACGCGGTCCGCCTTGGTGAAGATATTGGCTCGCTGGTGGTGTTGGAGCGCTATGCGGCTTGGCGGCGGTTTGACAATGTCATGCTTGCGGCGGCGACCGATGTCTTTGTTCGGCTCTTTTCGAACGACAATCCGATGCTGCGATTTGTCCGAGGCGCAGGCATGGCGGTGGTCAATCTCATCGGCCCGGCCCGCAAGTTCTTTATGCAGGAGGCGGGCGGCGCCGTCGGGGATCTGCCCAAACTCCTGCGCGGTGAACCGCTCTAGGGGTTTCGGCTCAGCCCTTCGGAGGCGAGGCGGCTAAGATAGTCGGCCCAAATCCCGTCTTGGTTCTGGCCGAGATCATAAAGCTGCTCCCAGGTGTAGAGGCCCGACTGGTGGCCGTCTGAAAATTCCAGCCGCACCGCATAGCGACCGATGGGCGTCAAATTGACGATGCCGACCCCGGCCTTGCCAAATACGGTCTTGCCCGGTCCAGAACCATGGCCGCGGTCTGCCGCACTCTGGGTCATAACCCGTAAAAGCTCCGCGCCAATGAAGTGTTGCTCGCCGGAGTCATAGGTGACCTGTAGCTGACCCTCGCGGCGCAGCAGGGTCAGGTCTGTGGGCCAAGGCGTGGTCATTCGCCTTCGTCGAGGGTCCGCGCCTCTTCGGCCAGCATGACCGGCACACCATCTCGGATCGGATAGGCCAGCCCGGCCTTGCGGCTGATCAACTCACCTTTCTGGCGATCATAGTCGAGGGGACCATGGCTGATGGGACAGACCAAAACCTCGAGCAGGCGCGGATCCACATCATTTTGCAGCGTGGGCGTGGGGGTCATATCTGGTCCTATTGAAGCGGCGCTGGGGTGTCGTCCTCACCCTTTGGCTCGGCAGCATTGATTTGCATGAGGGCAATCAGGACCTCAAGACGATCCGACGGGCTAGGGGCCTCGAGCAGGGCCTGACGTTCAACCGGCGAAAAGGGAAGTGCCGCAGCAAGGCTGGTAACCAGCGGCTCAGAGGGCGCATTTTCAGCCCCCTTCCAATCGATCTCCAGCCCATGGTGGTCCAGAAAGGCCTTCAGAGCGGTCAAAAATCGAGGGCGATCAAAGCCTTCCTGATCATCCAGGGGCCTTAGATCCTCGCCGAAGCCGGTATAGTCGGCTTGGACCTGACGGTAGGGCGTCGTCACCGGTAGTTCTGTTTCAATCCTAAAGCGGCAAATCCCGGTCAGGGTGATGAGGTAGCGCCCATCTGGCGTTTCCGAAAAGCCCGTAATGCGTCCCAAGCACCCAATTTTGGCCAGGTTGGGCTGAGACCGATCACCGCCGGGCACGGTTTGGATCATACCAATGACACGGTCTGCGGTCATCGCATCATCGATCATATTGAGATATCGCGGCTCAAAAATATTCAGCGGCAATTGGCTGTGCGGCAGCATCAGCGCCCCGCTCAGCGGAAAAACCGAAATGATTGCCGGTAGGTCGGAAAGCTGCCGAAATTTGCCGCTCGTCATCCGCGCGCTCCGGTCACGAAAACAGAATGGAAGAAAGCCGCCGACGACCCTGCTTGGCCACATCGGACATGGGCCCAGCGGCTTCAAACACGGTGAGCAGTTGCTTTCGAGCCGCATCATCATTCCAGGTGCGATCTCGCTCAATGATCATGAGCAAATGATCGGCGGCAGCGGCCAGATGGCCTTGGGCCGCGAGGGCGTTGGCGAGGTTGAACCTAGCCTCAAGGTCGCCTGGATTGACTAAGATCTTTTCCTCAAGACCAGAGGTCTCAGATTTGGGGCGCGAGGCCAGTGCGAGCGCGGCCTTTACACTGTCCAAGCTGGTATCCTTAGCCCCTGCGGGCACCATGGCAATCAGTTCGGCGGTGCGCTCCAGATCTCCGCTCTGGAGATAGCAGCGCGCGAGACCGGCCAGCGCCTTAACATTTTCTGGATCCATTTCGAGGGCTTGAGCAAAGGCCTGTCCGGCCCCAGCTAAATCCTGTTCGGCCAAAAAGGCTGTCCCCTCGGCCAGAAGCTCTTCAATATCGCTAGGTGCCGTTGGGCCCGAAAGCTTTTCGATGAAGGCCTTCAATTGGCTATCGGGCACTGCGCCCATAAAGCCATCGACCGGCTGGCCATTGACGAAGGCATAGACGGCGGGGATCGATTGAACGCGCAGTTGACCCGCATAGGCCGGGTTCTTGTCGACATCGATCTTGACCAGCTTCACTGCGCCCTTGGCGGCGATGACGGCCTTTTCAATCGCGGGCGTTAGGGTCTTGCAGGGACCGCACCAGGTTGCCCAGAAGTCGACAATGACCGGCTGGACCCTAGAGGCCTCGATCACATCGACCATGAAGCTGGCGTCGGTGCCGTCCTTGATGAGGCCGTCGCTAGCGCCGTTCGGTTTAGCGGGGGAGGCAGGGGTTAGTCCCAGCATGGTCCATCCTTGTCGTCTTTGGTCAGGAGATCCGCCTTAAGATGGTCTCGGTTGGCGCTCAGTGCAATGTCAAGGATCAGGCGGGGCCTATTCAAACCGCCATTTCCAGATCAACGATCATCGGCTCGTGATTCACCGCCTTGAGGAAGGTCATCAGGCCCTCGGTCGAGAGGCCGGTGGTCGCGCCATTATGCAGCGGATGAAAATTGACCGGTTCTTTGGCGGCGAGGGCGCTATCGAGTACAAACCGGACGCGACCTTCCTTATCATTGATTAGGGCCAGCGCCGTGACTGACCCTGGCCTTACACCCAAAACCTCGAGCAGCAGAGCCTCCGAGCCAAAGGACAGGCGTCCCGATCCTATGGCCTTGGGCAGGGCCTTAAGATTGATCTGGGTGCTATCTAGCGCCGAAATCAGCCAGATCTGGCCCTTATGATCCTTCAAGAACAGGTTCTTGCTATGACCGCCGGGTAGGGCGGCCTTGATATGGGCCCCCTCTTCGACACGAAAGACGGGTTCATGCTCGAAGGTCGTGTGGGCAATGCCGAGCCCATCAAGGAGGGCGAAGAGATCTTGGGGTGAGGCTTGGGTCATGGCCATGATCTAAGGCGGCGCGGCCCGATGCTCAAGGCCCATTAACGCTTGGTGCTGGACGATGGGCTATCGGCCCGGTTAGTCAGGGAACTTGCCCAGACCAGCGTCATGAGAGGCTCACCCGATGGACCTAGAGTGCTTCCCCACCATGAGTCGCCCACCCGAGATTGTGCCGGGACGGCCCAACCGCGATTGGATGGATGGTTTTTCCGAGCGCCACCCCTATCGCTGCCTGCCCCTAACCATGGCCAATACCAGCGGCTGGGAAATCCTTAACCCCGTAGGCTTTACGGCCGAGTGGAATGGTGGCCCCCACAAAGGCGACATCACCTTTCGGCCGGACACACCCTATGTCGGTTTTCATGAGTTTGTGGTGTCGCACTTCACCCAAGGCATTATGACGTTCCACCCCGGCTATATGTTCCGTACGCCCCTGAAATGGTCTATGATGGTCCAGGGCCCACCGAACCTCATCAAGGATGGTGTCCAAGCCCTGTCCGGTCTGGTCGAGACCGATTGGCTACCCTTTCCCTTTACGATGAACTGGGCCTTTACCCGCCCCGGCAAGGTGCGGTTCGAGCGCGGCGAGCCGTTCTGTTTCATTACATTGGTCCAGGACAAGGCGCTGGAGGCCTTTGAGCCGGTCATCCGGTCGCTCGACTCAGAGCCGGTCTTGCGTGGCCAATATGAGGCTTGGAACCGCGAGCGAACCGACTTCAACAACCGTTTGGCTCGGCATGATCCCGCCGCGGTCAAGGAGGCTTGGCAGAGATACTATTTCAAGGGGGAAATTCCTGACGCTCTGGGAACCGCACCTGCCGACCATGTCAATCGCCGCCGTCTTGCTCCGACCCGCGTGAAGCTCTGAGTGAAGGGGAAAACTTCCGCTCTGAAGGTCGAGAAGGGCCTTGCAAAGCCTTAGCCCCTCTGTCATAAGCCCGCCCTCGACGCGGACATTTCGGTGTTCTGGAGCGCGGGCGTAGCTCAGTGGTAGAGCACAACCTTGCCAAGGTTGGGGTCGAGAGTTCGAATCTCTTCGCCCGCTCCAATGTCGACCCTTTGAGAGTTTGGGGTACAGGCCTTCGGGCCGAACAATGGGCCCTAAGGCTGTCGGCGCAGGGCGTGCCCCTGCTGCCCATTGCAAAAAAATCATAGCCATATGCCATTTTAACGCTGGGGCAGGAGCGGTTTGGTCGTGACTGTGGCCCCCATGTCGCGCTCCCGCTGTGACCAAACAACGCATTGAATATGTTAATTTTATTGCAGCGCTCGGTCTCGCAAGTGACAAGATGCCCTGAAATCACAATAAAATTTACCAATACCCAAATTTTGGTCAATTGCTGACATCAAACCCCGCGAACACGGTTTAAAGTCATTTCGATAACCTTTGGGTGAACCAAAGGATCCAAACGGGGAACAAGATGAAAGCACACCTAATGGTCTCCACCGCCGCGGCGGTGCTGGTCTCGATGGGGGCAGGCGCCGCCTTCGCAGCCGATACGCCAGCAGCTGCGGCCGAAAATGATCGCGCCATTGAAGACATCGTCGTGACGGCCACGCGCCGTGAAGAGGCGGTCAACAAGATCCCGGTGGCGATTCAGGCACTCGGCGGCGAGTCGCTCCAGAAGCTGAACATCGCTAACTTCGAAAAGCTGGTTGAATATCTGCCGAACGTCCGCACGGCCTCGCAAGGTCCCGGCACCTCGGCCATGTATATTCGTGGCCTTTCGACAGACACCCCGGGCCTGCAGATCACCGGCACCGCCGGCGCTCAGCCTAACGTCGCGCTCTATCTGAACGACGCGCCAAGCTCGATGCCCGGCCGCAACCTGGACATCTATGCGGTTGACCTGCAGCGCGTCGAAGTGCTGGCTGGTCCTCAGGGCACCCTGTTTGGCGCGAGCGCCATGGGCGGCGCTGTGCGTTACATCACCAATAAGCCGAACCTGACCCAATACCAGTCCGGCTTTAATGGTAGCTATGCCATGACCAAGGGCGGCGCACCGAGCGCTGCGGGCGACGCCTTCATCAACATCCCTCTGATCGAGGGCAAGTTGGCGGCACGTTTGGTCGTTTATAATGACCAACAGGGCGGCTATATCGACAATGTTGCTGGCACCTATCAGATGCCATTTGACGGCAAGGTCGGCCAGGCTGGCAAGCTGCCAACCGGAAACCCCCTGCTGGTGATCCGCGCTCTGGAATCCTGCTCGGGCGTCGCCAACTGTACCGGCAGCGGCTATGTCGCGCCGACGCGCCAGACCATTAACAATGACCGCTTTGTTGAGAACAACTACAACGACGCGGCCTATACCGGTGCGCGTTTGGCTCTGGCCTATGAAATCAACGACAACTGGTCGGTGGACCTGATGCATATGCGTCAGAACCTCAAGTCCAATGGCGTGTTCAGCTATGAGCCAGGCGTGGGCGACCTGAAGGTCACCCAGTTCAATCCGAACACGCTGCGCGACGAGTTTGATGCAACGACCCTGACGGTGAATGGCCGTTTGGGCGTGCTCGATATGATCTATACCGGGTCCTATCTGAACCACACCGCTGTTCAGCAGGCGGACTATGCGTCCTACTCCAATATCGGCCTCTATCTGCCCTATTATGAGTGCGACCGCGGCGTCTATTATACCGCAGCCTATAATGGCAACATTGGTAAGACCTGCTACACGCCAAACAAGAGCTATCGGGTGAAGAACGAAAACACCCGTTCGACCCACGAGTTCCGTGTCACGACGCCTGCCGATAAGCGCCTGCGCGCTACCGGAGGCCTGTTCTTTGATGAAAACACCCTCTACGACAACACCGACTGGTCCTATTCCCAACAGGCGGCGGGCTTTATTTACAAGCGCGCGCCCGATCCAAGCGTCAATGCTCATGATCCAAGTGTAAAGGGCGTCAATGTCGGCTTCTTTAACGACGTCACCCGTAAGGACCGTCAGTTGGCCGTCTATGGTGAAGCCTCTTATGACATTATCCCAGACAAACTGACCATCACCGGCGGCGCGCGTTATTATGACGAAGAAGCCTCGATGACCGGTTCGTCGAACTCGAGCTTCGGCTATGGTTCACGGGGTGTTTATAATGCTGCTACCGGTACCTATAGCGCGGTCGCCAACCCGCCCAAATATTATGGTGTCAGTGCAAATCTCGCCACGACCCTTAAGGGTCTGTCACCTGCGAAATATACGGGCACGATCTTGAAGGGCAACCTGACCTACAAGATCGATGACGCTTCTTTGATCTATGCGACCTATTCGGAAGGCTTCCGTCCCGGTGGCTTCAACCGCAAGCCCTGTAACGTGGTTACCCCAGCCTGTAACAGCCTGAAGGCCTATGTGCCCGACACTGTGACCAACTATGAAATTGGTTGGAAGCTGGCCCTGCTCGATCGGACCCTGCAGTTCAACGCAGCGGCCTACCAGATCGACTGGGAAAACATCCAGATGACGGTGTTCGATCAGAACATCTCGAACCAGACCTTCACCACCAACTTCACCGATGCACGCATCCGTGGCTTTGAAGGTGATGTGGCATGGCGTCCAACCAAAGAGCTGACCGTGAATAGCGGTTTCTCTTACAATGACTCCGAGCTGACCAAATATCGTAAGGCCGCAACCGTTCTGGTGCCGCTCGGCAGCCCACTGGCTCTGAGCCCCAAGTTCCAGGGCAATATCCGGATGCGTTATGAAACCGAAACCACGTCGGGCCTGCGTCCGTTCGCGCAGGGCGGCTTCCACTTCGTCGATTCCAGCATCTCGTCGGACATCGACAATGTCAGCATCAAGCTGCCAGGCTTCAACGCCACGGCAGGTTATGCGGCGCAAGTGCCAATCACCTATAATGGTGTGACGGTTAAGCCAGGCGACGTGATCGTTCCTCTGCAGGGTTCCTTGAAGCAAAAGTCCTACACCACGCTTAGCGCGTCGGTTGGCGCTTCTAAGGACAACTGGACCGTGGAGCTGTTTGGTGAAAACCTCACAGACGCTCGCCCAGAGCTCTATAAGTTCGGCAATGACGGTGAACTGCGCGTGACCACGTCACGTCCACAAACCTTCGGTGTCCGTCTTTCGGTCCGTAACTAACCAAACTGTGGTGGGCCCCCGTTCGTTCGGGGGCCCATTGCTTTTTTGCTGCCCCTCTCGATTCCGACACAAAACGGGATCAAAAGACCAATAAACATCCTTACCTTGGCCCGATGAAACGCTATGATTGAGCCCAATGATAAGGATCAAAGATTGACCCAAGCGGCATTGTCTCCGGCCCAGATTGACGACCTTCTCGGTCGCGCGCGGGACATGTTGCAACAGACGAAATTCCCGCACGCCGCCGCCCTGTGCCAACAGGTTCTAGACGCTGATCCAAAGCATAAGGACGCGCTCTATACCTTGGCTGTGACCTATCGCTATCAAGGCGATTTTAAGAGGGCGCTGGCGACCAACGATCATCTGATTGCGATGGATCCAGGCTTTGGCCGCGCCTATCAGGAGCGAGGCCATTGCCTGCGCGACACCGGTGATCGCCATGGCGCGCTGATCGCCTATCAGGGCGCTGTGGCCAACAATGCTGCCCTCGTGGCCAGCTGGCAGATGCTGTCAGAGCTTCAACGTGCCATGGGCGCGCGGGCTGCGGCTGAGTTTGCCAAAGACCAATTTGACTATCTCAATGGCCTGCCGCCTGAGCTTTTGAGCGTGGCGAACCTGATCCAAGAGGGGCGGTTCTTGCGGGCCGAGCAGATCTGCCGTCATTTTTTGCAGACCAAGGGCCATAATGTCGAGGCCATGCGGTTCCTCGCTGAGATCGGTACCAAGTTCAATTCCTTCGAAGAGGCTGAGTTCCTGCTGGAATCCTGCCTCGTGCTCGAGCCCGACAATACAAGCGCTCACCTTGACTATGTCGAGGTTCTCCATAAGCGCCAAAAGTTCGCCAAGGCGCTTGAGCAGGCGACGGTCTTGCGCAAAAAATCCAGGGGCGTGCCGCAGATCGAATTGCTCTATGCCAATGAAAATCTGGCTGTCGGTAATTTCGATGAGGCGCTCGGTGTCTATGGGAAACTGGCCAAGGAAACGCCGAACAACCCGACCATCCACCTGACGCTTGGCCACGCCCTCAAGACGGTCGGCCGCCAGCCTGATGCCATTGCTGCCTATAGCCGCGCCTACCAGATCCGCCCCGACTTTGGCGATGCCTATTGGAGCCTTGCTAACCTCAAGACCTATCGATTCACCGACGACCAGATCGAGTCTATGCGCCAGAGCGAAGCTGATCCCAATACGGCCCTGGTCGACCGCTATCATCTCTGCTTCGCCCTTGCCAAGGGCCTAGAGGATCGCGGCGACTATGCCCAAGCCTTTGAGGCCTATGAACGCGGGAACCGCTTGAAGCGCGAAGAGCTGGGCTATGACTGGCGCCGGATCAGCCGCGAAATGGATCTCCAGGTCGAGCACTGTAACCCGGCCCTATTTGAAGCCAAGGCAGGCTCCGGCTGCGCCGCCTCAGACCCGATCTTTATTGTCGGCCTGCCGCGCGCAGGATCAACGCTGCTTGAACAGATTCTTGCCTCGCACAGTCAGGTCGAGGGCACGATGGAGTTGCCCAATATCTTGGCTCTGGCGCACCGGATCAATGGCCGTCGCCGCGTCGATGAAGAGCCGGCCTATCCGGCCAATCTTGGTGCCCTGTCGCCCCAGGACCTGACCGCTTTTGGCGAGGCCTTTTTGCGTGACACGCGGATCCATCGTAAGAGAGGTGTGCCCTTCTTCATCGACAAGATGCCTAACAATTTCCGGCATATAGGCCTGATTCACATGATCTTGCCCAAGGCTAAGATTATTGATGCGCGGCGCGGCGCAATGGGCTGCTGCTTCAGCGGCTTTAAGCAACTGTTTGCTGAGGGCCAAGAGTTCACCTATGGCCTCGAAGAGATTGGTCACTACTATAAGGATTATGTGGCCCTGATGGATCACTGGGATCGGGTCTTGCCGGGCAAGGTTCTGCGGGTGAACTATGAGGCGGTGGTCGCCGATCTTGAGCCTCAAGTGCGCCGCCTGCTCGATTTCTGTGGCCTTCCCTTTGAAGAGGGCTGTATCAATTTCCATAAGAATGATCGCGCCGTTAGGACCGCCAGTTCAGAGCAGGTCAGGCAGCCGATTTTCACCAGTGGCCTAGACCAGTGGGAGAACTTCTCCCCCTATCTGGATCCGCTTAGACAGGTTCTGGGTCCGGAACTGGCAAAGGGTTGAGGAACACAAAATGACCACCGCTACTGTTGCTGAAGACGGCGAGACCTACTCTCTCGGCGCTCGCTGGTACGTCCTCTTCATCATGATGTTGGCCTATACGATCAACATTGCCGACCGGTATGTCATGTCGACCGTGCTGGAGCCGATCCGGCTGGAGCTCAAGCTCACCGATGGCGGGGTCGCTTTCTTGACCGGTGTTTCCCTCGCCCTTTTCTATGTGACGATGGGCATTCCCCTGTCTTGGATTGCTGACCGCTATAACCGCCGCAACCTTTTGGCCATTTCCATTACGGTCTGGTCGGCCATGACCACCTTCTGTGGTCTGTCGACCAACTATGTTCAACTCCTCTTGGCCCGTATCGGGGTTGGCATTGGTGAGGCGGGCGGGACGCCCTCCTGCAACGCCATTGTTGGTGACTATTTCCCGGCAGATCGTCGCCCTATGGCCATGACCATCTTTGCCTTGGGGGCCCCTATCGGTGCTTGGCTTGGCGCGGACATGGCCGGTTTTGTGGCGAACAAATATGGCTGGCATGCGGCCTTTTTGGTCCTCGGCATTCCCGGGATCTTGCTGGCCGCCGTTATCATGTTGACCGTCAAGGAGCCGAAAAGGGGTCGGCTTGATGCGGTTTCGACCGAGGAAGCGCCGAGCTTGGCGACGACCGTGGCCTTCTTCTTCAAACAGAAGGCCGCTTTCCATGTGATCATGGGTAGCGGCGTTTCAGCCCTGTGGGGCTGGGGTCTGATGTGGTTTACCCCGACATTTCTTCAGCGCGCCTATGGATTGAATGTCGGTGAAGCCGGTGCGGTGGTGGGGCCAATCCATCTGGTCATGGGCATTTCCGCCTCCTTGCTCACCGCCTGGCTTCTGTCGCGTCCGTCCTTTGTTGACCCGCGCCGGATTGTGAAGCTCTTGGCGGTTGTGACCGCAGTTGCGACTATTCCGTCAATTCTCGCCTACTGGACCCACTCGCTATCTATGGCGACCGCCATGTTGTGGATCTTTATTCCTGCGATCTATTTCTACATCGGCCCCGCCTTTGCCTTAGGTCAGAACCTCGCGCCGCCGAGGATGCGCGCCATGTTCACGGCCATCGCTCTGTTGATCGCCAATGTCTTCAACCTGATCGTCGCGCCGCAGGGTGTGGGCTGGCTCAGCGACTTCATCGCCGCTCTGCAGAAGAACCCCGACTTTGCGTCTTTCATTCCTGGCGTCAGTTGGCTGGGCGCAAACCTTGCGGGGTTTGTCGGGGTGGATGAGGCTTCGTCGCTTCGATTTGCTCTGCTGGTCTTGGCCCCAACAGGCTTTTGGGCGACCTGGCACTATTGGATGGCCGCGCGGACCATTATTGAGGATCAAAAGACCGCCATCGGTTACGTCTAGTTCCGGTTCAGCCCCCAGCAAGGGTGGGTGGGGGCACTCGGTCCGGCCCAGATCGCCCGAAAATTGCCTCAAAAGTCCGGCAAGCGAACAGGCCGATAAACTCAGCCTATGGAGACAGATTGAAGCGATGAGAGCGTTTCTTATTCCCATGACCCTTGCGGCAGTGCTGACCATGGCCTGTCTTGGATCGGCAAGGGCGCAAGAACAGGCCCCCGCCGCGCCGCAGGACAAGCCTTCCGAAGCAGCGGCTCCTGCCGCTTCGGCCACCCCGGCCGCCCCACCGCCAGCGGCACCGGTTAAGCGCCCACCGAAAATTTCCAAGAAACTCGAAGCCGAATTTGCGCGCGGCGCGAAGGCCTATGACCAAAAGAACTATGAAGAGGCCCTGTCGATTTGGCTGCCCCTGACGAAAGAGGGAAACCCACGTGTTCTTTATAATGTCGGTCTGATGTACGCCAACGGCCTAGGCATCCCTAAGGATGACTATGTTGAGGCCTATCGGTGGTTCGAGATCTCTGCCGCTCGGGCCGAGGACCCGAGAGAGAAAAAGAAGGCCGAACGCATGAGGGATATGGTCGGGTTAGAATTGACACCGGACCAACTGGTTGAGGCCAAGGCTAGGATTAAGGCTTGGCACCCAAAGTGGCATCTTTGGCGCTAAGGCCATAGAGATGCTGATGGATCACGCTGACTGAAATGGCCAGCGTGATCCTCAGATATTTTACTTCAGAACGACGATCACAACGCGGCGGTTGGCTGCACGGCCAGCGCGCGTGGAATTGTCAGCCACGGGGGCCTCTTCGCCATAGGTGGCGCTGTACATGCGCGACAGAGGCACGCCCTGCTTGGCCAGATAGGCGCGAACCGCATTGGCGCGGTTCATACCGACCTGCTCATTGGCCTTGGTCGAGCCGGAAGAGTCGGTGTGGCCTTGAATTTCGAGATAGACATTTTGGTTGTCAGACTTGAGCTGAGCGGCGAGCGCTGAAAGCTTGGCTTGGCTGTCATCTGAAAGGATGGCCTTGCCACGGGCAAAGGTCATGGAGCCATCCGTGGTCATGACCACCGAATAGAGGAACTTACCTTCGGCCAACTTACCGGCGGCAATGGCGCGGGCAAGAGCGTCGCGAGCGGTCTGATCCACCTGGTTCAGGCGGGTCTCAAGGCCGTCAATGCGACCACCAATCTTGGTACCCTGCTCGTTTAGGGCTGTGCCCTGACGCGACTCGAGACCGGCAACCTGCTGGTCGACATATTTTTGGGTGGCGCAACCGCTCAGGCCGAGCGCAATGGCCATGGCACCAACGGCGATGCCGGCAGACTTTGATACGAACATGGGACCCTCTCCACGAAACTGACTTCAGCGTAGGGTTTGCACCCATGGCGCCTATTAGAAACTGACATCTGTCCGGTATCAGAAAAAATCTTCAATCGGAACCCGATCATATAGCGTCGCCACCCTAATGAGATGTGACTAAGACCGCAATGTGACCAAAGCTTCCATAATGCCAAAAGGTCTCATTTTGTTGACGTTGAGACCCTATTTGGTGCGCTTCGGATCTGATCCACATCCCGAACCGCGCCGCGTGCCGCGCTGGTGGTGAAGGCGGCATAGGCACGCAGGGCATCTGTGACCTTCCTTTTGCGTCCGTGGGCCATCCAGCCATCGCCGCCGCGTGCGTTCATCTCAGTGCGGCGCTCTTCCAAGATGACCTCGGAAACGGCCAGAACAATCGAGCGGTTCGGAATGTCGATCTCAATCCGGTCGCCCTCGTGAACCAGAGCGATCAGGCCGCCCTCTGCGGCCTCCGGCGAAACATGCCCGATCGAAAGGCCCGATGTACCGCCCGAAAAGCGGCCGTCGGTGATCAGGGCACAAGCCTTGCCCAGCCCTTTGGATTTCAAATAGCTGGTCGGATAGAGCATCTCTTGCATGCCCGGCCCGCCGCGTGGGCCCTCATAGCGGATGACCAAAACATCACCGGCTACGATCTTTCCAGTCAAGATCGCGCTGACCGCGTCATCTTGGCTCTCGAACACGCGGGCCGGACCGGCAAAGGTCAGGATGCTCTCATCAACGCCCGCTGTTTTGACGATACAGCCATCAAGCGCCAGATTGCCACTGAGCACGGCGAGGCCGCCATCTTTGGAGAAGGCATGCTCAACATCGCGGATCACCCCATCCGAGCGGTCCGTATCTACAGCCTCCCAGCGGCGCGACTGGCTAAAGGCGGTTTGGGTTGGTACGCCGCCGGGTGCTGCGCGGAAGAAGTGGTGCACATCCTCGTCCTGGCTCTGGACAATGTCCCAGCGCTTGATGGCGTCACCAAGGGTTGGAGCGTGGACGGTTGGCAAATGGGTGTGCAGGAGCCCGCCGCGATCAAGCTCGCCAAGGATTGACATGATACCGCCCGCGCGGTGGACATCTTCCATGTGAACGTCGCTCTTGGCGGGCGCGACCTTGCAAAGGCAGGGCACTTTGCGCGACAGGCGGTCAATATCGTCCATTGTAAAGGGCACACCGCCCTCTGCCGCGGCGGCGAGCAGATGCAGCACCGTATTGGTCGATCCGCCCATAGCAATGTCGAGACTCATGGCATTTTCAAAGGCCTCGAAGGAGGCGATGGAGCGCGGCAGCACCCGGTCATCATTGCCTTCATAATAGCGCTTGGCCAGATCCACGACCGTGCGACCGGCCCCAAGGAACAGTTGCTCGCGGTCGGAATGGGTCGCGAGGACCGAACCATTGCCGGGCAAGGATAGGCCCAAGGCTTCGGTCAAACAGTTCATCGAATTGGCCGTGAACATGCCCGAGCAGGAGCCGCAGGTCGGGCAGGCCGAGCGCTCAATGGTCGCGACCTCTTCGTCACTGTAGGAATCGTCTGCGGCTGCGACCATGGCATCGACCAGATCCAGCGCTACTTCCTTGCCCTTAAGGATGACCTTGCCGGCCTCCATCGGTCCGCCAGAGACGAAGACTGAAGGGATGTTGATCCGCATCGAGGCCATCAGCATGCCCGGCGTGATCTTGTCGCAGTTGGAGATACAGACCATGGCGTCGGCGCAGTGGGCATTGACCATATATTCGACGCTGTCCGCGATCAGTTCGCGCGAGGGCAGGCTGTAGAGCATGCCGTCATGGCCCATGGCGATGCCGTCATCGACGGCGATGGTGTTGAACTCTTTGGCAACGCCGCCCGCCTTCTCGATTTCGCGGGCAACCAACTGACCTAGGTCCTTAAGGTGCACGTGACCGGGAACGAACTGGGTAAAGGAATTGACCACCGCAATGATTGGTTTTCCGAAATCGCTATCCTTCATGCCGGTGGCGCGCCAAAGGCCGCGCGCGCCTGCCATGTTGCGGCCGTGGGTCGTGGTGCGTGAACGATAGGGAGGCATCATGTTTCCTAAGGCGATCGGTCAAACGGGATGGAGCTTTAGAGATGGGATACATGCCTCAATTTTTCATCTCGTGCCGCCGAAAAATCGTTGGTTGGCGACCATAGCCCCTCAAGGGCTCGATTTTTCGCGTTCCTATGCGCAGCGCGCCTTGGCGAGTGCGGCAAAAGATGAAACCGTCGCCCCCGGAATGGGTCTTTGTGGGTTAAGTCAATGCCGAGCTTTCGCCGTTTAAACCGCATGGGTTCCGTCGGAGCCATTGCCCTGATGGCGGGGCTTATCGCATTTCCAGGCCCTGTGGCCGCGCAGGTCGTCGCTCAGCCGGTACCCGCCGCTCCTCTCGCACCGGTGACGGTGGTGCGCAGTACTGAGTTGGGTCCGGTCCGGGGTGTGGTAAAGGGCTCATCGGTCAATTTCTTGGCCATTCCCTATGCCGCGCCGCCGGTCGGGAATCTGAGATGGAAACCGCCGCAACCGGCTAGCCTCTGGTCAACAGAGCGCGTGGCGGAGGCCTTTGGGCCGGTTTGCCCGCAGCCGGGCGGGCTTCCATCAATGCCCCAGTCTGAAGATTGCCTGACCCTCAACATTTCTGTCCCGACCGGCACGACACCGGACGCCAAGCTGCCGGTGCTGTTTCGCATTCATGGCGGTGGTTATGTGGGCGGCTCAGGCCCGTCGGAACATTCCGCTGAGGTCTGGAATCCCGAGGGGGTGATCCTGGTCACCTTTAACTACCGGCTTGGCCCCCTTGGAGTCCTAGCCCACCCTCTATTGATGGCTGAAGCGGCGGGTAGTCCTCAGCCCGCAAATTTCGCGCTGCTGGATATGAAGGCGGCGCTTGAGTGGACCCATCGGAATATAGCCGCCTTTGGCGGTGATCCGGCCAACCTGACCCTGACCGGGGTGTCAGCGGGCGGTGAGGGGGTGCAACTTCTTCAATTGATGCCGGGCACTGAGGGTCTCTTTGCGCGGGCCATTTCTTCCAGCGGCTACACGGCTTGGCCCTTGCCACGCACCACCCCCGCCGTTGATGGCGGCCCAGCGGAGGCCGTCCGGCTCGGTCGTGAAACCATCGTGCGGGCCAATGGCGGCAAAGAGCCGACCAGCCTAGACGAGATGAGGGCCCTAGAGGTCAAGGCGCTATTGTCCTCGATCCGAGGCTTTCAGCTGCCCGTAATCGATGGGGTAACGCTCCTAGATGATCCCGTGACCCTGTTCTCGAAGGGTGCGGACCATCCAGTCCCGGTAATGACGGGGGGCAACAGCTATGAGGGCAGCGTCTTCCCCAGTTCCGGTGTTACCCCTGAGACGGTAATGGGTCTGTTGGGCGACCAAGCCTCGGCCATGAGGGCGCTCTATGCGGATGATTTTGCAGTCAGCGAGGCGCGCGGTATCAGCCGCATGTTTGGCGACATGCGCTATGTTTTTTCGAGCGCCGCGATGGTCTCGTCCGTGTCGCGCCGTCAACCGGCCTATCTTTACTATGTCACCTATGTTGAGCCAGACCGCCGCGCGACCCAGCCAGGCACCTTCCATGCGGGGGAGACGGGCCTCCTTCAGTGGGGCGGCCGCACGCCGGCCAGCTTAGCGGCTGGCAATCCCGGCAAGGCGATGAGGGCCTATTGGTTAAACTTCATCAAGACGGGCGATCCCAATGGCGATCCTAATGGTGGGGCCGAGCCCCTGTGGCCCAAATCCACCCCCGATCAACCCCACTGGATGGTGTTCGGCGAGACGGTCGCAGTTCGGGACGATGTGTTGGCCGACAAGATAGCCTTGCTGCGGAAAATCCATTCCGCGCGGTTCAGTGTTCAAAGCCAGACGCCGGTGGTTAAAAAATCTCGTTAGGGTTCTAGGCATCTGAGGGTCCTGACCTTGTCGTCAGGAACAGTCTGGCTAATTTGGGATTGGTACAGAATGGATTATCCCGCCATAGTGGGGGCTAATTGACGGCTTTATTTAGGGTGGATTGTACGTGGATAGGTCCGAACTGCTTCGTTCTTTGAGCATTGATCGTTCTGCGGGGGCGGAGACTGAGGGCGGCTCGTCCATGTCGCCTCTGCTCATTGCCGGTATCGTCGCTGGCGCCCTCGTGATTGGCGGCACCCTCGGCTGGGTCGTCAAGCCCACGCCTAAGGTTAAGCCTGTGGTGGTTGCCGCCGCGCCCATGGGTGCCAATAAGGGCGCTGTGCGCCCTGGCGGGCTAACCGCATCGGGGTATGTCGTGGCCCGCACCCGCGCCACCATCGCTTCGGAAGTGACCGGGCGCGTGGTTGAGGTGCGTGTCGAAGAGGGTCAGGCTGTGAAGGCTGGGCAGGTCTTGGCCATTCTCGATGGGTCCTTGGCCAAGGTCGATGCGGCCTCCAGCCAAGCGCGCGCCCTTTCGGCCCAAGCCGCCGCAGACTCCGCCCAAGCGCAATATGTTCAGGCTCAGCGCGATCTGGCCCGTTATGAGTCGCTCGCCTCAACCGGCTATGTCAGCGATGCCAATGTTCAGGCCGCGCGGCTCAAGGCGCGGGTGGCGCAAACCCAAGCCGCCCTGTCGCAGGCGCAGATGGTCGCGGCCCAGTCCGATGCCAACCGCAGCCGGGTTCAGCTCGGCAAATACGAGATCCGCGCGCCCTTCACTGGTATTGTGATCGATAAGGCCGCCCAGCCCGGTGAAATCATCTCACCCCTATCCGCAGGTGGCGGGTTCACGCGTACGGGCATCTGCACCATTGTCGATATGGACAGTATCGAGATCGAGGTGGATGTGAACGAGGCCTATATTGGGCGGGTTTCAGAGGGCCAGAAGGTTGAGGCGGTTATGGATGCCTATCCTGACACCGTGCTCGCTGCCCACGTGATCGCCAAGATCCCCACGGCCAGCCGCGATAAGGCCACTGTTCGGGTCCGCATCGGATTTGACGGCAAAGACGCCCGCATCCTTCCCGAGATGGCCGTTAAGGTCACCTTTCTTGACGCCAAATCTTAAGATCGACCGATAGGACCCCCGACATGAGCGCCCTGATCCAGCTGAAAAATGTCAAAAAGACCTATAAGCGCGGCAAGGAAAGCATCACCATCTTTGATGGCTTGAACCTCACCATCGAGCAGGGCGATTTCGTCGCCATTATGGGCCCTTCCGGCTCGGGCAAGACCACCTTGCTCAACCTGCTTGGCGGCACTGATCGCAGCGATAGCGGCGAGATCAATTTCGATGGTGAGCGCATCGACGGCTATAATGAGGGGCAGCTTGCCGGCTGGCGTGCCCGCTCTGTCGGCTTCATCTTCCAGTTCTACAACCTGATGCCGGTGCTCAACGCCGCTCAAAATGTTGAGCTGCCGCTGATGTTGACCAAGCTACCGGCCAGCAAGCGCCGGGCCAATGTTGAAACGGCCCTGAAGATTGTCGGGCTATGGGACCGCGCCAAGCACAAGCCCAAGGAACTGTCCGGCGGTCAGCAACAGCGCGTGGCCATTGCCCGTGCCATCGTGTCTGACCCCAAGTTCCTGCTCTGTGACGAGCCAACCGGCGATCTGGACCGCAATACGGCCAATGATATTCTCGGCACGCTGCAGCAACTCAATCAGGAGCTGGGCAAGACCATTGTCATGGTCACCCACGACCCCGAGGCCGCTCGCTTTGCCAAGCGCACCTTGCATCTGGACAAGGGCGTCTTTGCCGAGGTCACCCAATGACCGACTTCGACCTGGTTTGGAAAAACCTGTTTCGAAAGCCGCTGCGGACTATTCTGCTGACGGTTTCGATCTTTATGGCCTTTTTGATCTTCGGGATCTTAACCAGCCTGAATGTGGCGCTGGACCGGGCGTCGGAATCGGGTTCGGCGAGCAATCGCTTGGTGGTGTCCAACAAGATCAATTTCACCCAGTCCATGCCCTATGCCTATGTCAATCGGGTCGCGGCTGTACCGGGCGTGACGGCGGTCACCTATCAAAACTGGTTCGGCGCCTATTATCAGGACCAAAGGACCAGCCGGTTCGTCGGTTTTGCCGTTGATCCAGAGACCTATATGGCGATCTTCCGCGATGAAGCGCGCCTGACCGATGCCGAACGTCAGGCCTTCCTGACCGAGCGCACCGGTGTCATTGTTGGTAAGAGCCTTGCCGACCGTTATGGCTGGAAGGTGGGTCAAACCATCCCCATCAGCTCCAACATCTATAGTCAGGCCAATGGTCGGCGCAGTTGGGACATGAAGATCAGCGGTATCTTTACCGGTGCCAAGCCGACCGATCCAACCACGGCCATCTATTTTCATTATGACTATATGAACGAGACCATCACCTTTGGCCGCGATCAGGTGGGCACCATTACGGTGGTGACGGCCTCGCCCGACCAGAATGATCAGGTGGCTAAGGCCATTGACGCCAACTTTGCCAACTCTCCGGCCGAAACCTCGACCGTCGATGAAAAGACCTTCAGCCGCGCCTTCTTGAAACAGGCGGGCGATTTGAACTTCATCGTCACTATGGTGGTCTCTGCCGCTTTTGCGGCCATCCTGATGATTGTCTCGACGACCCTCGTCTCGGCCATGAGAGAGCGGACCAAAGAGATCGGGGTCATGAAGACCCTCGGCTTTTCCAGCCCCCGCGTCCTGCGCATGGTGCTGGGCGAGGCGGTGCTTCTGTCCAGCCTCGGTGCTGTACTTGGGCTAGGCACTTCGGCCTTTATCTTGGCGGGCCTATCAAAATCGCCGGTCGGATCGAGCTTTGGTGATCTGTCCATGTCGCCGGGGGTGGCCCTGTCCGGCTTGGCGCTTGCCGTCAGTCTGGGTCTGGTTACCGGTGCTATCCCGGCCCTCTCGGCCTTGCGGATGAGCATCATCGAAGCCTTGAATCGCGGATAGGACCCCCGTCATGAGTTTGCTCAATCAGACCGGCTCTGTGATCGCCATGAATGTGCGGTCCATCCCCCAGCGTCTTTGGATGTCCTTGGCCACGGTGGGTTCCATCGCCCTTGTGGTGGCGGTGCTGCTCGGTTTCTTGGCCCTGGCCAATGGCTTTAACCAGACGCTCAAAGGCTCTGGCGCGCCGGATGTGGCCATTGCCCTGCGCGATGGTTCGGCCGCTGAGTTAAATAGCACGATCAGCCGCGAACAGATCGATCTCTTGGGTCAAGGCCCAGGCGTTCGGGCGGGTCCAGATGGTCGCCCACTTATTTCTGCGGAGCTGGTCCTGATCGTTGATGGGATCAAGAAGTCTACCGATACCAAGGCCAATATGCCCCTGCGCGGCATTGGTCCCAACGGCCTATTGGTCCGCCCTCAAGCCAAGATCACGCAAGGACGGATGTTCACGCCCGGATCGAACGAGATCGTCGTTGGTGCTGGCCTTTTACGCGAATTTTCCGGTTTCGAGCTTGGCAAGACCCTGCGTTTTGGGGCCCAGACCTGGAAGGTGGTTGGGGTTTTCGAGGCCCCCGGCACGGTGTTTGAGTCTGAGCTTTGGGCCGATGCGCCCGTGATCCAGAGTCTCTTTAATCGCGGCAGCACCTTCCAGACCGCCCGCGTGGGCCTGACCAGTCCAGCCGCCATGCCGGCCTTTGTGAAATATGTGAAGGACGAACAGCGTCTGCAACTGAAGGCCCAGAGCGAGCAGACCTATTTTGCCGATCAGGCGGAGCGGTCTGGCCTGTTGATCAAATATTTCGGCTGGCCGCTGGGCATCATCATGGCCATCGGCGCGCTTGCCGGGGCCCTGAACACCATGTATGCCTCGGTTTCGAGCCGTGCAGCAGAGATTGCGACCTTGCGCGTTATTGGCTTTAGCGGCTTTTCGGCCTTTGTCGGTACGATGGTTGAGGCTCTCGTCCTGTCCGCCCTTGGAGCCCTGGTCGGGGTTGCGATCTGTGCGGTGGGCTTTAACGGGCTGTCGGCCTCAACCCTTGGCGCAGGCTTTACCCAAGTGGCCTTCCGGCTCCAGATTGGGCCGGACATCATCACTCAGGCCGTGACCTTGGCTCTGATCATCGGCCTGATTGGCGGCATCTTCCCGGGCCTTCGCGCCTCACGGCAACGTCCTCTACTGGCCTTAGCGACCTAGACGGGGCGACCTAGGCGGGGCGACCTAAGCGGCGAGCGCCGTCTTAGGCTCGCCGCCTCTAGCCACCAGCCAATACATGACCGGCGTGGCGATCCGCGAGAGAAGGGTTGATGAGACCAGCCCGCCGATGATGGCAATGGCCAGTGGCGAATAGAGACCTGACCGTTCAAAGGCCAGCGGCAAGAGCCCGCCAATGGCCGTGACCGAGGTCAGGAGCACGGGCAAGAACCGCACCTCGCCTGCCTTCTCGATGGCCTCGGCCAACCCCACGCCCTCTCGGTGCAGTTGCTCAGTAAAATCGACCAGCAGAATCGAGTTCTTAATCTCGATACCGATCAGGGCGATAATGCCGATGGTCGCGGTAAAGGACAGGGAATTGCCGGTCAGCCACAGGGCGGTGACCGCGCCAAAGAGACCCAGCGGAATGATCCCGGCCACGACGATGGCGCTGCGGAAACGGCCAAACTCGAGGACCAGCACCGCCAAGATGCCGAGAACCGCAATGGTGATCGCCGCGCCAAGGCCCGAGAAGCTTTCCGATTGCGCTTCAGCCTCGCCGCCGAGCGACAGGCTATAGCCGGGCGGTAGGGGCACTTGCTTTTCGATCCGCTTGAGGGCCTCTGCCGTGACCTTCGAGGTCAGGGCCCCCGTCTGGGTATAGGAGACGACCGTGACCTGCCGCGCCTTTTGATAGCGATCAACCATCGAGGGGCTAGACTGGAGCACGGGACTGGCAATGGCCGAAAGCGGCGTCGCCTGACCTTGGGCCGAGGGAATATAGATCTGGTCCAAGGCGGACAGGTCGCTGCGACCGCCGCTCTGCGTTTGACTGAGGGGCAAGCGGACCGTTACGGCATAGTCATCACCGTCTGCGTCGCGGAACCTTGCCGTATCCTCACCGGACAGGCCCATGCGAACGACCCGGCGAGCGAGCCCGGCCGGAATGCCGAGGGCCGCGGCCTTGTCGGCATCAATGCCGAGATTGAGGTCGGTTCGGTCAATGCGCACCGGGTTGATCACGTCGCGGGTGCCCGGCGTGTCGTTCAGCACCTTTTCAACCCGTACAGCCAAGGCCTTGAGGACCAGCAGGTCCTCGCCCTTGAGCCGAACCGCGATGGGGGCATCGATGGGTGGGCCATTGCTAAAGGTCTTGAGCGTGATGCGGGTGCCCGGATAGAGGGCGAAATCCTTGCGTAGACCATCCACCACCGCTTCGCTCTTACCCGGTTTCCAAGCCTTGAGCGCCACAAAGACTTCGGCATAGGAGGGACTATTGGCCGCTTGGATCTCGTTATAGAAAATCTGCGGATTGCCGCGTCCCAGATTGGAGGCAAACCAGACCACTTCCGGCACCTTGGCCAACTTGGCCTCGACATATTTCAGCGCCTCATCCGTACGGGCCTGAACCGCACCGTCTGGCAGTTCGATCTTAACAAGGAACTGAGGCGTTTCCGCAGGCGGAAAGAGACTCGAGCCGATCGCCTTGAGCATGGGGAAGCTGAGCAGGCAGATGGCCATGATGACGCCCAGTGCGCGCCAGGGCTTGGCCAGTGCCTCATGCAAAATGGGCCGATAGAAGGTCTGGATGCCGTTATTGACCGCCTGCAATAGCCGATTGCCCTCTGCGGGCTCATGTTTGGGCAACATCCGGCTCGCCAAGAAGGGGATGATGGTCAGGGAGACGATGAAGGACGCACCGACCGTGCAGAACACCGCCACAGGCAAGGACCTTGTATAGGCTCCCGCTCCGCCCGGAAGGGCCATGAGCGGCAAGAAGGCCAGCATCAGGCAGGCGGTGCAGCCGACAACCGCCAGGGCAATCTGGCCCGTGCCATTGATAGCCGCGGTGGTGCGATCTTCACCCTCGCGCAGCCGCCGGGCAATGTTCTCGGTGACCACGATAGAATCGTCGACCAGCAGGCCAAGGGCCAAAATGAACCCAGCGATGGAGAGCTGGTTGAGGTTAAAGCCAAACAGCTTCAGCACCATCACCCCGATCAGCAAGGACAGGGGGATAGAGATCATGACCACCATTCCGGCGCGGAGGCCGAGGGGCAGAAGCGTCAGCAGGACCAGGGCCACGGCGATGGCAAAGTCGCGATAGAGGTTGCTAAGCCGGTGTTTGACATTGTCCGACTGGAAGAAGGCGGGCTCTAGACGAACGCCGGGGGGCAGGCTGGCCTTGAACTCATCCAGCACCGTTTTTACGTCGTCGGTAATATGGGTGACGTCGGTATTGTCTTTTTGGGTGGCCGTAATGAACAGGGCGCGCTGGCCATTGAAACGGGTCAGATGGTCCGGCTCTTCTTGCGCCCAACTGACATTGGCCACATCGCGCACCCGCACAACCTGACCATTAAGGGTCGCGACATTGACCGCACCGACCTCGTCCAAGCTCTTGAAGGCACCGCCAGACTTGACATTAAAGCGCCGATCCCCGGCATGGACCGCGCCAATCGGCGCTTCGGCCCCTGCGCCGCGTAGGGCGTCGGCCACGGAGGTTGGCGACAGGCGCAGTTGGGCCAGCTTGGCCAAATCGACGGCAACCTGAACCTGACTGCTGGGCGCGCCCCAATAGCGGGCCTCTTTGACGCCGGGGACGGCATTGACCTTGTCGCGCAGGCTATGGGCGAGCTTTTCTAGCCGCCTCATCGGCAAGACATCACTGACCAGGGCCGCTTGGAAGAACGAGACCTCATTGGTTCCGACCTTGCGAACCTCAAGCAAGGCAAGGCCTTGGGGCAAGGAGGGGCGCAGCGCATTGGCCTCGCGGATCACCTCGTCATATTTCCGGTCCGGATCGACGCCCCAATCGAACTCAACAATGACGACAGTGCCACCATCAAAGCTGGTTGACCGAACCTCATCGACATCATCCAGCCCGCTCAGCGCATCTTCCAACGGCTTGGCTACGAGCTGTTCCATCTCCGTCGGAGTCGCGCCAGGCAACACCGCGCGTACCGTAACCAAGGGAAAGGGAAACTGGGGGTCTTCAGAGCGTGAGATGCTGCCGAGCGCATTGAGACCCAAGAGGATCATCAGGGCGAAGGCGACCAGAGTGAATTGCCAGCGGCGGACAAAGAAGGTGGCGGGATTAAAGCTCATTTGGCTTGGCCGATCGAGGCGCGATCAATCACCCTTACCTTTTGACCATCAGCGACCAATCCGGCCCCGGCGGTAATGACCTTGGCATCAGGCGCAAGGCCTTGAATCAGGGCGTCATCACCGTCAAAGCCGCCGAACGTGACCTTGGTTTGCTTGGCGATCCCGTCTTTGGGATCAAATCGCAGGACAAGGGCGGTCTTGCCGTCGGCCTCCATAATGGCCTCAGCCGGAACGCGCGAATAGGCGCTCGTCGTCGAGGCCGCGCCTGTGGCCTCGATCTTGGCGCTGGCGATCAGGCCGCTGCGCAGGCCCGCCGTCGGCGGCAGGGTAATCTCAATATCAATGGCCCCGCTCTGGGCCCCCGCGCGCTGACCGATGCGGCTGACCGACCCGGTTAGGGTCTGATTGGGCAGGGCATCGAGCGTGATGGCGGCACCCGCGCCCAAGCGGATCTTGCCAATATCACGGTCAGACAGGGGTACGCGCAGGACCAGAGGGCTGGCCTCGTCGGCGAGACTAAGGACCGCTTGGCCAGGCTGAACCACCTCGCCGGTCTGGGCATTGCGGGTCAAGATCACGCCCTTGGACGGCGCGATCAGATTGGCCCAGCGCCGGTCAAAGGCTGCTGCGTCATAGGCCGCTTGGGCAGAGGTTGCGGCCGCGCTCTGAGCCTCGGCGCGCTGACGACTGACAATGCCGGCGTCGGCCAGTTTGACATAGCGGGCCTCGTCCTTGCGGGCGCGGTCTAGGTCGGCCGCGGTTTGGCGAAGGCGCGAGTCGACCGCAGCTGGGTCCAGCCGCGCCAAGACCTGACCAGTCTTGACACTATCGCCCTCGTCCACCGACAGGCCGGTTATGACGCCGGGAATGCGGAAAGACAGAACCATCTCACGTTGGCGGCGCAGGGCACCGGTCACAGACAGGGTTTGGCCACCATTGGGTGCCGCCAAGGCCACGATCTCGACGGTTGGCAAGGGTGCCTCGACCAGGGCCTCCTCCTTGCCGCCACAGCCGTAAAGCAGCGTTAAGCCAAGGAGCGCCGATAGGCAGGCAGCCGTGAAACGAATATTTTGCACTGTGATCTCGATCTAAAGAGGCTCATCATCTTAGCAGTGTTTAGACCCATTTGAAACAGATTAAGAATTGCAACCCTTGGTCAGTTTTTACAGGGGCTTTTCGGGTGCTTGGCTCAGATGGGACGATCGCCAAGGATGGTCACCCGCTCCATCCGACGCACGGCGGGCCAATAGTCAGAAGCCGCATAGTGCTGGCTGGCGCGATTGTCCCAAAAGGCGATGGAATGGGGCTGCCAGCGGAAACGGCACTGATATTCCGGGATCGCGGCCTGGGCATAGAGGTGCTTGAGCAGGGCATCGCTTTCGGCCTTGTCCATCCCGACAATGTGCTGGGTAAAGGCGACATTGACATAGATGGCCTTGCGACCGGTTTCTGGATGGGTGCGCACGACGGGGTGCTCCATCATCGGATAGAGTTTGTTAAAGGCCTCGACCTCTTCGGGCGTCTTGCCCTGCTTGACCATCAGTTTGCGGAAATGGGCGAAGTCATGGACCGCATAGGCCCCTTCGATTTTGGCCTTGGTCTCGTCCGAAAGGCCGTCATAGGCCGCATACATGTCGGCAAACAGCGTATCTCCGCCAAGGGGCGGAATTTCGATTGCCCTCAGGATCGACCCCAGCGAAGGCTTTTCGCGCCAGGTCACGTCGCTGTGCCAGACATTTTCCTTGCCTCGACTCTCGCGGTTGTGGGTGATGGCCAGCACCTCCGGATAGTCCGGTTTTTGTGGCGCGAAGGGATGGACCTCAAGGCCACCGAAATTGCGGGCAAAGGCCAGATGCTGATCGGTCGTGATGTCCTGATCGCGGAAGAATAGCACCTTCCAGTCTAGCAGCGCTTGCCGGATCGCTGTGACCTGTCCGGCCTCAAGGGGCTGGCGCAGATCCACGCCTCCAACCTCGGCCCCTATGGTTGGGGTCAGGGGCGTGAGGGTCAGTCCATCAAGGGCAAGGCTGCCGACGCGCTGGGTCATCTTCGTCTCCTTCGTACGCCTTGCCCTATTGGGCGGCCGCGACGGCTGGCTTTTTGATATAGACGGTTTGGGTGTTGGTATATTCCAGCAGACCTTCCAGTGCCCCTTCGGAGCCAAGGCCCGACTGTTTGTGACCCCCAAAGGCCCCAAGCGGCGATAGGTGCTGGGTCTCATTGATCCACACCGTTCCGGCGGCAATGCGCGAGCTAATATCCAGCGCCTTGGCCTCATCGGCTGTCCAGATCGAAGCGCCGAGGCCGTAAGGGCTGGCATTGGCTCGGTCGATGGCCTCTTCCAGCGTGTCGAAGGACAGGAGTGGCAGGACGGGGCCAAACTGCTCTTCTTGGACAATGCGGGAATTTTCAGGCGGATTGTCGATGATGGTGATGGGCACGAAATAGCCCGGCGCAGGCGAGGTCTCACCGCCCATCAGGAACTTGTAACCCTTGGCCTTAGAATCGGCGATCAGATCGAGAACCCGCTCATATTGCAGTTTGTTGTTGATGGGGCCCAACTGGGTGCCCTGCTCCGCCCCATCGCCCATCTTGACGGTCTTGGCATAGTCGACAATGGCGGTCTTGAGGGGCTCATAGATGTCCTTATGGACATACATGCGCTTGGTGGCGATGCAGATCTGGCCCGAATTGCCAAAGGCCGCCCAAAACAGCTTTTCGGCCACCTCGGCCACGTCAACATCGGGCAAAACGATGGCCGCATCATTGCCGCCCAGCTCGAGCGTCACGCGCTTGAGGGTTTCAGCGGCACTGGCCATGACCTTGCGACCTGTAGCGCTGGAGCCGGTGAAGCTGATCTTGTCGATGCCAGGGTGGCTGGTCATCCAAGGACCCAAAGAGTCCCCGCCGGTGACGATATTGAGTACCCCATCAGGCAGGACGCCGCGCAAGAGCTCGCCCATACGCAGGGTGGTCAGGGGCGTGAAGGGCGAAGGCTTCAGGACCACGGTATTACCGGCCAGAAGGGCAGGGGCGACCTTGAACATGGCCAAGATGATCGGGAAGTTCCAAGGCGCGATGGCCCCGACCACCCCGATGGGTACATGACGGGTAATGCCGTGACGCTCAGCGCTCTCCTCAACGACCTTTTCGGGAATCTCGAGGGTCGAGGTGGCTTGGCACCAATAGGCCCCGCCGAGAATATCTCCCATCGCGCCCTCATGGGGCTTTCCCTGTTCGGCGGTCAGGAGGCGCTTGAGCTCTTCGACATTACCGCCCAAGACCCCGGCGATACCCAGCAGAGCCTCGCGGCGCTTTTCGATGGGTGTGGCGGACCAGGCAGGGAAGGCCTTGCGGGCTGCGGCGACGGCGGCGTCCAGTTGCTCTGGCGTGCAGTCGGGTGCCGAACCAATGACCTGACCGGTGGCGGGATTGAGCACGTCGAAGCTGCTGGCTCCGGCTACGGCCTGGCCACCAATGGTCATGGTGTAAGAGGTTTGAGTGGTCATGGCGCGTCTCCCGTCGCTTATTTTTCGCTTTCTCCCACTTTGGCGACAAGCGCCGCCCTCGGCTAGGGGTTTTTGCGCCAGATCAGCAGGCCGATGAGCAAAAAGACCAGCCCCACCAGCGGACGGATCGGCGTGGCCAGCATCAGCGGGGTGCTGGAGACCGATTCCGCCCCCTTGAGGGCCGCGAATTTATGGCCAACGCCCTTATGCATGGCCGGATCAGTGAAGATCTCGAGAAAATCGCGCAAGGACCGATAGCGGACAAGGGCCACGCTGGTGGCCCCCTCGGTCTTGCTACCAATCACTGTGCCGCGCACCGGGCCAATATAGACCGGGAAGGAGGCGTGGCGGATCATGGCCGGGAGCACCATCTTGGCATAGGCTAGGGTCTCGGCCCGAGCCTCGGCACCGGGGATCTGGGTCTCCATATTGACCATGATGAAGGCCTTGCCGTCATCGGCGGCAATGATCTTAGCCAGATTGGTCGCGATCTCGGGATGGAGCGGCGCAGAGGGCGAGGTCCGGATGGCTGCTAGAAAGCGCGCGCCCTCTGCCGGGGAGACCGGTTTCCCGCTCCCCCCAAACCAGACAAAGAACAGGCCATAGACCAGAGCCAATGCCCCAACAGCAATCTGACGCGCAGACAGACTCATGGGTTGGGTCCTTGGGGTTAAGGGTCAGACAGTCAGGGCTGCGATAACCTGATCGAGCACGGCTCTGGCCTTGCCCCGCATCTCGTCATCTGTGGCGTCTTGGATCGGATGATCCACCAGCACATAGCGGGCCCCCTCCATTCCCAGCGCCTTGCGTTGGGTTTGGGCGGCCTCTGCAAATTCGCTTGAGGCGATGGAGACGGCGGGAAGACCTTGGATTTCAAACCATACAGTGTCGTGCAAACTGCACGTCGTGCATGATCCTCAATCGGCCAGGGCTTCGACCAGATAGTCGCACTCTGAACGGATCTGCAGGCGCAGATCAGACGGGCAGGGCTTGGCAAAGGTCGGCTTGGTATAGCGCTTCAACTCGACCTTGGGATAACGCCCCGCCAGCAGGATCTCGAGTTCATCGAGCAGGATGTTGCCGCGCGGCTTATGGATATCGAGCAGGCCGACAATGCCGGAAATATCTCCGGTTCGCGCGGTGATCTGCCGTTCGACGGGGACCCGCTCATCAGTCGGATCCAAGATGGTGGTCATGGCTTTTCTCCAGTCCTAAGGGGAGGCTATCAGCATTCTATTTTTCTGGAAACAGAGACTGAACCGGCCGGTCCGGTCACCCAGCCGTGGAAGGCGGCCGAGAACTTGCCCGCCTCTGATCCGGCGACGACGATGTGAATATGTTGATCGCTCGAAAATTTCGGCACCAGCATATCCAGTTGAGCCTCGGTCATCTTAGCGGCGCTGGCCAGAGGGATGCCCGCGCCGGAGATCTCATTGGCCACCATGTCGCGCAGGGGCCTGCGCGTGACCTCTTGGATCCGATCGCGAAGTCTTGCCTTTGAATAGGGCCCGTCGCTGAGCAGGGTCTTGATGTGCTCGGGACAGACCACCAACAGGGCATCAACAGGCATGCGATGGATCTTGGACAGGAACATCCCTTCCAGTCCTAGACCCAGTGTTCCAGCGATCTGGTCGGGCTGGCGCGATTCCTGATCGACGATCTGCACGGGGCCGCTGGTCATGGCAAAGGCGGTGACGACGCTGTCGGTTGGCGCAAAGCCGCGCTCGACATGCAGCGGCTCCCAGGGCGAGCCCTCCTCCCATTCGGGAAAGCACATGGTGAATTTCATCGGTGTACTGAGGGTCGAGCGATCAACCCCGCCGGGCTTTGCCCCACCAACATTGCGAATGATCAGCCGCAAGGCCCGCCCAATGGTGGCATTGGCTCGGTTATCAGGCCCGAGCGCCGCGAGCTTCATATTCATGCCGAGCTTTTGCCGGATCGGGCCGTTGATCACCAGGACTGGTGAGGCACCCATCGTCGTTGCTGTGACGCCGTGCATGTTAAATTCGTCCGTACAGACCGCTTCTAGGGCGGCGATAACGACCGGAAGATATTCTGGGCGACATCCGGCCATGACCGCATTGATCGCGACCTTCTCGACCGTGGCTGGGGCCATGTTTGGCGGCACCACCGCGACGATCTCTTGCGAGCCCCTTTTCGTGCCACTCAGCATCCGCAGGACGCGCTCTGGCGTGGGGGGCACCAAGGGCAGGCCGTCGCTGAAGCCCTGATCGAACATGAACTCGTCCAGATCATCGCTGTTGGCGATCTCGATCCGGCGGGCACGGATGGGGCTATTATCGGCCTCGGCCAGCAGGCGGTCATGGATCTCGGGGTCCAGATGTTTAGAGCCGCAGCCCGGCCGCCAGTCGGGAAGGTCCGCCCAGACGACACCGCAGTCTGGAGCCTTGAGATCGGCGCTGATCTGCTGGGCTAGGGCCTGCCATTCGGCGCGCACAAAGCCTTCGAGACAGGGTCCACCCTGACCCTCGGCATCCAACCAATAGACGGCCGGGACAATCTCAAAGCCCCAAGCGAAGGATGTCTTTAGGGCGCTATCATCGAGCACGGGCAAGGTCAGGCCGTGGCGGTCCAACAAGATCTGATTGCCGTCCTTCGACTGGCCCAAGACCCAAATATCGGCGCGCTCGCCCCAAGCCTGATGGAAGGCCTCAAGGATTGGCGCAACCAGATTACAGGTGTTGCAGTCCTCTTTCAGAAACGCGATCAGGCTAGGTCGCCCGGTCGGAAAGACGCGGGTCTGGCCGTTTTGGTCGGTCAGGGAAAATCCGGATGGGGCCGCGCTCATGGGTCTTTCCTCGCTCATTCATTTTGACCTCCCCCCAGATCGAGCCGAGGGGATGGCGGAGGCGGATGGGAATCGAACCCACCACACGCTTTGTGGACGTGTCACTGGTTTTGAAGACCAGGGAGGCCACCAGACCCCAGTCGCCTCCGAAGGTCTCGAACAGTAGCGGTACCTTCGTGAAAAGTTGAGGGGCTTTTCTGCGCGCCTTGCGATTTAGCCGCCCATGGGGTTCGGCCCCACCTGGTTCAGGACCAATACCTGTCGCACATCCCCATCTCTGCGGGTCAGACCAAGGCGGTCGAGATATTCCAGCACCGGGACAATATATTTGCGGGTGGTTTCAAGCGCGGCCCGCGCCTGCCCGGTCGTGAAGCTTTGCGGCGGCGGAAAGTGGCTTTGAAGCTTGGGCGCGGCATCCAACAGGGCTTGGTGATGAAAGGTCAAGGTTTGGCGAAGGGCCCCATTGCGCAGGGCAAGGGCGCGGCCGGTGTCGACCAGCAGCGCCATCAGGGCTGTGGCCTCTTCATCATCGCCCGCGACGGTCGCCACATCCGGCGGCATGAGCCCAGCCTGAAGGAGTCGCGCCTCAATCTCGCCCAAGCGGACAAGGCTATCGGGGGACAGGGTGGCTAGGGGGTCGTGGCTTGCCAGCGCGACCTTGGCCGCGTCGAGCCGGATCAAACCCTCTTGCGCTAAGACCTGCTCTGCATGGGCGATAAGGTCCCGGCCATGGTCCTTGGCCAGTCCTTTGCGAACCTCTGCGACTGAAGCAGCGGCACGCATCGGGGCAAGGGCGTGGGCGGTTGTCAGGGCCTCGAGATAGGCCGCCTTTGCCGCCTCCGCATCGGCGCGCCGGACCAACCGTCCCGCACCAAGAGGCTGATAGTCCGTCACCAAAAGGGGCAGAAGATTGCTGACCGATAGACGGGTCAGTCTAGCGGCGTCAGCGACCGATAGGATGCCGCCGCTCCAATCGGTGAGGGCTTGAACGATCGCCTCCGCCTCGCCCTCATGGACGGTGGTCAGAAGGGCCAGCCTTGAACGGGATCGGCCCTTCATCGGCGGCGCGAGCGGATCCAACACCGTGACCCAGCCTAGGGTCTCGGCGGGAGAGGGGCGGCGAAGGACCGCCCTTTGACCACCGTAGGCCACGACCGGCGTCGCAAACCGAAGCTGGGCCAGCGCCCCTTGCCCTGGCGCGAGGGTGCCGGCCTCCATCAGGCGTAGGCTGGCCATATCTTGCCGCGCGCCCCACAGGACCTTGATCTGATCCATCTGTTTGAGGCCCTTTGAGGCCTGCTCGGACAGGGTGATCATCACATCGACTTGGGTGCTGGGCGCAAAGGCCCCAGCGCGGCAGAGCACCTCGCCGCTGGCCACATCCTTGGCCGACAGACCCCGCAGATTGACCGCAACCCGGCTCCCCGGCACGGCATGACCCACGCTTTGGTTGTGGATCTGAAGCTGACGAACGCTGGCCCTCTGGCCAGACGGCCAAAACTCGACCGCCTCGCCGACGGTCAGGCCTGCGCCCTGCAAGGTACCGGTCACCACGGTCCCTGCGCCCGTCAGGCTAAAGGCCCGGTCGATGGGCAAGAAGGCTCCGGCCAGAGGGGCGGGCGGAGAACATCGATGGGCGAGCGCATGCAGCCCCTCGCGCACGGCCTCAAGACCCGCGCCGCTATGGGCCGAACAGAGGATGATCGGTTGACCCTCAAGGACAGTGCCGCGCAGGTCGGCGGTGATTTGGTTGATGACTGCCGCCGCCTCGCCTCCCGGCTCCAACAGATCGGCCTTGGTCACCACCACCAGTCCGGCCTCTAGACCGAGCGCCGCTGCGATTGTCAGATGCTCAAAGGTTTGACGGCCAAAGCCCTCGGTGGCCGAGACCACCAACAGCACGGCCCGCGCCCCCGCCGTGCCGCTGACCATGGCGCGGATATAGTCCTCATGGCCGGGGGCATCGATCAGGTCGAACATGACCCCGCCCTGCTCGGCATGGGCAAAGCCCAGCCTGATGGAAAGGCCCCGCTCGATCTCTTCCTTGAGCCGGTCGGTCTCCATGCCGGTCAAGGCTCGAACCAACGCCGTCTTGCCATGGTTGACATGGCCGATCACCGCCAAGCTCAGGGACGATGTCGGCGCGCCTTGCACCTCCTCAGACGAAAGATCAGCCTCGCGGGTCATGGCCTGATCTATACAGTTTCTGACCCGTCGGTCACCTCTTAGCCCTCGCGCCCCTGGCCACCGCGTGGGCTTGGCAAGGGGTCAAAGTTGCGCCACCCTTTGGCCATGGACCAGACCGCCTCCCTTTCCAACACCATGCTCCTGTCGCAGATGGACGAGGACGGGGTCCTGCACCTGACCCTCAACCATCCTGCGGCTCGTAATGCCTTAAGTCTGGAGATGATTACCCGGCTGCAAGAGGCCTTTGACGGTGCTGCCAAGGATCCCAAGGCGCGGGTTATTATCCTCAAGGGGGTGGGAAGCGTCTTTAGCTCCGGTCACGACCTGAAGGAGATGACCGCCCATCGCCAAGACCCCGATGGCGGCAAGGGCTTTTACGAGCAACTCTTTGCCCGCTGCTCGGACCTGATGCAGGCCATGGTCCACCACCCCCTGCCGATCATCGCCCAGATTGAGGGTCTGGCTACGGCGGCGGGCTGTCAGCTGGTCGCCAGCTGTGATCTGGCCCTCGCCACCCCAGAGGCGCGGTTCGCCACGCCGGGGGTCAATCTGGGCCTCTTCTGCTCGACCCCAATGGTGGCCCTGTCGCGCGCGGTCGGCCGAAAACAGGCCATGGAGATGCTCCTGACCGGCGACATGACCGGTGCCGATGAGGCCCTGCGCATCGGCCTGATCAACCGCATCGTCCCCGCCGACCAGATCGAGGCCCAAAGCCTCGCCCTCGCCCAAAAGATCGCCAGCAAGGCCCGCGCCACCCTTCAGGTCGGCAAACAGGCCTTCTATCAGCAGGTCGAGATGCCCCTGAACGCGGCCTATGATCTGGCCTCACAGGTCATGACCCTCAACATGCTCGGTCCCGAAGCCGAAGAGGGCATAGGGGCGTTCTTAGCCAAACGCCCGCCGGTTTGGCCCTAACCTCTGCGCGCGAACCACGCCTCTTTGGTCATCTCCCAGTAAAACGAGGCGCGGACCGTGCCGTCGGGCCGGATGGCGTCGCGCTGGCCCATGGGGACAAAGCCTGCCGCCTCTATGACCTTGGCCGAGCGGGGATTATCGGTGGCGGCGGTGACGCCGATCAGACGAACGCCGAGCGCCTCGAACATCCAGTTAAAGCTGCCCGCCGCGCCGGACTTACCGCCGCCCAGATTCTGCAGGTCCGCGCGTCTTGCCCCGGCAATTTCAGCAGAGGCGCGCTCTGGCCAGACGGTAAAGCGCGAATAGCCGGCCACCTGTTCCTCGCTATCGAGGGTCACGACCAGCACAGCCTCGCCGAGAGCCTGAAGCCTTGCGGTATCGGAGACCCAGTCCGCAACGGTCTGATGATTGATTGGGCGAGGCAGGTCATAGATCGGGGCCGATACGGCCGGATCGCTCAGCAGAGCCACCAGCCCGTCAATATGGGACGGCCCCGCCAGCCGCGCGCCGGGCCCCAGCAAAGACAGGTCCGCCGACCGCACCGCTTGGCGGATCGCGGCCTCCTCCTCAGGGGTCGTGGTCAAGACGGTCTTGGGCGGTGCACTCATGGCTCCAGTCTCGAAGAGATTGGCGCGAGGTGCAAGGGCTCACCAAAGGCTGGACTATCGCCGGCTTTGGGGCATGATTGGCTAAGGGTGGACGCTAAGAACCATGCAAAGACAAAAGATATTGGTGCTCTATACGGCCAATTCGGCCTTGGATTCTCCGGTTATTGGCTGGTCGGTCTATGACGGCACGGGTCAGACCCGGCCCATGGCGGGGGATCAGGATGAGCCGCCCTATCGCACCGGCGTGGATGCGCTCAAGGATGGATGGCGGCTGATCCAGGCCGCTCAGCTCTTGCCCCACGGACGCGGCGAAGAGTTTGATCTGGCCTATCTGAAATATGAGTTCTTCTTTGAACAGATGGTTGAGGTGCAGCCGTGACCCATTTGCCCCTGCTCAATGCCCAGCAGATGGCCCAGTTCGTCGCGCGCGGGTTCCTGCGCCTTGATGGGGTGGTGCCTGAGGCGCTGAATGCTCAGTTCTTGCAAGAGATGGGCGAGATCGCGCCGCCGGTGCCAGGCCGGGGTCTGATGCGTACCTATGGCGAGATGCTGGCCAAGGCCGGTGTGCCCGAGGTCGCGGCGGGGACCCCGCTCGATCAGGCCTATCCGGACGGCTCGGCGCTGGCCAAGCTGGTTCAGTTGCCGGTGGTGGCGGGCGCGATCCGTAGTCTGGTCGGCGAGGACCCGATCTTCGACCACCACTTCCTGCACGTCACCTTCCCGCCCGCCTATCACGAGGCCAGTGGCGGCGAGAATGTGTCCCAGCACACCCATCAGGACTCCACCATCGACCCACGCACGGCCTTTGACGTCCAGATCATGTACTATCCCCATGCGGTGACGCGCGAGATGGGCGGCACCCGCTTTATCCCCGGCACCCATCTGCGCCGGGTCAGCGAGGTGGCCTTGGGCCGCTATCAGAATATTCGCGGCCAGCAGCATATGGTCTGCGAGGCCGGGACCCTGCTCTTCATCCATTCGGGCATCTGGCATGGCGGCGGGGTCAATCTGTCGGACCGCACCCGCACCATGTTCAAGATCCGGATCAATCCCAATCCAAGGTCCAGCCGCACGCAGGTGCGCCAGTTCGATGTCTCGACTCTGGTGCCGCAAAATCAACAGCGCCCGATCTTCTACCTCAAGGGCCCCTTGCCCCCCAGCGTCGAACAGACCCTGATGACCCCCGAGCCCTGGTTCGAGCAGGACACAGGCCGTCTTGAATTCCTCAACCGCATCCGCCTGTGGCGCTATCTGACCGACGACCCCACCTACGACGCCGACTATTGGCTAACGCGCGTGGAGAATTTAGCGGAGGTTTGAGGGCCCTAAACCCCCACCCGGCCCAGAACCACATCCTCATAGGCGTGCAGCGAGGGCAGGCCGCCGGTGTGGAGGAACAGGACCTGTTCGCTGGGCTTGAAATAGCCCTCGCGGGCCAGACCGATCAGGCCAGCCATGATCTTGCCCGTATAGACCGGGTCCAGAAGGATGCCTTCGGTGCGGGCCAGCATCTGGACAGCCTCGACCATGGCGGCGTTGGGGATGGAATATTTCGGCTGCCAATAGCCGCCGACACTGACGACGGCGTCCCTCGGGATGGTCAGGCCGACATCGAGCAGATCAGCGACGGCCTGCGCCTCCTTAAAGACCAGAGGCTCCTGATCTGCGGGGTCGCGGCTAACGCCGATGCCGACAATGGGGATCTTGATGTGGTTGCCCAAAAAGCCAGCGACCAAACCGCCGTGGGTGCCGGAACTGCCTGAGCCAACGACGACGCGGTCGATCTGGACCCCTTGGTCAAAAAACTGCTGCTGCAGCTCCTGGGCGCAGGCGACATAGCCCAGCCCGCCAATGGCGTTGGAGCCGCCGCCCGGGATAATATAGGGCTTACCGCCCTCGGCCCGGACCTGATCGGCCATCTGGGCCATGGCGGCGGCAATGTCGCTGCCGCCGGGAACGACGGTGATGGCTTCGATGCCCATCAGATGGAACATGAAATTATTGCCACTGGCGGTTTGGCTATAGCTGCCGGGCACACGCTCTTCGATGACAAAGCGGCATTTGAGCCCCTCGCGCACGGCGGCGGTCAGGGTGATGCGGCAATGGTTAGACTGGGGGGCTCCGCAGGTGATGAGGGTGTCCGCGCCCTGGGCCAACGCCTCGCCCATCAGGAACTCCAGCTTGCGGGTTTTATTGCCGCCGGGAAAGAGACCCAGCATATCGTCGCGCTTGAACCAGATGTCGGGCCCGGTCCCACCGGGGCAACTGGCCGCCAAGGCTGCCGAGAACCGAGGGGCCCGCTCAAGCGGCGTGGGGAAGGGGGTATAGTTACGGCGCGGAAAACGCGAAAGGTCCATGGGGGGCCTGTCCAATTGGGGGGTAAAATCAAGGATGGGGGTAGGCTTTGGCAGGCTTAGCCCAACTGGCGCACCTGCCGGGGCGCATAGATGGCCCAATGCCGACCCGACATGGCCAGTCGCTCGCGGCAGGCGACGGTAAAGTCCAGCGTGACGATCAGGTGGCCGTTCTTTTCTTCATTGGCCACGACAATGGCGCGGGTCTCTAAGAGGTCACCGTCGCTGATCAGGCCATGCAGGCGCACATCACTCTCGACATGGATCCAAGGGCCAAGCTTGACCGAGCGGGCCAGCACATAGTTGGCGCGGCGCAGCATATAGCCGGGGCTGACCAGATTGCCGCCGTCAAACAGGGATGGGTCCTCGCGGGTATTTTGCAGGTTCGATAGGCCGACATCGGCAAAGAAGATTTCTTTCAGCGTGCCCAAGACCTTGCCCACCGGCAGGCTCTCCATGCTGGCATCTGGCCGATCTTCCGGGCGCGGCACCTCGGCCTCGGGCAGGAGGGCGGGCAGGGGGCTGTCATCCCTGCGCCAAGCCGTGCCGCTGGCACAGTCTAGGCCGCGGGCCTGAACCGCGATGGACAGGGTCCCGTCTGGCTGGTCTTCGGCTCTGACGGTGGTCTCGTCGCCATCATAGACCGGCTTGCCAAACCGCGCCTTGATCCGGCCTTGGCTGAGCCAATCAAGCCCCCACTGGGCGCGCGGCGCATGGGCCATATAGGCAAAGACATCGACACCGGGAACCAAACCGCCGGTAAAGCCAAATTTTCCCGCCACATCATCGGCATGGATGCGGTTCTCGCTGGCGGTGGCGGTATTGTAGGCAATGAGGGTGCGCTGCTGGGTCATGGTCAAAGCCTATCAGACGCCAAGCCGGGCCGTCTAATCCAATCCGGCACCGACCTCCACCCCAGAAAATTGCCAAGACCAATCTGCCGGTCTAGGCTTTGGTCCATAGGGTAGGGAACAGGCCAAAATGGCGACCGAAACAGATGTAAAGATCTCCACGCGTGTGTGGGCAGCGATCGGTGGTGGGCTCATCGCCCTTGTCGGTCTGGTTTTGCTGGTTGGCGGTGGCCGATTGGTGCAGTTGGGCGGCTCGGCCTATTACCTGCTGGCAGGGGCTGGTGTGATGGCGGCGGGGGTTTTGCTGGTTCGGCGCAGGTCTCTGGCCGGTCTCGTCTATGCAGCGGTTCTCGCCGTCACCTTGGCTTGGGCCCTGTGGGAAAGTGGACTGGTCTTTTGGCCTCTGGTGCCCCGGCTGGTCGCTCCCGCCGTTCTGGGTCTCTTCTTGCTGCTGGTTTTGCCCACGGCCCCTCGAGGCGCAGACCGTGACCGGGCCGGACGGGCGACGGCGCTGATGTCGGCGGCCTGTTTGCTGGTTATGGCCATCACCATTCCTGGAACCTTTAGCCAAGGCCAAGCCACAAGACCGGCCAAGATTGCCGAGGGTGCACCACCGGCTGAGGCGGGCTCCGACTGGCGCTATTATGGCCGCGATCCGGGCGGCGCGCGCTATGTGCCCGTCGACCAGATCAATCGCGAGACGGTCTCCGGCCTCAAGGTCGCGTGGACCTTCCAAACCGGAGAGGCCCCCAATCGCGGCTCAGAAGATCAAAACACGCCGATGCAGATTGGCGACAAGGTCTATCTCTGCACCCCAACCAACATCGTCATCGCCCTCGATGCCGACAGCGGTAAGGAGATCTGGCGTCACGATCCTAAGGTCAAGCCGGGCTTCTGGAACCGTTGCCGCGGCGTCGGCTATTGGGATGGGACCCAGCCCAAGGTCGCCTTGACCAAGTCATTGGACCCAGCCTCGACTCCCAAAATTGCCAACCCTGTGCCCACGACAGGCCTCTGCGCACGCCGCATTATCAGCTCGACGATCAATGCGGAGCTGATCGCGTTAGACGCCGATACGGGCGCGCTCTGCCCCGGATTTGGCAAGGGCGGCAAGGTTGACCTCACGACCGGAATCGGACCGATCAAGACCGGCTTCTATTTCCAGACCTCTATGCCGACCGTGATTGGCAATCGGGTGGTTCTTGGTGGCTGGGTGGCGGACAATCAAGAACTGTCCGAGCCCTCTGGCGTCGTGCGGGCCTTTGATGCGGTGACGGGCGAGCTGTCTTGGGCTTGGGACCTGGGCAATCCGGCCATCAGCAAGCTGCCACCTGAGGGCCAGACCTATACGCGCGGCACGCCCAACGTCTGGTCGACCCCGGCCTTTGATCCAGAGCTTGGCCTGATCTATCTGCCGACCGGCAATGCGACGCCGGACTATTGGGGATCGCACCGCTCACGGCTCAGCGAACTCTATTCTTCGTCGGTGGTGGCCCTCGATGCGGTAACCGGCAAGGTGCGGTGGAATTTTCAGACCGTGCACCATGATGTCTGGGACTATGATGTTCCCTCTCAGCCCATGCTGATCGACTTTCCTGTCGCGGGCGGCAGTGCCCCTGCTGTGGTGCAGATGACCAAGCGGGGCCAGATCTTCGTCCTCGACCGGCGCGATGGAAAACCCCTGTCCAAGGTGGTTGAGGTCAAGGTCCCGGGCGGGCCTCAGCCGGGCGAGTGGCTCTCGCCGACCCAGCCCTATTCGGTCGATATGCCCACCGTTGGGGCTGGCCGCATAACCGAAAAGATGATGTGGGGCGCAACCCCGCTCGACCAGCTCTATTGCCGGATCAGCTTTAAGAGCGTGCGCTATGATGGCGACTTCACGCCGCCGGGCGGCGAGAAGGCCTCGCTACAGTCTCCGGGCAATGGTGGCGGTATGAATTGGGGCTCGGGCGCCTATGATCCGCGCCGTGGCCTGTTGCTGATGACCGATGTGCGCATCCCTCAGACCGTGCGCCTCGTGCCCTCGAACGAGCCCAATATCCAGCTTAGCCGCGCCAAGGATCGTCCCGAGGCCAGCCTTAAGGGCGTTGCCTACAAGGCCATAAACAGCTGGATGGTCAGCCCCCTCTTCACACCCTGTCTGCAACCGGCTCAGAGCATGATGACGGCCATTGATGTCAAGAGCCGTAAGATCGTCTGGCAGGTCCCGGTTGGCACCGCAGAGACCGCTGGACCTCTGGGCCTATCGTCCCACATCCCGCTGCCGATCGGCACCATGGGTCTGGGCGGGGTGATCACCACAGCGGGCGGCGTGACCTTCCATGCCGCGACCATGGACCCCTATCTGCGGGCCTATGACAATGAGACAGGAAAGGTCCTTTGGGCGGGCCGCCTACCCGTCGGTGTCGGGGGTACCCCATCTAGCTATGTCTCGCCCAAGACCGGCAAGCAATATGTCGTGGTCTCGGCTGGGGGTGCGCGGATGACCCGGGCCAAGGGCGACTATGTGATTGCCTATTCATTGCCATAGGGGGTCTAACGGGTTCGGCCCGGCGGCCTAATGAAGGACCAGGAGCGGACTATGTTTGTCAGATTGATCTTGGCGACGGCCCTAGTCGCCTCTGTGGCTCAGGCACAACCTTCACAGGGCGGCGATGACCGAGGCCCGGTCTCTCAGATCACGGTGACGGGCGCGCGCAAAGGTGAAAAGCTACCGCCGCCTGCGGTCACGATCGACATGCAAACCGACGACAGCGCCATCGGCCAATTTGTCTCGGTCTATCCAGACGGGGCCTTTCAAGCCAAGGTCAGTGGTCAGGTGACCCTGAACTGCGATGTCGACATCTATGGGCTGGCCGAGTGGTGCGAGGTCCTGTCCGAGACCCCGGAGGGCAAGAATTTTGGCCGCGCAGCCATGACCCTGCGCCCGACCTTCAAGGTCCCGCCGGCCATGGGCCCCAAGGGTCCGATCCGCTCGATGATGCGTATCGCCATCAACTTCAAGGCCCCCAATCCGCAGTTTGACACCCTGCCCACCTCATCCTCGGCTCTGCCCGGAGAGTGCGGCATGGGGGGTAAGCCCTGTCCGACCACATGGATCAAGAACAATCCCTTGCCACGGCGCCTGATCACCATGCTGGATCACCCGACCTGGGCTCAGGCCCCCAGTACGGCGGACTGGAACCGGGCCTATCCTGCTGAGGCGGGCAATGCTGAGGGCTATGCGGTCGCCCACTGTCAGGTGGTCAAGTATGGCGGCCTGTCGCGCTGCCAGATCACCAAGGAAACGCCGACCAAGCTCGGTTTTGGCGAGGCCGCCCTCTTGCTGACCCGAAAGTTCCAGCTGACGCCGGACTTGGCCAAGCCCCGGCGCGGTGAAGATGTCTGGGTCGATGTTCCGATCCGTTTTGCGCCTCCAAATCGCGGCGAAGAGCGCATGATCGACTCGCCCAAATGGACCTATGGCTTTGATACCGAGCGAGCGCCCAAGGTGTTCCCGCCCGAAGCGGTGGCCCAAGGGGTCTCCACGGGCCGAGGGGTTGCGCTATGCCGGGTGACCGTGGGCGGTGGTCTGACCAGCTGCCAGCCTCAGGCCGCAGATCCCGAGGGCCTAGGCTTTTCAGAGGCGGCCGCCCTCTTGGCCTCGACCATGAAGATGAACCCCTGGTCCTCCGACGGCGCGCCGGTCGATGGGGCCTCGGTACAGATTGCCATCCGCCTTGGCCTCAAAAAACCCCAGAACTAGCGGGGTTGGCCTAGGTCGAATAGGCCGGGGGCGGGATAAAGCCAAAGCCCATGGCTTCGAGCCTCTGGGCCAGACCGATGGTGCGAAGGTCGCTATAGGCTGGGCCAATGATCTGAAGACCGACCGGCAGCCCATCGGTCGCCAGCCCTGCCGGGAAGACGGTGGCGGGCAGATAGGCGACGCCGGCCAATCCGGCCCAGAAGGTCTGGTTAAAATAGGGCCAGGACTGACCGTCAATATCAATGACCCGCGAGCCTTCACGGCCATGATCATGCGGAAAGGCGGTGACGGGCATGACGGGGGTGATCAGGAAATCCACCTCGCCAAAATAGCGATGCCAAGCCCAGCGGATCTTGTTGCGGGCCTCATTGAGCCGTGACCAGTCGCGCAGGGTCATGGTCTGCCAGCGCAGCTGTTTCGCCAGCGGGCTTTGATCGTCCGGCGATAGGGTGGCGAGCCGGGCCTGCGCCCGCTGGAAATCCTCATCGGACGACCTTGCGGACATGGCCGAGGACAGGAGGCCATTGAAGGTCTCGTAACTATGGGCCGACGAAAAGTCTGGCCGGGAATGGTCATCAATCTTGGCACCGGCGCGGCCGAGCGCGTCGGCGACGGCCTGCAGTCTTGCCCCCACCGCCGCCGAGGTTGGGCAGATCGGGTCGGAGGCCCAGATACCGATGGTCAGGTCCGAAAGGGGGCCGTCCAAGCCGGGCAGTTGATCGCTAAAGCCGCGCCAATCGGCATCATCATCCCCCGCCACCAACATCATGGCCAGTTCCAGATCGTCGGCGGAGCGGGCGAGCGGGCCGACGACTGAGATGTCCGTCGGCGACACGCTATCATCCAGCGAATGGCCCCGAGGCGGCACCAGATTCCAAGTCCCCTTATGACCAAAGACGCCGCAAAAATGGGCTGGATTGCGGATCGAGCCGCCAATATCACTGCCCATCTCTAGGCTGGTCAGGCCTGCTGCTAGGGCGGCGGCCGACCCACCAGAGGACCCGCCGGGCGTTCGGGTCAGGTCCCACGGATTGTTCGTCGTGCCGTAATTGTCGTTATAGCTCTGAAAATCCGCCAGTCGGATCGGCACATTGGTCTTGCCGAAGATATTGGCTCCCGCCGCCTGAAGCCGTGCAATGGCCACCGCCGTGCGCTGGGTGACATTGTCCTTCATGGCCGGAATGCCATAGGTGGTTGGCGATCCGGGCAGTTGGTAGCTCTCCTTGATGGTCATGGGCACGCCATGCAGGGGGCCAAGCTCGCCCCCCGCCGCGCGTGTTGCGTCCGCCGCATCGGCTCTGGCCCGCGCGCCGTCGCGGTCCTGATAGATCACCGCATTGAGCGGGCCATTATGCTGGTCGACGCGATCGAGGAAATGTTCCAGCGCCGCACGCGCCGTGATCTCGCCGCTCCGAATGGCGGCGGCAATGGCCGTGGCAGAGCGAAAATGGAGTGGGGTCATGGGGTTACCCTCTAGCGATAGAGCCCCTAAAGGGCGTGATGAGGAAAGCCTATTATGCATCGGGACCAGACGCTAGCAGCCTGCGACATGGCCGCGCCAATTGCCAGTCGAACAGGCGCGCGCTAGCCTAAGGATCAATCTGGTGGGAGGCGGCCATGAACCGATTTTGGACCCTGTCGGGCAAGCCGGTGGGCGCTTGGCCAGACGCTGAGACCTTTGTGCTGCAAGAGGCCCCGATCCTCTCGCCCGGCCCCGGTCAGGCCCTGACCCGCACGCTCTATATCTCTCTGGATCCCTATCAATGGGGCTATAAGCGGCGCGGCGTCGATCGTCCCGGCACGCCCTGCCATGCCCGCACCGTCTCGCAGGTGATCGAGAGCCGGATGGAGGGGTTTGCCGCCGGTGATCTGGTGTTCAACACCAATGGCTGGGCGGCCTATGGTCTGATGGGCGAGGGCGTCCCGCGTCCCGGCTATATGGTGCCGCGCAAGCTTGATCCGGCACGGGGCCGTATTTCTCAGGCGGTCGGCGTGCTGGGCATGTTGGGCCTGACGGCCTATGCGGGGCTGATCCTGATGGCCGCGCCAAGGGCTGGTGAAACGGTGGTGATTTCTGCGGCATCAGGCGGCGTCGGTCAGATCGCGGGCCAGTTGGCCAAGCTGCGCGGCGCAAGGGTGGTCGGCATTGCGAGCAAGCCGGCCAAGTGCCACTTTGTCACCGAAGAGCTTGGCTTTGACGCCTGTGTCTCTCACCTTAGCCCCACCGTGACTGAAGACTTGGCCAAGGCCTGCCCGAGCGGGATCGATGTCTATTTCGAAAATGTCGGCGGCGCGGTCTTTGACGCGGTCCTGCCCCTGTTCAATCACGGCGCACGAATGACCATCTGCGGCCTGATCGCCCACTATGGCGATGACGACAATAGCGATGCCAGGGCCGCCCTGATGGCCCGCGGTGATGCGATCTTTAAGGCCAGAGGCGTCAGGGTCGGGGACCTGTTTGTCGGAGACTTCGTCTCAGGCCACCACGACCAGTTCCTCGATGAGGTCGCCCCCCTCGTCGCGTCAGGACAGCTCAAATATCGCGAAGATATTCGCCAAGGCCTAGAGGCCGTCCCCAGCGCCTTTGCCGAAATGCTCAGGGGCGACAATTTCGGCAAGATGCTGATCCAGATCGCGCCTGACCCGACGGTGTAGAGGCGGGGCAAAGGGCTGTGTCAGAGCAACCCCCAGCCAACCCCTCGTCGCGATAGGCCCGTGAAAATTGGATATTTAAATATAGGCCTTCGACATTTGCGGAAGGGAAAGGGCTGCCAAGTCATGCGCATCGTCCCAATCCAAACCCAGCGATCGCAGGGTATGGATCACAAGATCGGTGATGCGAGAAGACGGATCCTTGGTGGGCCGCTCGATCAAGTTGCGTATCCCTGCTGAGACAACACCAATCACCATGATCAAAGAGGCTTCGATTGAGGCAAGCTTAAAGCGCCCGGTTGCGTCGCCATTTTGCAGTGTGAGCCTGACGGGGGCATTCATCGGTGAGTTCACATCGGTTGGATCATTGATCAAAGAAACGAGGATCAATGCCCTGTTTGGGTGTTCCACGGCCAAAAGCAAAAACAACGAAATGGCGAGAGCAAGGTGCATGGCCGGATCAGAGCTCGTTGACTTCATTGCGTCGATACGTGCTCGCAATTCATTTCGGATCTCGAGCGCGATGTGATTGGCGACGTCGGCCCTATCGGCAAAGTGATTATAGAAGGTACCCTTTGCCACCCCTGCACGCGCGGTAATCTCATCAACCGAGACATTGGAAAAGCCCTTTAGGCCGAACAGTTCTTCGGCCGCACCCATAAGGGCCTGTCTATTCGCTGTACGGCGTAAGCCGCGATATCGAGGGGACCCGGGCATAGGCGCTTAGAACCTGCCGTTAAATGACTAGATAGTCAATTAGTAAGCCCTTAATCTCATTGGATGTCCATAGAGGAGCCCCTGATGACCCGTATTCCTTTCATTTCAGCTCTGCTTCTTGCCCCCCTAGTCTATGCAATTCATCATGCCGAGGAGCACCTGTTCTTCAATTTTCGAGCATGGCGGCTCAAATATTTTCCCGACAACAACGCCTTAAGTACAGAAGCAATTTTGGCGATTTTGGTTTCCGTCGGCCTTGTTTATTTGCTGATCCACGCCACCACACGCACCCGGGTAAGCGCGTGGGTGACCCTCATGTTCTTGATGGCCACACAGGTCCACAACGCTATCTTTCACCTTGGTGCCACCATCATTTTTCGTGACTTCAGTCCGGGCTTAATCACTGCCATGGCGCTCTATCTTCCAGCAAATGGGTTGATCGCTCAGGCGGCATTGAGAGAGGGTTGGGTAAGTCCGCGTCAGCTTGGCGCGATCTTCATCGCGGGCGGTGTACTCTTTTGGGCATTCGAGTGGATCGGCCCGCCGGTTCTTTTGGTCGCAACCTTGGCGACTTGGATCTGGGCGCTGAGCGCCGCACGGACCTCAACCGCGAGAGTGGACTAAGGCATATGGCTGGACAGATTTGGCTCATCCGCCTTTCTTGGACTCTGCAGATTGCGCTCTCTGGCGTCTTTCTTAATGCAGCATTTCGGAAATTCACGGGTCATGTGGTCCCTGTCGAAACATTTCAGGCCCTCGGCATGGATCCTTGGTTTCGCTATATTATTGGTTCATTGGAATTGGCCGGCGGCATGGGACTAATGATAAGGCCATTATCTGGCCTAGCGGCTGCCGGGTTGGCATTGGTGATGGTTGGTGCTATCGGGACCCATCTTTTTCTCGTACCCGACAGCATATTGCCTGCGTCCGTCCTCCTAATTGCGCTACTTTTGGTCGCTGTGGGACGGAAAGATGAAATTCTGAATCCTAAATTTGAGCGGTTTGGACGGGCATTTCGAAGTCCAAGAAAAACCTCAAATTAGCAAAGTGGCTAAAAGATAAACGGTCCCGATCTGAGTGAGCTGGTCTATCGCTCGGCGATCATCCCCGGCTTAGGCTAACCCATAGGGATGTTGAATTAATAATTCGGCATTCGCTTGAATTACGTGCAATTTTACAAGCGCGATCATCTGCCGGAGGGACAGGCTGCAGTCAAATGCCCGCCTCGAAACTCGGTCTAGAATATAGAGACGAGCTTTTCTCATGAGATGGGCACTACCGATCCTGACGGGTGAGTTTCGCGATGGCTGGCACCTCATAGTTGGCGGTGCCCTAGCCGCTGGAACCGGCGTGGGCGTGGTGTTCCTGAATTTCTCGATGTTCATCCTACCGATATCAAAGGACCTTAATGTCAGCCGCGGTGATCTTGGATCTGTCCAAGCGCTAATCGTGATGGCGGCACTGGGCTCACCAATCCTAGGACGCGCGGCTGATCTGTTCGGCGCGCGAGCGGTCTTTGTTGGTTCTACCCTCGCTGTAGCTAGCGTCTATTGTCTGACGGCGAGCTATGCCAGCAGCCTGTGGCACATAGCCTTATCGATCGCTACGATCGGGTTTTTGGGGATTGGGTCCACTGCGGTGGTCTTGAGCAGGCCAATCAACGCCCATTTCATTACCCATCGCGGTAAAGCTTTGGGACTTATGGCCGTGGGAATTGCCTTGGTCGCCATGGCCTCGCCGCCCCTGGTTCAACTGCTGTTGGAAGGCTGGGGTTGGCGGGGAGGCTTTTTCGGATTTGCCATTGCATCGGTGGTGATTGGCATTCCCGCTGTGCTGCTGCTGTTACCCCGTTGGGATCACAAAGCCAGCGCGCCATCAATCAGTGCCGAAAAAGACCGGCCTGTCGCAGACCGCAGCTTTTGGGTTGAGCGCGATTTCTGGTGGCTTACATTTTCGCTGATCACGATGAGCCTTGCCACCGCCGGTACCGTCAGTCAGCTCGCGCCGATGATCGTCAACGAAGGGATCGATGCCCGAACGGCAGCTCTGGCCATATCCTTCTTTGCCGGTGGGCAGTTTCTAGGTCGATTGGCCGGTGGGTGGCTGCTTGACATGTACGAGCCCCGCCGTGTTGCTTTTTTCCTGACCCTGATTCCGGTCTTGGGCTTCATGATTCTCCTTGGAACCGATGGTGTCGTGATTGCGGCATTACTGGCCGCTATGATTATCGGCCTACAGCAGGGTGCCGAGCTGGATATATTTGCCTATTTTGTCGGCCGCAGGTTTGGCGCTGCCCGTTATGGCACAATCTATGGCGCACTTGCGGGTCTGGGTTGGATTGGCAATGTTGGTGGAATGATCGGGATGGGGCAGATCTATGATCGGTATGGCAGCTATGCTCCCGCACAAATCATGGCAATTTTCGCGCTGACAATATCTGCCCTACTGGTCTTGACGGTCAAGTTGCCTGACGCCGAAGGATGAATGCCTCAATCTGCAAGCGGCTATAATCCCCGATCTATTTATCGTCAGCAGGCGGGTGGCGAGGGTTGAGCGTCAGATCGCGCCGGACCCGTCACGATCTGCTTGAGGCTTTCCTTAGCGCCTCAAGATCACGCGACAGCCAAGACTTTCGAAAACCCTTGCCCGCGAGCAAGCGTTGGAAATCTTCTTGGTTGTCAAAATGCTGCAGCTGCCGGTGGTAATAGTTTACATATTCCAGAACCGCTAGGATTGCGCAGCCGGTTGCAATATTGCGGTCGGCGAGTCCAGCCGACCACTCGGGGACCAGCCACCCGCCCAGGGCCGTAAGGCAGCTCAACAGCGTTAGGACCAAGGCAGGCCGCTGACAAAATGAAATCCCGCGCAACAGGCGGGTGAAATCGCGACCCTCGCCCTGCAACTGTCGCACCTTACCGCGCCAATAGAGGGCACCAATGGCCAAGAGCATTATCGTCGCCGCCATGGGTGCAACCGTGATCACGCTGATCTGCCATTGGTTTAACCAGAGCAAAAATACCGGCACCAACAGCATATTTGCAGCCTCCATTTTCCAATAGGGCTCCAGCCGCTTCAAAAGATCAGCACGGGTCTTGGTGGCCACAGAATGCCCTCAGCTTATGCCGCGATATCCATGGTTACTGGCGG